>JACPEP010000051.1 GCA_016183425.1 Chloroflexota bacterium
ACCCCCCTTGAGGTCCATCGCCAGTTCCTCTATGCTTTCCATGAGAGACCTCCTTTCTATCCGGTCCTGTCCTTGAACCTGGATTCTAAGGGGTCTCTCGTCTCTTTGCCACCCCCAACCAACGCAAATGTTACAGTAACGAACAAGGGCGTTAAAACAGGTTGTCAAGGACTCCCCATTTTCGGGGGATGGGGCGATACCCAGACTCAAGTATGCGGCATCGGGCTCAAATTTTTGGGGCGGGTTGAGTGGACAAAAGAGAACACCCTCCTGGGTATTGACAAAATCGGACATCTAGTTTATGTTAGCCGCACTCTACCCGGATTCTAAAGAAGATAGAACAGTAGAAGGAGGATTCGAGCATGAGAGAGGAACGGAACTACTGGATAGACGTTTTGCAGAAACGCCTATCGCGGCGCCAGGCGCTGCGGGCGGCAGCAAAAGCTGGTTTGGGTATGACAGGTATCACCCTTCTAGGGTGCGCCGCCGCTCCGGCCCCAACCCCCACCCCCGCCAAAGCCCCTTCGGCCGCCGCCACGCCGACGCCAAGGCCTCAACCTTCCCCCACCCCGGCGGTCACTGCCCCGGCGTCCGCGGTCCTCTCCTATGCCGCGGACCCAACGAGCCTGGATACCCACCTGGATTCCACACGCTCCGGGGTAGGCATCCACGACCTTATCTACGACGGCCTCTTCCGGCGCGGCCGGAACCCCAAGCTGGACCTCATCCCCTGCCTGGCCCTCAGCTACCGGACTGTGGACGACCTGACCTGGGAGTTCAAGCTCCGCTCCGGGGTGAAGTTCCACAACGGGGAGGAGTTCAACGCCGAGGTAGTGAAGTTCAACGTGGAGCGGCAGCAGGACGCTGCCTTCAAGCCCCGCTACATCACCGACTTCAAGGACATCACCGAGGTCAAGGTGATGGATCCCCTTACGGTCCGTATCATCTCCAAGACTCCCGACCCCACCATGCCCCTCAAGTTTATCCAGTCCATGGTTGTCCCTATGAAATATGTGAAGGAAAAGGGAAATGCTATTCTAACCACCGACCCGGTGGGCACCGGCCCGTACCGGTTTCTCAAGTGGGTTAAGGATGAACGCATTGAGCTGGAGGCCAACGAGGGGTGGTGGGGATGGCAGAAGGGCGCGCCCTGGGAGAAATCAGCGGTAATCAAGAAGCTTACTTTCCGGCCCATTCCCCAAGACGCGGGGCGGATTGCCTCCCTCAGAACCGGGGAGGTGGACATCTTTCACCCCATCAGCGTCGAGGGAGCCAAGGCCATTAAGGACGATCCCAACCTGGAGGCCCGCTACGTTCGTAGCGCCAGTTCCCCCTGGATCGGGATCAGCCAGTTGGAGCCGGGCCCGCTGCGGAACAAGCAGGTACGTCAGGCCCTGAACTACGCTGTAGACGTAGACACCATGCTTAAGACTATCATGGCCGGCACCGCTGAGCGCCAGTATAGCGCCGTGGGCCCCTCTTATATGGGCTACGACCCCAACCGCAAACCCTATCCCTACGACCCCAAGAAGGCCAAGGAGCTTCTGGCCGCCGCTGGCTATCCCAACGGCTTCGAGGTCGTGTTCGACAATCCTGAACGTGGCCACCCCTACCAGAAGGAAAACGTCCAGGCCATCGCTCAGTACTTGGCTGAGGTAGGTGTAAAGGCCAAGATCGTACCCCACGCCACGGCCGAGGATTTCAGTGGCAAGGCCAAGCAGGCTGGAACGGGGCCGGTGGGCCTCATTTACGGCACCCGGGGCACCTCCACCCTGGACCCGGACTTCGTTCTCTACCAGTCCTTCCACAGCCAAGGTTCGGAGAACTACTCCTACTATAACAACCCCGAATTCGACCGGCTGGTGGAGGAGGGACGGCGGACCATGGATCAGGAGAAACGGGTCCCCATCTATCGTAAGGCCCTGGAACTGGCCTTTGATGACCCGGCGGCCATCTACCTCTGGCAGTGGACCTACGAGTTTGGCATTAACAAGAAGAAGTTGCCCTCCGCCCAGCCCCGACTGTGGCTCATGGGTCTCTACGACTACGGCCCTACCGGGCCTTGAGAGAGGCATTAGGCCATAAATTCGGAAACAAGACCTAACTTGAGAAAAGAGAGAAATCAGTGGCCGAAGGCCTGGGGAGGGTGCTCGTCCCGGCGTTAGGGCCTACAGCTTAATATTTTTGCGAGCGTTGCCCGCAACCAAAAGGCCTCTTTTCCCAGGCAAAGAAAGAAGGACGGCGAGATGGAAAAGGTCTGGTTCCTGCTCAACGGCAATATCCAGGAGTTGCAGGTGGATCCAAAACGTCTCCTGGCAGACGTTCTCCGAGATGACCTTCGTCTCACCGGCACCAAGAGGAGCTGCGACTACACGGGAGAGTGTGGAGCCTGCACCGTGCTCCTGGACGGCAAGGCAGCCATGTCCTGCCGCCTGCCCGTGGGACGCGTCGTAGGGCGAGAGATAACCACCATCGAGGGCTTGAGCACACCTGACAAGCTGCATCCCCTCCAAGAGGCATTCATTCAATGCGGCGCCATCCAATGCGGCTACTGCACGCCGGGGATGATCATGCAGGCCCATGCCCTCCTCACTGCCAACCCCAATCCTGGCCGCGAAGAGGTGGTTCGGAGACTGTCTCGAAACCTATGCCGCTGCACGGGCTACACAAAAATCATCGACGCCGTGCTCTACGCCGCCCACCTCATGGCAGGCGGCCAGAGACGGCTCGCGCGCCCCGGGCATAAGCTGGTGGGGGAGAATGTAGAACGCATCGATGCCAGAGAGAAGGTCACTGGCCAGGCCAGGTTTGCCGGCGATTTATTTATAGAGGGGATGCTATACGCCAAAGTCCTGCGCAGCCCCCATCACCACGCCATGATTCGAGGCATCGACACCGCTGAGGCGGAGAAAGTACCAGGAGTAGTAGGAGTTTTCACTGCCAAAGACATCCCCGGTGTCAACAACCTGCCTGGGTCACGCCCCTCCGCCTACCTTTTCGCCCAAGATCGGGTGCGCTTCGTGGGGGAGGGAGTGGCGGTGGTGGCGGCGGAGACGGAAGAGGTGGCCACCCGAGCCCTCTCTCTCATAAAAGTAGACTTCCAGGTTCTCCCGGCTGTCTTCGATGCCGTAGAGGCTCTGAAAGAGGACGCCCCCCAGATCCACCCCAAAGGGAACCTAGATCTGTACCAGAGAACCATAAAGGGAGACATCGAAAAGGGCTTCGCTCAAGCCCATGTGATTGTGGAGGGTGTGTACACCACCCCTCACCAGGAGCACGCCTACCTGGAAACTGAGGCAGCCGTGGCCCACATAGATGAAGAGGGGAGGATAGTCATCCGCACCCCCATCGCCCATGCCTACCGGGGGTGGGAGGTGGTCGCCCGGGTTTTGGGTATCGATAAGGACCGGGTGCGCATCATCTCCATCCACCCCGGAGGCAGCTTTGGTGGTAAAGGGGGAGAGTTCTACGTCGCCTCCTTGGCCGGGCTCATTACTCACAAGACGGGCCGGCCGGTAAAAATAGTCTATACCCGGGAGGAATCCCTCCAGGCCACCTGCAAGCGACACCCCTTCTACATGCACTACCGTACCGGCGCCACCAGGGAGGGCAAGCCCATCGCCGTCCAGGCGGATATCATCGGCAACTCGGGGGCCTACCCCACGGGCCTCAGCGCCGGAGGCGTTCTCACCTTCGCCGCCACCCACGCCACCGGCCCCTACCAGGTGCCCAATGCCTTCATAGAGGTTCGAGGGGTGTGCACCAATGCTCCCAAATCGGCCTCTTTCCGCGGCTTCAGCGGACCTCAGATCGCCTTTGCCGTAGAATCCCAGATGGACCAACTGGCAGAGAAGCTGGGGATGGACCCCTTTGAGTTTCGCCTCAAGAACGCCTTTGTTCTGGGCTCCGAGACCGTCACCGGGCAGATTCTGGACGAGAGCGTGGGCGCCCGCACTACCCTGGAGGCCCTGAGGAGCCACTATCTGGCGGCTCGAGAATCCCTGGCCCGCCATAGGTCTGACCCCACCAACCCCATCCGCCGTGGCATCGGCGTCTGCTGCACGTGGCGGGCCTACGGCCAGCAGAGCCTCAGCCCCGTGGAAGGAGCCGTGGAGTTGATGCCGGACGGCCGGGTGCAGATCCTCACTGGGGCCACGGAAAAGGGCATGGGTATTCACACCGTTCTGGCTCAGATGACGGGCGATGTGTTGAACCTACCCATAGAAGCCATGACCGTCACCGGTGCCGACACCCTTTTGGCCCCTTATCCCACCACTACCGGCGGCACCAAGGTTACCCAGTTATGCGGCAACGCCGTGGTGCATGCAGCCGAGGAGATGAAAAAGGTCCTACTTCAGGTGGGTGCCGAGCTTCTGGAAGAAAAAGAGACCGACGTGGAGCTTCGGGATGGATATATCGTCTCCGGCGCCGATTCGAGTCAGCGGGTGCACCTGTCCCGGATAGCCACCATCCTCCAGGCCAAAGGGCTACCCTTGCGCTACAAGGGGAGCTACGGCTGGCGACTCTACGAGCCCATCAACTTTGAAACGGGTCAAGGGATAGTTTCTCAAATCTATTCTTATGCCAGCCAATTGGCCGAAGTGGAAGTGAATATCAAGACCGGCCAGGTGCGGGTGGTGCGTATTGTTCATGTGGCGGAGCCCGGGGTAGTCATCTATCCCCTGGGCCTGGAGGGGCAGATAGAGGGAGGCATTGCCCAGGGCCTGGGCTTCGCCATCAAGGAGAAATTCGTTCCTGGAGAGAGCCGGAGCTACCGCTCCTATCCCATCCCCACCACCCAGGACATGCCGGAGATAGTCTCTATCTTTGTGGAAGACCCCGTGTCCTCGGGGCCCTTCGGTGCCAAGGGAGCCAGCGAGATACCGGTAGTGGCACCCGCCGCTTCCATCCCCAACGCCATCGCCAACGCCATCGGCAAACGGCTATTCAGCCTGCCCATCACCCCGGAGGTGGTGCGGCAGACCATGGGTTCGTAAAGAAATAAACAGGGGAGAAAAGCTTTATGTCTCTCACTGGAGCCCAGATCATCACCTTCGTCGATTTCAATCTAAAGGCGGATATAACCGAGGTCGAGAGGAAAGAGATAATAGACGCCTGCCATCGAATGGCACGTATCCGCGGCGTGATGGGGGTGGCGATCGGCCCCAACTGGACGCGGCCCCCCCGCCCCCCTTACGATGGTCTCATTTACAAACATGCCGGGGTCATTTTCCACACCAACCGGCAAACCTTCGAGGAGTTCCATACCCATCCTTTGCAAAGGGAGTTCTTTGAGAAGTATCTGATACCAAACCTGGAACAGGTACCTCCCGGCACAAAGGCTAACCAAAAGAATCCCGTCATCAACAACTTGCAGATCAAATACCACGCCCCCCGAGAGTACCTCCTGAGCCGAGGGCCAGGTTCCCCCTCTATAGGCCAATGTACCATCCTCCACCACTGGCTCTTCAACTTCAAGCCGGGAGTGACCGAGGAACAAAAGGAGATGTACTTTAGAATCGGGAGCGCCATCGAGCACGTGCCCGGGGTCATTGCCGCCGAATTCGGCCCCAACCTCTCCGGCGATCCCTACCAATATACGGGAGTCTTCTACCACCTAAGCGAGGAGACCCAACGGGCCTACGTCACCCACCCTATTCACCGCTACTTCGTGGACAACTACCAGATGCCTTTAATTGAAGACGAAGACCGTATTACCATCAACACCATGTTAGAATAAGGCGGTACGGTCATGGAGCGAAGAGCGTCATTAGCGAAGGGAGTATTGGCGACACTCGTTGCACAGTCTATCCTGGGGTGTTAAACTAGGGTTCGATTTCTCTCGGCAGGCGAACAAAGAGAAACTAATGAAAGGAGGCAAACCTTGGAAGGAGAGAACAACTACTGGACAAGTGTTTGGCAACGGCGACTCTCCCGACGCCAGACCCTGACATTGGCGGGCAAAGTGGGGATGGGGTTGGCGGGAGCCACCCTCCTGGGCTGCGCCGCCGCCCCCGCCCCCACCCAGGCACCATCAGCAGGAACCCCCAGGGTAACCCCGGCTGCCCAGCCCACCCCCACTGCTGCAAAGCCCGTGTACGGGGGCACCCTGATTCACGCCATCGGCAGCAATATGACCGAAGACCCGGGCATCTCGATAGGCGGCGGGTACGACCAAGTGACGGTCTACCACTTATACAATACCCTCCTCCACCTATCCAAAAAAATCACCCTTGAGCCGGAGTTGGCCCTCTCTTGGGAGAATCCGGATAAAACTACCTTTATATACAAGCTGAGGAAGGGGGTCAAGTTCCACGACGGAGCCGATTTCAATGCCCAGGCGGTAAAGGCCAACTTCGACCGCCTCATAGACAAGGACTTCACGGGCACCGCCGCTAGCGAAGCCCGGAACAACATCAAAGCCATGGAGGTAGTGGACGAAGCCACCGTGAAATTCACCATCAAGGCGACCAACCCGGAGTTCGCCGCCAACGTTCTGGCGGGGACTTCTGGGGGCATCGTCTCCCCTCAGGCCCCCGCCAAATCCAACAACGACTTGAGACAACGGGGGGTGGGCTCCGGCCCCTTCCAGGCAGCGGAGTGGTCCATGGACAGCCACATCACTATGAAGAAGTTCCCCGGCTACTGGGACACCGGGCTGCCCTATCTGGATCAGATAACCTGGAAGATCACTCCGGACGGCACGGTGAGGATGACCACCCTCCGCACCGGCGATGTCCAGTTCATCATGGATGTGGAGGTAAAGGATATCGCCAACCTCCAGGCGGACCCCAACGTTACCGTGGTGGTGGAGCCGGGGGTCAAACGCAACGTTGTCCACTTCAACATGCGCAAAGAGCCCTTCTCCAAAAAGGCGGCCCGCCAGGCGGTGGCTTACGCCGTGGATCGACAGGCCATCTCCGACGCGGTGTACAAGGGCATCTTCAAGCCAGCGGAGGGGATCTACCCTCCCACCTCCTGGGCCCACGACCCCACCATCAAGAACTACCCCTACGACCTCCAGAAAGCCAAAGAGAAGCTGGCCGAGGCGGGCTATCCCAACGGTTTCGAGTTCAAGGCCGTCGTCGCTTCCGCCCGACCTGACGAAGTTCAGACATCGGAGATCATAAAGGACCAGTTAGCCAAGGTGGGCATCAAGATGACCTTTAGTATCCATGACCAGCCCACGGTACTGGATATCTGGCAGAAGGACATTGAAAAAACCGATGCCATAGTCACTAGCGCCGGCCATGCCATGGAGCCCATTCGCCTCATCGACCGCTACTACACCAAGAACGGCTCCTACGCCAACATCAAGGTGGATTTCCCGGAGTTGGAAGCCCTGGTGGCCAAGGCCAAAGAAACCTACGACCTAGAGGAGCAGAGGCGGTATCTGAACCAGGCGGACCGTCTGGTCACGGAGAATGTTTGGGCAGAGTGGGCTTGGGTCTATGAGGCCAAGATCTTTGCCTTCCGCAAGAACGTCATGAACTACGAACACGGCCCTCACCCCTTTCATGCTCGCTTCCGGAAAGTATGGTTAGCTAAATAGTGGCTTGTGCTAAGGACGGGCCGAGGTCTCGGCCCGTCCTTTCTAGATAAGAGGCAAAGATGGCACGAGTAGTGGTCATTGGAGCGGGGGTAGGCGGTTGCTCCGCCGCCATTACCGCCGCCCAGGCAGGGGTGGAGGTCATTCTGCTAGAACGCTCTGACACCGTCTCTGGCATCGGCCCCTGGACGGGACAGCTCATGACCTGGGCCCTGCGCCAAGAGGTGAAGCTGACCGGGGGTGGGGCGGGGCAGATTGTGTCCCTCATGGAGTCCCTGGCCGTCCATGAAATGGAAGAGTTCGGCGTGCCTCGGGGCAATATAAGCTTCGACGTCGCTCCCCTGCCCCAGGGCATGGAAAAACTGGTGACGGCGGCCGGTGTCAAGCTGATGTTGCGCAGCCGGGTGGTGGATGTGGAGATGGAGGGCCACCGGATGGCGGCGGTAGCGCTGGCGGATGGGAGAAGGATCCAGGGGGATGTCTTCGTGGACGCCACGGGGAAAGGCGGCGGCTGGGACGTCTGCCAAAAATATGGTCAAGGATGCGTGCTCTGTATTCTCAAGTGCCCCACCTTCGGTGACCGGGTGGCCATCTCGGAAAGGGCTGGCATACCCGACGAAGAGGTGCCGGGGCGAGTGTACTTCTCCTGCTACATGATCTATCCCGGCTCTCTATCCCCCTTAGTGCAACAAAAAGTGATGGAAACGCCGGGAGGCTATTCCTACCATCCCATTCCGGGGACCCTGATGGAACACGATTTCACCTCCGATTGGCTCAATCCCCAGCGTCCGGTAACCACTCGCCTTACCCAGGATGAATTCCAGGTATGTCATGTGGGTTGGGCCAAAACCTGGCTTAATATCCCCCTCCCCTATCTACGTCAGGTGCCCGGTCTCGAAGACGCCTGGCTCTTGACCCCTCTCTCGGCCCAGGGCCAGACGGTTCAGCTCAACGGCAGCGCCCCCCATGATGATAGCTTGCAAGTTAGTGGGATAGATAACCTTTTCGCCGCCGGCCTTAGATCCGGTCGTTATTCCGCCTTTGTGGAAGTGATGTACACCGGCGACCTGGCCGGCCACAACGCCGCCCGCTACGCCCTGGGCCTAAAGAACCTCCAGCTTCCCCAAAGCACTATGATGGGCTTCTTTACCGGTGTCATCAAACACGGGCGGTGTCCTACAGAGTGGCCACCAGGGCCGGGCGTCGATCCCCGGTTCAAAGAGCGGGGCTTCGATACCCAGGACTATGCTACCATCCAGGGACGAATTCAAAACGCTGGATTGATGGGCATCTATGAACGACGGCTAACCTAGAGGCTCACGACAGATTTCGCGAAAGGAGGTTTATGATGGAGAGGGTAGTGGTCATCGGCGGCGGTGTGGGGGGCTGTGCGGCTGCCCTGGCCGCCCGCAAGGCGGGATGCCAGGTAGAAATCATCGAGCGCATGGATTCCGTCTCCGGCCTCGCCCCCTGGACCGGGCAGCTCCTTACCTGGATGGTGCGCCAGGAGGCCAAACTCCTGGGAGGCGGGGCGGCGGACATCATCGACCTCATGGAGTCTCTGGCCATCCACATCATGCCCGAGTTCGACGTCCCGGACGGCAGGGTCACCTTCGATGTCACCCGGATCGAGGAGGGGATGCGCAAACTGGTGGAGGGAGCCGGGATAAAGGTGCGCTATCACAGCCGGGTGGTGGACGTGGAAATGGAAGGCCCCAAGATGGTGGCCGCCCTCCTTGAGGGCGGCACCAAGATAAAGGGCGACGCCTTCGTGGATGCCACCGGCCGCACGGGAGGCGTGGAGTGGTGCGAAAAGCTGGGCCAGGGCTGCGTGCAATGCATGCTTAAGTGTACTGTCTTCGGAGACCGGGTAAGCATCGCCGCCAAAGCCGGCGTGCCGGACCTGGAAGAGAATTGGAACTACTTTCCCATGCCCTATATCACCCTGGAAAGCCTCTCCAGCGAGGTACGGAGCAAGATCGAGGGCACCGAGGGGGGCTACTCATACCACCCCATTCCGGGCGAACTTTTGGAGCGGGACTTCACCAACGACTGGCACCGCTCCGACCGCCCGGTGACTACGCGCATAAAGGGCAAAATACCGGGAATGCTGGAAGTGATCCACGTCCCCTTCGCCAAGTGCACCCTGAACCTACCCTTGAGGTGGTGGCGGCAAATCACCGGCTTTGAAAATGCCTGGCTGGTTCAACCCCTTTCCGCCGAGGGGGAGACGGTGGGTACTGGCTTCTGTGCCCAGCGCGAAGAGACGATGCAAGTCAAGGGCCTGGCCAACCTTTTCGCCGGTGGCCTCCGCTCGGGACGCTACTCCGCCTTTGTGGAAGTAATGCTGACCGGCGACCTGGCGGGCCATAACGCCGCCCGCCAGGTGCTCGGCCGAGATCTCGTCACCTACCCCAACTCCACCCTCATCGGCTACTTCGTGAATGTCCTTAAGTCCGGGCGCACCCCCACTGACTGGGGCGGCCCTATGTTGGATGACCCCCGTTTCAAAGAGCAGGGCTTGGCCACCACCGACTATCGGAAGATTCGCTATCGAATGGAGAACGCGGGGATGATCAACGCCTTTGCCAAACGGTTGAGTTAATTCTCAGAAACCATTCAAGAGAAGAGGGACGAAATAGCACAAGTGGTGGTCATTGGGGGTGGGCTGGGCGGGTGTGCCGCCGCCCTGACCGCCCAAAGGGCGGGCGTAGAGGTAGAGATCCTCGAGCGTATGGACTCTCTCGCCGGCGTCGCTTCTTGGACGGGACAATTGCTCACCTGGATCCTCCGCCAGGAGGCCAAGCTCATGGGAGGCGGCGCGGCGGACATCGTCCACCTAATGGAATCCCTGGCCATCCATGTCACGCCCGAGTTCGACGTCCCTAAGGGCAACGTTACCTTCGATGTCACCCGGATCGAGGCGGGACTGCGCCATCTGGTGGAAGGAGCGGCGATAAAAGTACGCTATCGCAGCCGGGTGGTGGACGTGGAGATGGAGGGTAACAAGATGGTGGCCGCTCTCCTTGAGGACGGTACCAAGATAAAGGGCGATGCCTTCGTGGATGCCACTGGCCGCACCGGCGGCGTGGAATGGTGCGAAAAGCTGGGCCAGGGTTGCGTCCAGTGCATGCTCAAGTGTACCGTCTTCGGAGATCGAGTACCCATCTCTACCAAGGCTGGTGTGCCGGACCGAGAAGAAAAATGGAACTACTTTCCCATGCCCCTCATCGCCATGGAAAGCCTCTCCAGCGAGGTACGAAACAAGATCGAGGGTACCCCAGAAGGCTACTCCTACCACCCCATCCCAGGAGAGCTTTTGGAGCGAGACTTTACCAACGACTGGCGCCGCCCCGACCGCCCGGTGACAAAGCGTATAAAGAGCAATGTGCCGGGGATGCTGGAGGTGGTTCATGTCCCCTTCGCCAAGTGCACCTTGAACCTTCCTCTAAAATATTGGCGGCAGATTCCTGGCTTCGAGAATGCCTGGCTAGTTCAGCCCTTAAGCGCCGATGGCGAGACAGTGGGCACCGGCTTTTGTGCCCAGCGGGAGAAGACCATGCGCGTCACGGGCCTGGCCAACCTTTTTGCCGGTGGCCTGCGCTCCGGGCGTTACACCGCCTTCGTAGAGGTGATGATGGCCGGGGACTTGGCGGGCCACAACGCCGCCCGACACGCCCGGGGCAAGGATCTGGTTTCCTACCCCAGCTCTACCCTGGTTGGTTTCTTCTTAAACGAAATAAACACAGAATGTACTCCTAATGAATGGCATGGCCCCCTGCTGGACGACACCCGTTACTATGCCAAAGGGTTCAGCACCACCGACTACGGGGAGATCCGAGAACGAGTAGTGGCCAGCGGCTGGCTAGGGGCTTTGGGACGAAAGCTAGCCTGAGGCAGGGACAGAAAAATCGGGGCTTAGCCGGGAAAGGAGGAGGGAAATGGCGCAAGTGGTGGTTATAGGAGGAGGGGTAGGAGGCTGTGCGACGGCCCTGACCGCCCGCAAAGCGGGTTGCCAGGTGGAGATCATCGAGCGCATGGATTCCCTCTCCGGCCTGGGGCCCTGGACGGGACAGCTTCTGGGCTGGATCCTCCGCCAGGAGGCCAAGCTCATGGACGGCGGCACCTCCGATATAATTCAGCTCATGGAATCCCTGGCCATCCATACCAAGCCTGAGTTCGACGTCCCCAAGGGCAATGTTACCTTCGATGTCACCAGGATCGAGGAGGGGACGCGAAAGCTGATAGAGGAAGCGGGGATAAAGGTTCGCTACCGCAGCCGAGTGGCGGACGTGGAGATGGCGGGCAACCAGATGGTGGCCGCCCTCCTAGAGGATGGCACCCAAATAAAGGCTGACGCTTTCGTGGACGCCACCGGCCGCACCGGTGGCGTGGAATGGTGTGAAAAGCTGGGCCAGGGCTGCGTTCAGTGCATGCTCAAGTGTACCATCTTCGGAGACCGGGTGAGCATCGCCGCCAAGGCCGGCGTGCCGGACCGGGAAGAGAACTGGAACTATTTCCCTATGCCCTTCATTGCCATGGAGAGCCTCTCGGGAGAGATGCGGGGCAGGATAGAAGGAACCCCGGGGGGCTACTCCTACCACTCCATCCCCGGCGAGCTCCTGGAACGAGACTTCACCAGCGAGTGGCGCCGCTCCGACCGCCCGGTGACGACGCGTATAAAGGGGAAACAGGAGGGGAAGCTGGAGGTGGTTCACGTACCCTTTGCCAAGTGTACCTTGAACCTGCCCCTGCAATGGTGGCGGCATATCACCGGCTTCGAGAATGCCTGGCTGGTTCAACCCCTATCCGCCGACGGTGAGACGGTGGGCACCGGCTTCTGCGCCCAACGGGAGGATACCATGCGAGTCAAGGGCCTGGCCAACCTCTTCGCCGGTGGCCTCCGCTCCGGGCGCTTCTCTGCCTTCGTGGAGGTGATGATGGCCGGGGATCTGGCGGGCCACAACGCCGCCCGACACGCCCTGGGCATGGAGCCTCTTCCCTACCCCAGTTCCATCATGGCTGGCTTCTTCTTCAACGAGGTAAACTCCGGCTGTACCCCCAACGACTGGATCGGTCTCGGTCTAGAGGACCCCCGATTCAAAGCTAAAGGGTTCAGCACCACTGACTACGGGAAGATCCGAGAGCGAGTAGTGACCAGCGGGTGGCTGGGGGCCTTGGGGCGAAAGCTATCCTGAGGCAGCGACCAAAAATCGGTACCGGAAAAGGAGGAAGGAAATGGCACAGGTGGTGGTTGTTGGAGGAGGGGTGGCCGGATGCGCCGCCGCCCTTACCGCCCGCAAGGCGGGTTGCCAGGTAGAGCTTATCGAGCGCATGGATTCCCTCTCTGGCCTGGGGCCGTGGACGGGGCAGCTTCTCACCTGGATACTGCGCCAGGAGGCCAAACTCCTGGACGGTGGCACCTCAGACATAATTCATCTCATGGAATCCCTGGCCATCCACACCAAGCCGGAGTTCGACGTCCCCAAAGGCAATGTCACCTTCGATGTCACCAAGATTGAGGAAGGGATGCGCAAGCTGGTGGAGGGAGCGGGGATAAAGGTTCGCTTTCAAAGCCGGGTGGTGGACGTGGAGATGGCGGGCAACAAGATGGTGGCCGCCCTCCTGGCCGACGGCACCCGGCTGACGGGAGACACCTTTGTCGACGCCACCGGAGGCTGCGGCGGGGTGCCCGTTTGTGAACAGCAGGGGCAAGGCTGCGTCCTATGCATGCTCAAGTGCACTATCTTCGGTGATCGGGTAAGCATCAGCGACAAGTGCGGCGTCCCCGATGATACCACCATGCCCAACCACTACCTGCCCATGCCCTATATCGCCACCGAGAGCCTCAGCCCTGAGACGAGACGCGCCGTAGAGGAGGCGGAGGGCGGTTACTCCACTCACGCTATCCCCGAGGAGATGGTCGGCCGGGACTTCACCAACGACTGGCGCTACCCCCAGCGACCCGTGACCACCAAAATCGCTCGCCTTCATCCCGGCAACCGGTTCGAAGTAATACATGTTCCCTTTGCCAAATGCCTCCTCAATCTGCCCCTAGAATGGTGGCGGCGTATCACCGGCTTTGAGAATGCCTGGCTGGTACAACCCCTATCAGGGGACGGGCAAACGGTTTGGGTGGGCAACCAGGCACCTCACGAGAACTCCTTCCGCGTGCCTGGCCTGGCCAACGTCTTCGCCGGAGGCAACCGAGCCGGTCGTTACACCGCCTTTGTGGAGGTGATGCTCTCCGGCGACCTAGCGGGGCACAACGCCGCCCGTTGTGCCTTAGGCGTACCCGAAATCGAGTTTCCCAACTCCACCCTCATCGGCTACTTCGTCAACACCATGAAGGTGGGGCGAACCCTCACTGATTGGTGGGGGCCTTACCTGGACGACCCCCGCTTTAAAGACTTCGCCTCCACCGATTACCAGAGGATAAAGCAGCGCATGGAGAACGCCAAGATGGTGGGCGCCTTTGGGCACAAGTTGGGGTAACATCGATACTTAGAATGATGGGAAGAGAGGATTGATATGGCGCGTGTGGTAGTCATCGGGGGGGGTGTTGCCGGTTGCTCCGCCGCCATCACCGCCGCTCAGACCGGAGTGGAGACCCTCCTCTTGGAGCGAATGGACACCCTTTCCGGCATGGGGCTATGGACGGGCCAGCTCCTCTCCTGGATAGCCCGCCAGGAGACCAAGCTCATGGGTGGAGGCGCCGGGCAAGTCATCTCCCTCATGGAGTCTTTGGCCCTTCACTACAAGGACGAGATGGGCGTCCCCGATGGCCATCTCACCTTCGACGTAGCTTTTTTGGACGCTGGCATGAAGCGGCTGGTGGAGAGAGCCGGGGTAAAGCTCCTCCTCCGCAGCCGGGCGGTGGACGTGGAGCGGCGCGGGAACAGGATAGAGGCAGTAGTTCTGGCCGACGGCACCCGGGTGGCGGGAGACGCCTTCGTGGATGCCACCGGCAACGTGGGCGGGATGGACATCTGCGAGCAGTACGGACAGGGTTGCGTCCTGTGCATCATGAAGTGCCCCATCTTCGGCGACCGAGTGGCCATAAGCGAGGCGGGAGGCATTCCTGCCATCCAGGGGACGGAGCTGCGCCCCTACCTCTCCTGCTACCTCATCTACACCCCCAGCTTCTCCCCGGAGGTGCGCCATCGCATCGAGCACTCCCCCAATGGCTACTACTACCACCCCATCCCAGAGGAGCTCCAGCGCTACGATTTCACCCACGAGTGGCGCCGACCAGAGCAGCCCGTGACCACCGTGCTCAAGGCCAGCCACCTTCAGATCGCCCACATTAACTGGTCCAAGACCTGGCTCAACGTTCCCTTGAAGTTCCTGCGTTCAGTGCCTGGTTTTGAGAATGTGTGGGTTCTCAACCCGGGAGTTATCGCCGGCCAGGCAGTGCAGCGCACCTATCCCGCCCCCCATGACCTGGCCCTTCAGGTAACCGGGCTCGAGAATCTCTTTGCCGCCGGCCTCAGGTCGGGCAGATTCTCCGCCTTCGTGGAGGTGATGTACACCGGCGACCTGGCGGGATACAACGCCGCCCGCCGTGCCCTCAATACGAATAGCTTGCTGGAGATACCCACCACCACCACGATGGGCTACTTCCTCAAGGAGGTGGGCAGAGACCGAACCATATGCGACTACCCCGACGGCGCCGTCAACGACCCGCGCTTCGACCCCTATCGAGAACGGGGCCTTGACACCACAGACCCGGCCAGGATTAGGCGGCGCATGGATGAGGCAGGGCTGTTGGGCATCTACCAGAAACCATTGACCTAGCTCCCCCCATACTTGGAATCGTCAAAGAGGGGTTGGTTTACGGCAAGCTACCGGGCCGGTTGCAAGACCACCGTCTCCTGAGCCGCCGGGAGCACCTCAATCTCCACCTCACTCCCCTCTATCCGGCGCACGTTGCGCCGTAGGGCGACAAAGCCGTCCACACTGGAAATGGGCAGGTCAGCCTGAGGGGTTTTGAAGTGCATAGGAATAACCACTTTGGCCCCTAGCTGGTCACAGACCTTGGCCGCCGCCTGGGCGTCGATGGTAAAGTAGCCCCCCACCGGCGCCAGGAGCACATCCACCGGCCCCATCTCCGCCACCTCTTTATCAGAAAGGGGATGGCCTAGGTCCCCCAGGTGGCAGACCTTCATCCCATCCACAGTGAAGGTGAAAATAGTGTTGGGTCCTCGCTGGCTTCCCTGGGTGGTATCATGATAGGCGGAGACACCCTTGAACTGAATTCCTTTGACTGCATGATCGCCTACTCCCCTCACCACCTGAGGCTTTCCCTTCACGCCAGCCACGTTATTGTGGTCGAAATGCTCGTGGCTGACGGTGACGATATCCGCCGCCTCGTCGATGGCGCTGTAAGTAAGCCTTTCCCCTGGAGTATAGGGGTCGGTGATGATTCGAGTGCCATCCTGAGCGGCGATGAGGAAAGCCGCCTGGCCGTACCACTTGAGCTTCATAACGCCTCCTCTTCTTTTTTGGCTATTATACTCCCCTTTCATATCTGAGGGCAGCCCTTCATTTTGGTCTGCTACCACCAGCTTGCCGATGAAGGAGTTAGTACTTGCCGTTTTGGGTGCCCTCGGAGATGACGATACCCCACAGCCTGACCACCTTGCCGTCGGCCGCCGCCAAGGAAGCCAGGCCTATGAGCAGATATTAGCTGGCTATTTCATATTCAGGTGGATTCTCAGCGCCTTCTCCACCTGGGGAAGGTATTGCGAGGGCAGTGAGCCTCTGAAGCTGACCATGCGACGCTTGTCCACCGTTCGAATCTGGTTGGCCTTTATTCGGGAATCTGCGGTAAGCCCCGCAACACCTTTAGGAACGAGAACTTCAAAAGGGTACTCTTTCCTGGCCGGCTGCCCGGTGATAGGAAGGACGGTGACGGTCTGGGAGAGCTCGTTGTTGATGTCGTTGGAAACAACCAGCGCCGGCCGACGCTTACCAGTTTCAGACCCAACTACAGGGTCAAGGTTCACCTCGTAAATGTCTCCATATCGGGGAAAATCGGGGATGGGGTTCGGCTCACGCTGGGACATGGTTGCCTCCCATCTCTATCATCGTGGCCATCCCTCCCGCGTAGCCCCCTCCCATTCCTGGTCGACCTCAGCGTCCTCGGCTCGCCTTGCCTGGTAACCTTCCACAAGGGATTGTCTGAGCTGTTCCTGTTCCAGTTCCTTGAGCTTGTCCCGGACGGCCGCCGCCACGAAGGCGCTGCGCTTGCGTTTACTGACGCGAGCCTTTAATGCCTCAGCCACATCTTCAGGAACGGTAAAGTTAAGCTTCAAAGTTCTCATGGCTAACACCCCCTTAGCGCTCTAGGCTAGCAGCCTATTTCCTCGTCACCATTCCTCAGTCTTATAACCATTTGTATGCCCCCTGGTTATCTCTACTAATAGTAAGTATAACATTCCTATTTACAGATGGGATAGGGGTGAATCAGCTTGAGAAAGATTGCTGGAGGCCACCGAGCGATGATATTATTATGACGGCAGATTTCCCTTTAGGAGGCATTGGTGGATATCCTTGACGGGCTAAACGACGCCCAGCGGGAGGCAGTGACGGTGACCCAGGGGCCTCTCCTCATCCTGGCCGGACCGGGGAGCGGCAAGACCCGGGTCATCGTCTACCGCGTGGCCTATCTCATCAAGGTGTGCGGCCTAAGCCCTCGCCGCATCCTGGCGGTCACCTTCACCAACAAGGCCGCCCGGGAGATGAAAGAGCGGCTGAACCAACTCCTTCCCGGCTCGGCCCAGGAGCTCACCGTGGGCACCTTCCACGCCTTTTGCGCCCGGGTGCTCCGTACCCAGGGACAACACATCGGCCTGGATCACAACTTCGTCATCTACGACGATGAGGATCAGCTCAACCTGGTAAAACGGAGCCTCCTGGATTTAAACCTGGACCCCAAACACTATCCCCCCCGGCCCATCCTCTCCGCCATCTCCGCCGCCAAAAGCCAGCTTCAGAGTCCCGAGGACTTCGCTCAAGGGGTAAGCACCTACCACCAGGAGGTAGTGCGACGGGTCTACACCCGATACCAGGAGCTACTGAGAGAGAGCAAAGGCGTGGACTTCGACGACCTGCTGATGCAAACGGTGCTTCTCTTCCAAAGCCAGCCATCGGTGCTGGAGAGCTATCAGTCCCGCTATCTCCACATCCTCGTCGACGAGTTCCAGGACACCAACATCGTTCAGTACCTTCTGGCCAAGCAACTGGCTGCCAAGCACCAAAACCTATGCGTGGTGGGTGACCCCGACCAGTCCATCTACTCCTGGCGCCAGGCCGACCTACGGAACATTTTAAACTTCGAAAAGGACTATCCTCAGGTCCGGGTGGTCTATCTGGAGCAGAACTATCGCTCCACTCAGAACATCCTTCAGTTGGCCCAGCACGTCATCGCCTCCAACCAGCAGCGAAAACCCAAAAACCTGTGGACGCTGAACCCCTCCGGAACCCCGATTACCATGGTGCAGGCCTACAACGAAGACGAAGAGGCCCAGTTCGTAATCAGCGAGGTGGAGCGGCTTATGAAGGACGGCTTCCAGCCGAAAGATTGTGCTGTTATGTATCGTGTCAACGCCCAGTCCCGGTCTCTAGAGGAAGCCTTCTTGCGCTATGGCATGCCCTACAAACTGGTGGGGGGTATCCGTTTCTACGAGCGCCGGGAGGTCAAGGACATCATCGCCTATCTGCGCCTGATCCATAACCCATACGATAACCTCAGCCTGGCTCGGGTCATCAACGTCCCTGGGCGGGGCATCGGGACGCGTACCGTGGAGCAGCTCTTCGCCTGGGCCAGGCAGAAGGGACTCCCCGTCTACACCGCCCTCCAGCTCCTCGCCCAGGCCGAAGAAGGGCGAGAGGAGGAACTCAATATAGCCCAGGCGCCATCCCTCGCCCCCCGAAGCCACCGCGCCTTGATGGGCTTTCTCAACCTGGCAAACGAACTGATGACCCAAGGCGACACCCTGGACGTCCTCTCCCTGATGGATCTGATTCTGGAAAAAACGGGCTACCGAGAGTACCTTCTGGAGGCTGGAAATGAAGGGGAAGAGAGGTGGGACAACATCCTGGAGCTTCGCTCTGTAGCTCGGGAGCACGCCCACCTCCCCCCACAGGAAGGCCGGGCTTCTTTTCTGGAGAGCGTAGCCCTAGTATCAGACCAGGATGAGCTGGACGTGACAGCCAACGCCGTGACCCTCATCACACTACACGCCGCCAAAGGGCTGGAGTTCCCGGTGGTGTTCATAGTAGGTATGGAAGAAGGTCTCCTCCCCCACTTCCGCTCCCTGGACGATGTAGCCCAGCTAGAGGAGGAGCGCCGCCTATGCTACGTGGGAATGACCCGGGCCAAGAAAGAGCTCTACCTGGTACGAGCCCTGCGCCGCTCCCTCATCGGCTCCAGCGGCCCCACCCTCACCTCTCGTTTCATAAAGGACCTACCCAGCAACCTGGTAAGATACCGTCGCGAGGGAGAAGAAAGGAAGGTCGCCGTGCCCTCCCGCCCGGCGCCGCGCCCGACCACTACCTTCAGCGCCGGGGATCGCGTGCGCCATTCCCGATTCGGTGAAGGAGTAGTCGTCAACTGCACTCCAGCGAGAGGTGACCAGGAAATCGTGGTGGCCTTTAAAGGGCCCGCCGGGATCAAGAAGCTTCTCCTCAGCTTTGCCCCCTTGGAAAAAGTGCCTTAGCTACCTGCTTACTTGGGGACGTGATATGGGCGGCGTATATCCCTCCCCTAGCTTCGTTTGCACGTCCCCCTCTGCTGAGTCCCCTAACAAAGGTAAGGTGCTTTCCTTACGAGAAGCACCTTACCTTTGGGCAATTTTTGTGGAAGAGGAAACAGATGAACTCTTATGCCACTATTTTCATCCCTTATTGTCCCAATTAAGGTGTGCCAACGGTGTGAAAATGGTGTAGTTCCATTAACATAGTGGCGTCCAAAACGCTCCTCAAGTCTCAGGCTATGGGTAATTGCCCTCCTGGTAGCCCCGCCCTAAGTCGGAGTCGGAGGTCACTCGCCCTTTGGCATCTACGAACCAGCTATAGAAGCCGGTGCACCCGGAGCAGTTGTCGCCGTTGGCGGACTCGGGCAGCTTGTTCAGGTATCCCTCGTTTATGAGATGCGTCATATTGATGTACACATTGGCGCTGGCGGCATCGCTGCCGGTGCCGTTCGCTGTCGGGTAAACCCTCTTGGTGGCCCGCTTGGTATCGGTGTAGTAGGCGTCCACCGCCGCCTGCACCACCCGCCGATCGCTCTCATAGGCCTGAGACTTGCCTCGACCCAGGAAGCCGGTGACGTTGGGCACCACAATGGCCACCAGGATGCCCAATAGGGCCAGGACGATGAGCATCTCAACCAGGGTAAAGCCCTTTTCCTGTCCTCCCCTTTTCACTTTCATTTCACGCTCCTTTGCGAAATATCGTCAGCGAATCATTGTCCCATCAATAATAAGTATACTCGCCCAGGCAGCCGCCATTCAAGTGGGCATGGATACCTCATCCTTTCCGTTATCTCAAAGAGATAAAAACCATAGAAAGTTGCTCAAGTCTACCTAACTACAATCTAGCCACTGGGCCTATTGCTACAAGGAATTGTAATGGAATTGTAAAGAGATCGAAGGTGAACGAGGCGTAGAAGTGGTGTGGAAATAGTTTAGTTTCAAAGACTTGGCAAGGGCTTATGATTTGCAGAATATAGCCAATATCCGTAGCATCCCGGAGAAAATCCTTTTCGAACCGATGAAGTCTACTGGCAAAAGGCACCTTTTGCCGGCATCCGATGCCAGATCAGCCAGCCCAAGGCTTTCCCAGATGAGAAACCGACATCCTTATCAAGGGCTGGGGACTTCCCCCAGTCTACAGTTTCCCGCCAGTGACCGTTATGCTGCTCAGTTGGTATCCCTGGTATTCCCGAGCCCGCCGTATCACCACCGAAACATCTTTGAAGCCAGCACTCTGGATCTTCTCCAGGTAAACTTCCTCCCTGAGGGCACCCGCCACACAGGCAGTCCAAGCTTCCCAGCTCTGTCTTATCTCATGAGGTATGTCCTCAGGAAGCACGATATCGGAGATCACCAGACGCCCCCCTGGTTTGAGCACCCGGAAAGCCTCGCGAAAAACGGCATCCTTATCCGGGGAGAGGTTTATGACGCAGTTGGATATGACCATGTCCGCCGACTCTTTCTCCAAGGGCAGTTTTTCCATCTCCCCGAGACGGAACTCCACATTGGTCACCCCCATCTGTAGGGCGTTCTCCCGAGCCAGGCGAATCATCTCCGGCGTCATATCCACGCCGATGGCCCGTCCTTGAGGGCCGACCTTCTCCGCCGAAAGGAAGACATCTATGCCGCCGCCGGAGCCCAGGTCCACCACCACTTGTCCCGGCTGGAGAAGAGCCAGGGCGACGGGATTGCCACAGCCTGCCGATGCTCCGATTACCGCATCGGGCAGATGGCACAGCGCCTCTTGACCATATTGCTCCGCCGCCCGTTCCTGGCGCCTTTCCAGGCTATCTGGGGCGGCGGCCGAAGCCGGCGGGCAGCAGGAAGAAACAGAAACTGCCAACTGAGAGTACCTCTTCCGCACTACCCTCTTGATCTCTCTATCCCGATCCATGCCTCTCCTCCTTTTAGACCAGATCCTGGGAAAAGAAAAGAGCTATCTCTTTAGTGGGGTAGAGGTGGTCGTTGAAGCCACAGAAACGGAAGCCGCACTTTTGAAAAAGGCGAATGGCAGGGTAGTTCTTGGTCTGAGTTTCGGCCATCAGGCCCACCAACTGCCTTTTCTTTGCCCAACGCTTAGCCTCGGCAATGAGCAAGGAGGCAATGCCTCGACGTCTCAGCAACCCCTGCACCGCCATGTGATTTACCCACCCTTGGCCCTTTTCCCACCCTATACCCAACTCCAGGTAGCCCACCACGTCCTTTACCGCCACTGCCACTAGAACCAACTCCCGCTTTTGCCAGTCGGCGAGCCACTTCCAATCTACGGGAGGGTCCACCTTTAGGGCCCGGGGCAGGCGCACGGGACGAAAAAGGGTACTGACCCCCTCGTCACTGGCCTTATATTCCATTTGCCACACCCACTGAGTTTCGAAGGACAGGCTAATAGTGGGAATGACCTGAGCATCGCCAGGGATCATAGAACGAACGTACACCTTGCCTTCCCCCATGGAGCCTGGCGATACCATTATACCCTCCTCAAACAAACGGGGCAAAGTGCGACGGCCCCGGAACAGACCTGAGACTCCGATACAACGCTTTCACCGAGAACCGAACTGGGTCAGGCTACTAAACGCCTCACGAGGTGCCGCTTCCCCGATTCAAGAAGCGCCGACGGATCCGCTCACTTAAGACGCCGAATAAAGGGCATCCGCAGGGCGACGCCAGTGGCCACCACTACATTGACAGCCCCTAAAAAAGCCATGGTCAGGGGGGCGCCTGCCAACTCCGCCACGCCCCCAGCCATAAGGGCTCCGGCGGATTGCAGCCCCCGATCCAGGGCGTAAACACTCATGACCCGGCCCCGAAAGTCGTCCGTTATGATGCCCTGCATTAGAGTCTGGTTAATCATAGTATAGCACTGGTCGGCAAAGCCAAAGGTAGCCATGAAAAGGACAGAACCAGCCAGCCAGGGCGAAGCAGAGAAGAGAACCAAGGAGCTTCCAGCCACCATCATGCCCGCCAAAAGCAGCTTTCCCTTGTGCTGAAAATCTCCCAGGCTGGCTACCACAACGGCACCCGTCAGCGAGCCAACGCCGGTGGCAGAGAGGAGCAACCCCATGCCACCGGCGCCGATCTCAAGAATATCCCGCGCGAAGACGGGCATAAGGGTGCGGTAGTTCATGCTGAAAAGCATGGGAACCACTGCCAACACCAGCAAGGTGAACACCGTCTGGTTGTTTCGAACATAGCTCAACCCGTCCACCATGTTCTTCCCTATCGATTCCCGGCGGGTGAATACCGACCTCTCTGGCGCCACCATCATGAAAAGCCCCAACAGGACGAAAACGTAGAGGAACCCCCTTGCATAGTAAGCCCCGGCGACGCCAAAAAAGGTGACCAAAAAGCCGCCAATGGCAGGACCGACAATTCGGCTGGAGTTTAGGGCGGCGGAGTTCAAGGCCACCGCGTTCATCAGTTTGTCACTCGGGACCAAGTTGGGGATAAGGGCGTTGCGGGCCGGTTGCTCGAAGGCCATGGCCATGCCGATGCCCACGGTGATAGCGAAGATATGCCACACCTCGATGCGCCCCATAGAGATGAGCACCGCCATAAGAAGGGTGAGGAGAAGATTTATCGTCTTGGTAACGATAAGGATCTGGCGTCGGTTGACCACCATGTCGGCGACAACCCCACCAAAAAGTCCCAGAAAAATCATGGGCACCGCCCGGGCAGCGTTGATCAGGCCCACCATCCAGGCGGAATCCGTCATCTGGTACACCAGCCAGTCTCGGGCCACATTCTCCATCCATTGACCCATAGAGGAGCCTACCTGGGTGTACCATAGGAGACGGTAATCCCGGTAACCCAGGGCATCGAGTGTTCGCACGCGCTCTATCTTAGAAACAGCTTTTCCTGCAGGAAGCTTCGCAGCCATACCATTAGCCAATTTTTCCTTCTTCCGTGCGCCCACCATTCTAGTTCACGGTCTTTTTAATGTCAAAGGCTTGCTGTGCGTTGTCCAGGACGTACTATACAGTTCATGGGTTATGGTTACCTGGAGTATATTGAGGGGGTGTGGAGACTAACAGGGGTAGACCCTTCAAAGATTGAGTGGGGGAGGTATGAAGTCTGGACACCGTATCGATTACAAAGCTCTAAGGGAGATTAACCCAAAGACAGCAAGGCTGGCAGTGATCAAGTATTTAGAGAGTAGTGGCGGTAACATATCAGATACAGCCAGGGTATTCGGCATAGAGAGGGCAGTAGTTTATGACATTCTAAGAAAGCAGCAGCAAGGAGACCTAACCGATAGGAGTAGAGCGCCGAAGAGTTTTCCCAGAAGGACGCAGCCGGAGGTCGAGGAGAGGGTAATCGAGCTTAAGAACCAGATACACCTGGGTCCTAAGAGACTATCAATTCATCTGAAGAAGCACTGCGGCATTGCCGTCCCCTATGGGACAATCAGGCATATCCTAAGGAGGAACAAGTCGAAGCTGACCTACAAGCTCAAATCCCAGAGGACCAAGCTTGGCAAAAGGGAGTTTATTGACTGGTATTCGGCCAAGCCCTTCGAGGTAGTGCCGGTAGATGTGAAGTATATAAGGGATCAGAAGGCACTAAGTAAGGAGCAGATAGTCCACCTGCATGGGATACCCAACTATCAGTGGGATGCGCTTGATGTTAACTCCCGCTTTAAGCGGGTGGCCTATTCCAGGGAAAAGAGCTGGACTAACGGGCTCTGCTTTTACCGGTGGGCGATATCCTATATCTTAGAGCCAATGGGGTTAAGGCGAGAATTGCCTTTACAGTGGATCATGGGGAGGAGTTCGGTGGAAAATCCTGGCTTAAGGTAACCGAGCTAAGGAAGCTAATAGCAGGCTTTGGCTGCCGGCTTATTCAGAATCACAAGAGCCATCCAGGGGAGAATGCCCATATCGAGAGGTCGCATAGAACCGATGCTGTGCCCGCCTCAGGAGGGATGAGGAGCTCTATATACCGCGGGTGTTAGAGCTGCACTCGGAGCGTGACCTCTTAGCTGAGGCCCAGGCCTACACCTACTACTACAACAACCTGAGGGAGCACTCCTCACTTGATTACCTTACCCCCTTTGAGCACCTTAAGAGACAACTCCCAAACATAAGTGAAGCGATCAAACTCGTTACACCCTTCATCCTCGATGACGTATCAGTAGCCTTAGGCCCCTGGAGTGGATACAATGTCTTGGCACAACACCACTGCGGTGAGAGGCATCGTGTTCACTTTTGAGGCATCATCAGTTCACTTTTCAGCCGTCGCCGACACCCCAGCCCAATTCATTGACTTCAAAGCTGAGAAATGAGAAACTGTTATTAGTCTTGTATCTCTAACCATGTGCTATGGAACAGCTCATAGCCTAGTATCTTCAACAGAGGATCTGTATGTGCCATCTTTGCACTGAGCACGGACGGAACGAAAAGTGGTATCTCAATTTCGAGAACTTCCTCTTTGACAAGATCTTCGCCACCCCAGAAGCCCAGGAGACCGCCAAGGAGAAGATGATCGCCACCTTTGCTGAGACGGAGTGGCGCTATACCGACACCCAATACGTCAGAAACCCCGATTATCTCAACGCCCGGGCCCATAGTGGGTTCGGCGCTCAGATAGCTACCTATGAAGAGGCGATGCAGATCCTAGAGCTAGCCAACGAAGCTACCCGACGAGAGGACAGCATGATGGTGGTCGGCCACTGCCCATGCACCCTGGTCTATCGAGGCACGCGGGATTATGTGTGTATCGGCTTTGGCATGCCGGTGAGTATGTCCATGAAGATAGGCTACGGCCGTTTGCCAAAAGAGGGACTCACCGAGTTTGGGGGCGCCGAGTGGCGAGAGCTCCGCCGCCAGTTGCGTCGAGATGCCAAAGTGCCCCTTAAGCTGGAAGAGGCCCGGACCCTCCTCAAAGAATGGGAGAGAAAGGGGCTGTGGCATCTGGTCATGGGGCGCGGCCGCCTGCCCCTCATCGAGGCCATTTGCAACTGTGAGCGGCCTTACTGTACCTACTGGCGCTACCGGGACGTATACGGCATCAAAGACTACTGCCTCAAATCCCATTACCTGGCCCGCATCGACCCGGAGCACTGCACCAACTGTGGCGCTTGCGTGGAGCAGTGCCAGTTTGGTGCTGTTCATACCTCTTTGATAGCAGACCTAACCAGCATCGATCCCACCAAGTGCTTCGGGTGCGGCATCTGCCGCGCCGTATGTCGACGGGACGCCATTTCTATGGTATCTCGAGAGTCGGTGCCGGCGGCCAGGAACCTGTGGTAGGAGGACGAGGGTGGAGACAGCCGGCGTAGAAATAACTATCGATAAGTCCCGCTGTCGCTATTCCATGTATGACCCCCTGGGGTGCAAGAGATGCCTGGCCACCTGTCCCCTGGCCATTTTCGCCACTCGTCCGGTGCAGAAGCGAGACTTCAACCGGCCTCTGGAAGAAGTAGTTGACCCCACCCTGTGGGAGCTATTGACTCCGTGGCAAGATATGTGCAACGGATGCGGCGCCTGTGTACGCGCCTGCCCTACTCAAGCCATAACAGTGAAGATAGACGGGAAGGCAATCTCCTGAAAGGAGAGAGGATGACGTCGAAGACTCGCCGTGGAGAGAAGAAGCTTGATCATGTAGCAGTGGCAGTGAAGGACATGGCATCCACTTTACGCTTCTACCAGGAGGTCATGGGCATCAGCCCCAGCCACCAGGCCGTCCTTCCTCAACAAGGGGTTAAGGTAGCCTTCCTCCCGGTGGGAGATAGCGCCATCGAGCTTTTGGAGCCCACGGATCCCCAGGGGGCGGTAGCCCGTTTCCTTGAGCGGCGCGGGGAAGGGCTGCACCATATCTGCTTCCAGGTAGCTGACATCGACGCCGAGCTGCGCTCCCTGGCCCAAAAAGGGGTGGAGCTCATCGACAAGGAGCCCCGCCCGGGCGCTGAAGGACGGGTGGGGTTTCTCCATCCCCGCAACGCCAGCGGCGTCCTCATCGAGCTGGTACAGAAGGACTAACCAGAGGGTTTGTCTTCATGGTATCAGAGAAAAAAATCCGTGTCCTCATTGCCAAGCCCGGACTGGATGGCCACGACCGAGGAGCTAAGGTGGTGGCCCGAGCCCTTAGAGACGCCGGCATGGAGGTCATCTATACCGGCATCCGCCAGACCCCGGATATGATCGCCGAGGCCGCCTTACAGGAGGATGTGGACATCATCGGCATTAGCATCCTGTCGGGAGCCCACATGGAGCTCCTCCCACGCGTCTTCGCCGCCTTAAAAGCCAGGGACCTGGAAGATACCCCCGTTTTTGCAGGAGGCATAATCCCTCAGGAGGATGTTGCCTTTCTTAAGGAGCTCGGCGTCAGGGTAGTCTTCGGGCCAGGCACCATCACGGGCGATATCATCCAATTCATTCGTCAGACAGTGGGGGAGAAAGAGTGACCAGAGAGCTAATAGAAAGGCTCCTAAAGGGAGACCGGCGTGCCCTGGCCCGACTCCTAAGCCTAGTGGAGAACGGGACGCCCGAAGGGATGGAGGCTCTTCGCCGTATCCACCGCTTCACCGGACAGGCGGGGACGGTAGGGATAACCGGCGCCACCGGCAGTGGCAAAAGCACCCTGGTAAGCCAGATAGCCAAGGAGTTCCACCGCCGCGGAAAGAAGGTGGGCATCATCGCCGTGGACCCCTCCAGCCCCTTCACTCAAGGGGCGCTACTGGGAGACCGGGTAAGGATGCAGGAGCTATGCCAGGATGAGGACATCTTCGTCCGTAGCATGGCTAGTCGCGGGGCGCTGGGGGGGCTGGCAGAGACCACCATGGATGCCATGGCCCTTATGGATGCCTTCGGTAAAGAGGTCATCCTGGTGGAAACGGTGGGCGCCGGTCAAGACGAGGTGGCCGTTGTTCAAGCCACCCGTACCACTGTGGTTTTGCTCACCCCAGGCACGGGGGACGATGTTCAGATGATGAAGGCAGGTTTGATGGAGATCGGCCACATCTACGTAGTCAACAAGTCAGACCGGGAGGGCGCCCCGGGCCTGACCCAACAACTGAACCACGTTCTCAGCCTGGCTCCCTCTAAAGCTTGGAACCCCCCCGTGCTCAATACGGTGGCCACCACCGGCCAGGGCATCGCCCCTCTAGTGGATGCCATTCAGCGCCATTGGAAGTTCCTGGCTGAGAGCGGGCTCGGAGCAGCGGATAACCGACAACGGATTCGCCACCATGTCCTCTCCCTGGTTCAGCAAAAGTTCCTCCAGCACACCTTGGCCCGTCTTCGAGCCAACGGCACTCTAGAAAGCCTGGTCAACGCGGTCACCCGGGGAGAGTTAGACCCTCAGTCCGCAGCGGAAAAGATTCTCGATAACCTATTTGCCCCCTCTAAAACTCAGCCATCCAACTAGAGTCGCCCCCACCTTCGTCATGAAGGAATCCCCTCCATGTGCTATCATAGGTATGGTGAGAATTGTCCCAATGATACAGAAGCGGAGGAACATTTGCGCTTCCGGAAGGACACCTCTCAGAAGGGAAAATCTATATTATGGAAACAAGCAATGCCAACCTTCAGCTAAGCATCGTCCTTTTGCTGGTCAGCGTGCTGTGCGTCGCCTTTTTCAACAGCTCCGAAGCGAGCCTCATCTCCGTAAACAAGATCCGCATCCGCCATCGAGCTGAGGGGGGGAGCCGGGCGGCTCAAAGCGTGCAGAGGATTCTGTCCATCCCTGACCGACTCTTTGCCACCATCTCCATAATGGTTAACCTCTTCATTATCCTGGCCACCTCGGTGGGAACGGCGTTAACCTTCCAGCTTCTAGGAAATGAGGAGACCAGCGTTCTGGTGGCTACCGTGGGCATGACCGTTTTGGTGCTTCTATTTGGAGAGATCACACCTAAGACCCTGGCCCTTCAGACGGCAGAGCGGTACTCTTTGTTGGTAGCCCATGGCATTGAGGCGGTAATTAAGCTCCTCACCCCCTTTGTCTACCTCTTCACCCTCACCCCTAACCTTTTGCTGAGGGGGATCGGACGACGCCAGGCAAGGATACCCTTTGTCACCGAGGCGGAGATAAGGATGCTCATCGACATCGGCGAGGAGGAGGGCACCGTGACCCCTACTGAAGGGGAGATGCTGGACAAGGTCTTCCACTTCAAACACCGTTATGTCAAGGACGTTATGACCCCCCGTCCCGATATGGTGTGGGTTGAGGCAGGGAGCCGCTTCTCAGAGTTTCTCGCCACCTTTCAGACCACTCCCCACTCCCGGTTCCCCGTTTATCGGGATAGCGTCGACAACGTGGTGGGCATTCTAGGCATCAAAGACGTCCTCATGGCCCAGGCCTCGGGCTCTCAGTATCCTGAGGCAACCATCGATAGCTTCGTCCGCCCTGCCTATTTCGTACCCGAGACCAAGCCCATCGGCCAACTCTTCGCTGACATGCAAGCCGAGGGCATTCAGGTGGCCATCATAGTGGACGAGTTTGGAGGCACTGCTGGTATGGTCACCATAGAGCAACTTCTTGAGGAGATCGTAGGCCAGATCGGCGACGAGTTGACCAAAGGGGGGCGGGAGGTGCAAACCATCGATGAGAAGACGGTGGAGATTGACGGCAACATGCGCATCGACGAGGCCAACAAAGAGCTAAATTTGCACCTCCCTCCGGGCGACTACGAAACGGTGGCGGGCTTCCTCCTTCACCTCCTGGGCCATATCCCCACCAAAGGAGAGCAAGTAAGATATGACAACCTGAGGCTTATGGTCACCGAAATGGAGGGGGTCAAGATAGAGCGCATCCTGGTCGCCCATGAATAGGATTTTGCAGCGCCTTCGGGTCACCTTCAGCCGGGGCGAGGAGGTGAAGTATATTGCCCACCTGGACATCATGCGCCTCTGGGAGAGGGTCCTTCGCCGCGCCCAAATCTCCTTGGCCTACTCTCAGGGGTTCACCCCCCACCCCAAAGTCTCCATCGCCGCCCCCCTGGCCGTGGGGGTTACCAGCGAGGCAGAGCTGATGGACGTCTTTCTCACCCGCCGTATGTCCCCCTACTACTTCACCAAGGCGGTAAGCCCCCAATTGCCGCCGGGAATTGGCGTTCTGGCCGTTCAGGAGGTGGGCCTGAAAGTGCCCTCCCTCCAATCGATGGTGCGCTTCGCCGAGTATAATGTACTTGTATCCACAGACGGCAAGGGATTGCCCGATTTACAGCCACTGATAAGCTCCCTTCTGGAATCCCAAGAGCTTCCCTGGAGTCACAGCCGCGACAAGAGCCTGCGGAGCTACGACCTGAGAGCCCTTATCGACGACATATGGCTGATAGGCTGGCACGATACCTCCGGCACCCTGGGCATGAGGCTCAGGACGGATAGCGCCGCCACCGGCCGTCCCGAGCAAGTGGCCTTGGCCCTGGGCTTCACCGACCATCCCCAGGCCATCCACCGCACCAAGCTCATCCTGGGCAGGTAACCAAGATCTCTTTCCTCCCCTTTATGCTAACCAATGTATTACGTGCCCGTAACCCCTTGACATTAACGTTAACCCCTAATATAATCCTGGCATCGTTAGTTGAAAAGCAGGAGAGGAGGAGTCATGAAAGAGGAGCAAAACTATTGGGCCAGGATGTGGAGAGGGCAGCTATCCCGCCGCCAGATGCTGCGGGGCGCCGCCCGAGCCGGCTTGGGCCTGTGCCGCCGCCCCCGCCCCCACCCCAATCGCCGCCCCGGCTTCCACCCCCACCAAAGTTCCGGCCCCCCCCACCCCTAAACCGGCCCCTACCCCCACCCCAGCGCCTAAGATCCTGGACAAGATAGTTCAGGCCTTCCCTAGAAACATACCTAGCCCTGACCCTCAAGTACGCTGGAACGTGGAACATAAAAACTACTGGTATGGCCTGCTTACCGATACTCTGGTGGACTTGAGCCGCGAGGAAGTGGGCATGAAGCTGGCACCCGGCCTGGCTCTGAGTTGGAAAGCTCTGGAGAATGACCCTAAAACCTGGGAGTTTAAGCTGAGACAAGGGGTCAAGTTCCACAACGGGGAAGATTTCGACGCTGACACGGTGGTCTTCAACATGGAGCGCAACCAGAAGCCAGAGCTTAAGCTGAACTTGATGATATATCTTAAGGAGGTCACCGCCAAAGCGGTAGACAAGTACACCGTGCGGCTGACCTGGCCTGAGCCATATCCTCTCGCCCCTGCCAGGTTGCAGCAACTGGCCATAGTCCCCCGGAAGTACATCCAGGAGAAGGGGGATGAAATAATGAATACAGCCCCCATTGGCACCGGCCCCTACAAGTTTGTCAAATGGGCCAAGGATGAGTACGTGGAAATGGCCTGGGCAGGCAGCCACTGGCGGCTGAAGACGCCACCGGCAAAGACCATCATCCAGACCGTAGTACCCGACATCAGCGCCCGCGTTGCCGTCCTCAAGACGGAAGCAGCGGACATCATCTGGGGCGTGCCGGAGGACCAGGTAGCTGAGCTGACCAAGGATCCCATCGTCGGCATCTACAATGCTACCGGCGTCAGCGTCCCCACCTTCGGCATCAGCCAGATGAAGGAAGGGCCCCTGCGTGACAAGCGGGTGAGGCTGGCCCTCAACCTGGCCATAGATAGAGAGAAGATCGTCAACACATTGTTTGGCGGCACCTATAAAGTGGCTGCTGAGACGGTGATCCCGGTGGCCTTCGGCTACGACCCCACTTTAAAGCCATATCCCTATGACCACAATAAGGCTAAAGCGCTCTTGGCAGAGGCCGGCTACCCAAATGGCTTTGAGACGGTGATCGACATGGGTAAAGTGAGCGACTCCCGCTACAAAGAGTCCACCCAGGCCATCGCGGAGTACTTGAGGCAAATTGGGGTCAAGACCACCATCAGACCCCAAGAGGCGCATCCCAGTTGGGGTGACTGGGGCCGAGATCAGCGGGCGGCCAACAAGGGGCCAGAGGGGATATATCTCATGGGCTATTGCGACTGCACCCTGGATGCCAGTGACACACTGGTGTATTACAGCAAATGGGACCCCAAAGCCGGCTCGGGTGGCCTCTCCTACATCGAGGATGATAAGCTGTTCAAGATGATAGACGAGAGCAATGTCACCACGAATGTGGAAAAAAGGGAGAAGCTGCTCCAGCAAATCATGAACTACATACATGAGCAAGCCTACGGCATCCCGCTATGGCACATAAGCCACCTCTGGGGCTATAACAAAAAGAAGATTAAGACCCTCCATTGTCGCTCCTCCAACGGGTTCACCTGGGACCTGGAGGTAGCCTAGAGGAGGGACTGACAATAACCGGCTGATACGTGCACGTAGTTAATTGACACTCACGTCAACACCTATTAAACTAATACACAGTCTTGTGGCCAGGGATCGTCGGCGCCCTGTGGACGGCCGTCAAGCCAGGGCGATGGATAGTCCGCCTATAGTGAAGACAGCCAACAGATTGAAGGCCCTTCCATGAGACGCAAAGTGGGAATAATCCCATGAGAGATGGCAATTAACAAAAGGTGGGTAACATGGAATCTCTTCTTCAGAGTGGTGAGTTGGCGAAACGGGCTCGGGTCAGTCCGCGTACCGTTCGCTACTACGACGAGCTGGGGCTATTGCCTCCCAGCCACGTTACCGAAGGCGGTATGCGCCTTTACACCCCCACCCAACTGACTCGCCTCCAGTTTATCCGCCAGATGCAGAAGGTGGGGTTATCCCTGGAGGACATAAAGGCGGCTCTGGGGGAACCGTACCAAGCATCGGGACGCCAGGAGCGGGTGGCACGGACGTTGAAATTGCTCCAGCTTCAGCAAGCCCACATCCAGGCCCAGATGGCCGAACTCCACCGATTGCAAAAGGAGATCGAAACCGCTCTGGAGACCATCATCGCCTGTTTCAGTTGCTACGAAGCAGAATGTCCCTCCAGTTGCCCCCAGGCAATTTGTCTACTATAGAAAGCGGCATAGAAAAAAGAGAGGAGGGTCGAAAGGGAGGATACTCTGGCCGATGGCGAAGATCCCTTTGAGTAGTGGCTAATTGAAAGGAGAAACTCGTGTTGAAGGTGGATGAATATAACTATGTCTCTTTGAGAAGGCCGGAGGAGTACGCCGAGCATGCCAAGCTCTATGCCCCCTTTCGGGAGAACCTGAGGGCGGGGAGCAAGGCCCCCGACTTCACGGTGAAATCATTGGACGGCCAGGAGTTTTGTCTCTCCGACTACAAGAGGAAAAAGAACGTTGTCCTGGAGTTCGGCAGCGTCACCTGACCGCCCTTTGTGGCGAGGGTCTCGCCAATGGAGCAGCTCTACCAGGAATACAAAGACAAAGACTGCGAGTTTTTGGTCCTCTACACCCGGGAGGCCCACCCCAACGAAACCTACCCCCGTCACGTCTCCCATGAGCAGAAGCTTTCGTACGCACGCACCTGTCAGGAAAGATATGGCATAACCCTTCTCCCGGTTCTTGTGGAAGATATTGATGGAGAGATTCATCAGGCCTATGGCTCCATGCCCAACATGGTCTACGTGGTTGACAAATCGGGGCTCATCGCCTATAAGGCGGCCTGGCTGGAGATGGATGAGCTGAGGTGCGTCCTGGAGAACCTGGTGTGGGCCGAGGCGCCCCGGCGGGCAGAGGAAAGGAGCAGCTACAAGGCCAAGTACTCTGAGATGCTGGTACGGCGTCGGATAAGCCTTGAGGAGTAAGCTAAGGAGGCGCCTTATGGTCGATTTGAAAACGCCCCAGGTTGCGGAGACGGTGGTTTCCAAGAGCGATAAGCTACTCAAGAACAAGGTGAACTTCTTTACCCGGCGCGCCCAGCGCCCCACCTATGAAGTGGTGGGAGAGCTGGAGCGCTTCGACGAGCGGGATAATATCTTCGCTCGCCGCTCTCTCAAACCAAACACTCCAGAGTACGAGGCCTATTACAACCTCCACCCTGAGCTGAGAGAAAAGGACGAAGACATTCGGGCATATGACGAGCCCCAGATGGTACGTACTCAGCGAGAAAAGCACTTCCCCCACAATCCCCTGGCCCGGGCTCTCGGCGCCGCCGTGCGCGTTTCCGATTACCTGGGGGACAAGGGGGATGGGCCGCTGGCCCCTGGAAGGGCGGAGGCCGACCCAGAGAGAATGGCCCGCAACATCAAAGGCCTGGCCAGGTATTGGGGGGCAGATATGGTGGCCATCTCCACCCTCAACCCGGCCTGGGTCTACTCCCACAATGGCCGCTGGTTCTACCAGGGGGCCCGGTGGGGGGAGCCGGTGAACCTGGACCATCGTTACGCCATTACCCTGGGCTTCGCCCATCACTGGGATATGCTCCTGGCGGGACGGGGCAGCTCCATGGCCGCCGCCTTCGAGACGCAACACATCTATTCCCTCATGTCCCTGATAGGCATCCGCCTCGCCTCTTATATTCGAGCCCTGGGCTACCCCGCCCGCACTCAACACGTGACCAACTATCAGGTGCTCCAGGTGCCCATCGCCATCGACGCCGGCATGGGAGAGCTGGGACGCCTGGGATTTATGGTCACCAAGGAGTACGGCCCCTCCATTCGCCTGGTTACAGTTACCACCGACCTGCCCCTGGCAACCGACGCGCCGGTGGACATCGGGGTGCAGGATTTCTGCCAGCGGTGCCGAAAATGCGCCGATGCCTGCCCCACCGGAGCCGTGCCCCATGATGACAAGGTGGTAGTGCGAGGGGTGCGAAAGTGGCAGATAGACCCCTACCGGTGCTACCGCTACTGGCACGTGCGGGGCGGCATCAGTTGCTATATGTGTATGAGCGTCTGCCCCTGGACTAAGCCTCGAAACTGGCTCCATCGCCTGAACGCCCAGGCTGCCGCCCGTTTCTCCCTGGCCCGCACCCTTCTTATTGGGGCCGACGACCTCATCTACGGCCGCAAACCCCGCCTGCACGCCTACCCCTCCTGGCTGCGCCACGGGGAAGAAGAACCCTCTTTGAAGGAAAACCTTTCCACCTTTCTCCATAACCTGTAGAATATCTTTGATGAGATAAACCAATTAACAAGCTTTATTAGCATCACTCAAGATAATGTCAATTTATCTTGTTGATGACCATAAAAGATATGTTTAAAAGATATATTCCTCCAGCTGACCAGCCCGATCCGGAACGTCAGGCAAAGGCCCGACGCTATGCCCGTACCCAAAGACAGCTCTTTTTTGCAGAGATGGCCCTGGGTGGCCTCTATCTGGCCGCTCTTTTGGCCGCCAGCAGGTACGGATTGCTGCACATCGTCATCCCCCTCCCACCCCCAGGGGCCACGGTAGCCCTCTTCGTCCTCATTCTGTTGGGTTACACCCTGCTCAGCGCCCCGCTGAGCCTATACAGCGGCTTTACCCTCCCCCGCCGTTACGGGCTTCTGACCCAGGGGCTGGGGTCGTGGCTAAGAGACGCCATCAAGGGTATGGTCATCACTCTCCTCATGGGCGGGATTGTGGTGGGGATAGTGTACTGGATGCTGCAACGCTTCCCCTCAGTCTGGTGGCTCCTATCCGCCGGCTTCGTCATCCTTCTAGGCGTAGCCATGACGAACTTGACGCCCATCCTTCTACTACCCCTCTTTTTCAAGGTAGAGCCTTTGGACCGGCCGGAGCTAGTGGAGCGGCTCACCCGCCTGGCGGAGAGGACCGGGAAACGGGTGAAGGGAGTGTTCACCATGAATCTGAGCCACAAGGGGACGGCGGCCAACGCCGCCCTCATGGGTCTGGGCAACACACGGCGCATTGTCCTCACCGATACCCTGCTGGATGCCTACACCCCGGAAGAGATAGAGGTCATCCTGGCCCACGAGCTGGCCCACCACGTTCACGGCGATGTGGCCAAGGCGTTACTAACGCAAGCCGTGACGGTGCTGGCGGGCCTTTACATCGCCCACCTGGTGTTGGGCTGGGGTGCTTCCTTCTTTGACTACCGGGAGTTATCCCAGCCTGCCACGTTGCCTCTCTTTGGCCTGGTTATGGGGATCATGGCCGTAGTCATGAAAACGCCGGTGAACGCCCTTTCTCGGCATACAGAGGCCAGAGCCGATGCCTACGCCCTAAAGCTGACCAACAACCCGGCCGCCTTCATAACCATGATGACCAAACTGGCGAACCAGAACCTGGCCGAGGAACGCCCCGCACCATGGGTAGAGTTTTTCTTCTACAGCCATCCCCCATTCTACAGGCGCATAGCCATGGCCAGGGGCCACGCCGCCGCCCACAACCAACCGCAGGATGTTTAGAGAACACCTACGCCAAAGGCGTACCCAAGCTAAAGTTATGGCACAACGATTTTCTGGATGATAGCCCGTCCCTCAGGCAGTTGCTTTCCTCCTGAAGCAGCTTGGAGGCGACGCCCCGAGGCGGGAAGATACACTCCCACTTCCAGGGTATACTCTCCTGGTGACAGGGCCTTCCCGGAAATACGTCGCCTATCGGCCACCACCTCACCGGGTCGCCAGAAGGTAGTGGGGTAGCCCCCTCGTACCGGCTCCCCATCTAGCTGAGCCCTAATCCTGCCCTCGCCATCGTAGAGATGAGTAAAAACAGTATAAGCCTCCTTCATCTCCCTTTGAGCTTGCCAGTAGAGGGTGAAATCCAGCCCCCCGTCAGGGCCTACCCCGGCAGGGTCAATTTCATAGCCCACCAGTGACAGCTCTCCCTGGAAGTCCACCGAGATGGGGTTCGCCGTTGCAGGCGGTGAAGAAAGGCGGGGACGCGCCAACAGTCGAGGTGTACCCGGGAGCAAGTCTTTTTGGGGGATGGACGCCACTCGGACCTGGTTCTGACCGGGTACCACCAGGTAGGCTTCTTCAGGAAGTCTGAGCTGAGGCGTCAGGCGCGCCGAAGGCGCCCATTCGTTCTCACCTCGAGCGACACCAAGGGCAAGCTCAATCTCCTGGCTCAGGTTCCCCAAGTAGATGGGAGGCCAGTAGTCAACCTTGACCGTTTCGCCCGGCACCCATTCAGAGGTCGGATACCACACCAGCCCCGGAGGATGACCCCGAGCCCCGACCATGGAGCCGGCGGTGTCAAAGTACAGCGAAGGAAGATACATATCGGAGGTGGGCTTCAACAAACGCCAATACCCCGCAACCAGCACCGTATCCGAAGTGTCGTTGAGAACGGTTCCGGGGCGGATGTCGAAGCCCAGAAGCTCGAACTCGTTGCCAAAGCGAATCGAGAGGGGGAAGGTAGGCGATGAGTTCGCTTTGGCGAAAGAGAAAAACTCCTTGGGGAGAGAAATACCCCGGTCGCCGCGACGAAGCAGAAGAACGCCATCCTTGCCAGCGATAACCCCAAAGTTCTCCTCGGCGATGAATCGGGTCACCTCCTGGTGGAGCTTCAGGGCATCATCCCCCCATCCATGGCGGAGTACATCAACTATGATGTAGTCAGCGGTAGCCGCCTTCGCATTGAACTGCTCAAAGTCGCCCTGGGAGGGCGACCGGAATTCATAGAGCTCTTTTCTCTTGGTGAGTTGGGGAAGAAGCTCGTGGGAGGCCGCCACCACGGCATCGGGTGGAATAAGGGCCATTACATCCTGGGCCGCCCGGTGGTGATCCGTCAATTCTAGCCAATGAAAGCCCGGCCTCAGCGGCGTGAAGCCATGCTGGTACTGCCCGATAGCCATGGAGCCCCCCATCCACAGGAGCACCAGCCAGAGAACCGGACGACCCCACCCTGACCTCAGCCTCTCTCCTCCGGCCACCAGCAGCCCAGCCCCAGCGATGGCCGAGGCCACGAGCACCGGCACCAACTCGGCGTGATACTGCCGCAAACCCATGGTGTGCATATCACTGGCCGCACTCAAAAGGTTGACCCCCCAAGAGGGGGCGCTGATGAGGAAGGTGAACAATCCCAACGGCGATAGAAACCCCAGGGGCGCCAACATGTCCCGAACGTAGCTCAGACGCTCAGGGAGAAGGAGGACTTGCAGAACGTGGCCCGGATTGGTGACCATGGTTACCAACATGGGGCGGACTCCGCCCCCCAAATCCTGGTAGAGATACCAATGGGGAGACCTGCCTTGAATATTGAATGCCGGCATGACCACCCCCAACACCGCTGCGAACCAGAGCCCACCCAGAATGGTGGCGGCCAGGCCCCAGCGAAGCTCACGCTGGATCGCCATCTGATAAAAGCCCATGGCTATCACCACCAGAGGGATGTTCTCTTTGGTGCTCATGGCAAGCACGGCGAAGACGAGGAAAAGAACGTGCCGTCGCTGTCTCAGGTAGTAGAGGGCAAAAAGAAGAAACGGCGCCGCTAGAGTGACGCCGTGATACTCGAACAGAACTGCTCCCTGAAGGCCTGGGTGTAACAAGTACGCGGCGGCGAAGGCCAGACCGGCCAAATCGCTTCTCAAAGTGTCCCTGGCCAGCCAGAAGGCGGGCAGGGCCCCCAAGGCCACCACCACCGCCTGTACGATCAAAAGGACTTTCGGGTCAGCATAGATGAGATAGAGAGGAACCCAAAGGAAGGTGATGAACTCGGTATGATAGCCCAAAAGGGACATCTCAGATCCCCAGGTAGTAAAAACAAAGGGTTTGCCTTGGAGGGTATTCCACATGATCTGACCACGCCGGGCAAAATCGCCGGAGGCGGCGAAGAAGGTCTCGTAGCGGAGAATGGATAAGAAGCTTAGGTACCCGATGTAGGCGGCGATGAGAAGGAACAGTATCAGCCAAGTGCGTCGGAAGCTCGACTCACCCTTGCCAACCATGATGGACCGAGTATACCATATAGCCGAAACGAAGGATAACGAACCTGGTTGACAGGCCCTCGGTTGGCTGCTACAATGCCCCCATCGGAAATCAACTGCAATGGAGAGGAGGCAAACGATGACTATGTCCCCGGAGAGGATCGCCATTCTAAGGACAGGAGTAGACGTGGAGGAGGCCATCTACGGGCGACGCAGCGTTCGCAAATACACTGATGCTCCGGTTCCAGAAGAGGATATTCGACGTATCATCCAGGCCGCCAGCCGCGCCGCTAACGCGGGCAATCAACAGATGTGGCACTTCCTCATTATCCGGAACAAAGAAGTAACGCAGCGGATGCAGCAAGAGGTAATAACAGCCCTGCAGGAAGCGATGGCCTGGGAATCCAGTCGTCCCTGGGAGACCCACCTGAAGTCCCGGGTTCGCGGCTCTAGCTTCTTTACCGAGGCACCGGTAGTCATCGCCGTACTTAGCAAACCCTACGATACCGTCCTGGACAGCCAGGTGCTGCCGGCCCACGGCCTTACCTTTCAGGATATCTACGACCTGCGGGGCGACCCGGGGCGGCAAAGCGTAGGAGCGGCCATCCAGAACATGCTCCTCGCCGCCCACGCCATGGGCTACGGGACGTGCTGGATGTGTGGCCCTTTGATTGCACGGCCCGGGCTGGAGCGGATTCTGGATGTGACGGAGCCGTGGCGACTGGTGGCCCTGGTTCCCCTGGGCGTACCAGCGGAGACCCCCAACCCCAGACCCCGGAAGCCCGTAGAGGAAATCGTCACCTGGATAGATTGACTCCACACCAGCGTCTCCCTCACCAAAAGGACGACTACAAGGCCGTTCTAGGGGGGAAAAGAGAGCCATGCTACGTCTGATCCTGGTTCGCCACGGAGAAACGGACCGAAACCACGATAGTCGCACCCAGGGCCATAGCGATACCCCCCTCAACGATACCGGGCGGCGCCAGGCAAGAGCCGTCGCCCGAGCCCTGGAGAAAGAAAACCTGGACGCCGTGTACTCCAGTCCCCTGGCCCGCGCCCACGAAACGGCCAGCATCATAGCCCTCCCCCATCATCTCTCCGTGGAAAAAGAGGATGGGTTAATGGAGCTCGACCTGGGGGAGCTGGACGGCCTGACCAACGATGACATAAAAGGCCAGTGGGGCCACGTCCTCCGTGAGTGGCGTCGAGATGCCGGCTCGGTGCAGCTCCCCGGCGGCGAATCCATGGCCCAGCTCCAGGAGCGGGCCTGGGCCACCATCGAAAAGATCGCCTCACGCCATCCTCAGGGAGCAGTGGTCGTAGTCAGCCACAACCTGACGATACTGAGCGTAATTTGCAAGGCAATCCAGCTACCCCTGTCCGACTTTCGCGGGCTCCGACAAGGCGTAGCCGCCATTAGTGTTTTGAACTTCGACTCTGGCGGTCCCTACCTAAGTCTTCTCAATGACACCTGCCACCTGAGCCAACCAACCTAGCCACCCTGTCTCTAGCAACTTATGGGAGCGCGCGAACCCCCCTTTCCCCATTAAGGACGAGGAGTTGTGCAGTCTTCACCAAAATGGGGCCGGCTTCTGGTTGACGATGGCCGCAAAGGAGGGTAAAATAACAGCGTACCCTGGAGGTGGGTTGTTGCACTGGACATCAAAGCTTGGGAGGGGTACTATTACTATAAGGTAGTCTCACAGCGCAAACTGCCTGGTGAGAGGGGGCTGTAGCTCAGCGGGAGAGCACCTCCTTTGCACGGAGGGGGTCAGGGGTTCAAATCCCCTCAGCTCCACGGCGGGCGACTAAGTAACAGAAGGATTCTTAAAAAGCGAGTATTCTTCCTGGTGGTCAGAGCGGAGTGGAACCACCCGTTCCCATCCCGAACACGGAAGTGAAACGCTCCAGCGCCGACGATACTGCCCTGGCAACGGGGTGGGAAAATAGGCCATTGCCAGGGAGAAAAGGGCTCAGGGAAACCTGAGCCCTTTTCTTTTCATCCTAGCTATGATAGAATAGCCTTGAGAGCATTGTATTTCCCATATAGCGCCGAGGCTTTTGACCTTTCTGAAGACCGGTTTTATAACTAAAAAACAAAAAAGGGGAGAGACTTAAGAACGTGGCCAAAAACACAGTGGGGGAAACGAAGACCCATACTGACGCCCTGGAATCGGGGATGAAGGAGTTGCTGGAGAAGGAAGCCTACGAACTGCGTACCCCTCATCGGGGCAGTATCGAGGATGGCGCCGTTGTCCGCGTGGATCGGGAAGGAGTATGGGTAGATATTGGCTACAAATCAGAGGGTCTCATTCCCCTCCATGAGATGCGCTCCATGGGGCCCCATGCCACGGATAAGATCGATGTGGGCCAAGAGGTGACCATCTACGTCTTGCAAGTGGACAACGACGAGGGGCGCATCATCCTTTCCCTGGATCGAGCGCTAGGAGAGAAGGGATGGCGCACCCTCCAGCAACGCTTTGAAAACAACGAAATCATCGAAGCGGATGTTATCGGATACAACAAAGGCGGCCTTCTGGTCAACGTAGAAGGGGTGCATGGCTTCGTACCCATCTCCCACCTGGTAGAGCTGCCGGTGGAAAAGGATGGCGACGGCCGGGACCGCCTGGGCCTCATGGTCGGTAAACACCTCCGTCTCAAGATCATCGAGATGAATCGGCGTCGCAATCGTCTCATTCTCTCAGAACGAGCGGCTCTTCAAGAATGGAGAATGCAGCAACGAGAGCGCCTTCTGGAAGAGATTCATGAGGGAGAGATAAGACGGGGACGGGTCACCAGTATCCGAAACTTCGGTGCCTTTATTGATCTGGGGGGAGCCGATGGGCTAGCTCCAGTTTCTGAGCTGTCCTGGGAGCATGTGGACAACCCAGAGTCGGTGCTAAAGGTAGGTGAAGAGGTAGATGTTTACGTGATGCGGGTGGACCCAGAGACCAAGAAGATCGCCCTCAGCCTGCGCCGGGCATCTCCAGAGTCCTGGGAAGGTATCATTGATAAATATGACGTGGGGCAACTGATCAATGGCACCATAACCAAATTGGCTAGCTTCGGCGCCTTCGCCCGCATCGAGGGGCCCGTGGAAGGGCTCATCCATATATCAGAGCTCAGCGACCATCACATCGTTCACCCCAAGGAGGTGGTAAAGGAGGGCGATAGCCTGACTCTAAAGATTGTGCGTATTGAAAAGGAACGACACCGCCTGGGCCTCAGCTTGAAACAAGCCCAGGAGGAGGTCGGTCGGGAGTAGTAGTTCCCCCCCAGAGAATCTGGTCGCTCTTTTCGCGGGGCCCCTGGCTAAGGCCTAAAACCTAACCAGGAGGGGAAAAATGGCAGATAGGTTTGACAAATTTTCGGAACGGGCTCGTAGAGTCCTAACCTTGGCGCAAGAAGAAGCGCAGCGTTTCAACCACAACTACATCGGTACGGAGCACATCCTCTTGGGTCTGGTTCGGGAAGGGGATGGCGTAGCTGCCAAAGTGCTGGCCAACTTGGGCGTGGAGTTGAACAAGGTACGTTCCGCCGTAGAGTTCATCATAGGTCGCGGTGAACGAACCTCTTCCGGAGAGATCGGCCTCACCCCTCGAGCCAAGAAGGTTATCGAACTGGCAGTGGATGAGGCACGGCGCCAGAGCCACCATTACATCGGCACTGAGCACCTGCTGTTAGGACTGGTTCGCGAAGGCGAGGGCATTGCCGCCGGCGTGCTGGAGAGCCTGGGAGTGAACCTGGAGCGGGTGCGCGCCGAGGTCAGCCGCATCGTCAATGATAGTGCCCCCCACAGCCATCTGGGCACCCGGACCGCTAGTCGCACCCCTACTATCGACCAATTGGGTATGGACCTTACCACCGCCGCCCGGAACAACAAGCTCGACCCTGTCATCGGGCGCCACCGGGAGATCGAGCGCGTAATCCAGATCCTGAGCCGTCGCACTAAAAACAACCCTGTCCTCATTGGCGAGCCAGGCGTGGGCAAGACAGCCATCGCTGAAGCCCTGGCCCACCGTATTGTGGCCGGGGACGTGCCCGAAACCCTGCGGGGCAAACGGCTCCTCACCCTGGACATCGGCGCCCTGGTAGCGGGAACGAAATACCGGGGGGAGTTTGAGGAGCGCTTAAAGAAAGTCATCGAAGAGATAAGGGGAGCGGGCAACTGTATGCTCTTCATCGACGAGTTGCACATGTTGGTGGGTGCCGGCGCGGCGGAAGGAGCCGTGGACGCCGCCAACATCTTGAAGCCCTATCTGGCTAGAGGTGAGCTACAATGCATTGGAGCCACCACCCTGGACGAATACCGCAAACACATCGAAAGAGACGCTGCCCTGGAGAGACGCTTCCAGCCGGTGCTGGTGGAAGAACCCAGCGTCGCGGAAACCGTAGAGATCTTAAGAGGCATTAAATCTCGCTATGAGGATCATCATCACGTAGAAATTAGCGATGAGGCAGTAGTGGCTGCCGCCCAAACCGCAGCTCGGTACATTCCCGACCGCTTCCTGCCCGACAAAGCCATCGACTTGGTAGACGAAGCTTCCTCTCGATTGCGTATCAAACGGGCCTCCACCCCACCTACTCTCAAGGAAGCCATCAAAGGCCTGGAGAGCATTCGCCGCGAAAAAGAGGCCGCTATCGCCGCTCAGCAGTACGAGTACGCCGCCGATCTCAGGGATCGGGAGGTCAAGCTCTTAGAAAAGATAGACAGCCTGGAGACGGGCTGGCAGTCGGAGCAGGAGACCGAGAGACCAATCCTGACCCCGGATCACATCGCTGAGGTAGTGAGCATGTGGACCGGCATCCCGGTATCCCGTATCGCCAGCGAAGAGACCGCCCGCCTTCTCCACATGGAGGAGGCCCTCCACAAACGGGTGATAGGCCAGGACGAGGCCATCACCAACGTCGCCAAGGCGGTACGTCGTGCCCGGGCCGGTCTAAAAGACCCCCGCCGCCCCATCGGCGTCTTCATCTTCCTCGGCCCCACCGGAGTGGGGAAGACAGAGTTGGCACGGGCGCTATCGGAATTCATGTTCGGCAGCGACGACGCCCTGGTTAGGTTGGATATGTCGGAATTCATGGAGCGCCACAACGTGGCCCGCCTGGTAGGCGCCCCACCAGGATACGTAGGCTATGACGAGGGGGGCCAGCTAACTGAATCGGTCCGCCGCAAGTCCTATTGTGCCATACTCCTGGATGAGATCGAAAAGGCCCACCCTGAGGTGTTCAACATCCTCCTGCAAATCTTCGACGACGGCCATCTAAGCGACGCTAAGGGACGCAAGGTGGACTTCCGGAACACCGTTGTTATCATGACCAGCAACCTGGGGGCGGAACTCATAAAGAGGGATACTACTTTAGGCTTCGCCATCCACACCGATGAGGTCAAAGACGCTCAAAAGGCCTACGAGAAGATGAAGGAGAAGGTACTGGGGGAACTGAAGAGGGCCTTCCGCCCCGAGTTTCTCAACCGCATCGACAACGTGGTCGTCTTCCATGCTCTGAGTCGGGACCACATCCATCAGATAGTAGATCTGATGCTGCAACAGGTAGGCCAGCAATTGAAAGAGAAGAACATCAAGATGGAGGTCACCGACCAGGCCAAAGCCTTGCTGGGCGAGAAGGGGTATGACCCCCAGTTTGGGGCTCGTCCTCTGCGTCGGGTGATTCAGAACCTGGTGGAGGACCCGCTGTCAGAGCTTATCCTGGAGGGACGCTTCCAGCCGGGCGAAACGGTGCTCATCGATTGCGAGGAGGATCAGATCCGTATTCGCGCCCTGGAGTTGGCCACTACCTCCCAGTCATGAGCGAGATATGCGCCATCGCCTCAGAGATGGTTCTTTAGTTCCTTCCCGGTAACCCCGCCGTGGCCGGCCGGAGGCAGATAGCAGTGGGGAGGTTTTTATTTTCCCAGCCCTGAAACATGCCCCCGGCCCTACCCAGCCTGGGAAACTTTTCCCTGGTTGGTACATCGTAGCCGTAGGCTTTTTGGGGGAGTTTGCTGGCTCTAGCATCAGCCCTTCCACCTTCAGCATTTTCTTCAAGCCGATAACGGAAGGCCTAGGATGGAGCCGCTCTGTCTTCTCCACAGCCAACTCCTTGGGCCTGCTGTTTGAGGCCATATCAGGGCCCCTTATCGGCTCCCTCATCGACCGGCGGGGGGGACGCAGCGTTATGGCAACCGGAGGCCTGCTGGCGGGGGTGGGGTTCATCGCCCTCAGCCTGGTTCAAAGCCCATGGCACTTTTTTCTAGTCAGGGGCTTTTTGCTGCCTACTGGACGCGTGGGCATAAGCGGCTGGTCGGTTCGGGTAATCATCTCCAACTGGTTCGTCAGACTGCGGGGCCGGGCCATCGGTCTCAGCGTCATGGGCCTCTCCGCGGGCAACACTATCTTGCCCCTCTTCCTGACCCTAATCATCCCGTTCATCGGTTGGCGTGCCTCCGTGCTGATAATGGGCGCCCTCGTCTGGGTTTTGGTCGTGGTGCCTGCAGCTATATTTGTGCGGCGCCGCCCTGAGGATATGGGCCTACACCCCGATGGCGCTGGCCCGCTGGAACAAAACAGAGAAGACGATCCCGCCCCACACCTCTTTGCGGATACGCAACGGGTGATTTGGAGCCGAAAGCAGGCTCTGGCGACTCCCTTCCTGTGGATTATCACCCTGGCAACCAGTCTAGAGATTTTCGAGCTTCAAGGACTTCACCTCCACCTGGTTCCCTACTTGACAGACACGGGCCTATCTGCCACGCTAGCGGCAGGGCTCATCAGCATGAGAGCCTTTCTCACCACAGGAGGGAGGTTCGTCGCCGGATTCGCGGCCGAGCGATACCAGCCTAAGTATTGCGTCATGGCCCAGGTTTTTGCCAAAGCCCTAGGCATCGGGCTTATGATCGCCACCACTAGAGTGGAACTGATAATCCTGGGACTAATCATCTATGGCTTGGGCCAGGGAGGCAGCCCCATCTTCTGGGAAGTGATGTTGGCCAACTACTTTGGCCGGCTGTCCTTGGGTACAGTACGAAGCACCACCCTGCCCGTCCAGGTTCTGTTCCAGGCGGCAGGGCCCCTCTTCGCCGCCTACGTATACGAGCAAACCCAGAGCTATCACCTGGCCTTCCTCCTCTTCGCAGTGGGCCTGGTGGCATCGGGCCTCCTAATTCTTCCTGGCCAACCGCCTCGCCCCACCGCCACCTTAGCTATCGGGAGACCCGGGTAGAGGGAAGGTCATCATGTCAGAAAGGACGTTTTTCTGTCGGGAGTGTGGATGGGAAAGCCCCAAGTGGCTGGGCCGCTGTCCTGGTTGCCAAAGCTGGAACAGCCTGGTGGAGAAAGACACTTCCAAAAGCACCCCGGCCTGGGTAATGGAGAGCCACCCCCAAGAGATGAAGGACATCACCTCGGAGGCCATGCCCCGCCTCATCACACCCTTCGCCGAGTTCAACCGGGTGTTGGGGGGCGGCATCGTCCCCGGCTCCCTGATATTAGTGGGAGGCGACCCTGGGGTGGGCAAGTCTACCCTTCTCTTACAAGTGGCAGCAGCCCTGGCCGACGGGCAAGGAAAGGTGCTCTACGTCTCCGGGGAGGAATCCGGCCACCAGATTAAGCTGAGGGCAGAACGGCTGGGATTACCGGGAGCGGGGCTTTACCTCCTAACGGAGACACGGCTGGAGGCCATACAAGGGCACATAGATGCTCTAGTACCGGCAGTGGTGATAGTAGACTCCATTCAGACCGTCTACCTGGAACAAGGAGGCGGCCCTCCCGGCAGTCCCGGTCAACTGAGGGAATGTACCTTACGCCTCATGCAATGGGCCAAGTCTCGCCACCTACCCATCTTCCTGGTAGGCCACGTGACCAAAGAGGGCATTATCGCCGGCCCCAAGATGGTTGAACACATAGTAGACGTAGTTCTCTACCTAGAGGGAGAGAACTTCAGCAGCTATCGTCTGCTGCGAGGGGTAAAAAATCGCTACGGGTCCACCAACGAGGTGGGCATCTTCGAGATAGGAGACGGTGGGCTGGTAGAGGTGGAAAACCCGTCCCAAGTACTCTTGGCCCACCGGGGAGAGAAGACAACAGGCTCGGCAGTAGTGCCCACTCTGGAGGGCACGCGACCTCTTTTGGTGGAGCTTCAGGCTCTGGCCACCCCCACCCCCTTCGGTCTGCCACGGCGCACCGTGAACGGTCTTGACCTGAGTCGTCTCCTCCTGATGATCGCCGTCCTTACCAAGCGGGTGGGGTTGCCCCTTTCCAATCAAGATATTATCGCTAGCGTAGTAGGGGGACTTAAGATAGGCGAGCCGGCCGCGGACCTGGGCCTGGCCCTGGCTATCGCCTCCAGCCTTCGAGACGTCCCCCTGAACCCCCACCTAGTGGTTATGGGAGAGGTGGGGCTGGGGGGAGAGCTGAGAGGCGTAAGTCAAACGGCACGGCGTCTTACCGAGGCGGCCAAGCTGGGCTTCCAGACCTGCCTTATCCCCTCCCACCTTCGGGATCAAGTGCCCTCGCCACCCCCGCTGAAGATAATAACCGCCGACTCGGTGGCGACCGCCATAAAACAGGCACTGCCCCGAAGCTGAGGCAGTGCCTCGTCAAGCAAATTCGATTTTGCGATGGTGCAGCACGATACTCTGTAGAATGCCCATGCCGGTGAGGAGAGAGATAAGGGAGCTGCCACCATAGCTAATAAAGGGCAAGGGCACGCCGGCCACGGGAATTAGGCCCACGTTGGAGCCTACGTGAATGAAAATCTGCACCGCTACCGTTACTACCACGCCCACAGCTACTAACCTACCCAAGGGGTCGGCAGCCAATGCCGCTACCCTTAAGCTGCGGAAAAGGAGTAAGGCAAAGAGGGCGAAAAGAACCACCACCCCCACAAACCCCAACTCCTCCCCCAAAACACTGAAAACAAAGTCTGTGGTTTGCACTCTCAAAAAATATAATTGGCTTTGGGTTCCCTGTAGATATCCCTTACCCAATAGCCCGCCAGAACCAACGCTTATCTGCGCCTGAAGCATGTTATAGCCGACTCCCATCGGATCCGCCACCGGGTTGAGAAAAGCGCCTATCCGCTCCTTCATATACTCATGGAGGAGTTGGAAATAAGCAAAAGGACCCACCACCAAGGCGATTGCCGCCCCCACACCCAGATAGCGCCATCTTACTCCCGCCACCAAAACCATTCCCAACCAGAGGCTGAGGATAACCAAGACGGCACTTAGATGGGGCTGAAAGTAAATCAGAGCTGCGGGCACCAAAGCCATCAGCCCCGAGAAAGCCAACCCCGATAAACTCTTTCCTTGGGTGTAATTGCCCGCCAGGAACTTGGCCAAAACCAAGATCAGTACCAGCTTGGCCGCTTCCGAGGGCTGCAAAGGCAGGACAGAGATCTCCAACCAACGCCGGGCACCATAGGTGGTCTGGCCTAAAACAAGGATAACCGACAAAAGGCCGACCATTATCACATAGAGGGCTGGAGCCAGGCTGGCCAGTACCCGATAATCTACCAGCACCATAAAAAACATGCCCATCAGTCCCACCAGGGCATAAATGGCTTGGCGAGCCACTGGCGTATCCCATATTTTCGCCTCCGAGGAAAGGGTAGCCATGGAAGCGCTGTATATCATAGCCAAACCAAAGCCCACCAAAAGAAGACAGGCCACCAAAAGGAGATAATCAAAATGGCGCCACCAGCGGGCTTCCATGGTCTAGCGCCCTTCCTTCCCACGCTCAAAGTAATAGCGGATGATCTGACCGCCGATGGGGGCGGCAGTCTGCGCGCCCCGACCCTGCTCCACAAAGACCACCACTGCTATCTCCGGCTTGGGATAAGGGGCCATACCCACGAACCAGCCGTGGGTGGGATACTCGCCCGTGGCCGGGTCAATGGCCCCGTACTCCGATGTGCCCGTCTTGCCCGCCACTACCACTCCCGGTACTTGAGCCAGAGTTGCGGTACCCCAGGCCACCGCTTGGCGCATCCCTTCCCCAAAAATGGCTAGGTTGTCCGAAGAAATGGCCACTTTCCTTCTTATCTTGGGAGTAAAGGGAGTCACCACCTTCCCCAGACCATCCACCACCTCGCGGACTATTTGGGGCTGCATAAGATTGCCACCATTGGCCACCACGCCGAAAGCGTTGAGAAGCTGAAGGGGGGTCACCGCCACAAAGCCTTGGCCAATTCCGAAATGATAGGTATCGCCTATGAACCAAGGGTCACCAATAACCTTCTGCTTCCATTCCGGATCGGGAACGATACCCGGCGTCTCCCCGATAAGGTCGACACCGGTGGGCTGGCCAAATCCCAGCTCCCGGGCATAGCGGGCCAACCGCTCTGCCCCCAGACCTCGAAAACCCTGATAGCCCCCCGCCAGATAATAGAAATAGACGTCTGAGGAACGGGCTACTGCCTCGTAAAAGTTTAAAAGGCCCAGGGCTGCCCAGTCCTTAAAGGTATACACCACGCTGGGGTCGTACTGGCTGAGGAGGCTAATCTGCCCCGTGCTCAAAATTTGGGTGTTGGGTCCGGCCACGCCTTCCTGAAGAGCACCCAACCCGGCAACCAGCTTGAACACACTCCCCGGCGGGTACATGCCTCCTATGGCGTGATCCATCAAGGGACGCCCGGGGTCCTCCAGCAAGATCGACAACTCGTTCGGGGCTATGGAATAGGAAAAGAGGTTGTTGTCATAGCTAGGCAGGGAAACCAGGCCAAGAATCTCTCCCGTCTGGGGATTCATGGCGATAGCCACCGCGTAGCCAGAGGCCCCCTTTCCCTGGGCTAAGTACTCCGCCATCTTCCGCTGAAGCTCGATATCGATGGTCAGAACAAGGTTGTTCCCCGGTACCGGAGCCTGGGTCGCCAGAGTGCGCAGCTCTCTACCGTCGGCATCCACCTCTATCTGATCCCACCCGGGCTGCCCCCGCAATTGAACCTGATACACCTTTTCAACGCCTGTTTTCCCCAGGCGATCGTTACGATCGTAGCCCGAACCTTTGAGAGCGTTGTATTCCTCAGGAGAAATCCGCCCTACATAGCCCAGGGAATGAGAGATAAGGGCACCTTCGGGATAGTACCGCACCGGTTCCGTGAGGATCACTACCCCAGGCAGTTGGGCAGAGTGCTCCTCGATAAAGAAGGCCTTATCCTGGGAAATTCCCTCCGCCACCGGAATGGGAGTAAAAAAGCGCCGTTGCGTCCGCTCTTTGTCCACCAGTTGTCGCAATTGGTCCTGGGACACCCCTAGTATCTGTCCCAACTGAGAGAGGATCACCTCTTGCCTCGCCAGTGGCAGGTCGGCCAGCACCAGAGCGGCGGTAAAACTGGGCACGTTCTGGACCAGAGAGACGCCATTCCTGTCGTAGATGAGCCCCCGCTGGGGAAGTCGCATTACCAAGCGCAGGGCGTTCCGCTCTGCCCGCTGACGGTATTCTTCCCCCTGCACTACCTGCATCTGCCAAAGGCGACCCAGAAGGCCCAGGAACATGAGAGCCAAGACAAGGTGAAAGAATAAGAAACGATGCCTCAGCTCAGCAGCTTCATCCTTTTTGTGGTGTCGTTTACTGCTCCGCCAGCGTCTCACTAACTCCGCAACCTCAAGACAGTTCTCACACGCGTTGACCGACCCACTGAAGAGGTCCATATAAAACGGGCATAACGATGACGTTAAGGAAAGCGGCGGGCAGCGCGATAACGGTGAGGCTAGAATACCAATCCCCCCCTCCCCGACCCACAAGCTGCGAGGCGAACCAGTAAAGGGAATAAAAGACCAGAGTGCCCCCAAAGGCAATACCCAGGCCGAGGGTCAGCCGATTCTCACCCAGTCTGGTTTCCCGCAGCCAGGGCAAAAGAGCAGCCACCACCATGGCCAGCACCCCACCCCCCAAAGGCCCGTTAGAGAAGATGCCTACTGCTAGAGCCCCCAGGAAGGCTATCACCAGGCCCTCCTTAACACCCCGCACCAACCCCCCTTAAAAAACCCCCCAAAAAACCCCATCGGGCTTTACGTTCATGACCACTGGGCCCACCCCCCCCTGTATCACTGCCAAAACAACGAAGGCAAGGACGACCAGATAATACGTCATACCTATTCAACGGCGGCGGGGCGAAAATCGGTGGTAATCATAACCTCTTCCAGATGGTCCAAGGACACCGCTGCTCTCACCCTCACCTCTCGGAACATATCGCGCTTGTCACCGCGGAGCCATACTACCTGTCCGATGAGAAGCCCTTTAGGGAAGCCACCCCCTAGACCGGAGGTAACCACCAAGTCGCCTACCTTTACCTCGTCCTGCTGAGAAACATACTTCATTTCCAGGTCTTCGCTCCACTGACCCACCACCACCCCCGGCACCCGAGAGGGCTGCACCAGGGCATTGACGGAGGAGGCCGGATCGGCAATGAGAAGGACCCGGGCATAGGAGTCCAGAACCTGGCTTACCTTGCCCACCAACCCCCCCTGAGCCACTACCACCATCCCCACCTCCAAACCGTCCTGGCGGCCTCGATTCACCATGATGGAGCGTCTCAGATTATTGGTGTCCCTTCCCACTACGGAAGCAACAACAAATTTTTGCCCCGGCTGATCTCGTTGAAAGTTCAAAAGCTGGCGTAACCTCTGGTTCTCTTGTTCCAACTCCCATAGGCGAGCCACCTCAGCCCGGAGACGCTGGTTTTCTTGGACCAGTCCGCCAGGGGCGGACCGCCCCCCAGCCCCTTCCCCCCCCATGGGCAGGTTGGACAAAAAATCGAAGGCCTGGGTCAAGCCTTGTTGCACAGGGGCCAGAAGGGGCAAGGCCGCGTCCTCCCCCGAGGCTATCCATCCCTCCTCCCACAGTAGAAGGGCGACCACCCCCAGGCTCAGACTCAACCAGAACCAGACACGGGCTCTCAACAGCAAGCCCTCCGGGAACTCACTTCTTCACCCAGAACGGACTGGCCCAATTCAAGATACTAGCGGGGTGGCTTTCGCTCCTTGAGACGAATCAAAATCTTGTGGTGACGGTCTAGCTCTTCCAGAACAAGGCCAGTTCCCCGAACAACACAGGTGAGAGGGTCTTCCGCCACATACACAGGAAACTTTGTATCTTGAGCTAAACGTTGATCCAAACCGCGCAGTTGAGCGCCTCCCCCAGTGAGAACAATGCCCTGATCCATTAGATCGGACACCAGCTCCGGCGGAGTGGCTTCCACAGTGCTTTTCACTGCATCGACGATAGCTCCCACGGAGCCGGAAAGGGCTTCCCGCAACTCGACGCTGCTTAGCTCCACCGCCTTGGGCAGTCCGGTAACCAAATCCCGACCCCGTAATACTACCTCCACCTCCTCCTCTAAGGGATAGGCAGATCCCGCCTCCATCTTGACTTGTTCCGCCGTCCTTTCCCCAATAAGAAGGTTGTACCGCTGTCGGGCATAGTCCGCTATCTCCTGATCCATCTCGTCGCCAGCGACCCGGATCGATGTCCGGGTGACGATGCCTCCCAAAGAGATGACGGCTACCTCCGTGGTGCCGCCCCCAATGTCCACTACCATATTCCCCACGCCCTCATGGATGGGTAGCCCGGCGCCAATAGCAGCAGCTACCGGCTCTTCCACCAAATAGGCTTCCCGCGCGCCGCCGCTGAGACAGGCATCGTGGACAGCTCGTTTCTCTACCTCCGTCACCCCGCAGGGCATGCCGACGACCACCCGGGGCCGGGGAATGGGAAAACTGTGGCGCTCATGCACCTTATGGATGAAGTAACGAAGCATCTGTTCTGTTATGTCAAAATCCGAGATGACGCCGTCTTTAAGAGGGCGAATAGCCACAATGTTGGCCGGCGTCCGCCCCACCATGCGCTTCGCTTCTATACCGATGGCCATAATCTTGTGGCTGGGACGGTCTATGGCCACCACCGAAGGCTCGTTGATAACGATGCCCTTCCCCTTCACCAAAACCAGTGTGTTGGCCGTGCCTAGGTCAATGCCCACATCATGAGAAAACCAGCCTAAAACAGTGTCAATAGGATTGAACACCCCAACCTCCTACCCCAAGGCTGACCACCAGGAGACACAAAATTATACCACATCTTGATTCACTTAAAAAACGCTTCCCTTTCTCAAAAGGTAGGAAGGGGGAGTTAGCTTCCGCGGCCATCAACCTCTAGGGGCAAGCCCCGCCCGGGATAATGCCTGCGGGTTGGCCATAAGATAGGGCTCTTTGCCAGAGGGCACCAGCCGAGAGGTGGCAAACACACCTTAACCGCTTTTTGGCTCTCCATGATGCCTCAATAGCTCCGGGAGACCACGAAGACGCCCATCATGATGACGCCCACTCCCACTATACGCATCAGATTGACGTGCTCCCCCAAAAATATCCACGAGCCGACCACCACCAACAAGTAACTGAGACTGACCATAGGATAGGCCACACTCAGAGGCACCCGGGAGAGCACGGAAAGCCAAAAGATAAGGCTGACCACAATGCTGCTCAGCCCGAGGATAATGTACGAGGTGGTGAAGGTTCGCACCAAGGTAGGAAGAAACGTATCCAGATTGAAAGCCAGTAGCCCCACCTTGTTCATGCCCATTTTGAGCAAAAGCTCTCCGGTCACACTGAAAAAGATAGCCACCAAGAGGAGAAGAACCGATACAAACATCATAACAGTTTCTGGGCCTCCTTCCTCAGCTCAGCTCTGAAATCAGGATGGGCGATAGCTATCAATTCTTCGGCTCGCTGCCGCTGGGACTTGCCCAGAAGACGGGCGACGCCATATTCTGTGACCACTAAGTCGGCAAAGGAGCGCGGGACGGTGACGATGGTGCCCGGCTCCAGCGTAGCCACGATGCGAGAAACATAGCCATCTAAAGCGGTAGCGGGAATTACGGTGATGGAGCGACCTCCTTTAGAAAGCAAAGCCCCCATGGCGAACTCCGTCTGACCCCCAGCTCCGCTCCACATCCGAGACCCCACCGACTCCGAGGCGATCTGCCCCGTCAGATCCACTGCCATGGCGTTGTTGATGGCCACCATATTGTCATGGGCAGAGATGACCCGAATGTTGTTGGTGTACTCCACATCCTTGAGCTGAAACATAGGATTGAGGTGGACAAACTTCATATCCTCCTCGTCCCCTCCCCCGAAGTTGGTAGCGACGAACAATCCCTGGTTCATTGTCTTTCGCTTACCAGTAATGACCCCTTTCTTCACCAGCTTGTGGATGCCGTAAGGCGTCACCTCGGAATGCCACCCCAGGTCGTTCTTGTCGGCAAAGAGGCCCATGGGCACCATGGGCCGAGTGGTGCCCCCGGTGCCGATCTGTATGGTATCTCCATCATTGACCAGGGAGTTGACCAACTCCATGATAGGTTTAACATGGGGGCCAGCCTCTCGAATATGGGCTTCCCACGCCTGCTCTGGGGTGTGCTCCACAAAGTAGGCTATTTGGGAGACGTGAATGTAATTATCACCGTAGGTACGCACCTGGCGGGCATCTACCTCTGCCAGAACGTAATGGGCTGCCCGACAGTAGCTTCGCTTGTTCCACAGGCTGGCACCAAAGCTGCAAAAACCATGCTCGTCGGGAGGGCTGACCACCACCATAAACACATCCACCGGCCTCTCCCCCCGCTCCGTCACTGTTTTGGGGATGAGGGTAAAGAGATTGGGGGAATAGTCGGCCCGCTTGTAGTCCAGAGCAGTACGCCCCAGCTCAGCGAAAAAGCTCTCAATGTTCACCTGAAAGGAGTCCTGCCACCCCTCCTGAAACCAGCCGAAATCGGTTCGCGGCAGCCCCACCAGGATCTCTACATTTCTCAACTCACCCTTGCGCGCCGCCAGAGCGGCGGGGAGCGCCCGAGGCTCATCACCCAGCGTCATAACCACCCGGTCCCCGGGCTTGACCACCCTCACCGCCTCCTCGGCGGTCACCAGCTTCCTGCGATACTCCTCTTTAGAATCCATAGCTCTCTCCAGCCTCTAAAACAGCTTCTGGGCCTCTTCCCCCAACTGAACTCTGAAGTCGGGATGGGCGATGGCAATAAGGGCCTCGGCCCGCTGCCGCTGAGACTTGCCCATTAGGCGGGCGATACCGTGCTCCGTGACCACCATATCGGCGTAGGAGCGGGGGATGGTGATGACAGTGCCCGGCTCCAGCTTGGCTACGATGCGGGAGACGTAACCACCCAGGGCAGTGGAAGGCAGAACGGTTATGGAACGCCCCCCCTTAGACATCACGGCCCCGATGGCGAACTCCGGCTGCCCTCCCGAGCCGTTCCACGTTCGAGGCCCCACCGACTCGGCCCCGATCTGGCCCGTTAAGTCAATGGCCATGGCCTGGTTTATAGCCACCATGTTGTCGTGGGCCATGATAGTGCGTATATCGTTGACATAGTTGACGTCATGGACTTCGAACATGGGGTTGTGGGCCATAAAGGCCACATCCTCATCGTCACCCTCCAGTTGGGTAGCCACCACCTTTTCCTGATGCAAGGTCTTCCGGCTGCCGTTGATAACTCCCCGCCGCACCAGCTTAACGATGCCGTAGGGGGTCACCTCAGAGTGCCACCCCAGGTCGTTCTTGTCATTGAAGACGCCCAAGAGAGACAAGGGCCGAGTGAAGCTGCCATGGCCGACCTGGATAGTATCCCCATCCTGTATCAATGAGGAGACATATCCGGCGATAGCTCGAGTGCGGTGATCTATGGGATACTCGCGGCGGGGACGGGGAGGCACGGTATTCTCCACAAAGTAGTCCACCCGGGAGACATGAATGAAGTTGGTGCCATAAGTACGCACCTGGTTGGCGTCCACTTCCACCAACACCTTCTTGGCCCGCAAAGCGTAGGCTCGCTTGTTCCACACCCTCAGACCGAAGCTACAAAAGCCGTGGTCATCGGGGGGCGAGACCACCGTCATGACCGCATCAATATCCCTGACCAGGGGGCGACCCTCGTCATAGACCTTAAAGTTCAAGGAGAAAAGGTTGGGGTAATAGTCAGCTCGCTTCTCATCCAGGGCATAACGCCCCAGGTCGCCAACGAAGGTCTCCAGGGCTACTTTGAAAGAGTCGTGCACCTCCTCTCGCCAGAAGCCAAAATCGTTCATCGGGAGGCAAAGGAGTAATTCCACATCCTCCAACTCTCCCGCCCGCTGCGCTAAGGCATGGGGGAGAAGGGTAGGCTCGCCACCGATGGGTATCACCACCCGATCCCGGGAACGGACTATTTTGACCGCCTCTTCCGCGGTGACCAGCTTCTTTTGGTAGTCCTCTCTCCAGTCCACGTTAACATCAGTCCTGGCGATGAAAAGAGTAGTAGTCCACCATCTTTCGCAAGGCTACCGCCGCCCGCTGAAAGCTGGGAAAGACGGCGATTTCCCGCTCCACCAGCCCCGCCTCTGCCTGCTGCGCCATCTCTTCCATATGAAGAGGCCGCACCACAGCCATAAAAGGCTTGGGACTACGATCTCTATAATAGGCCATAGTATCTAAGATACGAGCCATGGTCTCCGGTTCTCTTTGCCAGCGACGGGCCATGAAGGGTACCGCCAACTCCATGGTCACCACATCTACGTTGGCGTCCTCCCCCATTATGTCTAGAAGCTGACCCAGAACACGTAACAGCCCGTCCAGATTGGCGTCCATCCCCAGGGTGCTGCCCATGTCCAGAGGGTTGCGATAGCTCCCCCCTATGACGTTGAAAAAGGAGGCCAGCTTATCATAGGACTCCTGAGTCAGAGCGGGAACTTCCAGGTCGGCCCGGGCAAAGTCATCGGTTATGACTACGGACGGACCGCCCGTGTGGGCCATGAGACCCACTCGCCGCCCCGTCCCATGTTTTATGTAAAGTAAAGCCCTGACCACATCTATGGTCTCCTCCAGGCTCTCCACTGGGATGGCTCCCGCCTGACGCACCATGGCCTGCCACAGTCGGTAAGGCTGAGCCAGGGATGCCGTGTGAGAGGCCGCAGCCCTTGCCCCCGCCTCCGTCTGCCCCCCCTTCCAGATAACCACCGGCTTGCGGGGAGTCACCGCTTTCAGACACTCAAAGAGGCGCCGCCCCTCCTTAGCCCCCTCAATGTACATGGCAATAATCCGGGTCTCTTCGTCCTGGGCAAGATACTCCACATAGTCGGGGCTATCCAGCACCACCGCGTTGCCGTAGCTTACCGACTTGCTGACCTTGACGCCGTGACGGGCTCCCATCAGGCTGAAGAAGGCGGCGTGGGTACCACTCTGGGAAATGAACCCCACGCACCCTCCCGGGCCGCAATATTGCTCCTGGTTGTGGCGCAGGCCGATGCTGGGATTGAAAATGCCCATGCAGTTGGGGCCGATGAGATTCAATCCCCACTCCTGGGCCAGTTGCCGAACTTCCTCCTGGAGCCTCATCCCCTCCTCGGTACCCGTCTCGGCGAAGCCGGAGGTGAAGAGGGTCACCCCCCCCACCCCCTTGGCAATGCAATCCTTGACAACCTTGGGGGTCACCGCCCGGGGCACGGCCACGATGACGTAGTCCACCGGCCCAGGAATATCCAAGAGACTGGAGTAATTCTCTACCCCCAGGGCAGCGATGCCTGGCGACTCTCCCTCGTCTATCTGCACCGAATACACCTTACCCTGAAAGGTGAGGACATTCCTCAACCACATATGGTTATTGGCCGCCTTGGACCCTATTACGGCCACCGTTCTCGGGTTGAACACCCGCTCCAGCCTGTGCCCCACCCTTTGCACCTGCCTATTACCTCATCACCACGCGAGCATCCACCACCAGGGCCTGCTCAGGGTAGGCGATAACCGGGTTCAAGTCCACCTCCCGCACCTCTGGGTTATCCTCCATAAACCGAGACAAAAGTAATATCATCTCCTCCATAAAGGGAATGTCCACACCTGGCTGCCCCCGATATCCTTCCAAAAGGGGATAGCCGCGTATCTCTCGCACCATGTCCCGAGCATCCCTAGCCTCAAGAGGAACGAGGCGGAAAGCGACATCCTGCAACACCTCCACCCACAAACCTCCCAGCCCGAACATGAGCACCGGCCCGAAAGACGCATCTCTGAAGCCGCCCATGACCACTTCGACCCCGGGCGGAGCCATCCTCTGCACTGCCATTCCCTGGACTTCGGCTTCAGGAAGCCTGGCCTTCACGGCAGCTAAAATCTCTTCATATGCCTGGGCTGTCTCATGAGCACCGGCCAAGTTCAGCCTGACCCCACCCACATTGCTCTTGTGAACCACCTGGAGAGAGACCACCTTTAGCGCCACCGGAAAACCCAACTCTCTACCCATGGCGGCCGCCTCCTTAGAAGAGCGGGCGAGGCGGGTTTCCACCACATTGAACCCCACCCTTCGCAGAAGATCCTTGGCCTCTACTTCCGTCATAGGGCCAGCGTGAGACAAAGACTGTTTCACTTTTTGCATATTTAAACTGGCCTCACCTCTTCTTCCCAAAAGCGGCGAACACGATACCGTTCATGATGGGGCTGATTTTAGACCAAAGGAGGGAGAACTGTCAATGAGCATTGACAGAAGCCACTAACTTGTCTATGTTAGTTCCATCTTTTCCTCAGCCTTCCCAAGCGGCCGAGGAACCCTAGAAAGGAGACCCCAAAGCTGACCGACAGGCTATCCATCAGGTCATTTACCTTTGGAAGGGACAATGTATTTAGAAAGGAGCTAACATGAAACCTGTGGAAAAGTTCGGCTTTGTCGTCATCTGCTGTGAAAACCTGGAACGCTCTCTTCACTTCTACCAGGACCTTCTGGGCCTGAGGCTCACCAACTCTTACGAAAGTGTCAACAAACCAGAGAACGTTCGCTACCACGAGCAGTTATTCAATATCCCCAACCTTAACTACAAAACGGCCCGCCTGGAGTCAAGGAACGGGATTGGGGTAGAACTGGTTCAGTACTTAAACCCCCCCTCCAAGCCCCGTCCCCGGGAATGGAACCTCACCGATGTGGGCTTCATCCGCCTGGCCTTCCAGGTGGAAGACGTGAACACAAAGTACGAGGAGCTAACGAAAGAAGGGGTAAAGTTTCTCAATACACCGGCAAGACGTCCCACCGGCGGCGGCAACGTCATGGCCCTGGACCCCGATGGCAACATAATACCTCTGCCTCAACCAGCTCCTTAGTGGGGGGTAGTGCCTTTTGCCCACCCGCCCCCCTGGAAATTTGTCCCCGCCTTCGCTCTTGACATCTTGGAAAATAAGGTAAACAATACCCCTAAGTTTTCCAAAGTATGAGGAAGAAGGCTCAGCGGACAGGGGTATCCGGCACACCTAGGATCTGAGGTGGGAAGAGAAGGAGGTGATTGGCCAGAAACATCTGAGGAAAAGGGGTTCTTCTTCCACCAGTGAAGAGGACAGAAAACAGAAGTGGGAACGTTTGTGGGTGTCGGTAGCTGCGAAAGGGAGTAAGGTAGGAGCGAGAGCCATGGAAATAGAACGGGTTGCCAACATAATTCGGGCAGTAAGTGATCTCGACAAATCCATACATTTCTATTGCGATATCCTGGGCATGAAACTGGAGCGCGTTATTGATACCGAGGATAACCCAGCCTCCCAGGAGTTCCACCGCAAACTATACAACACAACGGCTCATATCAGGTATCGGGATGCCTTCGTCACCGCCGCCGACGGCGCCCTGGTGATAGAGCTTGTTCAATACATGGTGCCCGCAGCCCGACCTATGCCACCAGAGGTCAAATTCACCGATGCGGGCGTTACCCGCTTCACCCTCCGAGTAAAAGACATAAAGGCCGCCTACGAGGAGCTATCGGCAAAGGGGGTCCGGTTCCAGGGCCCACCAGCCCTCCGCCCCGCCGGCGGGGGCAACGTCCTTTGCTATGACCCGGACGGCAACATCGTCGGCCTGACCCAGCCCCAACCCCAATAAGCTAAGGCAAAAGTCTCTTTAAAGAGTTGAACAAAAAGAAGGGAGCGTTATCATGGCAAGACAGATTATCAATCCGCCCAACATAGTATCCATGCCCGCCGCCTACTCTCAGGCGGTCAAGGTGGGCAACATGGTGATTATTTCCGGGCAGGTGGCCTGGGACAAGGACGGCCACGTGGTAGCAGTGGGGGATGCCAGAGCCCAGGCGGAAAAAGCCTATGAGAACATGGCCGAGGTTCTCAAAGCTGCTGGCGCCACTTTCAAAGACATAGTGAAAATAACCACCTTTGTAGTAAACCCCGATGACCTGGGGAAGCTTCGAGGGGTCAAGGACCGCTTCTTCGAAGGGAACGTGCCCGCCAGCACCACGGTGTGCATCAAGCAACTGGCCCGGCCGGAGCTCCTCATCGAGATTGAAGCGATAGCGGTTATAGAGTAGCTTCCTGGGGAAAGGCCACCAATGGTTCATATCGTCGTCATCGGCGGCGGCTTCGCTGGCTGCGCCGCCGCCGTAACTTCGGCTCGCCTGGGGGCTAGAGTCACCCTCCTGGAAAAGATGAACTCCCTATCCGGGCTAGGGCCCTTAACCGGGCACCTCATTACCTGGGTAGCCCGTGAAGAAACCAGGCTAATGGGGGGTGGTGGTAAAGACTGCATCGAGGCCTTGGAAAAACTAGCTATTTTCTACCAGCCCGAGTTCGAGCTGCCCCAGGGCAACATCATCTTCGATGTGACTAAGGTAGAAGAGACTATGTACCAGGTCGTCCAGGCGGCGGGTGTGGAAATCAGGCTACGCAGTCGGGCGGTGGATGTGGTCAAAAAGAACCACCGGGTAGAAGGGATAATCCTGGAAAGTGGCGAAATCATAACGGGCGATGCCTTCGTGGACGCTACCGGTTCCACCGGCACTCTCCATGAATGTGAAACGTACGGCCAGGGCTGTGCTTTGTGCATCCTGAAATGCCCCATCTATGGCAGCCGGGTGAGCATCGCCGCTAAGGCCGGCGCTCCCGACACCACCAGGGACAAAGCCATGTACTCACCCTGCATCTACATCGCTCCCGAAAGCGTCGCTCCCTGGCTGCTCAAGGACATCCAATCAGAGGCCACGGGATACTACTTCTACCCGGTGCCTGAAGAGCTACTGAGCACAGACTTTACCAACCACTGGCCCCACCCCCAGAACGCCCCCGCTTCCCCCTTCAGCGCCGGACGCAGTGCCTCCCTCTTTCCAAAAGGAAAGATCCTCATCTATCTAATACCCTTCCTAAAAACCTGGGTAAACATGCCCCTGAGATTTCTCAGAAGCATGCCCGGCTTTGAAAACGCCTGGCTGGTGAGCCCCTTGACCTCTGATGGCAACTATGTGAAACTGGGAGCGGTAGCCCCTCGAGACAACACCCTGAAAGTCCCGGGAATCGACAACCTCTTCTGCGGCGGGGAGCGGACGGGGCGCATCGGCGCCCTAGTGGAATGCCTCTTCACCGGCGACCTGGCGGCCTACAATGCAGTGAGATGGGCCTTGGGGAAAGCCCCTATTGAAATCCCCAGCTCCACCATGGTGGGCCTCTTCACAAACGAGATAAAAGACGGCCACACCATGACAGACTTTCCCTTAGGTCGTCCTAAAGGACAAATCTACGTAGAACACGGGGTGGAGGTACTGGACAACAAGGTGGTATACCGACGCCTTTCCGCCCTTGGCCTGGTGGATATCTACGCCCGGCCCATGGTGCAAATAGCGCTCCACTAAGCCTCATGAAGGCGTGAGAGGTCGACAGAAGGCAGCATTTTCTTGCCCCTACGCCGGAGACCCGGGTGAGGAAAGGAGACAAGTTTGCCAGACATACACGACTTAGAGAAGAAGGTCTTTGCCAAGATTGAGGAGCTGGAGCCGGAGCTAATCAAGGTCGCCCTGGACCTGGGAGACATGGACACCCCACAGCCATACGAAAAGATAGCGGGCGACTATGTTTACGGCTGGTTCGAGGAGAATGGTTTCCGACCTAAGAAAATAGGGACCCCTCAGCGGTTCAACGTCCTCGCCAAACACCAAGGAATCGGCAACGGACGCAGCTTGATCTTCTGCAGCCATTTGGACGGCGGGGGTAGATATGAGGGGATGGAATGGAAGATACGGCATTGGGACGCGCCCATACGCACCAGGGCCTGGAGAGACGGGGATACTTTGGTGGGAGCCGGCATCGCCAACTGCAAGGGGCCCATGGCCTGCTGGATGATCGCCACCAAGGCCATTAGGGAGGCCGAGGCCCCCCTTCTGGGCGACATACTCCTCGCCCCGGTGGTGGGAGAGACGGGGGGTTCTCCGGTGGATGAGTTCGAATCGCCAAAGCACGATTCCCACGAACTGGGGGCTAGATACCTGGTGAGCCACGGCGGTATGGCCGACTACGCCCTGGTCGCCGAGGCCACCGGCTTCACCATCGTCCCTTGCATGACCGGCTTCGGCTATTACAAGGTCACCATCTACTCCGGACCCGCCTCCTACACCCCCTTCTTCCGCCGCCCTGAGCCCGCCATGGAAAAAAGCGTGAACGCCGTGGTGAGGATGGCCAAGTTCGTGGAAAGGTTCGAGCAGTACGCCTACGAATACATGAAGAGAGACACTTACTCTTTCGACGGCGGCACCATGACCCCCAACGCTATTATCGGGGCCATCCGGGGAGGACTGCCCTTCAAGCCAGCCTCTACGCCAGAGGTGTGCAGCCTCTACTGCGACTTCCGAATCCGGCCGGGAAGGAATCCCCTGGATATGAAGCGAGACCTGGAGGGAATTCTGGATGAGCTGGGGATGGAAGGCACCGTGGAGATATACAAGTACCTCCGCGGCTACGACGCGTGGCAAAACCAGGGGTTCGACACCTTGAAGCAGGCCATGGTGAAAGCCCACCACAGCATGTTCCCCCAGCCTCCCCAAAAGGTTCCCTCCCAGTTCGTCAGCATGTGGCGAGATGTCAACCCATTCAACGAGCTGGGAGTGCCCGCCATATCCTACGGCTTCCCCACCGGGTACACCCATGAAGGCGCCCCTTATGACATAAACCTGTTTCGAGTGAGGGTCGCCGATATGGTGACAACGGCCAAGATATATGCTACGCTAGCCATCGACCTCTGCAACAGGCCCTTGAGTGGGCCCGTGTAATAGTGGCCTGGGATGGAAAAGGAGTCACGAATGGCGAACCAAACCGAAGTGGAAAAGCAGGTTCTCAAGAAGGTTGAGGAGCTAGAGCCGGAGCTAATCAAAGTGGCTCTGGATCTGAGCACTATGGAGACTGCCCAGCCCAACGAAAAGCCCGCCGGCGACTACGCCTATGCCTGGTTTGAGGAAAACGGCCTTAGGCCAAAAAGGGTCGGCGCTCCCGACCGATTCAACGTCCTCGCCAAGTATGAGGGCTCAGGCAAAGGCCGCAGCCTGATATTTTGTAGCCACCTGGATGGCGGCGGTAGGTTCGAAGGCATGGAGTGGAAGTACCGATACCCCAACGCCCCTTTCCGACTCAGCGCCTGGCGGGAAGGCGATGCCTTGGTGGGCCAAAGCATCGCCAACTGTAAGGGCCCTATGGCCTGCTGGATGATCGCCACCAAGGCCATAAAGGAATCGGGGGTCAAGCTCCTGGGGGATATCCTCCTCGCTCCGGTGGTGGGAGAGACGGGCGGCTCGCCGGTAGATGAGTACAAATCCCCTGAACACGATTCCCACGAGTTGGGAGCCCGCTACCTGGTCAGTCATGGTGGAATGGCCGACTATGCCATGGTGGCCGAAGCCACCGCCTTCTCCATCGTCCCCTGCATGACCGGCTTCGCTTATTACAAGATCACCATATACGGCGGAGCCGCTTCCTACACCCCCTTCCTGCGCCGCCCTCAGCCGGCCATGGAGAAGAACCAAAACGCCATTGTCAGAATGGCCAAGTTTATCGAGAAATTTGAGGAATACGCTGAGAAGTACATGAAGGAGAACACCTACTCCTTCGACGGGGGCACCATGGTGCCCAACGCGGTCATCGGCGGTATAAGGGGAGGGACACCCCCGAAACCCACTACTACTGCCGAGGTCTGTAGCGCCTATTGCGACTTCAGGGTTCGCCCGGGCAAAAACCCCTTGGACATGAAACGCGACCTGGAGCGGATACTGGAGGAGATGGGCACCGAAGGCGAGGTGGAAATGTTCAAGTACCTCCCCGGGTTCGAGGCGTGGCAAAATAAGGGCTTCGATACCTTCAAAAAAGCCCTGGTGGCCGCTCACCAAACGATGTTCCAGGAACCTCCTAGAAATGTAGCCACCCAGTTTGTCAGCATGTGGCGCGATGTCAATCCCTTCAACGAATTGGGAGTGCCCGCGCTGTCTTACGGCTTCCCCACCGGATATACTAAGGAAGGGGCTACCGCCACCATGAGCTCCTCCGCCGCCGTCACGGTGAAGATCGCCGATATGGTTCGGGCAGCCAAAGTATATGCCCTGCTGGCCCTGGACCTCTGCAACCGGCCTTTGAGCCAGCCGTTATAGCATTGGATACTGGCCTGCGTGGTGATAAGGAGGAAAGAGGACGGTTCGCTCTCTCGATTAGATGAGGGCCATTTCGGGCTGCTAACCCGGAATGCTTGACTTACGTGTGGATATTGGCATGGAGGATTGAGATATGGAGGGATCAATGGGCCCAGAAGCTGACTACTGGCGAGCCGCCTTGGGGAAGCGCCGTTCCCGCCGCCAGGTCTTGGGGATGGCAGCCAAGTTGGGCCTCGGCTTGGCCGGGGCTTCTTTATTAGCCTGTGCCCCCGCCGCCGGAAAGGCGCCGGAGAAGCTTACCTACGGCTATATCAAGGAAGGGGTCACCCTAGACGGCCACATCGATTTCCAGATCGGCAGCATGTCTATGGGTGACGCCCTCTACGATGCCCTTACCTACCAGAGCTCCAAGAGAGAACTAGAGCCCGGTTTGGCCGAGAGCTGGCGATCCATCAATGATAAGACCTGGGAGTTCAAACTGCGGCGGGGGATCAAGTTCCATAACGGAGAGCCGTTCAATGCAGAGGTAGTCAAGTGGAATGTGACCCGCATCCAGAACCCCAAGCACACTGGCCGCCTACGCGCCATCTTGTCTACTATTCAAGGGGTTGAGGTGGTGGATGACGCCACTGTCCGTATCGCCACTACACAGCCCGACCCGCTTATCCCCGTGAAGTTCTTCCAGACTAAAATGGTTCCCCCCAAATACCTAGAGGAGAAGGGGGACGATATCCTGGCCTCCAAACCGGTGGGGACGGGCCCCTACCGATTTGTGGAGTGGCAAAAGGATGTCCATGTTCTCGCCGAGCGAAACGAGGATTACTGGGGTCCTAAGCCCGGGGTGGAGAAGATATATCTTAAGGCCTTCCCTACTCAGGCAACGCGGGTGGCTGCCCTTAAGACCGGTGACATCGACATCGCCTACAGCCTGACCAAAGAGGATATAGACGAGATCACCCGGGACAAAAACTTGGACGCCTACAAAGGAGCGGTTCGCACTTCCACCACCATGCGAACCAGCTTTGGTTCGGCAGCGGCCAAACCTCTCTTGGACAAAAGGGTGAGGCAGGCCATGCTCCACGCCATAGACTGGGATTCCATTGCCAAGAACATCTACGGCGGCCTTGCAGTACGCAACCCCAGCCTGCCTCCTCTCAGCTATTTCGGTCACGATCCATCTCTCAAGCCCTATCCCTATGACCCTAAGAAGGCCAAGGACCTCTTGTCTGCCGCGGGCTTTCCCAACGGGTTTGAGGTGGCGGTATATGATTATACCCCGGGCACCTTCGCTAAGCAGGCAGAGATGGTACAAGCCTTTAGCGGCTTTCTGGCAGAGGTGGGCATCAAGCCAAAGTTGAAGGTGTGGGAGTTCAGCGCTTGGGTTGACCATCGTAGCAAAGTCCTCAAAGAAAAGACCGGGATGGAGGGGCTCTATTATACGACCTGGGCCGATGAGAGCTTCGACGCCGATGGCTACTGCTACAACTTATTCCACAGCAAGGGCACCTTTAATTTCGCTATCTACTCCAACCCGAAAGTCGATGAATTGCTGGACAAGGCACGTGCCACCCTCGACGTGGAGACGAGGAAGAAAACCTATGCTGAGTTGAGCAAGGTATTCAACGATGATGCCCCGGATTTCATGGGCCTGATGCTGGGAGATGTCTTTGGCTACAACAAGACCAAAGTTCGGAAGATGGCCGCCACCGGTCATATGACCAAGATCCGAGAAATGGCCTTTGCTTGAGGCTTTTAAAGATAGCAACCGCTTCGGATACCGGTAAGGCTCCCTGTTCCCAGTACACAAGCCACCTTGAGTTTGTGTCTCTGGTGGCCCGCGGTCATGACTTCCCTCTAGGGTGATGGTCTCGGCCAGAAGGTTTAGCGAGAAAATGGAAAAGACAAAGGTCGCTTTTACCCTTAACGGTCGCCAGTATGAAACAGAGGCGGAGACTAGCCGCTCCCTTCTGCACGTTCTTCGGGAGGACCTGGACTTGACGGGCACCAAGCAGGGCTGCGATGGGGGCGAATGCGGCACCTGCACCGTCCTCCTGGACGGCAAGGCAACCATGTCCTGTCTCCTCCCCATATCCCGGGTAGCCGGGAGAGAGGTAGTCACCATCGAGGGCCTGAGCGCTGATGGAGAGCTTCACCCCCTGCAAGAGGCGTTTATGGAGGCGGGGGCAGTGCAGTGTGGTTTCTGCACGCCCGGAATGATTCTGACCGCTAAAGCCCTCCTTGATACAAACCCTAATCCGAGCCGGGAAGATATCGTCAGACGGCTGTCCCGCAACCTATGCCGCTGCACCGGGTATATAAAGATAATCGACGCCATCCAATACGCCGCCCACCTGATGCAGGGTGGAGAGCGGCGGCCCAAGGCCCAGGGCACCATCGGCGCCAGCGTTGTGCGAATTGATGCCCGAGACAAGGTGCTGGGGGCTACCAGGTTCGCCGCAGATATAAAAATGCCGGGAATGCTCCACAGCAAGGCGCTCAGAAGTCCTCACCACCGCGCCCGCATTCTCAGTATCGACACCTCAGAAGCCAAAAAAATGCCGGGCGTAGAGGCCGTCCTAACCGCCCAGGACATACCCGGCATCAACTGCACCCAGTCCGGGAGCGCAGGATGGCCTCTCCTTGCCCAAGAGGAGGCCGTCCTTCTGGGCGACCCAGTAGCCCTGGTGGCAGCTACTTCAGAAGAGGTAGCCAAAGAGGCCCTCTCCAAGGTTCGGGTGGACTACCAGCCTCTACCCGCCGTTTTCAATGCCCTGGAGGCTCTGAAAGAGGACGCTCCCCAGCTCCGTCCCCAAGGCAATCTGGACTATGTGCGTCGTCTAGCCAAAGGAAACATTGAGGAGGGGTTTGCCCAGGCCGACGTCGTTCTGGAACGAACTTACTCCAACCCTTGTGAGGAACATGCCTACCTGGAGCCCGATGCCTCCGTGGCCTACCTGGAAGAGGGTCGGATGATCGTTCGAGCGCCCACCCAGGCCACCCACCGTTGCCAGCAGGTGACCGCCCAGATTCTGGGCCTCTCCGAGAGTCAGGTACGCGTCGTTCCCACCATGCCCGGAGGCAGCTTCGGGGGGAGATTTGCCGAAATGAACTGGCTGGCGACGCCCCTCCTGGCCTACAAAACAGGCAAGCCAGTGAAGATGGTCTTCAGCCGTGAGGAGACCCTTCTGTACACCAAGAAGCGCCCCGCCTCCATCACCCGCTATCGCACTGGAGCCACCAAAGACGGCCAACTGGTGGCCATAGAGGCGGATATCCTGTGCAACGGCGGGGCCTATCCCAGCGAACTGGATCTGGGCATGGGCGTCGTCGCCGCCAGCGGCCCCTATCGGGTGCCCAACATAAAGGTGGAGGGACGCGGGGTTGTCACCAACTCTCCCCCCCAGGGCGCTCTCCGGGGGATGGCTGGCCATTTCTACTGCCAGGCTTTGGAATCCCAAATGGACATCATGGCCCAAGAGCTGGGGATAGACCCCCTGGAATTCCGATTGAAGAACATCATGGAGCTGGGGGACCCCGCCCCCTGGGGCCAAATAATGGATGAGAGCGTAGGAATCAAAAAGACCCTGGAGGCGATACGCCCCTACTGGCAAGAGGGAAAGCGGCGAACGGAGGAGTGGAACAAGGACACCACCTCTCCCATCCGGCGTGGGGTGGGGCTGGGCTGCATGTGGAAGGCCATGGGAGGCTCCGTAGGCATGCCGGCCCACGGCTATGTTCAGCTCCACAACGATGGCCGAGTAGAGGCCTTTTTTGGCGTCAATGAAACCGGCGGAACCTGGACCCTCCTCGCCCAGTTCATCGCCGAGGAGTTGAAGGTACCCTACAACTCCATCATCGTCACCGGCGGGGACACCGATTGCACCCCCGAGGGGGTCGCCGCCTACAGCCGGGGTACCTATGTCCTTGCCGCCGCAGTCAAGAATGCCGCCCAGCTTTTGAAAGCTACCCTCTTGAAAGAGGGGGCTCAGATACTAGAGGAGAAAGAGGACGGCGTTGGACTCCAGGACGGCTATGTGGTATCTGTCCATGACCCCTCTCAGCGTATCCCTCTCTCCCGCATGGCAGCCATCTTGCAAAGAAAGGGAGTTCCCCTGTGGTATAAAGGCACCTTTCAGCCCCGGGCAGTGTCCCCCAAAGGCACCATCGGAGAGATAGACCCCCAAACTGGTCAGGGGCTCCTTACCTGGATGCACTGCTACGCCACCCAGATGGCCGAAGTGGAGGTAAACATCCAGACGGGAGAGGTAAAGGTGCCCCGCTTCATCTTCGCCCTGGACTCAGGGACCGTGCTCAACCCCATGAACCTGGAGGGCCAACTAGAGGGGGCCGTCCTTATGGGCTTGGGCTACACCCTCATGGAGGGATTTGTGCCGGGGAAGAGCAAGAACTACAAAGAATATCGTATTCCCACCATCAGAGATGCCCCGTTAGAGATAGTGCACATCTTCCTCCAGGACCCAGTAGCCTCAGGACCTTACGGCGCTAAAGGGGCAGGAGAAAACCTCAATATTGCCACTCCGGCCGCCATCCTCAACGCCATCGCCCACGCCATGGGCACCCGGATCTACACCTTTCCGGCGACGCCAGAACGCATCCTGGCCGCTTTAAAAGAGGCGGGAAAGCGCTGATCGGGCCTTCAACAGACGGGGAGGTATCCTTATGATCCATTCTGAAGATATAGAGAAGACCGTTTACGACCTTATTGTCCAGTCAGCTTGTATCCTTCCCGATAACATTCGTAAGGCCCTGGAGAAAGCATACCAGGAGGAAACGGCTCCCTTAGCCAAGCTCCATCTGGAGACCACCGTAAAACATATGAACCTGTCCCGCGATCACATGATTCAGCTTTGTGGTGATACGGGTTATCCGGTGTTTTATGTCCGAGCCGGAGAAAGGATTTTTATTGAGGGGGGAATACCGGCTCTGGAGAGGGCTATCTCGGCCGCCGTGAAGCAAGCTACGGAGGACGCTTGGCTGCGGCCCACCGTGGTAGACCCCCTTACCAGAGATAACCCCGGCACCAACCTGGGGCACCACATGCCTTACATCGAATACAAGTTCTCAGAAGATTTGGACTTCATGGAAATAACGGCAGCTCCCAAAGGGGGTGGCACTGAGATCTTTGGCCCCAGCTTTCGTGTTTTGCTCCACGCCGATGGTCTACTGGGAGTTAAGCGATTCGTTATCGACAGTATGGTTCAGGTCAGCCGCACTGGCTCCGTGTGCCCACCCAATATTGTTGGTGTGGGCATCGGCGGCACCGCCGACCTATGTATGAAATTGGCCAAACAAGCGGCGGTATTGCGGCCGGTGGGTAGCCGTCACCCTGAGGATCGCATCGCCCGACTTGAGGAAGAGCTTTTGGAGGCTCTCAACGCTACAGGCATCGGCCCTCTAGCCGCTGGAGGCAAGACCACAGCCTTAGACGTACACATAGAGTATGCTCTGGGGCACCTGGCCGGATTTCCGGCGGCCATCTGCGTCCAGTGTCCCGCCGCGCGAGTGGCCACCGTGCGCCTTCATGAGGATGGAACAGTACACAAAATGGCCTGGCCCCAGTGGTTCGGACAGGAAAGAGAAACCATATGAAAACAGTGCATCTGCAAACGCCCTTGACCACAGAGCAGGTTCGCTCTCTCCAAGTAGGCGATACTGTCTTCATCAGCGGCACCATTTGGACGTGCCGATCTCGTTTTCACTCCTACTTCATCGACGAGGGCCATCAGCCACCTTTGGACACAAAAGAAAAAAACGTCCTCATTCATTGCGGCCCTATTATGGAGTGGACAGATACGGGATGGAAAAACCGGGCCATCAGTATCACCTCCAGCATCCGCTTTGAAAAATGGTCACCGGAGGTCATCCGCCGCCTCAACATTAAAGCCATCATCGGCAAAGGCACCATGGGAGACGCTTCTGTAGAGGCTATGAAAGAGGTGGGCTGCGTCCATCTGAGCCGCACCGGTGTCTTCGCCGGTGCCTTCAGCAGCCGGGTAAAAGAGGTCTCAGAAGTCCATTGGCTGCATCTGGGACTGCCCGAGGCCCTATGGGTCTTGGAGATAACAGACTTCGGCCCGCTGGTGGTGGAGATCGATGTCCTCGGCCGGCGCTACCACAGCCAGGTAGCCGAGTCGGTACAAAAGAACCTACCCCTTATCTATCAACGTCTGGGCATTGCCGACTTTCACTTCGCCGAAAAGTAACGGCCGCCGATCCATCGTCACTCGGCTCAAGGCAAATCAATCCTTTCGCACGGCAATATTGACGGTGGTCCCGAAATCCACCTGCGTACCCTCGTCAGGGGTAATACTCAACACACAACCAACACACGCCCATTCCAGTACGCTGGGAGGCAACGTTCCGTCATGTCCCTGGTAGTTAATCCACGGAGAAAGAACCAATCCCGCCTTCTTAATAGCTTCCCTGGCGGCAGCCTCGGTCAAGCCTTTAACTCGTGGCACTACGGCCCTGGTTGGCCCTTTGCTCACCCAGAGGCGCACTAACGCGCCCGACGCCAGGGGCTGATTGGGGGCAGGACTCTGACGGACGACTTGCCCCACAACCTGTCCCCCCTCTTCCTCCTCTCGGGCCACTTGAAGCCCGATGCGGCGAAGCGCGTCCTCTGCCTGGGTGTAATCCAATCCTACCACAGAAGGCATACTCACTAGTTGCGGCGGAGGTTCAGGCTTGGCGGTAGGAGTGGGAGTGGGCGACAGCGGCACCGGGGTAGGTGTGGCAGCGACTCTGCCGGAGACGGAAGTGGCCGTGGCGGCAACACCAGAGGAAACCGGAGTCTGGGTAGGAACAGTGGTAGTAGTAGCGGTGGGAAGAGGAACCGAGACTCGAGCGGGGGTAGTCGCCGACGTTCTACCCTGTTGATAAAGGTAAAAACCCAAAAAGGCAACTATGGCCACCACTAGAACCATGGAAAGCCATGTGCCCACACTTAAAGGAGGATGGGGAAGCTGAGGCAGGGGTTCCAATCGGGGCATAACGCCGTCTTGAGGGAGAAGGTTGGTCACCTCCACCTCATCCAATCTTAAATAGCGGGCATAGGCCATGGCGAAGCCACGTCCATGGGGATGGGGTAGGAGTTGGAACTCTTCTGCCTCCAGGGCATCTAGATAGATGCGGCGGATTTTGGTAGCTTGCTCCACATCCTCCAGTGACAGCCCTTTTGACAAGCGAGCCTGGCGCAGCCGTTCCCCGAGCCCAGTCATTCTAATGTTCCTTAAGAAGCTACCTTCGTCTTAAAATAATGGTTTATAACGCTATCACTATAACCGGGCTATGAAAGAGATGTCAAGGACAGGCCGGTGCAAACATTTGACAGCCAGAGCTAAAAAGGTTATATTTCTTAGCAACAAAAAGGGAGGGTGTCCTTGTCACTGAAAGATGTCTGGCGGGTAGCGGCCAAAAGATGGTGGATCTTCGTGCTGGTGGCCTTTGTTTCTAGCAGTACGGCTTATGTTTATAGCAAGCTCCAGCAGCCCATCTATCGTTCCTCGGCCAAGCTCTATGTTATGCCCGCCCGTCCGGACTACGGTAGCGTCCTGGTGATTCAAAACGTGGTACGACAGTATAGCCAGCTATTGGCCAGCGACCGTTTTCTCAACTCTATCAGCCAGGAGTTGCGGCTGGATTTACCGGCGGTGGAACTGCGGCGACAGGTTCACACCAGTGGCACTGCCGACAATCTGGCCATTCAGATCGACGTGGACAACCCCAATCCAGCCACGGCGGTCAAAATAGTCACCGCTTTAGCGCGAGAGTTTGTGGAAGATCAGGAACTCAGGATGCAGAATGTTAATAAACAAGACCGTATAGACGTGCGGATGTATGACGAGCCTACCCCAGCCGCTCTCTCTCAGCCCAAGACAAGGATTAACGTCACCACAGGCGGTATCCTGGGCCTACTTCTGGCTGCCTTCATCGCCTTTTTCTTTGAGTACCTGGACGATACTATCAAGACTGCCGAAGACGTGGAGCGCTTCATCGCCCTTCCCGTGGTAGGCAGTATTCCGGTGGCAGGACCATAGATGTCAAAAGTAGCCAACAATCCAAGAGATAGGTTGATAACCTTCTCAAACCCTCGCTCCCCCGTAGCTGAAGCCTATCGGCAGTTACGCACCAACATCCAGTTTTCCAGCTTGGATCGCCCCCTGAAAACCCTGTTGGTTACCAGCACCAGTCCGGAGGAAGGCAAAAGCACCATCCTGGCCAACCTGGCTACAACTATGGCTCAAACAGGAAAGTCGGTGATAGTAGTGGATTGTGACCTGCGGCGGCCCAGCCTGCACCAGATTTTTGGGGTGGGCAATGGAACTGGTCTCACCAGCGCCATGGTCTCCATGGACATCTTTCCGTTTCAGGATACCGGAATTGGCAACCTTCGTCTTCTTCCCAGTGGCCCACTGCCTCCCAATCCCTCGGAACTTCTGGGCTCTCAACGTATGGAGGAGATAATCCAGGAGTTAAGTGAACAAGCAGACTACGTTCTCTTCGACTCACCCCCTATCATCGCCGTCACGGATGCCGCCGTACTGGCGACCAAGGTAGACGGTGTTCTCCTTGTCATCAGCGCTGGAACTACCAGACGGGAGATGGCACAGCAGGCCAAAGGTTTGTTGGACAAGGTAAACGCTCACCTCATCGGTGTGGTTCTTAATAATGTTAAGTACGATGTCAGCCTGCACCACTATTATGCCGATGGGGAGAAGAGGCCCAAGTAGGCTCCTTCTTCAGTGTCTTTGAAACCCTTTGACTCCCTATCAAACCCCGTACTGGACCATCAGCCTGAGCCGACGGTGAGCGATGTCCAGAGACGATCTACCTTACCAGGCGGAGCCCGAACAACCACCGCCGGGGCGAAGGCGGTGGGTCATCCTGGGCCTGATCATTCTGGTACTAACCGCCTACCTGGTAGCCAACTACGCTCCCGCCCCCTCAGTGTCCTCTCCAGACCTGAGCTCCTACTCCTCTCCTGGAGAGTGGGCCATGGGGCGCTACGACCCAAACCGTAGTGGAAGAACAGAGGGCCCAGCCTCCCCTCTCCAGGGAAAACTGGCCTGGAAGCTGGGGACCTCTGCGCCCCTATACTCTTCACCGGCGGTGGTAGGAGGCATCCTCTATCAGGCCACCGGCGACCACCGTGTGCTGGCCCTGAACGCTTATGATGGCCGGGTGGTTTGGGAGAAGCAGGTCAGTGGTCCGGTGGACTCCTCTCCCGCGGTGGCTGAGGAGTTTCTTTACCTGGGGTTGCGAGATGGCTACCTCCTGGCCCTGAACAGCCTCAGCGGGGAGGAGCGATGGCGATTCTACGCAGAATCGCCCATCTTCTCCTCTCCGGTAGTGGCCGGCGGCAGGCTTTTTTTTACTTCCTGGGGAGGCACACTCTATGCATTGGATGCAGTTACTGGGCGTATGCTATGGCGCTTCTCTGTTGCCAGCACCCTCTCCGCCTCCCCGGCGGTGGAGGGGGAGGTGGTATCCGTAGCTTCCCATGATGGGACAGTTTACTTTTTGGGCGTGAGCAAGGGCGTCAAGCTTTTCGATTACCCCGCCCGGCGAGGCACTACCGCTTCGGGAGCCCTGGTGAACTCCATAGCCTATCAAGGTTTTGGGGATTCCCAGTTGCGGGCCATAGACGGGCGAGAGAGGGAGTTGCCCCTGGAACGGCGCATCTATTGGCTTCAACAGCAGGCGGCCGTCTGGCTGTTCATGCCCTCTCCCCCACCCCCAAAAGGTCTAGTATGGACTTTTCGCGCCCGGCGGGCCATCAATACCTCCCCCGCCGTAGCCTTGGGTATAATATATGTAGGCTCCAACGATCACCGGGTCTACGCCGTGGACGCCGCTACCAGCCAGGAGCGATGGTCCTTCCTCACCGGTGACGCTGTGGAGTCTGCGCCGGTGGTGGCAGGGGAGACTCTTTATGTGGGTTCCAACAATGGGCGGCTCTACGCTCTGGATGCTATTTCGGGAGTGGAGCGGTGGCATTTTGACACCGATGGCCCGATTCAGAGCTCGCCGGTGGTGGCAGAGGGCATGGTGTTTATCGCCTCAGAGGATGGCGTTCTCTATGCCCTCCGCTGAACCGTCCCCCCCCAAAAACGCCTTTTTTCGCCCTTGGGGCGGGGGTTACCTTCTAGTGACGATACTTCACCGGAATGACTAGCGACGGGAGAAGATAGGTGGAGATAGGCATCATTGGGCTGCCCCAGAGCGGCAAGACAACTCTATTTGCCGCCCTGCTGGGGGAAAGCGCCCCCAAAGCCACAGCGGGTCGGCCTGGCCCCCAGGTAGGGGTAGTTAAGGTGCCTGATGCGCGCTTACAGGTATTGGAGGCGATGTTCCACCCCAAACGTACTGTGTTCGCCGAGATACGTTTTTGGGATGTCGCCGAGCGGACATTCACCAAGGATGAAGGCATAGGCTCACAAATCGTGAACACCTTGCGTCAGGCGGATGCTCTGCTTCACGTAGTTCGGGTCTTTGGCAATGAGTCGGTGCCCCACAGTGAGGGGAGCGTAGACCCAGAACGGGATGTTGCTACTGTGAACTTGGAGCTGGCCTTCTCTGACCTTGCCCTTCTTGAGACGCGCCTCCAACGCTTGGATGCCTCTCTGCGAGGTGCTAAGGGTCTGGAGCGGGAGTCCTATCTTAGGGAGCACGCTCTGTTGGGCCGCATTAAAGAGCAGCTAGAGCGGGATATCCCAATTCGCGAGCAAAGCTTGACCCAGGAGGAATGGCGGGCCATCGACATGTACCGCTTTCTCACTGCAAAGCCGTTGATGGTGGTATATAATCTGGGTGAGGAGCAAAGGGGGGAGATAGAAGTATGGGAAAAGCAGGCTGACGGACAGCGGGCTCGTCTCCTTGCTCTCGCGTTGTGTGCCAAATTGGAGGCAGAACTGGCTCAGATGCAGGCGGACGAGGCGGCGCAATTTCGCGCCGCCCTGGGCTGGCACGAGGTAGGGCGGGGCAGAATTATCCGCGGCGCCTACGAGCTTCTGGGTTATATCTCCTTCTTAACTGTAGGCCCCGATGAGGTGCGGGCGTGGAGCATCGTATCGGGGACGACAGCCCAAGCCGCTGCCGGCAAGATCCACTCCGATATGGAGAAGGGCTTTATTCGGGCTGAGGTGGTGTCTTTTGCCCATCTCACTCAATGCGGCAGCCTGGCCGAGACGCGCAAGCGGGGGCTGATGCGCCTAGAGGGTAAGAACTATCCGGTCCTGGATGGTGATGTCATCACTTTCCTTTTTAATGTCTGAATAGACGCTGGGTTTTTGCCGTGCTTTTTCTTTCGCGATTAACCTGACAAGGAGAAAAGGGTGGAGAGTCTGTTAACCGAGTTGGCCATGATCCTACCTTTCGGCTACGCTTTTGGAGCAGGTATGGTCACCACCGTCAGTCCCTGTGGTGTGGCCATGCTGCCCGCCTACATATCCCTCTACCTGGGAGCTGAGGAAGAGGAATTTGACCGGCGGTCTCCTCTGTGGCGTGGGGGCAAAGCTATCCTTCTTGGCCTCGTAGTAACCGCCGGTTTTATTATCCTCTTTACTATCGTGGGAACCGCAGTGGCCTTAGGAGGGCGACTTCTTTTCCGCTTTATCCCCTGGGTGGCCGTTCTCATCGGAGTGGGCCTTTTAGTCCTGGGCCTCCGCCTTCTGGCGGGAGGCCATGTGCACTTCAGATTTTTCAGCCAAATGGCGAGCCGAATAGGGGGTTCCTCTAATACGGGGCCGGGCGGTTTCCTCCTCTTTGGTATCGCTTACGGCATCGCCTGTCTAAGCTGTACCCTACCCCTTTTTTTGGTGGTTGTAGGCAGTGCCTTGGCTTTGGGAGGGGTAGGCGCAAGCTTGCTACAGTTCGTGACCTATGCCCTGGGAAAGGGCTTTGTCATAACGCTCATCACTCTGGGCACCGCCTTTTTCAAGGAAGGAGTGCGCCATTGGTTGCGCAGCGTAGTGCCTCAGGTGGCCAGAGCCAGCGCTTTGCTGCTTGTATTGGCCGGGGGCTATATCCTTTACTACTGGTTTGTAGTGGGGGATATACTAAATTGGACTTTTTAGACTAACTTAAGATAACCGTGCTAACATCAGAGGCGCTGTATTAAGTCCAAAACTCGCTCAAAGGTTAAGCCCCCTAAAAAAGCGATGCCCAGGGATTTAATAAATTTGCCTACTACGCAGACAAGAAAGAACTTCCATACCGGGAAACGCACCGCCCCTGCCGCTACGCCCACCATATCGAACACTGGATTTGGAATGACGGAGACGAGAAACACAGTAAGCAAGCCTCGTCGCTGCATCCATCGTTGAGCGTGTGAATACAATCGGCTCTTTTCCACGATATTTTTCCCGCCATAGCCCAATAAATAGCCCGTCAACTCGCCCGTCGCCTCTCCCAAAGCAGCCATCACCGCTACCAGAAAGGGATTGAACAGTGCTCCGGCGGCAAAGACCGCTGCCCAGCTCGGAGCGGGCAGAACGATGGTAGAGGTACCGATGAAGCTAATTATGAGCACGCCCAGATAGCCCAGACTGGTGAGATCCCGAAAAAACCGCTGCCCCAGGGCGGCGATGGCTATGGTAAGGAGAAAAATGAGAATAACCAGGGAAAAGCGAGGCAAGGCCCTAAACCAGGATATGAGCTTATCTATCCTTACCCACATTGTTAGTGCTTTGCTTGCCAGGTCCAAATCGTTATCCATCTAGGCTTATTTGCACCTCTTAGCCATCCTCGCCGCCTAAAAGTTAGCTAACACTTTATCCATATTTAACTATCAAGAGTACACGTGATGGCTGCCGTCGTCAAGGGTTAACAAAAGGAAGTGTTTTTGATATGATGTCCCCGGAAATTGATGTTGCGAAGGAGGGGGTTTGCCGGAACGCTATCTGTCAACGGCCCTCCTCACCCCCATTACAGAGGCTGTATCGCTTCTAAGCAGGTCTATGAACGAGCCAGCCCCACCGGGCTTCGGGATGTAAACTGCGGAACAATTACATCATGGCCTGCCGGAGAGACTGGCTCAAAATCTATTCTGCATATAACAAGGTATTGCCCAATGTGTCCTGAACCGATACCAGGGCTTGAACACAGCGTCAAAGATAGTTAGGCATATTTACATTATAAAAAAAGGAAACGAACCATAATGAAGGGACAGAGAGGGAAATCTGGGCCAACGCAGTCACAAAGCTTGATGCGTGTCCTGATCATTGGCCCCCTTGTCGTGAGCCTTTTGTTGGCCGCTTGTCAGGGCGGCGGCGGGCAGCCGACCTCGACATCGTCAGGGGGCACCATACGCCTGAACGGGGCGGGAGCCACGTTTCCCTTCCCTCTCTACTCACGATGGTTTGACGAGTACGCTAAAATAACCGATGTTCAGGTCAACTACCAGTCCATCGGCTCCGGAGGCGGCATTCGCCAGATAACTGAGGGCACCGTGGACTTCGGCGCTTCGGACGGCATTATGACGGAGGAGCAAATCAAGGCAGCGGAAAAGGCCCGCGGGTCGATTCTGCACATCCCCTCCATCATGGGGGCGGTGGCCGTTTCCTATAACTTGCCGGGAATCCCCAGCGGACAACTTAAGCTCACCCCCGATATACTAGCCGATATTTACCTGAAGAAAATCACCAGTTGGAATGACCCTCGCATCGCCCAGACCAACCCAGGGTTGCCCAATATAAAGGTTGCCGTAGTGCACCGCTCCGATGGTTCAGGCACCACCTACATCTTTACCAACTACCTGTCCAAGGTGAGCCCGGAATGGAAGGAGAAGGTGGGCAATGCCACGGCGGTAAGCTGGCCAGGAGATATCGGGGGCCAGGGCAACGAAGGCGTGGCTGGCTTGCTGCGGCAGACGCCTGGGGCCATTGGCTACGTGGAGTTGGCCTATGCCAAGCAGAATAAGATGCCTTGGGCAGCCCTCAGGAATGCTGCGGGCAACTTCATTGAGCCTTCCCTGACGGCTACCAGCCTGGCGGCCCAAGGAGTGCCTCTTCCCGACGACATGAAGATAATGATCACTAATCCTACTAATCCTCAGGCCTACCCCATCGTCGGATTCACCTGGATCCTTGCCTACCAGAAACAGACCCATCAGACCAAGGGAAAGGCCTTGGTGGACATGCTCTGGTGGGCCATCCACGATGGACAGAAGTATGCCCCCCCCCTGGACTATGCGCCTCTGCCTGAGGATGCTGTTCGCAAAGGCGAGGCCCAGATCCGCTCCATAACCTACAACGGCCAGCCTTTATGGCAACGTTAGGTATCCATTAAATAATAAAATGGAGAGGCATTGCGCCAAGCCCTGATAAAGGAACAGGCCCAGACACCAGGGAAATGGTGGAGGCGCTGGCTTCGGTGGCCCGCTAGCTCTGGGGATTGGGTGTTCCAGACCCTCACTCTCCTGGCCGCCTTGTGCCTAGTAGGGTTGCTGGTAGCTATGGCGTTATACTTGCTGGCCGAGGCATGGCCCTCCGTCACTCTCTTCGGCCCGGCGTTTCTAACTAGCACTGCTTGGGACCCAGTACGAGGTGTCTTTGGCGCCTTGCCCGCCGTCTACGGTACTCTGGCTACCTCTGCCATCGCAATGATAGTGGCGGTTCCGTTAAGCATGGGAGTAGCTATCTTTCTGGCAGAGCTTGCCCCGGACTGGTTGCGTGCCCCCGCTTCATTCTTGGTGGAAATGCTGGCGGCCATTCCCAGCGTCGTGCTGGGACTGTGGGGGCTCTTCGTAATGGTACCCCTTATCCGCGACCCTGTGGAGCAGTGGCTGGGCGGCAACCTGGGTTTCATCCCATTATTCCAGGGGCCTCCCTTTGGGGTCGGTTTCCTTGCCGGAGGGCTCATCCTGACGGTAATGTCTCTTCCCCTTATTACAGCCGTGGCGCGGGATTCTATCCTGGCCGTGCCCAACTCCCAACGGGAGGCCATGCTGGCCCTGGGGGCAACCCATTGGGAGACCATCAGCCGCGCCGTTTTACCTTACGCCCGGTCTGGAATAATAGCGGGGGTTATTCTAGGCCTAGGGCGTGCCCTGGGCGAGACAATGGCGGTCACCATGGTAATCGGCAATGGCTATCAAGTGACGTTGCAGCTCTTTGCACCCGCTAACACTATGGCTAGCAAGATTGCCACCGAGTTCAACGAGGCCTCGGGCGACGTATACATCGGCGCGCTGGTGGAGCTGGCCCTGGTTCTCTTCGCCGTCACTCTGGTGGTCAACATCATAGGGCGGCTCCTGGTATATTGGACGGTATCAGACACTAGTACCAGAGGACAATAATGAATAACAGGCCCTCCTACCTTAGACGCAAGATAACAAATTATACAATGATGGGGCTGTGCGGCCTGGCTACCGTCATCGCTATAGGTGTCCTACTGCTGGTCGTAGGCTACACACTGGCTAACGGAATCTCCTTCTTTAACCTGGAGTTCGTTACCCAAACAGCTCGCCCTCTGGGAGAACCGGGGGGTGGCATGCGCAACGAAATCCTGGGCACCATGGTACTCGTCGGATTAGCCACCCTGTTCGGCCTGCCGGTCAGCTTGCTGGCCGGGGCCTATCTGTCAGAGTTTGGAGGCGGAAGGGTCGGAACGGCGGTGCGCTTAGTAGCCGACGTTCTGGCCGGTGTTCCATCTGTAGTCATTGGGATATTTGTCTACGTACTAGTGGTCGTGCCCATGGGTACCTTCTCTGCCCTCTCTGGGGGGATAGCACTGGCTATTATCATGCTTCCGGTGATTGCCCGAACCACGGAGGAGATGATGAAGTTGGTGCCGACCACCCATCGGGAGGCGGCACTGGCTTTGGGTATCCGCCGTTGGCGCACCATCGTCAGCGTAGTGATGCCCGGAGCCCTGGTGGGGATAGTGACCGGGAGCATGCTGGCCTTAGCCCGAATTGCCGGAGAGACCGCCCCCCTGATATTCACCGCTCTGGGCAACCGTTTTGGCTTTTCGGGACTGAACCAGCCCATTGCCGCCCTTCCCATCCAGATATGGCGCTACGCCGTATCCCCCTACAATACCTGGCATGAGCAGGCCTGGGCCGCGTCATTCCTCCTTGTTATGCTGGTACTTATCATCAGCGTACTGGTTCGTTGGTTTACGTCCAGGCTTAACCATTAAAGAGACGGTGATTTATGGAAGATGGGCAAGACGCTAAGATAGTAGTGGACGGGCTTAATGCCTGGTACGGCTCTGTTCAGGCGCTTCGGGATGTCTCTTTGACCATCCTGGACAGAAAGGTGACGGCAGTTATCGGGCCTTCGGGCTGTGGAAAATCCACCTTTATCCGCTGTCTAAACCGGATGCACGAGGTTGCCCCCCACACCCGTGTCCAGGGCAAGGTCACCCTTGATGGTCAGGACATCTACGCGCCCGGGGTAGATCCGGTGACCATACGCCGTCGGGTCGGCATGGTGTTTCAGCGGCCAAACCCCTTCCCCACCATGTCCATCTTTGACAACGTGGCTGCCGGGCTGAAGCTGGGCGGGCTGGCACCGAAAGCCTATCTGGCAGATATCGTCGAAAAGGCGCTCCGCCAGGCTGCCTTATGGGACGAGGTGAAATACATGCTGAAGCGTAACGGCACCGCCCTTTCCGGAGGGCAGCAGCAACGGCTATGTATCGCCCGTGCCTTGGCCGTGGAACCAGAGGTCCTTTTGATGGACGAACCCTGCTCTGCCCTGGATCCCATAACCACCTTAGCCATCGAAGAACTTCTGCAGGAGCTTTCCAGAGAGTATACTATTATAATCGTCACTCATAATATGCAGCAAGCGGCACGGGTCTCAGACAAGGCCGCCTTTTTATTCATGGGAGAAGACCGAACCGGGTTTCTTGTGGAGTACGGGGACACCAAGGAGATTTTCACTAATCCTAAAGACCCCCGGACTGAGGGCTACATTACCGGCCGTTTTGGGTAGGGGCCGGGGAGGAGAGAATCATGACCAGGGCGCTTTTAGAAAAGCAGCTTCAAGAGATACAGGATGAAGTTCTGGAACTGGGGGGTATGGTGGAGAGGGCCATCCTGGGTTCCATCGAGACTTTGAAAAAGCAGGACCTGGAGATGGCCCAACTAATTATCACCGAAGACGTGGCCATCAATCAAAAGCGATTCCACATCGAAGAGAGGTGCATCCAGCTTATGGCTACCCAGCAGCCAGTGGCCAGTGACCTGAGGCAAATCGTGGCCATGATCCACATCATCGTCGACCTGGAGCGCATGGCGGACCACGCTGAGGGCATCGCCAAGATTACCCTTTTGATAGGGAAGGAGCCTCTTATCAAGCCTCTCATCGACATCCCGCGCATGGCCCAGAAGGGCGTGGAAATGCTGCGTCGTAGCCTGGAGGCCTTCACGCAACGGAACGTCGAGGCGGCCAAAGGCATTTCCGAGGAGGACGATGAGGTGGATGCCCTCTACGACCAGGTGTATCGGGAGTTGCTGGTTCTTATGCTACAGGACCCCCGCATCATTCAGCGGGCTACCTACCTGATATGGGTGGCCCACAACCTGGAGCGTATCGCCGACCGGGTTACCAACATCTGCGAGCGGGTGGTTTTCACCGCCACCGGCCACATGGTGGAGATGAACGTCTCCAAGTATTAGCCTTTGAGAGCCACCAGGTCCACAATCAATGGCAAACTGAAGTAGAAGGTGCTTCCTTTGCCCTCCTGGCTCTCCACCCACACCTTGCCTCCATGGGCCTGAACCAGTTGTTTAACTACTGCCAGTCCGATGCCCGACCCTCCGGTGGCCCGAGAGCGAGACTTGTCGGCACGATAAAAGCGGTCAAAGACGAAGGGCAGGTCCGCGGCAGCTATGCCGTGGCCTGTATCAGAGATAGACACAACATGGTTCCTTCCCTCCGTGTTCACCTTCAAGCTGATTTTGCCCCCAGATGGGGTATGACGAAGGGCATTATCCAGGAGGTTGCCCAGTACTTGCTCCAAACGATGGGCATCAGCCAGCACTGGGGCGAGGAGTGGTGGCATATCTATCTCTAGACTGATGTTTTTAGATGCACCTTGAAGGGAGACTTTTTCTACTGACCGCTGTATTACTGTGCCCAGGTCAGTGGAGCTCTTTTCCATCTTTAGCTGGCCGGCCTCCATGAGGGAGAGTTCTCGGAGGTCAGAAACGAGGCGAGAAAGGAACTGGCTCTCCTGGTGGAGAGAAGACAGTTGTTCTCGGTTTGGTGGCACAAAGCCATCCACCATGGCCTCCAGGTTGCCCTGGATGATGGAAAGGGGAGTCCGAAGCTCGTGGGCGATGTCTGCCACCATCTGACGACGTTGTTTTTCGTTCATAGCCAGCGTTTCAGCCATGGCGTTAAAGGCGGCACCCAACTCTCCAATTTCATCTCCGGAGGATACCGTAACTCGTTGTGAGAGGTCGCCGCGAGCAATGGCTTGGGCGGCAGCGGTCACCCTGGTCAGAGGACGGGTAATATATCGGGTGAGAAGCAACCCCAAGAGCACCGCCGCCGACGCGGCTACGGCTCCCCCCAACCACAGGGAGTTCTTCACTGCCGCTAAATAATCTTGTTCCGGGGGGCCCACTAGCGGCTCCGTGGTCATCTGGAGGCCGCCCATCATGCGGCTCATTATCTCCATGTGATCCCCCTCCACCACCCCCAACCCCATCATTCCAGCGGCGGGCGCATTCCTCTGCGCTGAGGCCGCTGGAAGAGAGGCGTCCCAAGGCAAAAAGTGCAGTGTTCCTACTGGCTTTCCTTCTACTGTGATGGAAAATGAAGTCCCCAGAACCTTTTCGTCGACTAGACGATCGGTCAGTTGTCCGGTGCTATCAGCGATCACCCTTCCCTTGCCGTCAGTGAGGAGAAAATGGCCCTCTTGCTCATTCCCCATAGAGCGAAGGAGCGCCTCCACCCCTTTCCAACTTCCTTTTTCAGCATAGTAAACTCGTAGAGAGGCGAGGGTCCATCCTACCCTTAGTTGAGTGGAACCCCTCTGGAGGTAGGAGGAAAACTGACTCTCTGCGCCTCGGGCCACTGAAAGGGCGACAATAGCCACCCCGCTGAGGGCAACGGCAAGGAAGGCCAGGGCCAGCTTAAACCCTAGGCTACGCATTCTGGGGCGTCTCCAGCTTATAACCTAGCCCATAGACGGTGGCGATGCGGCACTGCCCTTCGGGAGCCACCGCCTCTATCTTTTGTCGCAGGTTTTTGACGTGGGCATCCACGGTGCGCTCATATCCCTGATAGGCATCCCCCTGGGCTAGCTCCAGAAGCTGCAAACGGGTATAGACCCGACCCGGATGGCGCGCCATGGCTTCCAGAAGCCGAAACTCAGTGGGTGTCAGGTTCAACGTCTGGCCGTGGCACGACACCAGGTGTCGCGCCGAATCAATCATCAAATCGCCCACGACTATCTGTTGCCCTTCCTGGACTGGTAGGCTAGCACGGCGCAGCACTGCCCGCACCCGAGCCACCAACTCCCGGGGGCTAAAGGGTTTGGTAACGTAGTCGTCGGCTCCCAGCTCCAGACCGATGAGCTTGTCCGTCTCCTCGTCCCGGGCAGTAAGCATGACGATGGGCACCTGCGACTCACGGCGCAGGGTACGACATACCTCCAGGCCATCTATTTCAGGAAGCATGAGGTCAAGGACTACCAGTTGGGGCTTCTCCCTCTTGAAAGCAGCCAGAGCCTCCCTGCCGTCGCCGACACCAACCACCTGGTAGCCATCCTTCTCCAGGTAGACGCGCACTAGCTCCCGAATCTTCGGCTCATCGTCAACGACGAGGATTTTTTTACCGCTCATCCTACGCTCCGTGCCATTAAATATTACCATAAAATGCAGGGGGCGGTTTGAGCCGCCCCCTGAGGTACTCGCCTCTTTTTGTAAGACGGGTTACTGCCACAAACCCATAGGCCAGAAGCCGGTCCTTTGGCCGTAGCCCCCCATCATACCGTAGCCGCTACCCTCCATCATTCCCGTGCCGTAGCCGCCCATCATGCCACCACCCATCATACCGTAGCCACCGCCCATCATTCCCGTGCCGCCGCCACCCATCATACCACCACCCATCATGCCGCCGCCAAGACCACCATGCATGGGACAGTTTCCCCAGCTAGTGTTGCTCTGAATGGGCTGGGCTAGCAGCTCTTTTATTGTCTCAATGGCCTCCGTGATGGCCTCATCAGCCTGAGTCTGGGTTAGATACCCATATTTCACTGATAGTTGAATCTGGTCTTTGAAGGGCTCCAAAATGGTGTTTATCAAAGTGCTCTCGCTGACACCCTTGGACTGGGCTATCCCCAGAAGGGTTTTGCCACCTTGCAGTTGCTGCGTGAGGTCGGAAACGGTGGTCCCCAAGAGGGTGGCTATCCGGTTCAGGGTAACGGTGTCAAGGAGATGATGCCCTGCCCACCCGTTGGGCGCTCCCGTTTGTGTTGGGGTAGGAGGCTGAGCGAAGGTCGTCCCCACCCCCAGAACCAAAGCTACCAGAGCCAACCCTGCCACTAGTCCTACCAGCTTTTTCATGATTGTTCTCCTCCTTTCCAAATCCGCCTTAGCGCATCCCGCCCCAAGGTCCGCCGCCCATCATGCCTCCCTCCATCATGCCTCCCCCCATCATCCCACCACCCATCATCTGTCCCATTCCGCCGTACCCGCTGGTACCCATACCTCCCCCGGGGCCACCAGCGGGCCAGGGAGAAAAAGAGTTGTTAGGAACTGCCCCAGGAGCGGTAGCTTCAGGAGCATAGAATCCACTTCCACCGACGCCCTTTTCAAAAGATGTTTGGCTCATTGGCGAAAGTGAGGGTCCTCCTGCCGAAAAGACCCCTTGCCCGGCGCCCATCACCAGGGCCCCAACCACAACGGCGGCTCCCAGGGCTACTAAAAACCAGCTACTCAAATTAGCGCCTCCTTCTCCTTTTCTTGTCTTCTGAGTACATTGTAGCTGGGGATGTTGAAAAAACGATGAAGAAGTTATGACTTTATTTTGGGGGTTTTTTCACCTTTTAGGGAGGCCAGCTAAGGCTGAGGGCTTGTTGTAGTTTGTCAGCAGGCAGTTGCCGCCAACACAATTTAGCCGTTATGGCAGTTTAGAGGTATCTTTCCCTAAACCAGACTAAGAAAGCCCACAAGCTAAGAAACAAAAATACCCTCTAGTTTATATGAAACGTCTTAAATGTTTGCGCATAATATTTTGAGAGGGTTGTTTGGTTGCGCCCATTTCGTAAAATGAGAAATCAGAGCCATTTTGAGTTCCTCGACCGACGGGAAATAACGGTTGTGGGTGACGAGCCTGCGG
>JACPEP010000049.1 GCA_016183425.1 Chloroflexota bacterium
CAGGGGGCTACCCTATTACTCATCAGGGGTCAGGTGGGAGCCCCATTCAGGCTCAAGGGGTACTGCGTCCCCAGTCGAAGGACAGAGGGCTCCCGGTGCTCCTTCACAGTATCCTACCTATTCCACTATACGTGTCGAAGGAGGAGCGGATTGTTCAAGAAATTTCGAAGACAGGACACTAGCCCCACACAGTAGTGATACATTCCTATCCCTGCCCTGAAGGATTCGTCCGTAGCGGGCGCAGCATGCTGCGCCCCGACACCCCCCCTGGGCCCGGCTCTTCAGGGCGGCGGCTTATTTTGTTAAAGACCATGAAACCCGCCCCTACGCCTCGACGCATGTAGTCGGGGTCGTCCCCGACCCTCCGCCTCTGGCGGATCAGAGACGACGCCGACTACCATTGGGAGGAGATGACCTGAGTGCGGGCGGAAAAGGGTCTCTTGCGATTTTGGACACCGCTTCTAGTGGGATATGCTCCCCAACTTCCCCCACTCTGTTCCCTCCCGAATGGAGACCAGGCCCATGATGATGAGCTCCGCCTCCTTGTCGGTGAGGATGGCGGCCCTGTTCAGGGCCTTGGCCTGGGCGATGGAGCCAGCGATGTCGTGGCGGTACAGCCGCCGGTCGAAGGCGAGGGAGGCGGTGTAGGCCTCTACCGCCTTAGCGGTGGGCTTCTCAAAGCGACCGGACCAGGGCTTCATTGGTTGGTATTGTCCCCAAAGCTGTATCGCGTTTCGCCAGCAACATCGATGTCTTTCAGTTCGTCTACTTTGAAAACGATTGGATATCCGCCACTAGCTTCGCCTATCATCATGGCATGATACCGCTTCATCCGTTGGGCAAAGGCCGCCACTGTCTCCGGATCGGTGATTGCGCTTTTGCTAACGTGCCGAACGTCGGCATCGTGAGGCAGATAGAGCAAAAAGAGATTGTCTACCTGTCGGAGCACTACTTCATCTAAGTCCGTGACCATGTTGGTGATGAAAGTGCTCGTAATCCCAAGATGTCGAGAGCGAGTTACTATGTCGTTTATACCCTCTTTGCTGACGTACAAATGGGCCTCCTCAAAGAAAAGGAACGGGAACTTGGGCGGGTCGGACCGAGGCTGAAATCGCTTAATCGCGTCAACGATGGCTTGAACAAAGCCCTCTCTAGCGAAGGTTGAGAGCGTGGCAAGGTCGATAACAAGTGCACCACTGCGCGCGGAAACTTGCTCAAGCAAGGATTGTAGGGACGCAACTTCTCCCTGATTTCTGGCGAAGACACCGAGATTCTCGACATAAGAAAGCCTGCTCCGGATAGCGGCGTTCACGGCCCTCGCTGCTTCGCTCTGGCCCGGATAAAACTGGTTACTTTCTGCCCAGCTTATCATCCCCTCCACTGTGATAAACTCAGGAGTACGGCGCTCCCGTCTCGCATTGTTGTTCCGTGCAACCTGCCTGATAAGTGTATTCTCGAAGTTCATGGCCGAGGTCTCAGGCAGGCCAAATCTTCTAAGCAGGGTGACCAAAGGAGCAACGCCGAAGTCCTCAACGCTGAGGCGGAAGTTTTCCCCGGGCACCAAGTTGGTCACTCCAGGAAGCCGTGCATACTCTCTGTTGATATCAAATACGACACAAGGCATTCTTTTTTCGATAAGCTGAAGGAGGAGCACCTTTGCCAGGTGCGATTTCCCCGCGCCTTTGGCCGACGTTATCAGATTGACCTTTTCATAGGACCGTCCATCGATGGCGAATTCGACTCCCGCAAAACCTGTGCCAATCCGCAAAGGATTCCCGAACTGCGGGACGCACTGACGATGAACTTCACTATCCGAAACCTTAGCGACCGCTACATTGCGGGTTGGTATCCAACCGTCCCAAGGCTCCCATTGGCCGTCCTGCCTCACCCTGCGGCGTATCTTGGCATGGCAAAGCTCTAGGTTCTCGGCATTCAACAACCCCATATCCTCATATACGTGCATAGTTCCTCCGGGAGGTGAGTACGATAGCTCCATCATGTGTCTCATTTGTTCCTCAGTCATGGAGGGGTAAGCGAAAGTCCCAAATTCTATTATTTGGGTTAGAAGCCCTTCGCCAGAGCCCGCTTCGGTTAAGAGAAGGTTCTCCCCAATCTCCAATCGCTCAACTGTGGGGTCGAAGAGTAGTTCGACGGTATCGCCCTTGATTTGGTGAACTAAGATGCTCATTGAATTGCCCTCCTAAATGGAGCAAACAGGATTGAGATGTCCTGAGGCCTTTGTAAGGTTAAACCATAGTTACGGGCAGCAAGGACTTGCAGCTCCACAACTTCCCGTTTGGTGAACACGCTATGAATGTGAGCCAGCTTAAGAAGAACTGGGTAGCCCAACGTCATCAGCGCACTGCTATACAGCCTATTCAGGATCTCCGCTGAAGTAACTATATAAGGGCATACATCGGTGCGAAACGAAAATCCACCCGGCCCGTATCGAGCCGCGAAAGTTTCTCCAATGCCCCTAGAGTATATCCCCTGTTCATTTTGCTCTATTCTGCGAAAGCATGGTTCTTGAGTTTCCCTCAGCAGGTAAGCGACATTGACACCGTCAACTTGTAAGTCGGATCTCTTGCAGATTCCAACGATGGAATTGCCCTTCTCAAATGCCAGGTCGCGAGTGCTTTGGAGAAAAGGGAGGGGGGTATCCCACTCCATTGCGAATAGAGCCCCGTCAAATAGAACTATGCCACTTTCAATCTGCGAAACTGCAAGTCTTTGTAGCTTCCTTTCGATATAATTGCGAATTCGGTCTTGAATACGTTTCAGGCTTGCTGAAGGTGTCTTCGGGGATTTCACGCCCTCCTTGTCCGTCTCGATGAACATGCTTCGGTTTCCAAGGCCCACTCCAATGGATTCCAGGATCGCCACTTCATTCTCTTTTGAAATGTAAATCAGCCTGGGGCCGAGCTTGGTGAGCGAGTGGCAATCGCCGCGCTGAGCTATAATAGCCCCCTTGATTGCGATAATAACGCCTCGTTCCGTGGAGCCAATTAGAATGGTACCCGTGTCGATTGCTGCTAGATCAACAAAGCGTTGAGGGGCTGCAAACTGCTGGGCCTCAGCCAAGACAGGATCAGCCAACAAGACTTCCTCCTCCCCACTTTCAATGTCCGCCTCGTTCACCAGTTCGGTTTCGACAAGAGTCGGATAGAAAGAATTACCAATGTCGCCTAAAGTTGCCTGCTTAAAGAAGGAGGCGATTTCTTCGAGATCTGTCACAGAAACTCTCCCACAGGAGCTTCAATCCCCCTCCCCCTTCGGCTGCGCCTGGGCCTGGGTGCGCACCGGCAGGCCCCAGATGTGGATGAAGCCGGCGGCCGCCCCCTGGTCGAACTGGTCTCCCTGGTCGTAGGTGGCCAGCTCGAAGCGGTACAGGGAGTGGGGGGACTGACGCCCCACCACGGTGCAGTTCCCTTTGAAAAGCCGGGTGCGCACCGTGCCGGAGACGAAGCGCTGGGTGCTCTGGACGTAGGCCGCCAGGTCGTGGCGAAAGGCGGTGAACCAGAGGCCGTTGTAGATGAGGTCGGCATACTCCTGGGCCACCCGCTCCTTGAAGCGAATCTGCTCTTTGGTGAGGGTCATGGCCTCCAGGGCGCGGTGGGCCGCCAGGAGCACCGTGGCCGCCGGGGCCTCGTAGATCTCCCGGGACTTGATGCCTACCAGGCGGTTCTCCACATGGTCGATGCGCCCCACCCCGTGCTCCCCCGCCCTCCGGTTCAGCTCCTGAATCAGTGAAGGGCCGCTCAATGCCCGCCCGTCCAGGGCGGTGGGGAGGCCCTCCTGAAAGGCGATCTCCACGTAATCCGGGGTGTCGGGGGCTTCCCGGGGGGATTTGGTCCAGGCGTAGATGTCCTCCGGAGGCTCCGACCAGGGGTCCTCCAGGACGCCGCACTCGATGCTTCGCCCCCACAGGTTCTCGTCCACGGAGTAGGGGCTGCTGACAGTGACAGGCACGGGGATGCCCCGCTCTTGAGCATAGATTATCTCCTCGTCCCGGGTCATGCCCCACTCCCGAACAGGAGCGACAACCTTAATCTCCGGGGCCAGGGCGGCGATGCTCACCTCGAAGCGCACCTGATCGTTCCCCTTGCCGGTGCAGCCGTGGGCCACGGCGGTGGCCCCCTCGGCCCGGGCCACCTCTGCCAGGAGCTTAGCCATGAGGGGGCGGGAGAGAGCGGTGGCCAGGGGGTACTGGCCCTCGTAGAGGGCATCGGCCTGGAGGGCGGGGTGGATGAACTGGTTGACGAAGGTTTCTCTGGCGTCCACCACCAGGGCCTTGACGGCGCCGATGTCCAGGGCCCGCTGGCGCACCTGGGCCAGATTCTTTGCGTTGCCCACATCGAAGGTGACGGCCACCACCTGAGCGCCGTAGTTGTCCTGGAGCCACTTGACGGCCACGGAGGTGTCCAGGCCACCGGAATAGGCGAGAATTATCTTATCAGGCATGGCTTTCCCCTTCTTTGGGCTGCAAATTGGCCCCCATCACCTTCTCGACTTCGCCCACAAACCACCGTGCCCTCTCGACAACCAGGGCAATTTGATGGGAGTCGAGTTCAACATCAACATCATACGTTCCGGCACGGCGCAGGTCAAAAGCCTGAGCCAGGATTCGGCCCGATTCTCGGGTCATAACTCCTTTTCGGGCAACCTCCCTTCCGAAGAGAGAGATTACCGCATGGTGGCTCTTCGGCAGCGGGAAGCCTCGGTGGAGGAGCAAGGCCTGGGCGGCATGAAACATGGCGTAGTATGAGCGGTCTAAGGAAGTCCTAAGCCGCCCCCGTTGTAGCATGGTTTCGGCGTCCTCAAGGACTTCTTGGGCTACTCCCAAGTAGCTCCTGATGTAGTCCTTGGAAGGTTCCCTGGTCATACAGGGCAATCCCCTCCTCCATCACCCGCCACATGAGAGGCGATCCTCGGGACAAGCCCCGGCTGAGCTGCTGAGGAGTGACCGTAAAGGTAGAAACGAACACATCGAAGTTGTGCTCCTCATCCAGGTCATAGCTGATGTCGAAGATATGTTCCCGCAACCCAGGGTCCTGGGAGATGACCAGCAAATCGATGTCACTATCTCGCCTCGCCCGCTTCTTGGCCACCGAGCCGTAAAGAATTACCGCCTCGATGGCGCCGTCAACCTTCTCCACCAACCGCTGGGCAAACTTCTCAGCCACCCTCCGGTAGAAGGCGTTTACGCCTCGCACCCCTCACCTCGCCATTCCGCCAAACTCACGATGAAGCCTACGGCTGCCCTATCTGCCCCAGCACCCGCCCCACGATGGCCACCGCCTGGGCCACCTCCTCCGAGGTAACGATGAGGGGCGGCATGAAGCGCAGGGCGTTGGGCTTTACCGGGTTCAGCAGAAGGCCCTCCTCCAGACATAGCCCCACCGCCGGCTGGGAGATCTCCCGGTCGAACTCCAGAGCCACCAGAAGGCCCCGGCCCCTAACGTCGGTGATGAAGGGGAACTGGCCTCGCAGGGCGTTCAGGCCGGCCATGAGCTCCTGCCCGCGGCGGCGGGCGTTGCCGGGAATGTCGTGCTCGATGACGTATTTCATGACGGCATAGGCCACGGCGCAGGCCAGGGGCTGGCCGCCATAGGTGCTGCCGTGCTCGCGAGGGGCGAAGACGGCGGCCCGCTCTTTAGCCAGGAAGGCGGCGATGGGCACCCCGCCTCCCAGCCCTTTGGCCAGGGTCATGATGTCCGGCTCCACGCCGAAGAGCTGATAGCCAAAGAGGGTGCCCAGGCGGCCAATGCCCGTCTGCACCTCGTCGAAGATGAGAAGGAGGTTCTGCTCGTCGCACCATCGGCGCACCGCCTCCAGATAGCCCCGATCAGGTATGTTCACTCCCCCTTCTCCCTGCACCGGCTCCAGCATTACCGCCACCGTCTGGGGGGTGGTGGCCAACTTTATGGCCTCGATGCTGTTGAATTCTACGTTGACGAACCCCTGGGGCATGGGGGTGTAGGGCTCCTGGAAGTTGGGCTGGCCGGTGGCGGCGGTCATGGCCAGGGTGCGTCCGTGGAAGGACTTGAGGGCAGTGATGACCTCATAGGCACCGTTGCCATGCAGCTTGCCGTAGCGACGGGCCAGTTTGATAGCCCCCTCATTGGCCTCGGCGCCGCTATTGCAGAAGAAGAGCTTGTCCAGGCAGCTATTCTCCATGAGGAGCTGGGCGAGTTGGATTTGAGGGATGCTGTAATATTGGTTGGAGACCTGGATAAGCTGGGCGGCCTGCTCCTTGATGGCCTCTACCATCACCGGATGGCAGTGGCCGAGGCAGTTCACCGCCCACCCGGCGACGAAATCCAGGTATTTCTTTCCCTGGTCGTCCCACACCCAGGCCCCCTCCCCCCGCACCATGACGGCCGGGGAGCGCTTTATGGTGTTCAGAAAGTACTTTTTCTCCAGTTCCATCCAATCGTTCATCGCCTCGCTCCTTCTATAGACGCTATAAAGCTCAAAGAGATGTTTATTAAGACCCCTGGCTGATGGTTATTGATTAGATAACTCGCCATCTATCCCCACCCAGCAGTGATACCTTCCTGACCCTGCCCTGAAGGACAGGGCTATAAGTTCGCCCGTAGGCCCGCCCTTCAGGGCGGCGGCCTATTTTGTTAAAGACCATAAACCAGGGGACCCCATGCTATAGCCTGGGGTCCTGCTAAACACCCCCTAAGAGGCTCGCACCTTACTTGGCCGCCTTAGCCAATTGATTCAACGCATCCGCCATCGCCTTCAGCTCTTGGCCAAAACCGGTCCAGTCTCCTTGCTTGAGGTAATCCTGGGCCCTATTATAGTGATCTTGGGCCGCCTGAATAAGGGCTTTCACATCGACACTGACGGGGCTGGGGGTAGTGGGGGGCGGGCCCGAAACCACCGGCGGTGAGCCCGCACCCATGACCAAGGCTAGGCTCTGGGCCAGGGTATCCCCCATAGCGATGTTGTCGCCGTTGGCCACGATGATCTTCTTTAGCTCCGGTAAGCGACTCTGGGCCGATTGTAGGTATATGGGCTCCACGTAAAGGCTGGAGTTTTCCAGGGGTATCATGAGCAGGTTGCCACGGATGATTTCAGCGCCGCTCCGGTTCCACAAGCCGAACTGCTCGGCAATGGTGGCATCCTGGTTGATGCGCGCCTCTATCTGCATAGGACCGTAGATGAGGCGATCTTTGGGGAAGATGAAGGCCAAAAGGCTGCCGTACTTGTCCCCATCGGAGCGAGCGGCCATCCAAGCAATGGTGTTCTTCTTGTTCACCGGGGTGAAGGGGAGCATGATAATAAATTCTTCTCCCCCCCCACCAGGCAGATGCATGATGATGTAGTAGGGCTCCATGGGCTCTTCTGCGCCCAGGTAGAGGTTGGTGGGGAAGTCCCACAGGTCCTCGCGGTTGTAGAATACCTGGGGGTCCTCCATGTGGTAGGTGCGGAACATCTCTCCTTGGATGAGAAATAGGTCTTCGGGGTATCTGACATGGGCGGCCAGGGCGGGCGGCATCTCTTCCTTGTCCTCGAAAAGGGCGGGATAGATGGCCTGATAGGCCGCAATCAGGCCATCTGAGGGGTCCATGACATAGAAACGCATGGAGCCGTCGTAGGCACTTATGACCACCTTGACGCTGTTGCGGATGTAGTTGATGGAGCCGAAGCGAGGATGCTTAAGAGGCTCGGAGTAAGGGTAGCGGTCGGTGACCGTGTAGGCATCCTGAATCCAGTAAAGCTGGCCATCCAGGATGACCAGGTAGGGGTCACGGTCCAGCTTGAGGAAGGGGGCCACGTGGCGCACCCGCTCATGGATGTTGCGATAATAGAGGATAGAGCTCTCCGGCGTCAGGTCGGTGTTGAGGAGGATATTGATGTCGCCGAACTGCCAGGCGTAAAGAATGCGACGGAAGTAGGAGCTAAGGCGAACGCCGCTAGTGCCCTGGTAGCGAGTGTAGACGTTGGAATCCCCCATGGGGTAATCGAACTCCTGGGACTTTGTGTTGACGATGACATAGTCGGTGGTCTTTTCCCCGTAGTAGATCTCGGGACGCTTGATGTCTATCTTGCCCATAGGGGGAATGTCCTTGACGAAGAGCTGGGGCTGCCCTCCCGTGTCCACCTCCGTCACGGGATTCACCACGGCTCCGTAGCCGTGGGTAAACTGGAGGCGGCGGTTGACCCAGGTCTGAGCCCTTTCGGCCAGCTTCTCCGGAGATAGCTCCCGGGCGCTCAACATCACCTGGCGGTATCGGCCGTCGATGACATAGCGATCCACGTCCACGTCGGTGAAGTCGTAGTACAGGCGGATGGATTGAACCTGGTTAAAGGTGTCCCGCAGGGGGCGGGGGTCCCAGAGACGAATGTTATTCATGGTGCCCGGGTTTTTGGTCAGGGCGGCAGGGGTGACGGCCTTCTCCGCCGGAAAGTCCCTGGTCTCAATGCGGTTCAGACCATAAGCCTGCCGGGTGAGGGCGATGTTGTTCTTGATATAGGGGGTCTCCATGGCCAGCTCGTTGGGCTGGACACTGAAGCGCTGCACCACGGCGGGGTAGATGCCCCCTACCAGTATCGCCGTTCCTATCCAGAGAGAGATGCCCAGGGCAGGCAGGCCCACCCCCCGGCGGAAGACGTTCACCAGGAGGAAGATGGCGCTGATTACGGCCATAGCCATCTGGAGACGAAGGGCCAGGAGTTGCGCCGTGGCGTCGGAGAAGCCGGCACCGAAGACCACCCCTGTGGAGGAGTAGACCAGGTCATAGGTGTCCAGCAGGTAGCCGACGCCAAAGAGGAGCATAATGACCACCCCCAGGGCAGAGAGGTGGCCCTTTATAGCCGGGGTAAAGGCGAAACTGAACTGTTGGAGGCTGAAGTTGAAGGCGTACAGGAATAGACAGGCGAGAAAAATAATGATAAAGGCGCCGGCCAGCCACATCTGGATGAAGCGGTAGATGGGAAGCTGGAAGACGTAGAAGGCGATCTCCTGATTGAACAGCGGTTCGGTGGCGCCGAAGGGCTGGACGTTGAGAAAACGAAGCACGGCGTCCCACTGGCCGCCCACGATGGAGGCGAAGATAAGGCTGAGGAAAAAGGCCCCCAGAAGGAGGGTCACCGTCACCAGCCTCTTTATAGGGCCCACCAGCTCTACCCCCATGACATAGAACTGCCGCTCCAGAGGCGCCAGACGGCGCACCAAAAAGATATTGCCCAGAGCGAGGAGGAAAAGGGCCACGAAGCCGGCTACGAAGAGGCTCACCTGGGTGATGATACGAAGAAGGTATACGCCAGAGAAGCCTAAGCTATCGTACCAGAGGTATTCGGTGTAGATCTCCTTGGCGATGTTTGCCAGAATGAAGAGGACAAACAACCCCCCCAAGGGTAGAACCCAGTGCCTGAAAAAACGGGCGCCCTCTCCGGACCGAGGGGGTTCCTTTGGCTGACCCTTCTCCTCCCCACCGGCCACGTTTCTTAGAAGAGCTTCCCAATCCGAAAAAGCCATCTTCCTTTTTACCCCCTAACTACCTTCGTTCCCACCATCCGTCCCTCAAGGGCTCGTATCAAGACGTGGGGTTTCCCCCCGTTCACAATTTGGGCGTAGGTTCCCCCCTCAGCCGCCCGTAGACAGGCCTCCACTTTGGGGATCATCCCCTGGGAAATCACCCCGCTGGTGATGAGACGCCTTGCCTCGGCCGCCGTTAGGCGGCCCATTACCTCTCCCTTATCATCTATCACGCCGGGCACATCCGTCAAGAAGAGGAGGGGGGCACCCAGGGCGAGGGCGATCTCACCGGCAGCGGTATCGGCGTTGATGTTGAGAAGGGTGCCCTCTCCCAGCCCCAGGGGCGCCACTACCGGTATGCAGCCCATGTCCCAGGCGAGGCTCAGGGGGGTTGGATCCACACTTACAATCTCCCCCACGTAGCCCAGGGCTGGATCCTTGATTCGACCCCGAATGAGGCCGCCATCGGCACCGGAAAGCCCCAGGGCCCGCCCCCCCAGAGCAGTGAGGGCGGCTACAAGCTCCTTATTCACTAATCCGGCGAGGACGGCCACCGCCACCTCCAGCCCCCCTCGGTCGGTGACGCGCAGCCCCCGCTCAAACTGGGCGGAAAGGCCCAGGCGCTCCTGCCAGGCGGTGATGTCCTTGCCCCCGCCGTGCACCACCACCGGGCGCATCCCCTCCCGGTGCAGGGCGACCACATCCTCCAGGGAGGTATCAAGCTGGCCTCGCCGCGCTGCTTCTGGAGAGTCCGGCGTAAAGGTGCTGCCGCCGATCTTGACGACGATGATATTGTCTTTCAACCTCACCCCCTGGGTCCCCCTCTCCTTTCAGGAGAGGGGGTTTTAGGAACTGGGGGACACCCCTTCGACTGGCCCAGGGCAGGCCCCCAGACCCCCGCCACATGTCCGCCTCTGGAGGAAAGGGCTACCGCCCTCTGGACTTCCTATCTATGTTACTTATTCCGATCCTAAGTGGTATAAGCGCTGTTAATGGTGACGTACCCTTCGCTCAGGTCGCAGCCCCAAGCGGTGGCCTCCCCGGAACCCAGGCCCAGGTGGAGGTGGAAGGCCACCTCCTTCTGGGCCATAAGCTGCGCTGCCTCCCGGGGGGAGAATGGGGTTGGGGAGCCACCCTGCAAGAGACACAAGGAGCCGAGGTAAAGGTCTATCCTCTCTGGCGCTACCTGGGCGCCGCTGCGTCCCACGGCGGCGACCACGCGCCCCCAGTTGGGGTCGCCGCCGTGAACGGCTGCCTTGACCAGGGGGGAGGCGGCGATGGTTCGGGCGGCCAGCCGGGCCTCAGTTTGAGTTGCCGCCCCAGATACCATCACCTGGAGGAGGCGAGTCGCCCCCTCGGCATCCCGAAGGATGGCCTGAGCCAGGTGCAGGCACACCTGCCCCAGGGCGGCCTGGAAGTCGGCCGCATCCGCCGCGTCCCTTTCAATCTGTCGGTTCCCCGCCTGGCCATTGGCGAGCAAAACTACGGTGTCGTTGGGGCTGGTGTCCCCGTCCACGGTCATCATGTTGAAGGAAGCGTCCACGGCCTCATTTAAGGCGTAGCGAAGGAAAGCTGCCTCCACGGCGGCATCGGTGGTCAGAAAGCAGAGCATGGTGGCCATTTGAGGGTGGATCATGCCCGCCCCCTTGGCCACCCCGGCCACGATGACCGGGATACCATCTATCTCCAGAGACATCGCTACCTCTTTGGGCCGGGTGTCGGTGGTCATGATGGCCCGGGCCAGGTCATGCCCTCCCTGGGGGGAGGGGGAGAGGGCCGGGATGCCCTTTTCTATCTTTTCCATGTTTAAAGGCACGCCGATGACCCCTGTGCTGGCCACCACTACCTGCTGAGGGAGAAGGCCGGCCTTGGCAGCGGCCAGGGAGGTCATTTGGGCGGCATCGGCCAATCCCTTTTCTCCGGTGACGGCGTTGGCGCAGCCGCTGTTGACCACGACGCATCGGGCCGGCCCTATAGCCAGGTGCCGTTTAGAGATGAGCACCGAAGCCGACTTTATCTGGTTGGTCGTGAAAAGGGCGGCGGAGGCGCAAGGCGCCTGGGAGTACAGGATGCCCAAATCCAGCACCCCCGCCCCGGAGGTTTTCAGCCCAGCATAGGTGGCGCCGGCCAGAAAGCCTTTGGGGGTGGTGATAGTGCCGCCCTCAATCTTCTGTATAGACATCAATAGGTTTCGACCTTCACTTCGGAGGCGAAGGGCTCAAGGTGCCTTCTATTCTTAGTCAGGATGGGTTCACCTCTCAACTTGGCGGTGGCCGCAATGATGGCATCGGGCAAGGTAACGCCCCGTTGCTGGTGGCGTCGCCGCATGGCGCCCGCTTCCCGTGCGATATCACCATCCATTGTGGCCCGTTCCATAAGGGAAAGCAGGGCAGCGCATTGATCGGTCTCCCTCTGGTTACGTAAGCTGACCCACAACTCCGCTTCGGTGATAACGGAAAAGGAAGCGGAACGACGTCCCTCGATAACAGGCTCAACGTGCTCCCTCACCGTAGCGTCACCCCGGAAATAGTCGATGAAGACGGTAGTGTCGAAGAGTCTATCGGCCACTGCGATTTTCTTTTAGCCGAGGCTCCCATTCAGCCCGCAGCCGTTCCACATATTCCGCGGCTATGGCGACCTCCTCATAATCAGCCCAGATGCCGAAGGCATTGCGGGCAATAAGCTGGCGTTCCCTCAAAGACATCGGCTCTTTGCCATGAAGCACTTCTAAGTTTCCTCCGTCCAAGAAATAGATGGCCACGTCGCCAAGAAGCGGTCCATAATCCCTGATAAAAGTCTCGGGAATCTTTCGCTCCTTCCCAAAGATAAGGAACTTGTGTCTGGCTGAAGTCTTCCTAAGCAACAAAGCTAATTCATTACAGGCAATGAATTTCGATGTTCTCGGCGTGTCCCCCCTCTTATTGAGGCTGTATATCTTGGCATCACCGATGTAGGCCTGGTCTTCAGAGACGCAATCAAACTTCTTGTCAAACCCTTCGATGCGCACTTTTCTCTTGGTTAGCTTCACCCCCCATCTTTGGGAGAGGAAGTCTCTGGCCCGCTGCTCGAACCCTTTTTCTCCGGCCATCGGCTCAGCCCCCTAAGGGCATACTGGCAGCGCCTCCAGCCCCATGGTCTCGGGCAGGCCCAGCATCAGGTTCATGTTCTGGATGGCCTGGCCGGCCGCCCCTTTGACTAAGTTGTCGAGACAGCTTATCACAATGAGACGACCGGTGCGCTGGTCGAGGGTAGGGTAGATGAGGCAAGCGTTGTTGCCCCAGGTATGCTTGGTCTGAGGAGGGGCGTTCACCACCCGGACGAAAGGCTCGTCTCGATAGAAGGAGCGGTATTCCTCTATTATCTCCGCCTCTCCCTTGGGGTTGATGGGCACCACCCCCTCCGCAACCGGGGCGTAGCAGGTGGTCAGGATGCCCCGGGTCATGGGGATGAGGTGGGGAACGAAGGTGACCCGAGGGGAAAGGGCGGGGTTCAAGGCCGCCAGCTCTTGCACTATCTCCGGCAGATGGCGGTGTCCCTCCAGGGCGTAGGCCTGGGTGTTCTCGTTGACCTCGCAATAATGGGTGGTGAGGCTGAGGCTGCGACCGGCGCCGGAGACGCCGGACTTGCTGTCCACGATAATGTCGCCACCGATGAGGCCCCCCTTTACCGCCGGCGCCAGGGCCAGTATGGCTCCGGTGGGGTAGCATCCGGGGTTGGCCACCAGCCGAGCCGCGGCCACCTGAGGGCGCCTCAGCTCGGTGAGGCCGTAGACGGCCTCTGTCAGGAGGTAGGGGGCGGGATGATGGAAGTCGTACCAACGGGGATAGTCCTCCGCCGATTTGAAACGAAAATCGGCGCTAATGTCCACCACCCGCACGCCCTTTTCGATAAGGGGGGCGATAGCCTCCGCGCTGGCCTTATGGGGCAGGGCGGAGAAGGCCATCTCTACGTCATCCACATGGGGCTGGATAGTCAGGCCCATCTCCGCCAGGTGGGGGAAAACCTCCCCCAAGGGTTGATCCACGGCGCTGCGGCCGGTCACGGAGGCGATCTTCACCTGAGGGTGCTTGGCCAGCAGCCGAGCCAGCTCGGCGCCGGCGTAGCCGGTGACGTTGATGATGCCTACTTTGACCATGTTTCAATCCTCATCCGTCTTACCAGGTGGATGCTACTCATTTACCTTCGGGCGAGCCCAGTATAGTCTAGTCGGAGGGCAACGGAAGTCGGGTTTGGGACATTTTAGTTACCGAGTCGATGAATGTTTGGTCTATGCGAACTCGTTCATCGACTTCTTGCCAAAGGTCTGAATGGCAGCCCCCACCACGGAACAGGCGAACCAATATGCCTTCGTTCTTGGCAACTGTAACTGCGGGAATAAAATCACTGTCTCCAGCAAGCAATTCTGCTTGCTGGATTTGCCCTTTGACAGCCAACTGCGTCATATCAACTCCTAGAAGAATATCCACACGCTTTTGCTCAAAGCTAGGAGTTCCATCCGTACCAACGCCTCGCAGCGCCAGTCGCCCAAGCCGAACCGTAAAGCGCGGGAGTCTATCAATCGCCGTGTAGAACTTTCGGCGTGCGGCATAGCGCTGCCGTTCCTCCTCTGTGGGAGGGCTACTCTGATAGGGCGGGCAGTGATAATAATAAGTTCGTAGAATGTCAGCGGATCCGGCCATCGCCTTTGAAAAGGCCTGAAAATCTATCGGCACAGACTTGAACTCATCCTTGAGCATATACTCAAGGTACGCACCGTCGATGAAAATTGCTACTCTATCTGCCATCACCACCTCTTTATAGAAAAGGTAGGGCACAAAACCCTACCTTTTCTTGGGAATCACAACCTGGAGTGCGCCAAAGCGGACACCAGGGCCTATTTACCTTACCTAATGCTATCGGTTTTGTAGGCCTCTTGTCAATACCCTTTTTCGCACATTGAGACTTTTTCGTCAATAGTTTTTTGAGGAATTTTTCGAAGATTTTTGAACTTATCAATACCATTTTTCGCAAATTGAGACTGTTTCTTAAAGTGGCCCGCCACCCACTCTTTCCATGGCCATGGCCACCGCCCCCCCGCCACCATGACAAACCACCGCCAGGCCGCGCCTCAGGGCCCGTTGCTCCAGGGAATAAAGAAGGGTGACCAATATGCGGGCCCCGCTGGCCCCAATGGGGTGGCCCAGGGCGATGGCTCCTCCTTTGACGTTGACCCTGTCCCAGTCCCATCCCAAGACGTGACCGTTGGCCAGGGTCTGAGCGGCGAAGGCCTCGTTGATCTCGATGAGGTCGAAGTCCCCCAAGGCAAGGCCAGTTTTTTCCAGAAGTTGCCGTACTGCCAGCACTGGGGCGTCGAACAGCCAGCGGGGCTCGATAGCGCTGTGGGTGTAGCCCAGGATGCGGGCCATGGGTTGGCGAGGAAGTCGAGTTGCTCTCCCTTCCGCCATGAGCACCAGGGCCGCCGCCCCGTCACTGATCTGGGAGGAGTTGCCGGGGGTGACGGTGCCCTGCGGCTCGAAGGCGGGGGCCAGCTTGGCCAGGGCCTCCAGTGAGGTGTCGGGGCGAGGCCCCTCGTCGGCCTCCACCACGCCACCCCCCACCTTGGGCGGGCCAGGCACGGTCACGGGCGCTATCTCGGCGTCGAAGTTCCTCCGGGCTGCCACCGCCCTCTGGTGGCTCCTCAGGGCGAAGGCGTCCTGCTCCGCCCGCCCTATATTGTACTTTCGAGCGATGTCCTCCGCCGAGTTTCCCATGTGCCGGTTTTCAAAGGGACACCACAGACCATCGAATATCATGGCATCCACCAACTCCCCAGGGCCTATAGGGATGCCGCGCCGGCTGTGGGCAAGGAGGTGAGGGGCCAGGCTCATGCTCTCCATGCCCCCGGCCGCCACCACCTGGGCTTCTCCCAGGGCAATATTTTGGGCAGCCAGTACCACCGCCATCAGGCCCGAGGCGCAGGCTTTGTTCACCGTCAGGGCGGAAGTGGTAGGGGGTATTCCAGCGGCGATGCCCGCCTGGCGGGCGGGCGTCTGGCCCACTCCGGCGGCGATGGCATTGCCCATGATAACGTAGTCCACGGCATCTGGGGATAGACCAGCCCGCTCCACGGCGGCGGATAGGGCCACTGCCCCCAGTTGAGGGGCGGCCACGGTGGAGAGACGCCCTCGAAACCGCCCGATGGGGGTCCTGGCACCGCTGACGATGACCACTGGTTCCATGTTTCCTACCTTTAGCCCTTCTTGCTCATTTTACTGGCCCCTGAGACGGCCAATTCCGGGTGGCGCAGGAGGCTGGAGGAACATAATGACTCCACCACGCACCGCTGGCAAAGGGGAGTGGGCGCTTTGCATACCTTACGACCGTGATTTACCAGGCTGACGTGAAAGGAGTATACCGCCTCAGGAGGTACGATGGCTTCTAAAATGCGGTGGGCCTCCTCCGCCGAGACACGGAGGCCCACCAACCCCAGACGTCGCGTCACCCGGTGGACGTGGGTGTCCACGGGGAAGACAGGTATTCCCAGAGAGAAAAGGAGGACGCAACGGGCTGTCTTGGGCCCCACCCCCGGCAGGCGTTCCAGCCAGGCCAGGGCCTCCCCGGGCGGCATCTCTTTCAGAAAACCCAGATTCAGGTCCCCCCGATGGGCCAGGATCTGTTGCAACACCTCTTTAATACGGGGGGCTTTCACCCGGCTGAGACCAGCGGTGCGAATGGCCTGCTCAATGGCGGCCACCTCAGCCTGCGCCACCGCCTCCCAGCTACCCCAGGTGGCCTGCAATCGCTGGAAGGCACGAAAGGCGTTTACGTCCGAGGTGTGCTGAGAAAGGATGGTGAACATCAGCTCAGCGAGGGGCTGGAGACGGGGTTCCCAGGGCGGAACGTCGTATTCCCGTGCCAGGAGGCGAATTACCTGCGCCAGCCGAGCGGTATCCTCCCTGCTCATAAACGCCCGCCTTCCCAGTGACAGGTATCGTTGATGAGGTGGACTATCCAGCGGCCAGCCTTCCAAGTGAAGTGGTTGATGGCACAAACGTCCTGCTCCACCTGCCAGAAGTGGGAGGTATCCAGTCCCAGGACGACACAAAGGAGAGCCTTGCATACTACCCGGTGAGACACCACGGCCACCCACTCATCGGGATGCCGGTGCACCACCTCCGCCACAGCGGCCTCCGCCCGCCCCCGAACCTCCTCCAGGCTTTCCCCGCCTGGGAAGCGAAAGAGAAGGGGATGGTGAAGCCACTGATCATAAAGCTCCCCATATCTTTCCTGGGCTTCCTGGGGAGTGAGCCCCTGCCATGCCCCATAGTCCACATCGATGACCCCCTCCAGGGTAAGGACAGGTAGGCCCACCGGTTCGGCTATGATGGCAGCCGTAGCCCATGCCCGGCGTAAGGGACTGCTGTAGATGGCCGAAATGGGCCAGGCGGTCAGTTTCTCGGCGGCCCTCCCCGCCTGTGCCTCCCCCCTCTCCGTCAGGTTCAAATCGGTTCGGCCACGGAACCTGTCTTCGCGGTTCCACGCTGTCTCGCCGTGGCGTACCAGAACGATGTTCGTCTCCACGACCGATGCTTAGAGTCGCTTCAAGGCTTGGTCCGCCTCCGGCCGGCTGGGGTCTATCTGGACAGCCCGTTGATAGTTGCCTCGTGCCTCGGCCTTTCTGTTCGCGGCCTCCAGGGCCCGTCCGTAATTGACGTGGGCGGAGTACAGCTTGTCCCGGACCGTTTTCGTATAGGCCTGGGGCAAAGTCTGCTGATAGAGGGCCTCCAGAATCTCCACCACCCGGCTCCAGGATCCCACGCTGGGGGCCGAGGTATCGCCCCGACCCCAGTAGGTGTCCACTTCCTGCATTCTAGTGCGGTAAGCCAGGTTGAGGCGGGCCACCTGGAGCTTCTCATCGATGCCAGGGTCGGGCCACTGACCTTGTAGCCTTTCCAGGAGAGACACGATCTTCTGGAGTGCCCCCACATCTCCTTTGTCGCCCAGGCCCCACAGCTCGTTCACCTGACCCCACAAGCTCTCTTTAGTAGCCTCCACCGTGGTAGGGACCACGGTGGACGTCGGGGCAATGGGCAGGGCCCACGGTGCTACTACAGGCACCGAGGTGGGAGTCTCATCCACAAAGGATGGCGGCTGCCCAGCGCCTAATCCAGCCTCTCCCAACGTAGGCACAGGGGGGAGAGACCCGAAGGCGAAGAGCCCACGCCACCACAAGAGAGACACGGCAGCGAGAACAAAGAGAAAGAGCAAGGCGCCGCCGAGAATAGCGCCTCGGCGAGAGGAGCCCTTTGAAACCGGGACAGGCATCGGAGCCGGACTAGTCGCTGCCGGGGCTAAGGCCTTTCTTTCCGTTCCCAGGGCGGCGCGACAATCCACCAGGAGCACGGCCACGTCCTCCGCCCCCCGGCGCCGCGCTTTATCGGCAATTTCCCGGGCCACGGAGGAGGGATCCCGATGATGGGCCAGGGAGGCGGTGGTGGCTAGCTCCCCCTCCCCCAAAGCCTCAACGACCGCCCCAGAGGCAAGGATAAGAATATCCCCCTCGGCCACAGTTCGACCAGGCCCGCCCGCCTTTGGCGGGAGACTGAAGTTAGGAGCACCCAGAGGTGGTATGTGGGCATGGGCTAAGGGATGGAGCGTCCCCTGGCGGCTGGAGTAGAGGTAGCAACGACAATCCCCCCCTTGCCCTACCGCCAGCTCTCCCGAAGGAAGAATGGCAGCACAAACCAAAGAAACCCCCACACCCCCTCTGCCGGCAAGGCGGGAATGGCTAGCCTCTATCGCCCCTTGAAGGAGGGACGGGGCATCGGATATCGGCCCCGCCTCTCCATAATAGGCATCTCTAACAGCCTTGGCCACCCGGTCAGCTTCCACGCCTTGGGCCAAGACGTAGAGGCTACCCTGAAGCTGGGCCAGAGGGGAGCCTTCTTCTGTCCAGAGAGCAAAGTTTTCCTCATCGCTGATGCCCCCGGCCACCGCCTCGATTGTCATCTTGCCCTCATTTTAGCACGGGGAACGCGAAATCACAAAACAAGGAGAAATCGGGTTGACTTGCCGCTACGGCAGGGCTATTATGTTCAAGCCGAGATAGGAATTTGAGGAGGAAAGGTGTGCCTGAGCTACCCGAGCTAGAGGTGCTCAAAGAAGAGATAACGAGCCAGGTGGCGGGAAAGAGGGTGGCGGGCGTGGTGCTCAACAAGGTGGGCAAGACCACCCTGGCTGGGGAGGAGCTCATTCCTCAGCTCCGCGGCAGCCGGTTGGAGGGAGCGCAGCGTCGGGGCAAGATGCTGGTTTTGTCCTTCGATAGCGGGCTGAGTCTAATGGTCCATTTTATGCTCATCGGATACATGGGGCTGGTGAAGGGGGGCCCGCCGAACCAGGCGCCTTTGGCTCTGCAGTTTGAGGATGGAATGACCCTGGAGATAAAACAGGTGGCTCTGCGCTCTCTGCATCTATTGAAGCGGGGTGAGGTGGAGACCTTACCGGCCATTGCCCAGTTGGGTTTGGATCCCCTGGCTCCCGATTTCACGGTGGAGAACCTGCGCCAGCGGTTGGGGAAGAAGGGAGCCATAAAAGCCCTGCTCCGGGATCAGAGCCTGGTGGCTGGCCTAGGGAACACCTATAGCGACGAAGTGCTTTTCGCGGCGAGGATCCACCCGGAGCGGGATGGGTGCTCTCTGACTCCCGATGAGTGGGCGCAACTTCACAGTAGCATCGACCATGTCCTCAGGAAGGCAATAGAGCTGGGAGGCTCCTCCGCCGAGCAGTTTCGCCACCTGGATGGAAGCCCCGGTCACTATCATGAGCACTACCAGGCCCACCGACGGGGTGGTGAGCCATGCCCGCGTTGCGGCACCCCCATTGTGAAGGCGCAAAGGGCAGGCAGAAGCTACTACTTTTGCCGCCAGTGTCAACCTTTATGACCGACGGTCTTTTTTGCTGGTAGGGGCAGGTTTGAAACCTGCCCCTACGGATGAAGGGGCAACTGGATAGTGGTATCGGTAGAGCAGGTTTTTGCTCAGGGGTTGGTGGTCACCGGAGCCGGCATGGGCCTGGTGTTCATATCCCTGGCCCTGTTATGGCTGGCTATGGCAGTACTGGGCCGCCTCTTTCGAGCCCCGGGGGAGGCTCCCCCGCCCTTAGTTGCGCCAAAAGAGGAGATGGGGGAAGAGACGGTGGCCGTTATCGCCGCCGCCGTGAGCCAGGCGTTAATACGAAGCAAAGGAATGTCCCCAGCCCCTGGCGCTTCTCCGTCTTCGTCCGGACTATGGAAGGCGGCGGGGCGGGTGGGTGGTATGGGTGGGCGAGGGTGGCGGGGAGGCCATGCTCTTTAAGGTAACGGTGGGCGGTCGCCAGTACACCGTAGAGATAGAAAACCCTTCCCAGAACCCCCTTTCGGTAATTGTTGACGGGCGGAGGTTCACCGTGGTAGTGGAGGGGGTGGGGGCTACTCCTTCCATTCCTCCCCCCCAAGAAGCGCCCCGCCCGGAAGGTCCGAAAACAATCCCCCAAAGCCAGGTTATATCACGCTTCATCGCCGCTCCCATGCCCGGCAAGGTTGTATCCGTGGTCGTCAGCGTGGGGGATAGGGTGGCCTATGGGGATGTGGTGTGCATCCTGGAAGCCATGAAGATGGAGCAGACCATACGAAGCTCCCAGGAGGGGCTGGTAAAGCGGGTTCACGTGGTGGAAGGACAGAGCGTGGCCTACAATACCCCTCTGGTGGAGCTGGAGTAGGCGGGGCGGTGGCGGGCGTTCTGGGGGACTTGCTTCAGGGCTTCCTAAGCCTAACCTGGCAGCAGGGGGTCATGATGGCGGTGGGGGGTGCCCTCATTTACCTGGCCATCGCCAAGGAGTACGAGCCTGTTCTACTGCTGCCCATTGGGGCGGGCACCATTCTGGCCAACATCCCGGTGACCGGGATGTTGGAGGCGGATGGCATATTCGCCGTTCTTTACGACTTCGGCATCCGAAACGAGCTCTTTCCCCTCCTTATCTTCGTGGGCATTGGAGCCATGACGGATTTTGGCCCCCTTCTGGAGCGGCCCTTCACCGTCCTCCTGGGCGCAGCCGCCCAATTCGGCATCTTCGGCACCCTTTTGGTGGCTGCCTTGATGGGATTTTCCATAAAAGAAGCGGCCTCCATCGGCATTATTGGCTCCGCCGATGGCCCTACCTCCATCTACGTGGCCAGCAAGTTCGCCCCCCATCTTCTCGCTCCCATCGCGGTGGCCGCCTATTCCTATATGTCCATGGTGCCCATCATCCAGCCGCCGGTGATGCGCTTCCTCACTACCGGGGAGGAGCGGCGCATTATTATGCCCTATACGGAGCGGCCGGTGTCTCGCACCACCCGTATTCTCTTTCCCATAACCACTTTCCTCATTGTTGGCCTTATCGTGCCCAAGGCCACGCCGCTCATCGGAATGCTCATGTTCGGCAACCTGCTGCGGGAGGCGGGGGTGGTGGGGAGGCTGGCCAGGGCGGCTGAGAACGAGCTCACAAATCTGGTGACCATCTTTCTGGGCATCACCATTGGCTCCACCATGACGGCCGCCGGCTTCCTCAATCCTCAGACTATTCTTATCTTTGTCATGGGGCTTCTCGCCTTCGTTATGGATACGGCGGCGGGTGTGCTCTTTGGGAAGCTGGTTTGTGTTGTCTCGGGGAAGCGAATAAATCCCCTTATCGGCGCTTCGGGCATCTCCGCCTTCCCCATGTCAGCCCGGGTGGTGCAAAAGGTGGGGCAGGAGGCAGACTTTAACAACCACCTGCTTATGCACGCCATGGGCTCTAACACGGCAGGGCAGATCGCCTCGGTTATGGCCGGGGGAGCGGTGTTGGCTCTTCTGGGCGGTAGCTAGTGTCATGTCTCCAAAATACATCCCATAAATCAGGGTCCTCGACCCATAGGTTCGTGGTTCGACACGTATAGTGGAATAGGTAGGATACTGTGAAGGAGCACCGGGAGCCCTCTGTCCTTCGACTGGGGACGCAGTACCC
>JACPEP010000050.1 GCA_016183425.1 Chloroflexota bacterium
ACCAGACGGTAGAAGCACTGTGGCAACCCCCCGAGTCCGTCAGTATCACCAACCGAAAGGAGGCGGCGACTCTCCTCCGGTAACATTTCTAAATGAGTGAACAACTCCCCTTCGGTAACATTCTTATGTGAGTTGACACGTCCCTTCGTGCACAAAGTCGTTGCTTTTTAACTTTCGGTGTGCTATGGTGAATTTGTTTTGAGGCCGCCTATGTTATTATGGCAAGCTTTCCAGATTCGGGATGGAGATGTGGTGGCCCTGGTGGGGGCGGGGGGAAAGACTACCGCCATGTATCGTCTGGCTCGGGAGCTGGTGGCGGAGGGGAAGGGGGTTGTGGTCACGACGACTACCCGCATCTATCCGCCCACTGGAGAGCAGGCATCCCTTTTGCTGGTAGAGGCGGAGCGGGACGAGCTTGTCAGAAGGGTAGCCCGGTGGGCGGGGCGGCCGGGGGTGGTAGCCGTGGCCTCGGGCTACGATGAGATCGGGAAGCTGGTAGGGGTGCCCGATGAGTGGGTATCTGCCCTGAAAGATGTAGTCGGGGTGGCTAATGTGGTGGTGGAGGCTGATGGGGCGGCGGGGAGGCCCTTCAAGGCTCCACGCGCCTACGAGCCAGTGATTCCCTCCTGCGCCACCCTGGTAGTGCCGGTGGTGGGGGTGGAGGTAGTGGGCTGCCCCTTGACGGCTGAGATGGTACACCGCCCGGAAGAGGTTAGCCGGCTTACAGGACTCCTCCCGGGAGAGGTGGTCACGGCGGAGGTGGTGGCGCAGGTGATGCTTTACCCCCTGGGAAATGTCAAGGGCGCCCCCCCATCGGCGCGTATTGTGCCGCTGGTGAACAAAGTAGAGGATGCCTCGGCCCTGGAGACGGCCCGCCAGGTAGCCAAGTGCCTGCTGGCACTGGGGATGGATAGGGTGGTGGTGGGGCGAGTGGCCCGTGAGGTGCCGGTGGTGGAGGTGGTGGCCGCTTCAGTGCCATCGGGGGTAGGGCCATGATCTCGGCGGTGGTTCTGGCGGCGGGGGAGGCCACCCGCATGGGCTTTCCTAAGCTTTTTCTTCCCTTATCGGGGAAGAGCATCTTGCGTCACACAGTCGATAACGCCCTGGCTTCAAAAGCAGGGGAGGTAATAGTAGTAGTGGGGCGGGAGGTCGGGCGGCTGCCGGGGGCGGGTCGGGAGGTGGAGGGGTGGGGCCCCTTAAAGATAGTGGAGAACCGAGAATACCATGATGGGCAGAGCACATCCCTCAAGGCCGGTGTCGCTGCCCTAAGCCCATCTTCTCAGGCGGCTCTTTTTATGCTGGCCGATCAGCCGCTGGTGACGGCCGATATTTTGAACGGAATAATAGACCGGTATCAGGAGGGCCGCCAAGGAATAGTGGTACCCGTATACGGCGGCCGCTGGGGCAACCCCGTTCTCTTCCCTGGCTCTCTGTTTTCGGAGCTTATGGTAGTATCAGGGGATAAGGGGGGGCGAGACGTGGTTCAAAGGCATCGGGCCATGGTGGACTTGCTTCCGGTACCCGAGGTGTGGGCGGGGATGGATGTGGACACCTGGGAGGACTACCTGGCTCTGGTTAGCTGGTGGGAGACGGCAGGGGATTCTCTGAAGGCGTCGGGCGTCCCTACTGAGGAAAGGGCAAAAGTCCGCCTTCGGCGGAGCTGAGGAGAGTAGTCTTATGGCCCAAGGAAACGAGGAGGTGCTGGCGGCGTATCTGCAAGCCCTGGGGCGGGGACAGAAGGCCGCAATGGCCGTGGTTATTAAGAGTCCTCCGGGTGCTTCCCCTGGGGAGGGGGAGCGGATGATGGTGGATGGGGAAGGAAATACGGTGGGACGCATTGGCGGTGAATCTCTCACCGCCATGGTGGTGGAGGATTGCCTTAAGGCCATGGCTCGGGGCGCCCCGGCGGTTGTGCTTTACCCTCTCACCGCCCAAGACGGAGGAATGGTGGAGCCAGGAGGTGCCTTGGAAGTGTTCATCGAGGTGCCCGGGGAGCAGCCCACCCTTCTCATCGTCGGCGCGGGCCATATCGGACAGTCCCTAGCCCGAATCGGCAATCATTTGGGCTTTTCTATAGCTGTGGTGGACGACCGCCCCGACTTCGCCAATGCGGAGCGCTTTCCAGAGGCTGATCACATCATGGCGGAGGACTTCTCTTCGGCACTTCAGCGTTTCCCCATCTCAGAGTCCACTTACATCGTCCTGGTCACCCGAGGCCATCGCCACGACGAGGTGAGCCTGCGTCAGGTAATAGATTCTCCGGCGGCCTATGTGGGAATGATAGGCAGTCGACGGCGGGTGCGAGCGGTGTTCCAACACCTGGAGGAAGAAGGAGTTTCTCGGCATCTCCTTGACCGGGTTCACAGCCCCATTGGGCTGGATATCGGCGCCGAAACCCCGGAGGAGATCGCCGTCAGTATCCTAGCGGAGATAATAAAGGAGCGACGCGGTGGCACTGGCCAGCCTCTCTACTCTCGCCAGAGAGTGGCAAATCAATAAATACCTCACCGTGGTCAGGGGCGGGGGTGACCTGGCCACGGGCGTGGTGTATCGTCTCGTTCGCGCTGGCTTCCCCGTCGTTGTCACTGAGGCGGCGGAACCTACGGTGGTGCGGCGCACCGTAGCCCTGGCCGAGGCGGTATACCAGGAGGAGGTGGTGGTGGAGGGGCTGCGGGGCCGTCGAGTGAACCATCCTGACGCTGCTCTGGCCGTTCTCAAGGAAGGTATGGTGCCCGTGCTGGTGGACCCCCAGGCGTTGTCGGTGGCCCACCTCCGACCCTGGGTGGTGGTGGATGCCATAATGGCCAAGAGGAACCTGGGCACTCGGATTAGCGACGCCCCAGTGGTGGTCGCTCTGGGGCCAGGATTTCAGGCCGGGGTGGATGCTCATGCCGTCATCGAGACCAACCGGGGCCACTACCTGGGTCGGGTTATCCTCCAGGGCAGCGCCGAGCCCAACACTGGCGTGCCGGGCCCGGTAGGTGGCTACAGTGTGGAGCGGGTGCTGCGCGCACCGGGGCCAGGGGTAGTACGGGCGGCGAAGCAAATCGGCGCCGAGGTGAAGGTGGGGGAGGTGGTGGCCTGGGTAGGAGAGCAGGCAGTAGAAGCGCCCATCCAGGGAATACTTCGGGGTCTTATTCGAGAAGGCATAGCGGTGCGGGCGGGAACCAAGATGGGGGACATCGACCCCCGGGCGGCCCGGGAGCACTGTTTCACCATCTCCGATAAGGCTCTGGCCGTGGGAGGTGGGGCACTGGAGGCAGTGCTCTATTTATTGCAACGTCGTATTGCCGAGATGGGAGAAGACCCCTCTACAGTGTAGGATGGGGCGAGGCGGCTGGAGAAGTTAATCATCTCATGATATTGTCCCCATGCTGAGGATGTTGTATTATGCAAGAGCTTTTCCCATATTGTTACCGAATTACAGAGGTTGATTTAGGAGGGGAAGGATGAACGAGGTTTATAAAGAGATAGCCCGCCGAATGGCGGGCGGGGAGAGGTTCGTTATCGCCACCGTGACCAGCACCAAAGGCTCCACTCCTCGCAAACCCGGAGCCAAGATGATCGTTCTGCCCGATGGCAAGATCATGGGCACCATCGGCGGTGGCTGTGGAGAGGCGGAGGTTTGGTCCGAGGCCATGGAGGCGGTCAAGACGGGCCGACCGCGCCTGGTGACGGTGGACTTGACCAATGACATCGAAGGGGAAGACAAGATCTGCGGCGGCATAATGGAGATCTTTGTAGACCCGGTGGGGGTCGGAAACTAGCCCCAACGAGGAATCAAAGAAGGGAGGCGACGGTGCGTTTTGAGTTTGTTCAACCCTCCGCTCTTCAGGAGGCTATGCAGTTTCTCGCCAGCCACCAGGATGAGGCGGCTATTCTGGCCGGCGGCACCGATATCCTAGTGCAGGTGAAGCAGAAGAAAAGGCTTCCCAAATACCTGGTGAATATTAAAGGGGTGTCGGGCCTTGATGGCATCACCTACAATGGCCAGGGGTTGAGGCTGGGAGCCCTCACCACCATCCGCACTATCGAGACCTCGCCCATCATCAAGGAGAAATACCCGGTTCTTGCCGAGGCGGCGGCGACCATCGGCTCGGTGCAGGTGCGCAATCGAGGCACCCTGGGAGGCAACCTGTGCAACGCCTCCCCCGCCGCCGATATGGCGGCCCCCCTCATCGCCCTGGGAGCCACCGCCCGCATCCTGGGGCCTCAGGGGGAGCGAACGGTATCTATGGAGGAATTTTTCGCTGGCCCAGGGAAAACGGTTTTGGGGCCGGGGGAGGTTTTGGCGGAGGTGGCGGTGCCGCCGCCGTCGCCGCGCAGCGCCGGCGCCTACATCAAGCTGGGCCCCCGAAAGGCCATGGACATCGCTGTGGTAGGAGTGGCGGCGGTGGTTACCCTGGAGTCCCAGGGGGACCGGTGCCGAGATGTGCGCATCGCTTTGGGTTCGGTGGCGCCCATTCCCCTTCGGGCTAAAAAGGCTGAAACGGTGCTTCGGGGCCAGGTGGTGAGCTACGACTTGGCGGTAACGGCGGGACACAAGGCCATGGAGGAGGCCAGCCCTATTACGGACATTCGGGGCTCGGCAGAGTACCGCCGCGATATGGTAGGTGTTCTCACTCGGCGCGCCGTCCTCCGCGCCCTAGAGGCGGCCCGGACATGACGGTGGAATACTATAGACGCAGGGAGGTGGAGTGGTGAAGCAGGTAGTCCAACTAAGGATTAATGGCGAAGACTACGAGGTAGCGGTAGAGCCCTACCGAACTCTTCTGGACTGCATCCGCGACGATATTGGTCTCACGGGCACCAAGAAGGGTTGCGACCTGGGAGACTGCGGCGCTTGTACTGTTCTGGTAGAGGGCAAGTCAGTGAACTCCTGCCTCATGCTGGCGGTGGAGGCCCAGGGGAAAGATGTTACCACCATCGAAGGGTTGGCCCAAAATGGGAATCTACACCCGCTCCAGGAGGCCTTCATCCAGTACGGCGCCGTTCAGTGTGGCTACTGCACGCCGGGGATGATTCTTTCTGCCAAGGCCCTCTTGGATGAGAACCCCCACCCCACGGAGCTGGAGGTGCGACAGGCCATTGCCGGCAACTTATGCCGTTGCACCGGCTATGTGAAGATAGTTGAGGCCATTATGGCGGTGGCCGGTACTGGGTGAGGTATCATTCTTGGCCTTCTCTGTAGTGGGGAAGGGGTTGCCCCGTATCGATGGGGCGTCCAAGGTAAGAGGAGGAGCCGTTTTTGGCGCCGACGTGAAGTTGCCTGGGATGCTCATCGGGGTTTTTCTCCCCAGCCCCCATGCTCACGCCCGAATCCGACATATTGATACTTACCGAGCCGAAGGGCTGCCGGGCGTCAAAGGGGTGGTCACCGCTCAGGACGCCCCTTCCCTTCGATATTGCACTCCCGCCTATGGCCCTTCCCTTTGCGACCGCACCTTCATGGCTCGGAGCAAGGTTCGCTATTTCGGGGAGCCGGTGGCGGCGGTAGCGGCGGTGGACGAAGAGACAGCCAGGGAGGCTTTGAGCCTTATCGCTGTGGAGTATGAAGAGATCCCCGCCGCTTTTACCATCCCGGATGCCCTTCTCCCCGATGCCCCCCTGGTTCACGAGGAGCTTCTCAGCTATCAGGGAGTGGGGCGGGAAGCCCGAGGCAATATCTACCTTCAACGCTCCGCCGCCCGAGGCGATGTGTCCCGGGGCTTTACGGAATCGGACTTTGTTTTTGAGCACACCTTCGCCACCCCCATGGTGCATCAGAGCTATGTGGAGCCCCACGCTATGGTGGCCGCCGTGGACGACGCCGGCCGGGCCACGGTGTGGACGACCACCCAGGCCCCCTTCAACATTCGGAGTGACCTGGCCACCATCCTTCAGATGCCCTTAAGTCAAATACGGGTGGTGCCTTTGGAAGTGGGGGGTGGCTTTGGGGGCAAGCTGTTTACCACGTTGGAGCCTATCTGCCTCCTTCTCGCCCGAAAGGCGCGCCGGCCGGTGCGTATGGTCATGAGCCGGGAGGAGGAGTTTCTCATCGCCCGCCCCCGCGCGGCGGTTACGGCGCGGCTGAAGACGGGAGTAAAACGGGATGGCACCCTGGTGGCGCGGGAGGGGGAGTTCTACTTCGATACTGGGGCCTACCAGGGGGCGCCGGTATCCTTTGGGGTGCGCTTTGGACTGGGTCCCTACCGCATCCCCAACGCCAAGGCCGATGCCTACGGGGTGTATACCAACAAGGTCAGTGCTGGCTATTTTCGGGCCCCTGGCGCGCCCCAGGTCACCTTTGCCTCCGAATCCCAGATGGACATCATCGCTCGGGAGTTGGGCATAGACCCCTGGGAGGTACGGTGGAAGAACGCCTGGGAGGAGGGGGACGAGAGCGTCACTGGGGAGAGGATGGGCCGCATCGGTCTCAAAAAGACACTGGAGGAGGTGCGCCGCCGGGGGATGTGGCGGGCTGATAGGGAGGTGGGGCGAGGCAGGGGGCTGGCCTGCGGCCAGTGGTACACCGGCGGCGGCGCCACCTCGGCCTGCGTCACTATCTATGAGGATGGCACCGTGGGCCTCCTTACGGGTGCCATCGACATCACCGGCTCCCGCACCGGCCTGGTTCAGATACTGGCCGAGGAGTTAGGAGTGGCACCGGAGCGCATCGTGGTGCCGGTGCCCGACACCGATACTATCCCTTGGACAGGGGAGACCTCCGGAAGTCGCATTACCTACGGCGGCGGCGCCGCCGTACTTCAGGCAGCCCGGGATGTCAAGGGCCAAATATTGGGCCTGGTGGCGGAGAAGCTGGAGGTAAGCGCCGAGGACCTGGAGCTGGGTGGCGGTCGGGTCTACGTCAAGGGCTCGCGAGAGAAGAGCCTCTCCTTGGGCGAGGTAGCCCTGGCTGCCCAGGGGACCAAGGTGGGCGCCCTTCTGGGGTGGGGGGTGGTGGGGCGATTGAGCCCGGCTCCCGTTTTTGCTACTCAGGTGGCCGAGGTTCAGGTGGATGCCGAGACGGGACAGGTGGAGGTGCTCAAGTTGGGCGGCGCCCAGGATGTGGGGTTTGCCGTAAATCCCCTTTCTGTGGCAGGACAGATGGAAGGGGGAATGGCCCAGGGCATGGGCTATGGTATAATGGAAGCGATGATTTTTTTTCGGGGGAAGGTGGAGAACCCCAACTTCGCCGACGGTAAGGTGCCCACGGCCGCAGACGTGCCCTCCATGGCCACGGCTATTGTGGAGGAGCCATCAGACGGCCCTTTGGGGGTGCGGGGAGTAGGAGAGATGCCCATCGTTCCCACGGCGGCGGCCATCGCCAACGCCATCCATGACGCGGCAGGGGTACGCATTCGGGAGCTACCCGTTACTCCGGAGAGAGTGGTGGCCGCTGTCAAGGAAAAGAGGGGTTAAGGGCTTTCCATAAAGAGCTAGAACGCAGAGGGGGCGCGAATATGTATTTCTCATCTATAGAGGACGTTCAGGGGGCACTGGCGGAACAGAAATATTTCTCTGATCGTGCTATCGCCACCACCATCTATCTCGCCCAAGCTCTGGGAAAGCCCCTTTTCTTGGAGGGTGAGGCGGGGGTGGGAAAAACAGAGGTGGGCAAGGTTATGGCCCAGGCTCTGGGCACGAAACTCATTCGTCTCCAGTGCTACGAGGGATTGGATGCTAACCACGCCCTCTACGAGTGGAACTATGCTAAACAGATGCTTTGGATTCGTCTTGAGGAAGCCCGGGGCGGCGCTCGGGACAATCTGGGCAAAACTATTTTTAGCGAGGACTTTCTCATCAAACGGCCTCTCTTGGAGGCCATCACTGAGCGCTCTCAGGTGCCGCCGGTGCTTCTTATAGACGAAATAGACCGGGCGGACGAGGAGTTTGAGGCTTTCCTTCTGGAGGTGCTCTCCGATTTCCAGATCACTATCCCTGAGATCGGCACCTTGAAGACGGAGAGGCCGCCCTTCGTAGTAGTTACCTCCAACCGCACCCGGGAGATTCACGACGCCTTGAAGCGGCGCTGCCTCTACCTGTGGATCACATACCCCTCTCTGGAGCGGGAGTTGGAGATCGTCACTGCCAAGGTGCCCGGCATCGACGACCGCTTGGCGCGGCAGATCTGTCGCTTCATGCAGCAGGTGCGGGAGGAGGACTTTTTCAAGCGGCCCGGGGTGGCAGAGACCCTGGACTGGGCCTCCGCTCTCCTTTATCTCCATCGGAATAGCCTGGACCGGGAGATCGTGGAGGCCACCCTGGGTTGCATCTTTAAGTACCAAGAGGACATCATGCGATTAAGAGGGGAGCAGCTTGGCGCACTGGTGGACGCCGCCTGCGGCGGCTAGAGCCCTGGACTCCAAAGAGCCTTACCACGACGACCGACTGCATCAGGCCCTGGCCCAACTCCAGAGCCAGGCGCCGGGGGTGGTGGGGCGACTGCTTACCTTCTCTCGTATGCTGAAGCGTCTAGGGTTGGAGGTGACCACGGGACGGGTCATCGACGCCTGCAATAGCCTGCGCTACATCGATATCGCCCAGCGCGAGGATTTCCACTGCGCCTTGAAGGCCAACCTGATATCCAGCCACGATGACGGGGAGGTCTTCGACAAGCTTTTCAAGCTCTTTTGGGACACTTTGCCCCGCCCCCCTGCCCCTCCCCTTCCCGACGGCTGTGGCGACGAGGGTGATGCCGGGGGCGGTGACACCCCCTGGGGCGAGGAGGAGCAGGAGATGGCCGAGACCATCATCCAGGAATGGCGCAACGAAGAGGGTGAGGAGGAGCCAGGGGAAGAATGGGTCCCTAGCTATAGCCCCGAAGACGTGCTCACCCTCAAAGACTTCGCCTCCTTTACCGACGATGAGGTGCGGCAGGTGAGGCGTCTCATCGGCCACATCGCCCCTCGGCTGGCCACCCTTTTCAGCCGCCGCAATCAGGTGGGAGCCAAGGGACACGAGTTGGACATGCGGCGCACCCTACGCCGCAACCTGAGGCACGGCGGTGAGATCTTCACCTGGGCCCGCCGAAGGCGAAAGGTGAAGAAGCTGCGGGTGGTGGTTCTGTGCGACGTCAGTGGCTCTATGGACTGCTACAGCCGCTTCTTTGTCCAGTTCCTCTATGGTATGCAGAACTCTCTCTTAGGTGTGCGCACCTTTGCCTTCAGCACTCACATCACCGAGATTACCCCCTATTTGCGCCGCCGCCGCTTCCAGGAGGCGCTTGTAGATGTGGCTCGCCACGTCCCAGACTGGTCAGGGGGCACTAACATAGGCACTTGCCTCCGTTTCTTCAACACCAGGACGGGCAAAAACTACGTTAGCAGCAAAACCGTCGTTATCGTCATCAGCGACGGCTGGGATAAAGGAGAGGCAGAGCTACTGGAGCGGGAGATGGAGAGCCTCAAGCGGCGATGCTACAAGATTCTGTGGCTCAACCCCCTCCTGGGCAGCGCCCATTATCAGCCGCTATGCAAGGGGATGAAGGCTGCCCTGCCCTACACCGATTACTTCCTCCCCGCCCACAATCTTAAAAGCCTGGTGGAACTGGGCAAGACGCTGGGCAGTCTGGCTCCCAACTAGTGTCCTGAGTCAGAAGATAGTTGAATAATTATCTTGCCTTGGGCCAAGGGGGTATTATTCATGCAAACGTCAAGCCAGCTAAGAAAGCACTGTGACTCATGCAACGAATCTCTGAAACGGGACACTAGGCTCCCCTCATCTAGGGAGAGGACTTGAACAGTGTGCCTATGGTTTTGTCTTCCATGCCTTTATGGCCAAATCCGCTAAGTACTTCTGGTGTTCTTCAATCGACTGTTTTGTCCATTGGTCACGTTGGGCTACCTTCTTTGTCAGCAAGAGCGACGATTTTGCATATTCATCTTTTTTCGTCTCAAATGAGCTACTACGCAGCTTTGAATTCACCTTTTGGCTCAACAACACCATGTTGCCGAGCCGCTTCCCATATGCTTTTCTTTCCTCTTCATTGAATTGCTGCCAGGTGCCGCTGGCAGGTCGCTCTGGCAACACATGCTCGAGAGTAAGCTCGCTCGGATCGGGATTCGGAATCATCTCTGGCCAAGTGTCCCTAGAAGCCTTGCGCTCAAGGGTTTGCAAATAGTATCTGCTTAGATTGGCCTTTGCCACGCGAGCCCCAACAAAGCTTGCATGGAAAACGGCGTCGTTCGGGATGAATGATTGTGCCCGAGCTGCTATTTCGTCCACACCTTTCAATTCTCCAGTTCGTATCTCTCTTCCAAGATCACAATAGCGGCCTTCCACAAGCCCGCTCCCGAGGCCTCCCACAATAAGAAGACGAACATTCCAACTAATCAGAAGCCTTAATATCCCTTCGACTTCTTCCAGCTTAAGATGCGCAAGCGCGGACAAAAGCATTGGGCGGTATTGTTCAAGACCCAAAAGGTCAAGTGTTCGGATATACTCGCGAGCTTTCGGAGAAGCTTCCGACCAAAACTCGTGTTCAGGTGCTAAAGTTGCCGCGTACAGGTAGCTGTTACGATCGAGTTCTTTAGCGAGGTCCATAACATTCTGAGACCCCGCAACGCGAGACTTGATATCGTGGTATAAATCTTTCTGCCTTATCAACCCGTGCTTGGAACTCCAGAACTGTCTGAGAAACCTTGTGAAGAGGTTCTCTCCGCCGTAAGTGCTCAAAGAGGCGATGGCCGTTGTCCAGAGATTCAGCACCGTCTGAAGGTCTTCATCCGCATGGCCCAAGAGGTAGTTCTTTAGGAGGTCTTCAATCGAAAGATCCAGGCCGCGATCATTCATAGTTTCAAAAATGAGGAAGGCATTCGCGTCATCGGCAACCATGAAATAGATTACGTATGCAGATTCACTCAAGTATTTAGTAAATTCTGCCAACCAAGCCACTGGATTTGGATCATTTACGCTGTCTAGTCTTTTTGACAACCAGGAGGCAATGGCCTGATGTGCATCCCAAAGTCGCCGATGCGAATCTGGAGCTCCTTCAGTAGGTGCAGAGGCATCAGATTCCAGTAGAGACCGGAAATACGAATCGTCAGTTTGGTTTAGCTTTAAGTGCGGCCGTTCCGTACCCTCGGCAATGTCAAATGTGAACAGATATTGGTCACGTACGGCTTGTGCCCGTTTGGCTTCTCCCCTCTTTTGGAACTGATCGGCGATCCCTGCCAGCAACATCGATAATACAGCCAGACGCTGCTGGCCATCCAAAACCTTGGGACGCTCACGATCAGAAGCGCGGATGATCACGAGGCTTCCCAGGAAGTAATCATCTTTGTTCTTGGCGAACGCGCTACCAATATCATCGAGGAGTTCTGTCACCTCCTCGGTCCACTTGAATGACCTCTGATAAACAGGAACCTCAAGCCTCGTATCGCCTATTATGGATGCTATTCCCTTTATCTCGATTGACGTATTTGTTTTGGCCATCGGGAGCCTGCCTCCGTTTCGTTTTCTAGTATTGTATGACTTGTGAGACAAAAGAACAATCGTAGAACCGCAATCCTCGGATAATTGACAGATGTAGTAGGGCAGAATGACCTCTTCCTGACAATAACTAGTCTCAATACTTCCTGGAGTTCGCCTACTAGCTAGGATGGGTTCCTACTCTCGGGTTTTTGTTTATAGGTCTAACAATGTCAAAGCAACACCATTACAGGACGGAAGCCCACATACGCGGTGATGGTTTTAGTCATAAATTAGACAGAGCCGTGCGAAGGAGCGGGGACACTGTACCGCTTTGGTAGGCCCCAGCGACCCTTTGACGCACAGTTCTTCTTCTCGGCAGAACTGATGGTGTAGGTGTGGCAGAGATGGCGGTCTAGACAGTGCGCAGGCTACGAGCCTTCCAGAAGAAAGCGAAGGCAAGAAGACATGTTGCTGAGCCCATGAGCAAAACAGCGAAAGGGGCGTTAAAGACGTCGGACAGGGAGCCAGCCAGGAGGCTTCCCAAAGGTAAGAGGCCCTGGTTCAACACAAATATCCCCATGACGCGGCCCCGCATCTCATCGGGGGCGCTAATCTGGAGGAGAGTTTGGTTGGTAGTCATGTAAACCATCTGAGTTGCCCCCACAAACACGAGAATCAGCAGGCTAACGAAGAATATGTGCACCAATGAAAAAAGAACAAGGAGCACCCCAAAAGAGAAGATGTTGCCCAAGAGCAGAAATCCTTTGTGCTTACTTTCGCCCATAGAGGCTAAGATTAAAGTGCCGATAACAGCGCCAATGCCGGGGGCTGACATGAGCATGCCGAACCCCGCTGAGCCGACATTAAGTACATCCTTGGCAAAGATGGGCATGAGGGACGTATACGGAAAGGAAACAACCACGGGCACCAACGCCAGGCTCATCTGAGTTCGCAAGGTGGGGTGCTTCCAGATATAGGCCGCCCCCTCCCTTAGGTTGGCGCCTAGCGAAGCAGCGGCGGCCTTAGGAATTGTAGGTACGTTCATTAGAAAAACCATCCACACAACGCCCAAATAGGCCGCTGACTGAAGATAGAAGTTCTCTCCGGGCCCAAGCAAAGCTATGAGGATGCCCGCTGCCGTGGGGCCCAGAATCCTAGTGGCGTTGAAACCTGCTGAGTTAAGAGCCAAGGCGTTGGACAGCTCTTCTCGTGGCACCAGACGCGGCACGATGGATTGCCTCACGGGCATGTTGAAGGCCCACCCCATGCCGGTAAAAAGAGTGAAGGCAAAGAGATGCCACACCTGTACCCGCCCTGAAACAATGATGGTCGCAAAAGCAGCCGAGACGACCATTATCCAGAGCTGAGTGCCGAGCATAAGCTTCTTACGATCGACTCGATCCGCCGCCACACCACCAAAAGGCGAAAACACTAGGATAGGCAAAGAACGGACGCCGTTGATGGCTCCCAAAAGAAAGGGTGACCCCGTCATCTGGTAGGTCAGCCAGCTCAGGGTGGCCTGTTGAATCCACTGGCCTGAGCTGGAAAAGAGGGTGCCGAACCACAGAAGACGGTAATCTCGGTAGCCAAGGGAGCTAAAGGTCTGAAGTCGCCGATGACGACGTACCGTTGTCTTCGATCCCTCGCCGGTAGCGGACGCCATCGCCGGTGTTTCTACACTTTTATCGGTGGCGTAGGTTTCTGAAGCCCCAGCTCCTTGGCTGGAAATGCTCGCCGCTGAACCATCCTTGGTATTTTGACCGTTTTGATTCACCTTTGCCCCATTATAGCATATTTTGACTCTCCTCCGGGGGGGGCAGAATCCCTTCCTGGGTCAGGAGATGAGAAAAGTCGCGGGCGTTGGTGACCGCCTTGTCGGAGTAGCAGTTGTTGAACAGGACATGAACCTCTCTCGCTGCCTCCCTCAGGTCTTTCACCTTGGGCACCCACTCCCGTAGCTCCTCCTCGCCGTAGATGTAGTCGAATCGCTGGGCGGCGGTGATGCCCCGGGTCCGCCAGGTCTCCCGATTTCGGCCATGAAATCTAACCACAGCAGTGTGAGATGTAGTTTGCACTATTGGGGGCAGACTGGAGGGAAACCCCTGGGGCTCATCTACGGAGACATAAGCCAAACCATTCTCCCTCAGGAAGTGGAATAGTCTCTCCTGCCGCTCCTCCGCCAGCCACGTCCCGTGGCGAAACTCCACGGCCACGGTGTACTGGGGCAGCTTCTCTCGGCAGGCAAGAAGGTATTGATAGCTATCCCGGCGGGGTACGAACCACTCCGGAAACTGGAAGAGCACCACCCCCAGCTTGCCGGCACTGTCCAGAGGAAGGAGCGCCTCCTGGAACCGTTGCCATATTTCCTGTGCCACTGGAGGAGGAACGTCCTTCAAATATACATTGGCCTTAGCTCTGATCGCTGTCGGTAATTCCTCCTGAATGTCTTTGGGCAGCCCTTTAAGAGGGGTGGGGTGCTGTGTAAAGAGGGCGTAAGCCTTTACATCGAAGACGAAATTCGGCGGTGTCCGCTGGCACCACTGCCCCACTGTCTCCGGCGCCGGCAGGGCATAGTAGCTGCTATCTACCTCCACGATGGGGAAGTGACTGGCATAGAAACGCAGCCGCTTCTCCGGAGTATTGACTTCCCTGGGATAGAAACCGCTGCGGAGAAGGGTAGGGTCTGTCCAGGAGCAGGTGCCAACAAAAATCTTGCCCGAGATGGCTACAGGTTCTCCCCCTGGAAAGCGCCGCTATAGCCCTGGGCCAACTCTTCTGTAAGAGCAAGAAAGACAAGCTGCATCACCCGGGCGTCTTTGGCGAGGCGAAATCCTGATGGATGATGCACAACTAGTAGGGACTGGGAGCGGCCATAGTAGCCGGCATCCCATACCGCAGTATGAAGGGTCGCTCCGCAGCGCAGCATGCTGGAGCGGGGCCGCCCCAAGGCCATAAGATGGCCGGGAATACGTACCTCTTCGTTGTAGGTGATCATGTAAGGCCCAAGCCCCAGGTTCCAGTAGCCATTCTCCCCTGGAGCCAGGGGCACCAGGGGAGGGAGAAGCCTGTCTTCGTTACTTTGCCCAAGCTGACCGGCAGCGCCGAATCGGCTAACGCTCCTCACTGTCAAGTCGATGCCCTGAGGCTGAAGTTGCTCCTCCAGGTTCACCAGGCCCTTCACCAAGGGTGGCTCCTGGGCCAGAAGCTGGCGAAGTGCCTCCCGCCCCAGCACCACCCCGTTCACGTCCTTGTCCCTTACCCCTCTTTAAAATAGCCCACATCCCGGGCCCACTGGGTAGTCGCCTTGTCCCACTCCGGAGGCCTCATCTCGAATGTGTCATGGGTGTAACAGTAGAGGACCCCCGCCATTCGGCCCAGGGGCTTAAGGAGATGCAGATTTATCTTGCCATCGTAGTACAGGTCGTCCCGCACGTGAAACTGAACTACCTCGCCAATCACCAGCCAGCTTTGCTGGCCGCCGAACTCGATGACTTGTTTTAATCGACACTCAAAGCTGATGGGGGATTCCGCTACGCGAGGAGACCTCACCTTGTCGCTCTGCAGGGAAGTCAAGCCCGCGGCATTAAACTCGCTCATCTCCCGAGGCCAGTTAGCGGAGGCAGCCACCATGGCTGGACCCAGATCATAGTCTACCATGTTGACCACAAAGTCTCCCACGGCCTCGATATTGAGAAGGGTATGCTTTTTCCCGTTCTCCGCCCCACCCCGCTCCACATTGAAACAAACCATGGGGGGATAGGAACAGACAGCGGTAAACCAGCTAAAAGGGGCGACGTTAGGGATGCCCGTCTCACTAATGGTGGAAATGAAGCCGATGGGACGGGGGACTATGGAACCGGAGAGAAGCTTGTAACAGTCCATGCGGCCCAAATTAGCGGGGTCTAGCTTCATATGAGGCTCCTTTTGTTAACTAGAACGACTTTACCGTGACCTAGAGTGACCTCATTCTAAGCTGCCGTCAGGTGCTTGTCAATCGGAGGCTTTCGGAGGGTCTACGCTGTTAAGTGTGAAAGAGGGGATGAAATGAGTTGAAAGCACCCGCTGGCCTCAGTAGCTTTGGGAAGCAAAGATCATCTCAAAGCGAAGGAGGTGCGGCGAGTGCAAGACGACTGTATCACCATAGCCCT
>JACPEP010000052.1 GCA_016183425.1 Chloroflexota bacterium
ACCCCCCTTGAGGTCCATCGCCAGTTCCTCTATGCTTTCCATGAGAGACCTCCTTTCTATCCGGTCCTGTCCTTGAACCTGGATTCTAAGGGGTCTCTCGTCTCTTTGCCACCCCCAACCAACGCAAATGTTACAGTAACGGCTCGATAACCACCTTGATGCAGTCCCTGGCCTCGGCCACCAGCCGGAAGCCCAATCCGGCCTCCGCCAGGCCCAGCCGATGAGTGACCATCTCCCCCACCCTCACCCGTCCACCGGCGATAAGCTCTAAGGCGGTAGCGTAGTCGGCGGGGCTTCCTGCATAGGAGGTGGTCAAGGTTACATCGTTGCGCCAAAAGACATCGTTCACCGAAAGGGGAACGGTGACCCCCGGCTCGGTAGGGGCGAAGAAGAGAACGCTGCCACCCCTTTCCACAGATGCTAGAGCCTGGGAGATGGCCGATACCGCGCCGGTGCTCACTATCACCAGGTCGGCCAGGCGGCCGTGGTTTATTTGGCGCAAAAGGGTCGGCTCGTACTCCTTAGCCGGAAACGCAGCGTCGGCCCCCAGGCGCTGCGCCGCCTCCAGGCGATAGTTCAGGACGTCCGTAGCCACCACCCGCCCCGCCCCCAGAGTCCGCGCCAGATGTATGTGGAGAAGCCCGGCGATGCCGCTACCCAGGACCAGAACGCACTGGCCCGGCCGGAAGCCCGCCCTTCGCTGCCCCCGAAGGACGCAGGCCAAAGGCTCGGTAAAAGACGCCTCAGCAAAGGATACCCCATCGGGCAGTCGAAACACCCCTCGATCTACATTTATGGCCGGCACACGTATGTACTCGGCGAAGCCGCCCGGGTAGAAGTTCGTCTGTCGCAAGGTATCGCAGACGGTATGGTGGCCGCTGAGACAGTAGTGACAGGTATTGCAGGGAACATGATGGGCCACCGTCACCCGGTCGCCCTCCCGGTACCCCGCCACCCCCTCCCCCACCACCGCCACCACCCCCGCGATCTCATGGCCTAGCACCAGGGGCACCCGGTCCCGCCGGTACCACTCCATCACATCGCTGCCGCAGATGCCGCTGGCCTCCACCCGCACCAGTAGCTCCCCGGGACCGATCTGAGGCGTCGGCATCTCCTGGAGCCGCACATCCTGGTTGCTATAGTACATGGCGACGCGCATCAATATTCCCCTCTATTCAGGGAGAACTACGTCTTATACGAACAATGCCCGGTGTGATAACGGTGAAGGCCTGTGGCAATTCTTTGGTGTGCTCCTTAATAGCGCGGGAAACGGCGTTTGCTTTGCCACTTTGGGGTAGTCCCGCCAACCGGATTAGAATAACCCCGGATGAAATGTGGCCCAGACGAAATACCAACTCCCCAAAGTCCTTGTCAGCCGTTATTAGTGGGGCTCCCTCTCGATTTGCCAGGCTAAGCACATCATCGTCGGAAATTCCGGGCTCCATCTCCGCCACATACAATACAATATGGCTATCTCGTCTAAGTCGGGCCACGATTTGTTGGTCCACACTTTCGTCGGCCACGAAGTTCACTTGCGCGCTTCGCCAATAGGATATATGACATCTGCCCGCAGGGCTTCAGAGGCAAAAGCAAGGGCAGCCCGAACCGCCTCCTCAGTCAGCCGAGGATGAGCCTGAAGGATTTGCTCCACCGTCTCGCCAGCAGCCAGCTTTTCCAAGATGAGTTCCACGGTGACACGTGTGCCAGCGACCACCGGCTTACCCATCATAATTGCGGGGTCCGATTGTATAAGACCGGTTCGCATTTCCTACACCTCCGTCTTGGGGCGTCGGCATCTCTTGGAGCCGCACGTCCTGGTTGCTATAGTACATGGCGACGCGCATTAGCAGCCTTACCCTAAATCAGCCTATCGTTTTCTGCGCAAAAGTAGAGAAATGACCCTTTAAGCCGCTTGAATGGGGAGATCGATTGCCACATACTCTGCGAAGGAATTGGACTCGGGAATGGGTAGATTGTCCTCCAGTAATCCACGCACGTGTATCTCGATAGCCTCGTGCATGTTGAGTTCAGCCTCCTCCCGCGTTGCCCCGGTAGCGACGCATCCCGGCAAGTCTGGTGAATAGACCGAATAGTTGCCATTCGCCTTTTCAATTACTACGAGGAACCGATACATTCGCTAAGCCTCCTTGAGCTTCGCCTGTTTCAAGATGCTATTCAAAGTACTTGGCGCCAAATCGTCGTTAGGATGGCCGGCAATTGTTACCCTACCCACCTTTTCCGAATGCCTATATTGCCGATGACTACCTTTTGTCACCACCAGATACCAACCGTCCGCCTCTATCAATCTTATAACATCACGCACTTTCACTCTAGTACGTGGCCCTCTAGCATCTCCTGAAGCCGCACATCCTGGTTGCTGTAGTACATAGCGACGCGCATAGAATTTTGTTTAGCTATCCAGATATTGTTGAACCCCTACTATAGAAACAAATTGCAGGAACTATTTCTTCCAATCTTAAAGAACGCGGCTCTCCGAGGCCAGCAAAGGGTCTAATAAAGAACATTTTCGTCAGAATCCTCTTCGTACCTCCTCTTCGTACATATTCTTCCACTGCCCGTGTCACATGCCGGAGGGAAATCAGGGGATCCATAGAATAAACAATTAGCACCTTTTCAGAGAAATGGCTAAGCTTCTCCATCCGCGGTAGTTTGGCGCACAGAATCCTATTCAGGGCGTAGTCAGTTCTTGCTTGGATATCGGCGCTTATCGTTTCGGTGCCAGGAATATTGGAGGCAGCTGACGGAATCGTCATTGGCACTATAACAGGGTCATCATCGGGAAAAGATGTAAGCTGGCAATCATCTCTACCGAATAGTTGTTCCGTTTCCATTGCGCCACTATCAACATACGATAAGATGCAACCGCGCAATGATCGGAGTTCGCCTTCAGTTGTGGGGGTGCTTATTACAACATTAATGGACCGATTGAGCGTCTTTAATTTGGGAGAGAATTCCTTTTCAGAACGTTCGCAAATCATTCGGATTGATTCATCAAAGGCCTTACGACTTTCTTCTTCACCGTAGACGTCTAAATACTCGTGAAGTTCTGTGACCTCAACCGCATGTTTCTCCCCATCACATGTAAAGACGAAGTCAGGCGGGTCGTCCCCTCTGGCACAGTCCACGTTGGAATACTGTTTCTCCAAATACTCCCTATAGCAATCTCGAGATATCTCTTCAGACCGCTTCATTTATCTATCCCGCCGCCACCGGCTGGCCCTTCAAACTGTTGAAAAGCTCCTGCGCTTCCCTGGGGGTGGCATTCTCGTGGATGATGGCCCGCAATGCCTTGATCATGGCCACCGGGTGGTCGTTCTGCCAGACGTTCCGCCCCAGGTTGACGCCGATGGCCCCCCGCTGCATCCCATCGTAGACGAACTCCAGCACCTCCAGCTCGCTGTCCACCTGGGGCCCACCGGCCATGACCACCGGCACGGGACACCCCCGCACCACCCGGTCGAAGTTCTCACACCAGTAGGTCTTCACGATGCGGGCGCCCAGCTCGGCGGCGATGCGACAGCAAAGGGCCAGGTAACGGGCCTCCCGCTTCTCCAGTTCCTTCCCCACTGCGGTAACGGCCATCACCGGGATGCCGTATCGCTCCCCCTCATCCACCAGCTTGGCCAGGTTCAAAAGGGACTCCCGCTCATACTCGCTGCCCACAAATACCGAGAGGCCCACCGCCGAAACGTTGAGACGGATGGCTTCCTCCATGCTGGCAGCTAGCCCTTCGTTGGACAGGTCCTTCCCTATTACGCTGGCACCCCCAGATACCCGGAGAATAACCGGCTTGCTCTTGTCGGCGTCCACCGATGACCGCAGCACCCCCCGGGTGATGAAAAGGGCATCGGCGTAGGGCAGCAGCGGCTCGATGGTCTTGCGAGGCTCCTCCAGTTTATGGGTTGGCCCCTGAAAATAGCCGTGGTCCACAGGTAGAAAAAGACAGTGCCCGTCTCGTTGCACCAACTGCGCCAGACGATTCCTCATCCCCCAATCCATGCTACAGTCCTCCTTCCTTAATACATAGTCGTTGATCGCTTCTTCCGCGCTGCCTGAGTTATCAGACGGCTAGAGTTTACCATCCCAAAGGACGTCGTGCAACGGCGCCGCCACCACTGTTATAATGACCCCAAGGGAGCGATAAACATGACCCACTATCTGGTAGGCACCAGCGGCTACACATATGACCACTGGCGGCATCGGTTCTACTCTCCAGAGGTGCCCAAATCCCGGTGGCTTCCCTTCTACGCCCAGTATTTCTCCACCGTGGAGCTGAACAACCCTTTCTACCGCCTTCCCTCGGAGAAGGCTTTTGAAAACTGGCGAGAGATAGTACCACCCCCTTTTGTTTTCGCCGTCAAAGTGAGCCGCTTCATCACCCATATCAAAAGGCTACGCAACGCCCAGGAGTCCTTGAGCACCTTCCTGAATCGAGTCCGCCTTCTGGAAGAGAAGACAGGACCCCTCCTTTACCAGTTGCCTCCCACCATGAGATACAATCCGACCGCGCTGGCGTCCTTCCTTGCCCTCCTGCCCTCTGACATGCGACACGTCTTTGAGTTTCGCCACCCCTCCTGGCTCAAAGAGGACATCTTTGCCCTCCTCCGCCAGCACAACGTCGCCTTCTGCATCATGGACATGACGGACTTCCCCTGCCCTATAGTGACCACCGCTGACTTCGCCTACATGCGCTTTCACGGCAGCGCCGGCAAGTACATGGGATGCTACTCAGAATCAGATTTGGCGGAGTGGGCCGCCCGGATCAAAGCGTTGGGGGTGCCGATCGTTTACATCTACTTCAACAACGACGCCGAGGCCTTCGCCGTCCGCAATGCCCTGGCCCTGGAGCAGTTGCTCTCTAGTGCTTAGGTGCCCGCCCCGCCACTAACCTCACCTTTCTCGGGGAGATGATCCAGATGGTGATGCAACTGGCGGTCGCCGTCGCCATGGTCAGCAAAAAGGCCCAGGTGTAGCTCCCCGTGGTATCAAAGATGTAACCTCCCAGCCAGGGGCCGATGAAGCCGCCGATGCCGTAACCCACGGAGCTAACGCCGCGAATAATACCGAAGCCCCGGCCGTAGAAGAGGTCGGCGGTGACGGAGGCATTAACGGGCGCCTCCGCACCGTAGCCCCAGCCAAAGAGCCACACGGCAGCGTAGAGCATCCACGATTGGGAAGCATCCCGAGCCATCATCATGAGAAATATCCCCACGATCTGGGCCCCCACGGAGAAGTTATTGGCCACCTCGCGGCCGATACGATCCGAGACGGCGCCTCCCATGGCCCGCCCCAGGGTCATAAGGATGCCCAGGGACCCCACCACGGCGGCGGCGAAGAGGCGATCGTAGCCCACATCCACCCAGTGGGCCAGTTGATGGGAAAGGACGAGGTTGAGACCGATGCCGCTAAGCAGAGAGTTGAAGAAGAGTATCTTGAGACGGTAGGTGCGTAGAGCCTTCCCCAGGGTCCAATCCGTGGCTGCCCAGGCCCGGTCCACAATAAGAGCGTCTTGCTGTCGGCGCGCCTCCGCCGTGGGAGCGCCACCCCCCACACCATCGGGAAGAAGCCCCATATCTTCGGGGCGGCGGCGCTGAAACAAAGCCGTCACGGGCACCACCACGACAAAAATAACCGACGCTATGATGAGATAGGCTACCCTCCAGTTTGCCGCCGTGATGATGTATTGGGCAGCCGGAGTGACCAGAAGCATCCCTACCCCTGCCCCCGCCAAACCCATGCCCAGGGCCAAACCCCTCTGTCGCACAAACCAACCGGCCAGAACTATAGAATGCGGAATACTCCCCACCAAATTGACCCCAATCCCTACCACCACTCCGTATAAAATCAAGAAATGCCACTGCTCCTGCATCAGGCTCAACGAAGCCACCCCCACCGCCAGAAAGGCAGCCCCCAATGACAGCACCACCCGAGGCCCAAAGCGGTCTAAAAGGGCACCCGTCAGGGGAGAACTGAAGCCATAAGACACCATGTGGAGGGAGAAGGCTAGCGCCGTGCTGGCCCTGGTCCAGCCAAATTCGTCCAGCATGGCGACAAAGAAAACGGGAAAGGAGTACCGCATCCCATAGCCAAAGGCCAGGGTAACAAACGAGACAGCTACAACCACCCACCCGTAAAAAATGCCTGGCTTCTTGACAGATACCGTCGTAGTTTCCTGCATACCTCTATCCCACCTCAAAAGACGCTACCCTCCGTACCCCGGGCTGCGGAGACCGGGCAAAATATATAATCGGCACCGCTAGAGCGAAAAAAACCACGAATACTATCAAAGCACCCCGATAGCTACCAGTGACATCGAAAGTATAGCCAGCGAGGACAGGCCCCACCATGCCTCCCAGAGACCGAAAGAAGCGGGCAAAACCCCTCAAGGAGGCAAAGGACTTTCGGCCGTAATACTCCCCGGTCATGGAAATGGTCAGCGGAGCCGAGCCATACCCCAATCCATAGACCGCCAGATAGAAATAGACTTGAAGCATACTGGTGGCGTTCATGAGGATCACCAGTCCGATTCCTTGAAGGATGAAGGAGATAATGAGCAGGTAACGTTTGTCGAAACGATCCCCCAGCCACCCGAACAAAACCCGCCCGGGCAAGCTCAGAAAAGCAAGTAGCCCCAAAGCAGCCGCCGCTTCCGGTGCGGAGATGCCCATATCCATAAGCAAGGGAATCTGATGTACCGTGATAGCAGAGGAGGCCGTGGTCCTCAAAAAATAGGTGGCGCATAACAGCCACAAAGCCCAGGTTTTCATCGCCTGGGACACGCTAAAATCCACCTCCAGGGGTTGTCGGCCAAGCCCTACGGAAGCGCTGTTTACGCCATCCCTCCCCTCCCCTAAAGGCTCTCCGTCGGGCAGGTAGCCATAGGACTCGGGACGGTAGCGAACCGCAAAGGCCAAAGGGAAGCCCACGACCATAACGCCCACCCCCACCATCAGGGCCGCCGTCCGCCAGTGGAACTGGGATACGGCTAGACCCAGGCTGGGTATGATGGCCGCCCCCGTCAGGGCCATGGTGGCCGAAACCAGGGCCACCGCCAGACCCCGCTTCCGGATGAACCAGTTATTTACTGCCGTGTAGGCCGGGATACTAAAGCCAGCGGCAATACCCACTCCCACGGCAAAACCATAGACCAAATATACCATCACCAGGCCATTGGCCGACGAAAGGGCAACATAGCCCCCGCCCATAAGGACAACCCCGAACAAAATCACCCGTCGCGGCCCCACCCGGTCGATAAGGAAGCCCGCCAGAGGAGCCGCTACGGCCTCCACCACCCTCACCGCCGACATAACCCCGGAGGTCACCGCCCGACTCCAGCCAAATTCCGTTACCAAAGGGGTAAAGAAAACGCCGAAGCTGAAGCTCTCCAGGGCGTACTCCATAGAGGCCAGGAGGCCGCAGGCCAGAATCATCCACCACCCGTAGAAATTCCACCAGCGACGCTTCTGGAGGGAGGGGTGGCTCACTGAAGACCCTTCGCCACCCACCGGTGAAAAACGGGGGTCTGGGTCAATAGAGGAATACGGGTCACAGGTGCTCTTTCACCCGCTGCGCCAGAGAACGAGTCATACCCACCACCGCCGCCAACTCATCCAGGGAGGCCTCTTTAACGGCCTTCACCGAACCGAAACGCTGGATGAGGGCCCGCTTGCGTTTGGGCCCGATGCCCGGGATGCTATCCATCACCGACGCCATTCCCCGCCTCTGCCGCACCTTGAGATGATAGGACAGGGCGAAGCGGTGCGCCTCGTCCCTGACCCTCTGTACCAGGTACAGGGCCTGAGAGGTTCGGGGGAGGAGGATGGGCTCATCCACTCCCGGCACAAAAAGCTCTTCCCGTTCCTTGGCCAGCCCCGCCACCGGGATGAAGTCCACCTCCATCTCCGCCATCGCCTCTAAAACAGCATTGAGCTGGCCCCGGCCCCCGTCCACAATTAGCAGGTCGGGCATCATCTCCCAGACCGAGGTTGCCTCCCCTTGGGCACCATTTTTGCCCCGACGAAAACGGCGGCGCAGCACCTCCTGGAGCATAGCATAGTCGTTGGCTCCCAAAACCGTCTTGATCCGAAAGCGACGATAATGGGTCGGCTTGGGCTGACCCTTCTCGAAGACCACCATGCTCCCCACCGCCGACGCACCCTGGATGTTGGAGATATCGTAGCACTCGATACGCTGGGGCAGTCGCGGAAGGCTAAGCTCCACTTGGAGCTCCTCTAGAGCCACCAGTGCCTTCTGATTATCGGCATGGCGTTTGAGGCGAAACTGCTGCAGCGCCTCTTGAGCGTTAGCAGCCACCATCTCCAGAAGACGCCTCTTCTTCCCTCTCTGGGGCACGCGCAGAGATACCGGGCTGCCCCGCAAACTGCGTAGCCACTCTGTCTCCGGCTCCTGGGGCAAGCAGGGAAGCAATATCTGGGGAGGTATAAAGGGCGCCGAAGTGTAGAACTGATTTAGAAAGCTGGCCACAATCTGGGGCAGCTCCTCCTCCTGGGTTCCTTCCAGCAGGAAGTGATCTCGCCCCACTACTTTGCCCCTACGAACGAAAAAGACCTCCCCACAGGCCTCGTCCCCTTCCCGAGCAAAGGCGATGACATCCTCGTCCTCCATACGAGTGGAGACTACCTTCTGCCCCTGAATGACCTTCTCCACCGACTGAATCTGGTCCCGAAGCCACGCCGCGCGCTCGAACTCTAGGCTCTCCGCCGCCCCCTTCATGCTGGCGCGAAGCTGGCGCAGCACCGCTTCCTGCCTCCCCTCCAAAAAGAGAATGAGCTGTTCTATAATCCGGCGATATTCCTCTTTAGTGACACCCCCCGTGCATGGAGCCACACACCGGCGAATATAGTACTCCAGGCAGGGGCGGCGGTACTGGCCATCGAAGAACTTGTTGCACGAGCAAAAGGGGAAAAGCTTTTTCACCAAATCCAGGGTGGTCCTCACCGAAGCGGCGCTGGCATAAGGGCCGAAGTAGCGGGCCCCCTCCCTCTCCAGGCGGCGGGTAATGTAAACCCGGGGCCAATCCTCTTGGACAGTGATCTTAAGGTACGGATAGTTCTTGTCATCCCTGAGCCGCACATTGTAGCGAGGTTTGTGCCGCTTAATAAAGTTGCATTCCAGGATGAGAGCTTCCTGCTCCGAGTCGGTGATGATATACTCCAGGTCCACCACTCGAGCGAGCATCTTCTCCAGTTTTGGGGGCAAACCGGCGCCGAAATAGGACCGTACCCGATGCTTCAGACTGGCCGCCTTGCCCACATAAAGCACGTTCCCCTGACCATCTCGAAAAATGTACACCCCCGGCTTTTCAGGTAAGGACTTCAGCCGCTCGCCCAGGGCCAGGGGCTCCACAGCCAGATTTTGCATCGTTCAATTATGCCTATAAACCCCTTCGGTCTCGTTTAATTCTACAATGCTACGCTAGCAGATGCAATCTGCATCCTCGTGAGGAGCGCTGACGCAAAAAGTAGCTATTACCACTAAATGCTGTTGCAAGCTATTGCACAAAAATGCCCGGGTATGCTAATATAGAGTAAAGACACTTTGCCCTAAAGGAGGTGGCGTATGTACGGCACAGTAGCTCGAATACGTGTCAAGACCGGGCAGGAGTCCGTCTTGATCGCCAAGCTGCAGCAATGGAATAAAGAACGCAAACCCAAGGTTAAGGGTGCCATAGCCGGCTATTTATTCCGCCTTGACAGCGACCCTCAGGATATGATCATGGTAGCGGTTTTCCAAGACAAGGACACCTACCTCGCCAACGCCGATGACCCAGAGCAAGACCGATGGTATCGAGAGATGCGGCAGCACCTGGAGGCTGACCCCATCTGGCAGGATGGCGAGATTGTATCGACTTAAGGCCTCCTTCTTGCTTGGTTTACTTTAGATCGCCTTTCGGACAATTGGTAAGAGTATGGCAGTCACTGAAAGCGCTTCTACGAATAATCAACCCCATGTAGAGCCAGAGATGGAAGAGGCCATGACCATTCTCCATCAGAAGGGCAATCGGATAACGCCTCAGCGGGTTATGATCATAGAGGCCGTGTTAAAAGGCGATGGACACCTCACCGCCGAGGGGATATACCGCCGCGTCAGCGCCCGCTACCCTCAGGTGGACATCTCCACCATCTACCGCACCTTGATTCTATTAAAAGAGGCGAGCCTGGTTACCGAGACCGACCTGGGGGGTGGCCGCATGGAGTATCACTGGCGGAAGAAGAGCCACCACCACCACCTGGTCTGTGAAGGGTGCGGGCAGGTATTGAACCTGGGGGAGGAAGAGGTACAGCTTCTGCATGACCGCCTGCTGGAAAAATACGACTTTGAAGCCAGCCTCACCCATCTCGCCATCTTTGGGCGTTGCGCTAAGTGTCGCTAGAAAGAGGGAGGTTGTTCTATGGAACTGTCACTTTTTTCTATCATTGCCTTGGGCTTCATATTGGGCATAAAGCACGCCACTGATACTGACCATGTGGTGGCCGTCTCCACCATCGTAAGCGAGTATCGCAACCCCCTGAAGGCAGGAATGGTGGGAGTATCCTGGGCACTGGGCCACGGCTTTACCTTGTATATAATCGGGATAGGGGTGCTGCTTCTCCGCCTTACTATTCCTGAAGGGCTAGCCCACTGGATGGAGTTTGCCGTCGGCATCTGGCTGGTGGTCCTGGGAGCATGGATTCTCAAAGACCTCTTTTTCAACCTTGTCCTCAACAAGCTGCACCTTCATGCCCACAGCCACTCCTCAGGCGCGACTCACAGCCACATTCATCCAGCGGATACCGGACATGAACACCAGCATGTTCCGTCCCTCGTCTTACGTCCCCGCTCCATCGTCACCGGCATCATCCACGGTCTGGCCGGAAGCGCCGCCCTCATGTTACTTGTTCTAGCCTCCATTCGCTCCCCTTGGGAGGGCCTCCTCTACATCCTGATCTTTGACCTGGGCACCATTCTAGGAATGCTGGCCATCAGTACCATCATCAGCCTTCCCTTTACCTTTACTGCCCGCCGCTTCTCCCACCTCAACGATGGCATAAAGGTTTTGGCCAGCGTGGTAAGCATCTCCCTGGGCATCCTCATCATGGTGGAGCTGGGCCTGCCCCTGGCTACGTAAACCCCAAAAAGGGAATGACCACCTAACGACAAAGAGTTAGCAGGGACACCTTACAATGTTCTTAGAGAGAGTGATTAGCCCTGCTGATACAGCACTAGATCCGGGATGCGAAAGAAGTGCTGGTCCCGGCTTACCAAAGTTAGGCCGTAGGCAAGGGCGGTCGCGGCGATCCAGAGGTCGTTGTCAGGTAGAAGCTGTCCTTCAGAGCGAAGGTGCACCCTGATTCTGGCATAGCGCCGGACAACGTCGATGTCTGGGGGAATAAGGTCAAGGGCGTTGGTGAACCCTTCAAACTGGCCGAGGCGATGGTCGCCCAGGCCGCCTACCAGAAGACCCTCGTAAATCTCGCCCCAGGCGATGATGCTCAGGGCAATGCCCTCATCGGCAAGTTCAGTGACCAGATCGACCGCCTCTTTTCTGCCGTTCAGAAAGCTTATTGCCCAGTCGGCGTCCAGGAGATACTTCATGGTCTGGTGGGAGAACTTGCCGGAGCCTCATGCCGAGCTTTGTACAGGTCATCGATCATCCTCTCTACGTCCAAATCCTTCCAGACCCCAGCAAAGGATAGAAGCTCCTTCTTTAGACGCCTGCTTTTCGGTTCGGCGGATAATACCTTTGGCCTGTCCGTTTCTTTGTCCATAATCACCTCCTTACGGGCAGGCGTAATGACTCTGTCCAGATCCTCCTTTTTGATGCGAATATTCCTTGGTCCCACTCGATATGCTGGCAGTCTCTCGGCTTCAATCCAACGCCAAACTGTCGAGGGACTGACCTCAAGAAGCCGCGCCGCCTCTGACACAGTGCAGTACTGGCTGTCGTTACCTTTTCTCATGCCCACCGACTCATCCTCAAGGTCTTTGCTATAGATTAGCACTTGTTGCATTTATTGTCAAAGCTTCAAATTTTGCCTTTCCCATTCCCCCTCTTTGCCTTTTTACCCTCGCCACGCCCTTGACTGGCAGATGGCAGAGGTCTACAATTCTCATGCTACTCAAAGTCCGCTGTCTCCCCCTTTGCCCGGATCGTAAGAGAGCGCGACAGATAGAGAAAAGAGAGAAGGAAGGTAAGTCTAGGCCCGAGCAAATTGGGAGACCCCGCGTAAGGTCTATATGGACTCACTTAGAAGAATGCCTCCCGACACTTCGCCACCGTCCGATCCCCATGTCGCCACCCCCGAGCCGCGGCGCCAAGCCATTTCGCTGAAGGGTGCTTTCCGCGCCCTTCAGCACCACAACTACCGACTACTCTGGTTTGGCACCCTCGTTTCCAGCTCCGGCGATTGGATGGATCAGATCGCCTTCAACTGGCTCGTCTACTCCCTCACCGGCTCTGCTATCTATCTCGGCCTGGTGAATCTCTGCCGCATGGTCCCCGTTCTCGCCTTGACCCTTTTCGGGGGCGTGGTCGCCGACCGAGTGGAGCGACGGCGACTCATGTTCACCACCCAGTCCGCAGCCATGCTGATGGCCTTCATTTTGGCAACCCTAGTCGTCACCAACCTGGTGCAAGTATGGGTAGTATTCGTGATCGCCTTCGGCCGGGGCGTCATGATGTCCTTCAACCAGCCGGCCCGCCAGTCTCTGCTCTCAGAGCTCGTACCCACACAGGACCTGTCCAACGCCATTGCCCTTCACGCCGCTACCCTCAACCTTACCCGCATAATAGGGCCGGCTATAGGCGGCTTGCTTCTCGCTACCGTAGGTGTAGCGGGAGCATTCTACCTCAATGCCGCCAGCTTTCTCGCTGTGCTCTATAGCTTGGCGATGATGCGCCTCGACGAGCGCCTGACCAAGAGGCTCCCCAATAGCGTCCTCGCTGATCTTGTGGATGGCTTGCGTTACCTGTATTCGAGGCCGCAGCTCCGCACCATTGTCCTGTTGGCCTTGCTGCCCCTGACGTTCGCAACTCCGTACCAGACGATGCTCGCCGTCTTCGCAAAGGATGTGCTGAAAGTCGGGGGCGGCGGTCTGGGACTCCTCAGTGCCTCCTCCGGCATCGGGGCCGTGCTGGGCGCTATGTCCATCGCCTCCATACGCTCGGATGCACGTCTAGGCCGGCTGATGCTGATAGGAATGGCATCCTTAGGCCTGTCTCTCGTTGCCTTCTCCCTATCCCCTTGGCTATGGCTGTCTTTGCCATTGTTAGCAGGGGTTGGCCTGAGCATGCAGGTCTATCAAACCATCAATAGAACGCTGGTCCAATTGAACGTGGCTCAGGAATATCGGGGCCGGATCTTAAGCTTCATGTATCTAGACCGGGGCATGGTCCCCTTGGGCACCCTCCTCGCTGGCTTCGGCACGGCTACCCTCGGCCCGCAGATCGCTGTAGGCGGCATGGCTGCCTTGCTGCTGGTGACAACAGTTCTGGCCACCTACTTCATCCCCTCTATCGGCAATCTGTCCGGGATGACTGGAGAGACAGACCAAAGCCTTGTCTAAGCAGACATCGGCCTTTCCCGATTCCGTGATGGATGGCCTGGAAGCAGCGTCTTCCCAAAGGGAGGCCGGTGATGTAGTATAACAGTTAAATATAACAAGGGAACGGCGGGAACGGTAAGATTCACCGAAGAGGAGGAATCAAACGGTGGAGAAATCAAACTATTGGAACGACATTCTATCGCGGCGCATAGGGCGGCGGAGCGTCCTGAAGGGAGCGATAGCTCTGGCTGGCCTGGGACTGGTAGCCTGCGCCCCAGCCGCCGGACCCGGTGCGCCAGCGGGCAAGGCCCTGACCAAGCTCACCTTCGCCTCCCCAGATGAAAATGGCAACCTGGATACCCACCTGGACACCGGCGGAGCCGGAGGCATCGTCTACCCCAACATCTACGACGCCCTCACCTACCGTGCAAAAAACAACTCCCCCACTCTGACACCTCAGTTGGCCTTGAGTTGGGAGGCCCCTGACGCCACCACCTGGATCTTCAAGCTCAGAAAAGGCGTCACCTTCCACAACGGAGAGCCCTTCAACGCCCAGGTGGTCAAGTTCAACCTAGAGCGCCTGAAAGACCCCGAATCCAAATCCCGGTGGGTGAGTGAATACGCAGGGATAAGCCAAGTGGAGGTGGTGGACGACTACACCGTCAAGGTGGTCAGCAAAAACCCGGACCCCCTCCTTATCAACAAGCTCCCCGGGTCCCGCATCGTCGCCATGAAAATCATCCAGGAGAAGGGCCAAAACGCCCTGGCTGCCAACCCCATTGGCACCGGCCCATACCAGTTCGTCCAGTGGAAGAAGGATGACTTCCAGGAATACAAGGCCAACGAGAGCTACTGGCGGGTGAAGCCCCATATCGGCACCTTCATCTATCGCCCCATCCCAGAAGAGGTGAGCCGGGGGGCCGCCGTAAAGTCGGGACAGGCGGACCTCACCTACGCCCTCAGCGTTGACAGCGAGGCAGAGCTGAAACGGGAGCCCAACATCGGCATGTCCAAGGCCCCCAGCAACAGCCTGAGTCACTTCGGCTTCGGCTACCTGGAGGATAGCCCCCTCAAAGATAAGCGGGTGAGACAGGCCATCAACTACGCCGTGAACTGGGACAGCATCATCAAGAACCTCTTCCTGGGCAACGCGGTGAAGATGCCCTCCGCAGTGCCCGCCACCTTCGGCGGCGCCAACCCGAACCAGAAACCCTACCCCTATGACCTCAAGAAAGCCAAAGACCTCCTGGCCGCCGCCGGCTACTCCAAAGGCTTCGAGATGGACTTCAACTACCACGCCGACTTCGCCAAGGCCAAGGAGCTCTTCCAGGCCGTCCAGTCCGACCTCCAGACAGTGGGTATTAAGACCAACTTCAAGGTGTTCAAAGATTCTGCCTACCAGCGGGAGCAGTTCACAGCCAAGAAGGGGCCCCTGGGCATAACCTACTTCGGAAGGGTGGGGCGCATGCTTCACGCCTATGAGATAGTGGCCCGCAATCTCCACTCCAAGGGAAGCTCCAACTATTTCTCCTATAGCAACCCGGACATGGACCGCCTCATTGATAAGGCTACCATCGCCACCAGCGTGGAGGCCGCCCAGAAGGCCTGGGCGGAGACCCTGGACTTCGCCAAAGAGGAGGCGGTATGGCTCTTCGGCTTCCAAGAGGTGGATATCTACGCCTTCGACAAGCGCAAGCTGTCCATCGACGCCAGCGAGGCCAAATGGACTCAGTGGATGTTGAACGTTAAGGTGGTATAGGTATCCCCACCACCAGAGGAGACCAAAGGCCCTGGCCCCCGCCAAGGCGGGGGCCAGGGCTCAACCTTTATCCTATATCCTAGCTGAGGAAGGAAACCGTGGGTAGAATAGATGTCGCCTTCACCGTCAACGGCCAAAAACACCACCTCCGAGCAGAGCCCCACCGCTCCCTCCTCCAGGTGCTCCGAGAGGACCTGAACCTCACCGGCACCAAACAGGCCTGCGACGGCGGCGAGTGCGGCTCCTGCACCATCCTCCTGGACGGCAAAGCCGCCATGTCTTGCCTTCTCCCCATCTCTCGGGTGGCGGGCAAAGATGTGGTCACCATCGAAGGCCTGGGCACCCCCCAAGCCCTCCACCACCTCCAGGAAGCCTTCCTGGTGACGGGTGCCGTCCAGTGCGGCTTCTGCACCCCCGGCATGATTATGCAAGCCAAAGCCCTCCTGGACGCCAACCACCACCCCTCCCGAGCCGACATCGTGAGACGCCTCTCCCGAAACCTCTGCCGTTGCACCGGCTACGTGAAGATCATCGACGCTATCCTCTACGCCGCCCACCTTATGGCCGGTGGAGAGAAGCGCCCCGCCGCCCAGGGCACCGTGGGGACCAGCGTGGAGCGGGTGGAGGGGCGGGACAAGGTCACCGGCCTCACCCACTACGCCGCTGACCTGAAGATGGAAGGTATGCTCCACGCCAGGGTGCTTTGGAGCCCTCACCACCACGCCCGCATCCTAAGCCTGGAAACTACAGAGGCAGAAAAGCTGCCTGGCGTGGCCGCCGTCCTCACCACCAAAGACATCCCCGGCCTCAACTCCATGGCAATACGCCCAAACACACCGGGGATTCCACTTCTGGCCCAGGATCGGGTCCAGTATGTGGGCGATGCTATCGCTCTGGTGGCGGCAGAAACAGCGGAAGTGGCCCAGCAGGCCCGTTCCCTAATCCGCGTGGATTACTACCCTCTGCCATCTGTTTTCCATCCCCAATCCGCTTTAGAGGCAGGGGCACCCATCCTGGGCGATGAGCACAACCTGGAGAGTCAAGCCCAGGCGCTCAAAGGAGACGTGGCCCTGGGTTTGTCCCAATCCCAGGTAGTGGTAGAGAACACGTACATCACACCAGCCCAGGAACACGCTTATCTGGAGCCCGAAGCCGCCCTGGCTTTTATGGACGAACAGAACCGGTTGATAGTTTACGCTTGTACCCAGTTGCCCCACAACACCAGAAGGGCGCTAGCAAGCCTTTTGAACGTGGAGGAGGACAAGATCAGGGTCATCGCCACGCCTGTTGGTGGTGGGTTTGGAGGGAAATACGTGGAGCTGTGCTGGATGGCAGCCGCCCTCTTGGCCTATAAGACAAGACGCCCGGTAAAGCTGGTGCTAAGCCGAGAGGAATCCCTGCTCTCCACCAAGAAACGCCCCCCCTACATCATGAAATATAAAACCGGTGCCACCAAAGACGGGAAGTTAGCCGCTCTGGAGGCTCAACTTCTTGCTAACTGTGGCGCCTACCCGGGGCGGGGAGGGATAGATTGGGTATACAGTGTTATCAACGCCACTGGCCCATACGAGATTCCCCACGTTAAAGTAACCGCACAGGTGGCCGGAACCAACGCTCCCCGCAGCGGCGCCTTCCGCGGTCTAGGCGGTATCCAAGTGGCCTTCGCCTATGAGTGCCAAATGGACATCCTGGCCCGAGAGCTGGGCCTAGACCCCCTGGAGTTCCGCTTGCGGAATGCCATCGAGGCGGGGCACGTTACCATCACGGATCAGGTGCTGCAGGAAAGCGTAAACTTCAAGGCACTCCTGGAGGCGTTAAAACCCTTCTACCGTGAGGTGCGCGACAAAAAAAGGGAGGCTAAGGGCCCTTGGCGGCACGGAGCCGGAATCGCTGGCATGTGGCGCCAGGTGGGGGGAACCATCGGCAGCCCCACCAATGCCTACCTAAAGCTACACCATGACGGCAAAGTCGAGATCCTCTCCGGCTGCACCGAGCTGGGGCAGGGATCGTGGACAGCATTGGCCCAGATGGTAGCGGAAGACCTCCAGCTTCCCCTAAACAGGGTGGTAGTCACCAGCGGGGATAGCGACCTAACACCCCCCTCGCCCACCTTCGCCTCCCAGGTTACCTACATCGACGGTAGGGCACTGAGGGATGCTGCCCAGCAATTGAGGGCAGCCCTGGTAAAGGTAGCCAGCGAGACCCTGGAGGAACGCCCAGAAAACGTTATCTTTAAAGATGGATTTGTCTTCTCCGCCCGAAACACAGAACAGCGATTGCCCCTGGAAAGACTAGCCCAGCTAAGTGAAGGGAAAGGGATTCCTCTCTCCTACGTCGGCACCTCCACCCCTCGCATCGTTACCGCGCCCCTCACCTTCAGCCGTTTGGACCCCCAAACTATGAAAGGTGCCTTTCACGACCTGGTCTTCTTCGGCGCCCAGATAGTCGAGGTAGCGGTAAACGTGGACACGGGGGAGGTAAAGGTACCGCGGGTCGTTTCCGCGGTAGACGTGGGCAGGGTTATTCACCCCCAAAACATGGAAGGTCAAGTGGAGGGAGCCATCGTGCAAGGCTTGGGCTACGCTCTGAAAGAGGGCTTTATCCCCGGAGTCAGTCGGAACTTCCGCAGCTATCAAATTCCCACTATCAGGGATGCTCCAGAGGTAGTCCATATATTTGTGCAGGAGCCAGTGCCCTCGGGACCCCACGGGGCGAAAGGCGGCGGCGAAACCCCTCTCGTGGGCACGGCTCCGGCGGTAATCAACGCCATCTACGACGCCACGGGGGTGAGGATATTTGAGTTGCCCGCCACTCGAGAACGGGTATTGACATCCCTTAAATCTGGTACTAACATATAGCCTATCTTTCGTTACACCCCTGAGAGAACTACTTCAAGTATGAGAGGAGCCTGGACATGGAGAAAAGAGATTGCATTAGCCGCTTTATAGTTCGTCGCCTTTCCCGGCGACACGCCATAGGTTTTGCCGCCCGGGCTGGGCTGGGGCTGGCGGGCGCCACCCTCTTGGGTTGCGCCGCGGCACCGGCACCCACACGGGCCCCAGCCCCGGCAGCTACCAAAGCCACCACCCCCACCGCTAAGCAGTTAGACAAGCTTGTCCTGGGCCACAACGGCGATATCGCAACTTTAGACCCTACCTATGATACGGGAATAATACCGGGGCTACCTTTTCTCTACATGGTTTACGATGGCCTCACGCGATGGAGCCGGGATCTCAAATCGTCGCCCCACCTGGCGGTGAGCTGGGAGGTTCCCGATGAGCGAACCTGGATATTCAAGTTGCGGACCGGCGTTAAACACCACAACGGCTACGACTTTGAGGCCGAAGATGTCAAGTTCACCGTAGAACGGGCCCTGGACCCGGAGACCAAGTCCCAAGCAGTGAGGCTGGTCAGAAGCATCGACAAGGCGCAGGTGGTGGACCCAGTGACAGCAAAGATCACCACCAAAGTGCCCGATCCTCTGCTAAGTAAGTTGATGGGAGATGTACTGGTGTACTCCCACCGATACCTGAAAGAGCAGGGGAAAGACATCCTGGCCACCAAGCCCGTGGGCACCGGGGCCTGGCGCTTCGTCAAATGGGTCAAGGACGACTATGTGGAATTGGCGGCCACGGACAGTCACTTCTCCATTGGTAAACCCCCCATCAAGCAGTACATCCAGCGGCCCATCCCCAGCACCGCCCCTCGCCTGGCCGCCCTGCTGACGGGCGAGGCCGACGTTATTTACTCCATTAACTCCGATGAATGGGAGCGGGTGGAAAAAACCCCTGACCTGGGCATCGTCTATGCCAATATCCACGCCAGCTTCCCTCATTTTGGAATGAGCCAGTTTGGAGACAGTCCTTTCAAGGACAAGCGGGTACGGGAGGCGGTGAACCTGGCCATCGACCGAGAAGGAATAAACAAGGCACTTTGGAAGGGCAAAGCTTTGGTGCTGGGCCAGCCGGCCAACCCGGGTTGCTTCGGCTACGACGAGACCATAAAGCCCTACCCCTACGACCCCAAACGGGCCAAGGAGCTCCTGACCCAGGCGGGCTACCCCAACGGCTTCGAAACCAAGCTCTACAAATCCTATCCAACCTATCCCCAGGACAAGGAATACAACGAGGCGATAATGGGCTATCTAAGGGACGTGGGCATCAGGCTTCAGCTTGTAGAGTGGACCCTGGCGCAACGAACATTTCTCCAAGAGCAGGTAGCAGCAAATAAGGGTCCCGAGGGCATTTTTAATATGTATGGCTGGTGCGGGGCGGCGGTGGAGGTGGGGGGCGTTTTTGACAGCCATATTGTCAAATTCGATCCCAAAGCTATGCTGGGAAACAAAGGCTGGTGGTTCGATCCCGAAGTGGAACGATTAGGCCTAGAGGCCCGCGTTACTATGGATGCCGAGAAGCGCAAGGAGCTATACAACAAAATGCTGCGCCGCATCAGAGAAGAGCATTACTGGATCCCTCTTTTCACCACCCTCTACACCTGGGGGCATAACAAAAAGAAGATAAAGGCCATGTATCCCCGTTGGGGGTGGATGCACTCCATGTGGGACATCGACGTGGCCTAAGGCCAACCTCATCCAGCGGTGAACATGGAATCCAGCAGGATAAGATAACCGTAGTGGAAGGTGGCGGTTTTGGCCTCCGCCAAGGCGGGGGCCAAAACCCTTGCCCTAGCTAGAGGAAGGAAACCGTGACTAAAACAGATGTCGCCTTTACCGTCAACGGCCAAAAACACCACCTCCGAGTAGAGCCCCACCGCTCCCTTCTCCAGGTGCTCCGAGAGGACCTGAACCTCACCGGCACCAAACAGGCCTGCGACGGCGGCGAGTGCGGCTCCTGTACCGTCCTCCTGGACGGTAAAGCCGCCATGGCCTGCCTCCTTCCCATCTCCCGGGTGGCCGGCAAAGACGTGGTCACCATCGAAGGCCTGGGCACCCCCCAAGCCCTCCACCCCCTCCAGGAAGCCTTCCTGGTGACGGGTGCCGTCCAGTGCGGCTTCTGCACCCCCGGCATGATTATGCAAGCCAAAGCCCTCCTGGACGCCAACCCCCACCCCTCCCGAGCCGACATCGTGAGACGCCTCTCCCGAAACCTCTGCCGTTGCACCGGCTACGTGAAGATCATCGACGCTATCCTCTACGCCGCCCACCTTATGGCCGGTGGAGAGAAGCGCCCCGTCGCCCAGGGCACCGTGGGGGCCAGCGTGGAGCGGGTGGAGGGGCGGGACAAGGTCACCGGCCTCACCCACTACGCCGCTGACCTGAAGATGGAAGGTATGCTCCACGCCAGGGTGCTATGGAGCCCCCACCACCACGCCCGCATTGACAGCCTGGAAACTACAGAGGCAGAAAAGCTGCCTGGTGTGGCCGCCGTCCTCACCGCCAAAGACATCCCCGGCCTCAACTGTATGCGGCAAGGCCAGGAGGGATGGCCGGTCCTCGCCCAGGGGGAGGTCTGCTTCCAGGGAGATGCCATAGCCCTGGTGGCCGCCGAGTCCGAGGAGGTAGCCGCCCAGGCCCTCTCCCTAATAAAGGTGGAATACCAACCCCTCCCCGTCATCCTGGATGCTCTGGAAGCCCTGAAACCAGGCGCCCCCCAGCTCTGGCCCAAGGGCAACCTGGATTATACTCGCCGGCTGGAGAAAGGAAATATCCAGGAAGGCTTCGCTCAGGCGGATGTCATCGTGGAGAACACCTACACCACCCCCTTCCAGGAGCACGCCTATATGGAGCCTGACGCCTCTGTATCGCACATGGACGACGAGGGGAGAGTGGTAGTGTACGCCCCCACCCAGACCTCCCACATGGCCCAAAAAGCCACCGCCCGCCTCCTGGGTCTCCCCGAAGAAAAGGTGCGCGTCATCCCCACCATCATCGGCGGCGGCTTCGGCGGCAAGTACGCCGAGCTTAACTGGCACGCCACCGCCCTCCTGGCTTACAAAACAAAACGACCCGTCAAGCTGGTTTTTACCCGGGAGGAAACCCTCCTCTATACCAAGAAGCGCCAGCCCACCATCATGACCTACCGCACCGGCGCTACCAAGGACGGCCGTCTGGTGGCCCTCTATGCGGACATGGTGGCCAACGGCGGTGCCTACCCCACCGGCAACCCCGCCTCCGTGGACTTCCACATGAGCGTCCTCAGTGCCACCGGCCCCTATCGCATTCCCCACGTCCTGGTGAAGGGCCGGGCCGCCGCCACTAACACCCCTAAGCACGGGCCTATGCGGGGGCTGGGGGGAATAACCTACTGCTTCGCCCTGGAGTCCCAGATGGATCTCATGGCCCAACGCCTGGGGATGGACCCCCTGGAATTCCGGCTCAAGAATCTTATCGAGGTGGGCGACAAAGCCCCTTGGGGCCAGGTGCTAGATGAAAGCGTCGGCATCAAAAAGACCCTGGAGCTTCTGCGACCCCACTGGCAGGCGGCCCACCAGGCCATCGCCCAGGAGACCAAAGATAATTCAAGCCCTATCCGAAGAGGAGTCGGCCTGGCTTGTATGTGGAAGTCTATGGGAGGCACCGTGGGCAACTCCACCGATGCTTTTGTGGAGCTCCACGAGGATGGCTCAGTGGAGACACGGGTGGGCATGAACGAGACCGGGCAGGGCACCTTCACGGTTCTCGCCCAGTTCGTCGCCCAGGAGATAGGAGTGCCCTATCGCTCCATAGTCATCACCGGGGGTGACACGGCCCTGACCCCCGAGGGCGGTGGCGGCTACAGCCGAGGCACCTATGTGGTGGGCAATGCCGTTCGAGAGGCGGCCGCCAACCTGAAGGCCATGCTGCTCCAGGAGGCGGCCCAGGTTCTGGAGGAGCCAGAGGCTAGCGTCGCCCTAAAGGACGGCTACGCCATTTCCACCCAGGACCCCTCCCATCGCATCCCCCTGGCGCGCCTGGCCTCCATTTGCCGCGGCAAGGGAACACCCCTGGCCTACAAAGGTGTCGCCAGACCCCGGGTTCCCGCTCCTTACTTCCTGGCCGTGGACAACCATACCGGCCAGGGAGTAGTGTCCTACATGTTCAGCTTCGCCAGCCAGATGGCGGTGGTGGAGGTGAACACCCAGACCGGAGAGGTAAAGGTGCCCCGGTTCATCTTCTCTCTGGAATCGGGGACCGTGGTTCACCCCATCAACCTGGAAGGACAGCTAGAGGGAAGCATCCTTCAGGGCCTGGGTTTCGCCCTTATGGAAGGCTTCGTGCCCGGAGAGAGCAAGAACTTCAAGAAGTACGTTATCCCCACCACCAAAGATACGCCCCAGGATATAATTCACATCTTTATCACCGACCCCGTCCCCTCCGGCCCCTACGGGGCCAAAGGAGCCGGCGAGAACGCCAACATCGCCACTCCCGCCGCCATCCTCAACGCCATCGCCCACGCCATCGACGGCCGCGTCTACGACCTCCCCGCCACCCCGAAGAGGGTGCTGACAGCCCTCCAGCGGCGAAGTTAGCATCTAGCGTCAGGTAATTAGGGCATCATTTGGGGGTAGCGGGGGCGAAGCCCCCGCCGGGGGTCTGGGGATGTCCCCCAGATACTCTATCTGGCCCCCTCTCCTGCCGGAGAGGGGGCCAGAGCTTGCCCTGAGCGGTAGCGAAGGGGGGTGAGGTGTGGCCCCCTGAGGGGATGTACTCAATGTACCCTGATTTAGGTGACGTGACACTAACCATATTTCGGAAGGTGCCCAAGAGCCCCATGGCACTTGACGTCCCAGCGCTCAAGGAGATAGGATGTCTCACAATCGTGCGTTGTTTGGCGAAGGAGATAATTATGCGCTATTTTCCCCTTATTCTCGCTCTATCCCTATTTGTTGCCGGGTGTGCGTCCTCGAGCCCACCGGCGGCACAGGGCAAGACCACAGCGCAGCCTACCAGCCCTCCGTCTTCCAGCGCCCCCGGTGTATTCCTTAAGCTAGACGGCAAGCCGATAGCTCTCGAAGGAGAATCTAAGTCCAGCGCGATGAAGGGGAGCGGGGTCACCACAATATTCATTGACGGGGGTAAAAACGCCGGTGGCTCCTCAAGGGCCGGGTACGGAGTGCGGCTCGAGCTCCAGAGCCGCCCCGGTGGCGACCTCAAGGAGGGATTCACCGCCAAAGATGTGGCGGTCGCCACATTCACTGTCTACAAGGACTACGACTTCTGGTACCTGTCCTCCGGCGCTATCCCCGACCAGCCCATACCAAAGTTGACGCTTACCAGCACCACGGGGCGGCTAAAAGGCTCCTACGAGAGCAATATCAGCGGGACAGCAGGGAAGTACCAGGGGGCCATCGAGTTCGATCTGCCGTTCCCCAAGTAGAGCATTTTTCTCTCTCCATCTGTTTACGTCCAAGCAAACACTAGACCGTTGTCTTCGCCATTCTCAACGCCATCGACGGCCCGCGTCTATGACCTCCCCAGCGTGCCGGAGGGGTGATGGTCATCGCAGAATGTCGAGAAGGTCAGGGACGTTTATACGAGTCAAGCTCCTCCTTTGTAAGCGTTAAATAATGTGAGGGTTACTTAGTTGGTGCCCAGGGCGGGGCTCGAACCCGCATGGCCTCGCGGCCAACGGATTTTAAGTCCGTCGCGTCTGCCGGTTCCGCCACCTGGGCCAAAAAAATTGGAGGCGACGGGCGGATTCGGACCGCCGAATAGGGGTTTTGCAGACCCCCGCCTTAAACCACTTGGCTACGTCGCCTCTGGAGCGGAAGACGAGATTCGAACTCGCGACCCTCTCCTTGGCAAGGAGATGCTCTACCGCTGAGCCACTTCCGCTCGCCTAATCTAAGCGTTCTTTATCTCTGTATCGGGATTGTCGGCGTTCACCGTCACCCCCTGGCGGGGAAACACCTGCTTCTTGCCACAGCCCCGAAAGCCCCCCTTCTTGTCCGGCATTATGCCCGACCAAAGGGCCACTTCCTCTCCCTTGATCACCACCAGCTTTCCGCTGAACTCCACACCTTGTACGTCTACTAATCTAACTGCCATGATCCCTCCTCTATTCTAGTGGTGCCGAGGAGGAGACTTGAACTCCTACGAGCTTTCGCTCACCGCCCCCTCAAGACGGCGTGTCTACCGGTTCCACCACCTCGGCTTATTCCCCCCCTCTACGGCTCTGGCAGGAGTGGAGGGATTCGAACCCCCGACCAACGGTTTTGGAGACCGTCGCTCTACCAGGCTGAGCTACACTCCTCCCCCTTTACGCCCACAAAGCCTCCTGAGAAACTTCCTACCCCAAGAGGCTTCGTCCGCCAACATGATAGCAAAAGGCACCCTGCCCGTCAAGGCGGTAGAAATGCGACCCAGTCCCCGTCTTAAGGGCTATTATCAAAGGATCGCCCAGAAGAGGGGTAAGCGGGCCATTGTCAGTCTCGCCCACTGGGTGCTGACTATCATGTACGTTATGCTTCAACATCACAAAACTTATCCGGAAAGACCGGGATACCTCTTTGGGGGACATGGCCCATTAGAGGCAACCCCCTTCCTGGCCAGGCGACGTCCTGAGCCTACCGAAGGAAAGGGGGCCAGGGGAATGGTCGAAAAGCGTGTTGCTAACAGTTCATCATCCGCCTCAGGCGGATGACTGATTCTGATCTCCGCCTATGGCGGGGAGAAGAATCTCGACACCTGTGGACCGAGACCCCTCCCCATCTGCGGCGGGTCAGGGTTATTTTCACAGCAGTCCCCGTTCAGAAGTTGACAAATCCCTCTGCTAATAGAATAATTGGGCTGATCATTGCCCCCAGAGAGGAAGCATCATGAGGCTTTTATTCGCATTAGGGGTGGTTGTGGTGTGGGCGGCCCTGATGGTGGGCGTTACCAAAATGGACGTGCCCCGTGCATCTGCTTTGGTCAGTGGCGATACAACTGATACCCCTAATGCTCCCGGCTTCATCCTGGAGGATAAAGGGTTATTGGATACCCCACACCTAGGTGTGGGGTATCCAGCCCCACCCCCCGCCCCCCTGGCCGCCTCTGTCATCACCGGGCCCGTGGTCGAGGCCTGGGTAGCCCGCTACAACGGGCCGGGGAGCGGCTCCGACGGGGCCCAGGCCCTGGCGGTGGACTCTTCGGGGAACGTCTACGTCACAGGTTACTCCCTCGGCTCCGGGACGGGTTACGACTACGCCACGCTGAAATACGACTCAGGGGGCAACCAGATCTGGGCCGCCCGCTACAACGGGCCAGGGAACGACTACGAATATGCTAATGCTCTGGTGGTGGACGGGGCGGGGAACGTCTACGTCACAGGGCGATCCCCGGGCGCCGGGACGAGTGACGACTACGCCACGCTGAAGTATGACGCTAATGGCAATCAACTATGGGTCGCCCGCTACAACGGGCCAGGGAACGGCAGCGACTATGCCAACGCCCTGGCGGTAGACATTACGGGGAATGTCTATGTGACCGGGTACTCCTCCAGCTCTGGCACTGGCTCCGACTACGCCACGGTGAAGTACGACTCAAGCGGCAGCCAGCTCTGGGCGGCCCGCTACAACGGGCCAGGGAACATCGGCGACTGGGCCTATGCCCTGGCGGTGGACGAGGCGGGGAACGTCTACATCACAGGGTCGTCCACGGGCGCTGAGACGAGTTCCGACTACGCCACGGTGAAGTACGACTCAGGGGGCAACCAGCTCTGGGTGGCCCGCTACAATGGGCCGGGAAACAGTGGTGATAACGCCTATGCCCTGGCGGTGGACATCTCAGGCAACGTCTATGTCACCGGGGAGTCCACAGGCGCCGGGACGAGTTCTGACTACGCCACGGTGAAGTACGACTCAGGGGGCAACCAGCTCTGGGTGGCCCGCTACAACGGGCCGGGAACAAGTTACGACTACGCCTCCGCCTTGGAGATGGACTCTTCAGGGAACGTGTACGTCGCTGGGAACTCCTCCTGCTGTACCTATAATGACTACGCTACTGTCAAATATGACACCAATGGCAACCAGCTCTGGGCTGCCCACTACGACGGGCCAGTATACGATTGGGCAAAAGCCTTGGCCCTGGCGGTGGACGCTTCGGGGAACGTCTACGTCACCGGGTCGTCCAACAATGGCGTCGGGACGAGATACGACTACGCCACGGTAAAGTATGATGCCAACGGCAACCAGCTCTGGGCGGCCCGCTTCAACGAGCCCGGTAACGATCACGACAGGGCCTCCGCCTTGGCGGTGGACTCTTCGAGGAACGTCTACGTCACCGGGTACTCCGTGGGCTCCGGGACGAGTAGGGACTACGCCACGCTAAAGTACGACTCAGGGGGCAACCAGCTTTGGGTGGCCCGCTACAACGGGCCAGGTGGCGGCTACGACGCGGCCCTGGCCCTAGCGGTGGACTCTTCGGGGAACGTCTACGTCACCGGCTACTCTCTAGGCTCCGGCACCGGCTACGATTACGCCACCATCAAATATATTCCCCTGGATGGTCAGATGCGGGGGCAGGTCCGCCTTCAAGGGCGCTCCAACCACGGCGGAGTGACAGTCACTCTCCAGGGCAGCGCCTATACCGCCACTACCGATGCCAGCGGCGCTTTCACCTTCACCAGCGTCGTATCTGGCACCTACACCGCCACCGCCGTCATGCCCGGCTACCTCTACGCCCGGCGCACCGGGGTGGTGGTGACGGCAGGGGTGACCACCACCTTGCCTTCGGTCAAGCTCCTGGGCGGCGATGCCGATAGAGATGGCGACGTGGACATCAATGACCTGACGCTTCTGGGGGCTAGCTTCGGCCTTGCCGTCCCCCCCGCTGACCCCAGGGCGGACATAAACGGCGATGGTTCGGTAAACATCTACGACATCGTTCTGGTGGGGACGAACTTTGGCAAAGCGGCTCCTACTCCCTGGCCCTAGTCTCCATCCCCCAGCCACCGCTTGAGAGACGCTTCTCCGCCTCCGGCGGATCAGCATGACATTGTGCCTTATGTCACCCTGAGCAGAGCGAAGGGTCTGGCGGGGGGTCATACCAAGCCTCACGCAGGTCTCTAATGACCCGTCCCCACCCCAGATGCTTCTCCGCCTCCGGCAGATCAGCATGACATTGTGTCTTATGTCACCCTGAGCAGAGCGAAGGGTCTGGCGGGGGGGTCATACCAAACCTCACCCAGGTCTCTAACGACCCGTCCCCACCCCAGATGCTTCTCCGCCTCCGGCAGATCAGCATGACATTGTGCCTTATGTCACCCTGAGCAGAGCGAAGGGTCTGGCGGGGGGTCATACCAAACCTCACCCAGGTCTCTAATGACCCGTCCCCACCCCAGATGCTTCTCCGCCTCCGGCAGACTTCTCCCCGCCATAGGCGGAGATCAGCATGACGTAGCCCTTCTGTCACCATGATCCGCTATGTATTTGGTTCGGGTTTTCCAGACCCTTACCGTCGGCGTCAGTGACGGCCCCGACTACGCCTGTACAGAATGCCCGGGGTGGGTTATAATCGGCCACGGGCTGGATGATCTTTTAGAATAAGAGGTAGATGGTGGAAGAGGAGCTGAAGACCAAGACCGCCCTCTGCTGCCACCTTATGGAGGCGGTGGGCCTCATCAACTACGACGGCCACGTCAGCGCCCGCATTCCGGGCACGGACCGCATCGTCATCAACGCCCGCGCCCGGGGACGGGCTACACTGGAGGCCAAAGATATGGTGGTGATAGACCTGGAGGGGAAGGGGGAGGCGGGGGCCATGGAGCCGCCGGGGGAGACCCCCATCCATACCAGCATCTATCGCCAAAGGGAGGATGTGGACTGCGTGGCCCACCTCCACCCCCACTACAGCACCCTCCTCAGCATCGCCGGGCACGCCGTGGAGCCTGTCTTCTTCCTGGGGACGTCCCTGGGGCCGGTCCCCGTCTTCGCTGAGCCGGGGCATGTCTATACCCGGGCCCAGGGCCAGGCCCTGGCAGAGACCCTGGGCCAGCATCGGGCGGTGCTCATCCGAGGACACGGCTCGGTGGTGGTGGGGGGAAGCATCGAGGAGGTCTTCGTCCTTGCCATCTACATGGAGGAGAATTGCAAGAAGCAGTACTACGCCTCCCTCCTTGGCCCGCCCCGCGTCATCACGTCTCAAGAGGTGGAAAGAGTGGCTCCCCAGGTCTGGAAGCCGTCCTCGGTAGCCAAGGTGTGGAACTACTACGTGGAGAAGTATCGCGCCGGTCTTCTGACAGCGCCGCCCCTGTAAGAGCGCCTCACTGTGAAGATTGCCATTGCTCAGGAGATAGTCTCCGGCCTCAAGGAGGCCGGCATCACCTTCGTATGCTATCTTCCCGATTCCTGGCTCAAAGAGGTCTACCAGTTGGTGACAGAAGACCCCCACTTTCAGGCGGTGCTGGTGACCAACGAGGGAGAAGGGGTGGCGGTTTGCGCCGGGGCGTGGCTGGGGGGCAAGGGGGCGGCTATGATCATGGAGAACTCCGGCCTGCGGGTGGCCAGCGAGGCCCTGGCCCGCCTGGGATTGGGCCATGGCATCCCCGTCTTCCTGGTCATGAGCTATCGAGGCGATCTGGGGGATCGAGACTGGTGGGCTCAGCCCCACGGCTGGACTACGGAGCCCATGCTCCAGGCGCTGCGAATCCCCTACCGAGTGATGCGACGACCGGAGGAGATTCGCTCCGTGATGGCGCTGGCCCAGGACACTTTAGACTCCTCTAAGCTGCCCGTGGCAGTGCTGGTGGGACGGGAGCTGTGTCTATGAAGCGATACCAATGTCTTCAGGTCCTGGCTCCCCTCATTACCCAAGAGTTGGTCATTGTCTCCCTGGGCGGCACCGGCCTGGAGTGGCACGCCATCAAGCCCCGTGACGCCAACCTGTATCTCATCGCCATGGGGTGCAACACCTCGGTGGGGCTGGGGCTGGCTCTGGCCCTTCCCCACCGGCGGGTGGTGGTGCTGGAGACGGACGGCAGCCTCCTCCTCAACCTGGGGGCCCTGGCCACAGTGGCCGTCCAGCGCCCCCCCAACCTGGCTATCTTCGTCTTCGACAACGAGGGCTATGAACGGGTGGGAGGCCTTCCCGGCGTCACCGGGCGGGGCGTAGACCTGGCGGCCATAGCCCAGGGCGCCGGCATCGCCAACTCCAGAACAGTGACCAACCGGGAAGACTTCGCCGTCGCCGCCAGGGAAGCCATGTCCAAAAGAGAGCTATCGGTCACCGTGACCAAGGTGGAGATGGGCATTGAGCCGGTGCCGGGACGGGCCTCCGATGGTCTGGAAGACAAATATCGCTTCGTCCGCCATATTGAGGAACTGGAGGGCCGCCCTATCCTCTCCGGCTACCGATACAAGCTGGATTAGGCATCGCGCCATGGCGGTCACCGTAAGATTGCCCCAACTCTTGGCTCAGAGAGCGGGCTCACAGGTAGTTGCTCTGCCCGAGAGCGATTCCTTGGCTACCTTAGGGGATGTGCTGACTCAATTGTGCCTCGGCCACCCGGAGCTGCGCAGCCATCTCTATGATGAAGATGGCCAGGTGGACATTCACTACCTCCTTTTCATTAATGGGCAGCACGTTTCTTCCGAGGACATGGCGAGGACGCCGGTAGAAGAAGGCGCTCAGGTGGATATCCTCATGCCTTTAGCGGGCGGGTATATCCAGTCACTTGGGGAGGGCGATGAGACATGACCTGGAGCCCCGGCGTTACCGCCTATATTGACCTCACTACGGGCCACATTTCTCCCTTCTTAACGCCGCTGCCCCTGGTGCGAAAATTCCTGGGGGGGCGGGGGCTAAACATGTACTATCTGGCCAAACACCTGGCCCCCGGCACAGATCCCTTTTCTCCCGACAACCCGCTCATATTTGGCGCGGGGTTAGTGACCGGTACCCTGGTGCCCAACGCCAGTCGCTGCAACGTCTCCGCCCGGTCGCCAGAGGCCTGGGGGCTGGGAGACGCCAACTTCGGCGGCTTCTTTGGCGCCGCCATGCGGTCCGCCGGCTTCGACCGCCTGATCATCACCGGCCATTCCCCCCAGCCCTGCTACATATACCTGGATGACGGCCGGGTGGAGCTTCGGCCAGCGGCGGCCTATTGGGGCCTCAATACCAGGGCGACCCAAGAGCAGCTACGAAAAGACCTGGGGCCGGGGGTCCAGGTAGCCTGTATCGGCACCGCTGGCGAGAACCGGGTTCGTTTCGCCGCCATCATCAACGGCCTCAAGAATGCCGCCGGTCGGGGCGGTATGGGGGCGGTGATGGGATCTAAAAACCTGAAGGCGGTAGTGGCCCGGGGTGGCCACGGCGTGCCCGTAGCCGACAAGGACGGACTCATTAGGGAGCGCCGTTCGTTGACGGAGTATCTACAGAAGTCGAAGGTAGTTCAGGTGCTCGGCACCTACGGCACCCCCTTCCTCTATGAGCCTAGCAATACGTTGGGGACCATCCGCACCCACAACAGCCAGCTCAACGCCTTTTCCCCTCGCCTCAATGCCTCTTACTTCAAAGAGTACAGCCGGGGGATGACCTCCTGCTTTGGCTGCGTCGTCCACTGCCGCCACCGAAACACCCTGGGAGGGGAAGGGCCGGAGTACTCCACCCTGGGCTCCCTGGGTGCCAACTGCGGCATCGACGACGTCGGGGAGGTAGTTCGCCTCAACAATCTGGTCAACGACCTGGGCCTGGACGCCTCCTCCGCAGGGGGCATCATTGCCTGGGCCATAGAGCTCTATCAGAGGGGAATCATCGACAAAGAACTGACAGAGCGAGAGCTTACCTACGGCGATGCCCATCTGGTGACCTCTTTGATTGAGGACATCGCGGCCCGTCGCGGATTTGGCAACGCCCTGGCGGAGAGCAGCCGAGCCACCGACATTTTCGGCCCGGAATCCCTGGACTACCTTCCCGCCATCAAGGGATTGCCCCAGTCGGACCCCCACGATTGCCGCTATATCAAAAGCTTTGCTCTGGGCATCGCCGTCGCCTCCCGGGGCGCCGACCACCTGCGTAACCGTCCCACTCTGGACATCTTCTCCTTTCCCGCCCCCCTCCTCAGGGAGATATACGGCACGGACATCGACCCCGACCCCACCTCTTACCGAACCAAGGAGGTGATGGTGGCCTACCACGAGGACATCTATGCCGTGGTGGACTCTTTAGGAATATGCAAGTTCGTCTGTCATGGCTTCAACAGTCCTCACCTCCTCAAACACTCCCATTTCCGCGACATCATCCGTCTGGTCACTGGCCTGGACTTTTCTCCCCAGGAGCTGGACAGCATAGGCAAGCGCATCGTCGACCTGGAACGTTATGTAAACCACCGCCAGGGGCTGGGGCACCGAGAGGATACTCTCCCGCGGCGATACTTTGAGGATGAGATGCCCCTGGGCTTTGCCCAGGGGCATCTCATCCATAGAGCTCAGTTCCAGGCTCTTCTCAGCCGCTACTATGCCCTTCGGGGTTGGGATGAGGAGGGGAGGCTGTCGCCGGAGCGAGGGGCGGAGCTGGAAGGGCTGCTGATAGGAAACAAGGAGTAGCTCCGTAGCCCCTCGTGGCTCTGACAACGACCCGAACGTTGACAGCTTTGAAGGGGCTTTGCTATATTGAGGAAGGACTGGGTGTGGGGATATAGCTCAATTGGGAGAGCGCGGCGTTCGCATCGCCGAGGTCGGGGGTTCGAATCCCCCTATCTCCACCATTCACCTCAGCCCTGGCCTTGGCTGCCCAGGGCCCACTAGCGCTACGGTGATGGCGGCGGGCGGAGCCACAGGCGGAGAAGAATAACAGGCTTCGCAATTCAACTAGTAAGACCCTAGAGCAAGGGTTGCTGGGCACATTCACAGCTAGGATTGAGAGGGACGGATGTTGAAAGTAGCTGTCTTGGTGTTGGTGTTAGCCGCAATGGCGCTGGCCTGCACCGCCAGCAACAACACAAAAGGGCAGGGTAAATCGGGAGAGGAGGTTGTGATGCCCAGCGGGCTGAAGTTCACGGACATCAAGGTAGGTTCCGGGGAATCGCCTAAGAAGGGCCAGACGGTGGTGGTGAACTACACGGGTTGGCTGGAATCCAACGGGATGAAGTTTGATAGCTCCCTCGACCACGGCCGTCCCTTTGAATTCACCATAGGCGCGGGCCAGGTCATCAAGGGGTGGGACGAAGGAGTGGCCAGTATGAAGGTGGGGGGTAAGCGCCGTCTGGTCATTCCACCGGACTTGGGGTACGGCGCTCAGGGGGCCGGTGGTGTCATCCCGCCCAATGCCACACTGGTCTTTGATGTCGAGCTATTGCAGATACGATAGACGCGTTATGCCTGGGATTTTTCCCCCCGGCCGATATGAGAGGGGTGGCCGGCCCCGATTTCTGCGTCCCTACCGCCCAAGGCGAAGGCTGAGATGACAGCCCGGACATTGATGGTCCAAGGCACCGCATCGTCGGCGGGTAAAAGCACCCTGGTAGCTGCCTTGTGCCGGATCTTCCGGCAAGACGGCTGGAACGTAGCGCCCTTCAAGGCCCAGAATATGTCCCTCAACTCCTTCGTTACTCGGGATGGTAAGGAAATGGGCCGTGCCCAGGTGGTTCAAGCCGAAGCCGCCTGTGTGGAGCCGGCGGTAGAGATGAACCCTATTCTGTTGAAACCCGAGGCAGACAACCGGTCCCAGGTGGTGGTAATGGGCAAACCTTTGCGAGGACTTGCCGCAAAAGAGTACTATTCACTGAAAGATCGCCTGTGGCAGGTGGTGACTCAGAGTCTGGACCTGCTTCGGGAGCAGTACGACCTGGTAGTTATGGAAGGTGCGGGCAGCCCCGCGGAGGTGAACCTCAAGGACAGGGACATCGTCAACATGCGGGTGGCCCGCTACTGCCAGGCACCAGTGCTCCTGGTAGCTGATATTGACCGGGGAGGCGTGTTTGCCTCCATAGTGGGTACTCTAGAGCTTTTGGAGCCCGAAGAGAGGGCACTGGTGAAAGCCATTGTCATCAACAAGTTTCGGGGCGACCTGTCTCTTCTTACCCCGGGCCTCGCCTGGTTGGAGGAAAGGACAGGTATCCCTGTGGCAGGCGTGATTCCCTACTATCGGGACATCTACATCGCGGAGGAAGACTCGGTATCCCTGGAAAAGCGCCGGGCTATGAAAACCAAAGGGGCCTATACCCTGGATATAGCGGTCATCGGCCTACCCCACATTTCCAATTTCGATGACTTCGACCCTCTGGAGCAGGAGCCTGGGGTACGGCTGCGCTATGTTGAGGCCAACGATGCCCTGGGCAAGCCCGACCTCATAATCCTTCCCGGCACCAAGAGCACCATTGCCGACCTGGAGTATCTCCGACATACAAACCTGGCTGACGAGATTGTCCAACAGGATAACACTCCCGTTATTGGCATCTGTGGAGGCTACCAGATGCTGGGGGATGTCATTCGAGACCCGGATGGGGTGGAGAGCGACAAACCGGAGGTAAAAGGGCTGGGGCTGCTTCCGGTTAGCACCACGTTCCTTCCGACAAAGTCAACCTACCAGATCAAGGGTTTCGTGGATTATGGAGCGGGTCTGCTACGAAATGCCACCGGCAACCCCATCACTGGGTATGAGATTCACATGGGTCAAACCGTGGCCGAAACTCCAAAGGCACCATTTGTCATTCAGGAGCGTTCTCGACAGCCCTGTCGTGACACCGATGGCTGCTATGGGAGGAAGGGGAATGTCCTGGGGACCTATATCCATGGTCTGTTTCACAATGAGGGGCTTCGGCGTTCCATCCTCGCCGAGCTGGCCATGCGGAGGGGAGTCGAGTTAGCCCCGTGGGGCAGGGTTACGTCAAAGGAGGAAGAATACGATAAGCTGGCCTCTCTAGTCATGTCCAGCCTGGATATTGAGCTTATCCGACGAATTTGCGGAATCCATGGGTTTCCGTTGGGGCAACATTGATGTTGTGCGGGCAGCTTTTTGCCATTACAATTGTGTTGACCAAAGAGCACTGGTTGTGGGGGCAAGGCTGAAAGTTCATTTAGTATATAGTACGCACGGCTCCCTCATAAGGTATAATGCCTCTAGGTGTTCAAGGGTCGTCTCTTACGGAGGGGTGACCGAGAGGCTTATGGTGGCGGTCTTGAAAACCGTTGTCCGCTCACGTGGACCGGGGGTTCGAATCCCTCCCCCTCCGCCGTTCTTTTAGAAATGTGAGTGAGTATGAGAATCCACGAGTATCAAGCTAAGAAGCTTCTCTCTGACTTTGGCATTCCGGTGCCCCCAGGGGAGGTGATCGCTACCCCTGAGGAGGCGGCGGCGGCCACGGGGCGGCTGGGCGGTCGGGTGGCCCTCAAGGCCCAGGTTCACGCCGGGGGTCGGGGGAAGGGGGGCGGCATCAGACTCGCCGCCACGCCAGAGGAAGCGGCGGCCATAGCCAGCCAACTCCTGGGACGAAGATTAGTCACTCACCAGACCCCCCCAGAGGGGCTGCCCGTGAACACCATCCTGGTGGAGGAGGAGACCATCCCCCAACGAGAGCTCTACCTGGGAGTGGTGATCGCCTCCGCCTGTCCAGTGATGATGGCCAGCGAGTCGGGGGGCATGGACATCGAGGAGGTGGCGGCCCACCGCCCAGAGAAAATAGTCAGTGTCCACATCGACCCCTCACTGGGTTTCCAGCCCTTTCATGCCCGAAAACTGATCTACGGATTGAACCTGGAGCCGCCTCTCCACCGCCCCGCCACCCAGCTCATGGGCGGCCTCTACCGTCTCTTCCAGGAACGGGACTGCTCCTTGGCTGAGATAAATCCCCTGGCGGTGACCAATGATGGTCGTCTCCTGGCCCTGGATGCCAAGCTGAACTTTGATGATAACGCCCTCTTTCGCCAGACGGAGGTGGCTGCTCTGCGGGATGAGGCCCAGGAGAATGCTCTGGAGGTTAAGGCCCAGGACTGGGGCATCAAGAACTACGTCAAGCTCCAGGGCAACATCGGATGTGTGGTCAACGGCGCCGGGCTGGCCATGGCTACCATGGACCTCATTCAACTGGCTGGCGGTGAGCCAGCCAACTTCCTGGACATCGGCACCGTCAATAACACGGAGCGGGTGGTCAACGCCTTTAGACTCCTGACGGGCGATCCTGAGGTAAAGGCCATTCTCATCAACATCTTCGGTGGCATGGCCCGGGTGGATGTTATCGCCACCGGCATCGTAGAGGCAGCCAAAGAGATGGATATCCCGGTGCCGGTAGTGGTGCGCCTGGAGGGAACTAACCTTGAGGAGGGGCGACGCATCTTGGCCCAGTCGGGGGTTAAAGTGATCCACGCCACCGACCTGTCGGATGCCGCCCGAAAAGTGGTGTCATCTATCGCTATTAGTCGAGGTAGCGCATGAGCGTTCTGGTAGATGCCGACAGCCGCGTTCTGGTGCAAGGTATCACTGGCCGCGAGGGCGGTTTTCACACTCGCCTCTGCATAGACTACGGAACCCGAGTGGTGGCTGGAATGACCCCAGGCAAGGGAGGCACCACTGCCGAGGGGGTCCCGGTGTTCAACACGGTAGTGGAGGCAGTTAGGGAAACGGGAGCCGATGTCAGCCTTATTTTCGTGCCGGCACCCTTCGCCGCCGACGCTATTCTGGAGGCATCCGACGCTGGAGTGCCTCTAGTGGTTTGCATTACCGAGGGCATACCGGTCAGGGACATGGTCACGGTACACCACTATCTGGCGGGGCGGAAAACGCGGCTTATCGGTCCCAACTGCCCCGGTATTATCTCGCCTGGCAAGTGCAAGATGGGTATTATTCCCGGCGATGTCTGTCGAGAGGGCCGGGTGGGGGTGGTCTCCCGGAGCGGCACCCTTCTTTACGAGGCCATCGACCAGTTGTCGCGGCGGGGCATCGGGCAGTCCACCTGTTTTGGCATCGGCGGCGACCCCATTGTGGGCATGAGCTTCGTGGACGCCCTGGAGCTTTTTGAGCAGGATACCGGCACCGATGCCGTGTTCGTCATCGGAGAGATAGGCGGCACTGCCGAGCAGGAGGCAGCCCGGTATATCAAGAGCCGGATGTCCAAGCCGGTAGCCGCCTTTGTGGCCGGAAGCACCGCCCCACCGGGTCGGCGCATGGGCCACGCCGGAGCCATCGTCACCGGTAGTCAGGGCACGGCCCAGGAGAAGGTCGCCGCCTTCTCCGCGGCGGGAGTCGCTATTGCCCGCAGCCCGGCGGAGATAGGCGTGGTCGTAGAAGGGCTGTTGAAACACCGCTAAGGCCTGCCCCTGGTGGGGAGGCACTTTTGAAGCGATGGTCTAAGACGAGGGAGACCCTTCGCTGCACTGAGGCCCTTCGACAAGCTCAGGGTGAGCGGCTATCGCTCATGGTAAGCCTGTCGAACACCGTGATTTCGTATCTGGCTGACCCCTTGGACAGGTGCCCCAAACCAATTGCTTCACAGGCTCACAGCGTGTAGTGTAGGGGCGTGGCAGATCGCCACCATCGACACTGTCATTGCGAGCCCTTCCGCAGAAGGGCGTGGCAATCCGTCACAACGCACCAGGGGTTACGGATTCCCACGGCCTCTTCCGCTTCACTGCGTTTGCGGGTCGAGGCCTCGGAATGACAGCCAAAACGGTCATCGCAAGCCACAGAGCCGGTGAGTTTTTCGCGGGGGAGCGCCTCGAACACCGTGATTTTGTATCTGGCTGACCCCTTGGACAGGTGCCCAAAACCAATTGCTTCACAGCCTCTCAGGATGAGCGGCTATTCGCTCGTGGTGAGCCTGATTACTATATGGAAGTCAAGGTCTAGCGAGGGCGAAATGGCGAGGCATCTCTTGGTGAGGGTCATAGGGTCTACCGGTTTTGAGAACGGCGTAGATGACAGAAAGGAGCTTGCGGCCCACAGCC
>JACPEP010000006.1 GCA_016183425.1 Chloroflexota bacterium
CGTAGTAATTGCCTTTGCCCGTCCCCACCCCAGATGCTTCGCTACGCTCAGCATGACACGGGTGTTTCTGTCACCCTGATCCGCCTGTGGCGGAGAAGGGTCTGGTGGAGGGGGCATGTCAACGGTCACTGGTAATCCCCCTATCCAGGTGCCTGATCGATTGGTCATGATGAACACGTAGTAATTGCCTTTGCCCGTCCCCACCCCAGATGCTTCTCCCCGCCATAGGCGGGGAGAAGCATGACATATAATGTCCTTTTATGTTGCCGTTACTTTCTGGGGACGAAGGGGATACCTCTCCCAAGGGATGGGCGCGGTATCCACCACCATCTCCGCCCCCTCTTTGCGGACGGTGACCCACGTCAGCCAATGGGCATCGTCCTGGTGAGGGTAGTCCTCTCGAAAGTGCTCGCCCCGGCTTTCCCTTCTCAGGAGGGCGGCGCGGGCCATAATCTCGCCGCTGAGGGCTAAGTTCTCCACCTCCAGGCGCTGCGCCACGGAGTCCGTGGCCGACGCAGTCTTTTCCTGCCCCAGGCGCTGGAACTCCATGGCCGCCTTCTCCAGGCTATCCCGGCTTCTTATCAGCCCCAGATGATTCCAGGCTGTCGTTTGTATGTCTCTGAGCAGAACGGAGGGCTTTCGGCCGCCCCTTTCTTTCGTCAGGTCTTGCCACCGGGCCATCTCGGTGGCCACCGCCTCCTGGGGCCAGGCGAGATGAGACGGGGAGAGGGCTCTTCGGGCGGCACATTTTCCTGCCCTCTGGCCGGAGACCAAGGCGGTCACCAAGCCGGAGTAGCCTCGATCCGCCCCCAGCACTCCGCCGTGGCCCGCTGCCTCGCCGCAGGCGTAGAGACCGGGCGGGGTGGTCTCCGCCCGTTCGTTTATCAGGGCACCTCCCATAAAGGTGTGGATGGCGATGGCCCACTCATGTTTTTGGGTGCGATAGTCGATCCCCGATGCCTTGAGCTTTCCAATGAGGAAGATCTCCCCCTCCACCTTCTCCCGTTCTTCCCACTGGCGGAGGGATATGGGGGAGGGGTCCAGGTAGATAGGGCCGTTGCCGGCCACCATCTCTCGATACATGGGGATGATGAAGCGGCCGCGCGCCTGGAGAAATGCCTTCTCCAGAAGCTGGGGTTCGTACTTTTCCATGAACCTTTCTCCGCGGCCGTTCAGGAAGTGGCCCCCTTCGGCTATGGGCCAGCGGCTGCCGCCGGTGGCGATGGGTCGGCCACCGGGGGCGGGAACGATGGTGAACTCCGGGAACTCCATGTTTATCAGGGTGGCTCCGGCGTGGTAGGCCATGGCGTAAGCGTCGCCGGTGGTCAGATAGGCGGAGCTGGCGTGGGGGTAGAGGGCGGTGGCGCTGCCCCCACCCAGCACAACGGCGGCAGCGTGGAAGACTATGGCGTCGTCGTTTTTTACATCCAGGGCCACCGCTCCCACCACGCTATTATCCATGGTGACAAGGCGGGTGACCATGGCCTGCTCGATGACCTGGACTTCCCTGTGGAAGACCTCTTTTCTCAGGGCCTCCATGAGGCCGAAGCCCTGGCCCACCGCCTCGGGGGTGCCGCGCAAGAAGGTGCCATCGGGATTCTTGGTGAAAGGGACGCCGAAGTTCTCCAGCTCCACCACCCGGTGGAAGCCCTCTTCCACATAGAGGCGGGCCCAGTCCTGGTTGGCCAGGTAGCTGCCCCCCACCACGATATCCTTGAACATTCGGTCGGGGGTAGTCTGGGGATTGCCTCCCCGCTCCGGGGGGATGGGGGGCCAGATAGCGCCTCCCGAGGGTGGGGAGTTGCCGCTTCTCCCCAGCCGGCCCTTGTCCACCAGAACCACCTTGACCCCGAACTTGGCGGCTTCGATAGCCGCCATGGCGGCGGCAGCGCCGCCGCCGATAATGAGCACGTCGGTCAGGAGGTGGCTCTCGCTTTTCATAAAGCCCTGCCCCCCAGTCGAATAGCGATCGCCCTTTGGGGACATTTGGCGACGCAGGCAAAGCAGTTGACGCAATGGCGGTTGCGGGCGGGAAGGGCGCGGTATTCTTGCGGTGAAAAGTCGAAGACATAGGCCCCACACTGGAAGAGGCAGATGCCACAGCCGTTGCACAGAGACTTGTCTACCTGTACCGCCATTGCTTCTATTTTGTACTCGGTTTGGGGGGAAAATGCAATAGCACCGCCGGAGAGGAGCCCTGAATCAGTAGGGCAGGTTTCCCTGGCGGTACGGTCGGGTTGGGAAACCCGACCTACAAATTAAATCGTTGATTTTGGGCCGATTTGTACTAGGTTTGGGAGGAAAATGCAATAGAGCCGCCGAAGAGGAGCCCTGAATCAGTAGGGCAGGTTTCCCAGGCGCTACGGTCGGATTGGGAAACCCGACCTACAAATTAAATCGTTGATTTTGGGCCGAAGGGGGCCGGCAGTCAATCTTCTTCCAGGGCCGCGATGTCTCCACGGTAGTGGCAGCGGGGGAAGTGGATGCGGGGCACGTTGGCATACACCTTTTTTCTGGCCTGGGAGATAGTTTGTCCCAAAGCGGCTACCGTGAGCACCCGGCCGCCGTCGGTCACCACCTGCCCGCTGGGATCGATCTTCGTTCCGGCGTGGAAAACCATGGTGTCCTCGTCCACGGTATCCAGGCCAGAGATGGGGTGGCCTGTCTCGTAGCTGGCCGGGTAGCCCCCCGAGGCCATCACCACCCCCACGCAGGCCTCCTCATGCCACCCTATCTTTACCCCGTGAAGTTTGCCCTCCACTACGGCGACAAGGATTTCCACCAGGTCGGTTTTCAGACGGGGGAGGATGACCTGGGTCTCTGGGTCGCCGAAGCGGGCGTTGAACTCCAGCACCTGGGGGCCGTCTTTGGTCACCATCAGGCCAGCGTAGAGGACGCCTCGATAGGGGCTTCCTTCTCGGGCCAGGGCCCGCACCGCGGGCACCAGGATCCTTTCTTGAACCTCCATGGCCAGGTTTTTATGGAAAAACCGGGGTGGGCTATAGCCCCCCATGCCGCCGGTGTTAGGGCCCTGGTCGGCGTCCAGGGCCCGTTTGTAGTCGCAGGCGGGAACCATGGGTGCCACCGTCTCACCATCGGCGAAGGCCAAGAGGCTGACCTCTCGTCCGATGAGACATTCCTCAATGATGACCCGGTCCCCCGCGGTGCCGAAGGCCCGCCTTTCCATGGCCGACGAGAGGGCTTCCAAAGCCTCTTCTTTGGTGTTGGCCACGGTGACCCCCTTCCCCGCCGCCAGGCCGTCGGCCTTGACCACCACCGGCAGAGGATGCTTCTGTAAATAGGCCCGGGCCTCTGGGTAGGAGTCAAAGACCTCGCCACGGGCGCAGGGGATGTTGTACTTCAGCATAAGCTCTTTGGCGAAAACCTTGCTGGACTCGATGCGGGTGGCCGCCTGGGTGGGACCGAAGACGGGGATGCCCTGCTCCTGGAAAAGATCGACGATGCCCGCCGCCAGGGGGGCCTCCGGCCCCACCACCGCCAGGTCTATCTTGTGCTCCTGGGCGGCGGAGGCCAGGGCGGGGAGGTCGGAGGTGGAGAGGGGGAGGTTGGTGGCGATGGCGGCGGTGCCGGCGTTGCCCGGGGCGACGAAGAGCTGGCTGACCTGGGGGCTCTGGCGCAGCTTCCATGCCAGAGCGTGCTCCCGCGCGCCGGAGCCGATGACCAGGATGTTCATGGAACGTCCTTTGCCAGAATAGTGACATAGGCAAGGCGCTGGTTCACTGGGTCAACCCTCCCACTGACTCCCGGCTATGTTGCCGTGCTCAGACGGGGCGGGACGGCCCGGCGTCCAGAGGTGGTGGGTTATTTTCCCTCCCAGAAGCTGACCGAAAAAGAATGCTCCCGCAAACAGTGGGAGGGTGATGAATTGCCAATCCAGCCCAGCCAAGACGCGGATGGCGATGGCCAGTGCCACCGGCACGTGAATAGCGAGGAGCCACGACAGAGAAAACCGGCTTAGGTTTGCTCTCCAACAACCAAAGGGTATGTTCAAAAGGAAAACCGCTCCGGCCATAATCCATAGATTCATCGTGGCGCTATTTGGGGCGGCTGCCGGTGGGGGGACGCGACCGCCGGGGCGCGGGCAGGAGGAATATGCCCACTACGGCCAGGGGCCCCAGAAGCAGCCCCAGGGCGGCTCCCAGCAAGGTTCCCATGGTACGACCGTAGCCTCGCCAGCGGGTGACGACGATTGCTATCAATATAGAGATGGCGTAGATGACGACCATCCACTGGGCATTATCCAAGGAAAACATGGTATTTCAGAATCCTTTTATTTCCTTAGAATCATCATGCCTATTGCCATAGGCACCACGGAGTATGAAAATGCCTCTCAGCCCTCATCCCCTTAATCCCCTTCTCCCTCAGGGAGAAGGGGAGATGGATGATATTTGGGGGACACCCCCAAACCCCCGTCGGGGGGCTTTGCCCCCTGGACCCCCAGAGGGGATGTCGCGGCATCTCCCCTGTCACTCGCCAGGGCCGGTATTTTCGTGAGAATCATAGACGATACGCATCAGAAATCGCTCCTTGGGGAGAGCTCGTCCCAAACGGTTATCACCACAATGTCGCCGTTCTCGATGTCGTGAAAGGCAAGGCGCCTTGGCGTCAGCAATCGGCTCTCTTCTTCTCCTCGTTAGTGAGCCACTCTTTATACCGAAGGCATTCTTTTCCATGGCGTTGGCGGGCACGTTCTTGCTTTTCACGGAAGACTCTGTCTCGCAAGTCAAAGAACTCGGATATATCTCTCGGCAGCGGATCATTGACCTTGTGTCGGTTGAAAAACTCGTTGCAAGCTCTGCAGCATGTGACCATGTTGGCCTTATCCCATATCCAATCATTGCGCTGGCGGCTCCAATCTGCCGAAACCGAAAGTGGAATAACGTGGTCTACCGAGATATCCAACCACGATTCATAGGAGCTCTTCAAGTCCCTGCCACAATAAACACAAGTTGTGCCACTCAGCTCAAATATAGGAGGGCCATAGCCATGTCGACAGGTGCCGTCACCCGAAGAAGGTTTTCCCAAAAGTTGTCTTCCGTTCCCAGGATATTCGTCAAATGGCAGCATGTTTTTCCCCGCACTATGTTCTCGCAAGTAAGAGCAAAGCCGTTTTTCTGTCGTGGCCACTACTCCCACTCTATAGTCCCCGGGGGTTTGGAGGTGATGTCGTTGGCTGCTATCTTCATGCTTTTACCTCAAGACTGGAGACGCTCACCATCTCGGGAGATGGGATTTCTTCTCCGCTGGCTATCCTGTCCTCCACATGAAGCCTGATGGCGTCTTTGATATTGGTCAGTGCCTCCTCGAAAGTGTCTCCCTGCGTATAGCAGCCTTGAAGCTCAGGGCAGTGGGCGAAATAGCCCTCAGCATCCTTTTCGATGATGACGGTGAAACGATAGGTCTTCATCGCCTAGTCACTCCCACTCTATCGTCCCCGGGGGCTTGGAGGTGATGTCGTACACCACCCGGTTGACGCCGGGGACCTCGTTGACGATGCGGTTGCTGATGCGGGCCAGGAGGTCGTAGGGGAGGCGAGCCCAGTCGGCGGTCATGGCATCTTCGCTGGTCACCGCTCTGATGGATATGACGTTGCCATAGGTGCGCTCGTCCCCCATGACGCCCACGCTGCGGCTTCCGGTCAGGATGGCGAAGCTCTGCCATAGCTCCCGGTACAGCTTGGCCTTCTTTATCTCGTTCATCACGACCCAGTCCGCCCCTCGTAGGATTTCCAGGCGTTCGGGCGTCACCTCCCCAATGATGCGGATGGCCAGGCCGGGGCCGGGGAAGGGCTGGCGATAGACCATCTCTTCGGGCATACCCAGTTCCAGACCCACCTGGCGAACCTCATCTTTGAACAGGTAGCGCAGCGGTTCGATGAGGGAGAAGGTCATGTCTTTGGGCAGCCCGCCCACGTTGTGGTGCGTCTTTATCTTGGCGGTGGCCTTGTTATCTGGGGTGGTGCTTTCGATGACGTCGGGATAGAGGGTGCCTTGGGCCAGGAAATCTATCTTGCCGAACCTCTTGGCTTCCTCCGCGAAGACGTTGATGAACTCATTTCCCACCACACGTCGCTTGGTCTCGGGGTCCGTCACCCCCTGGAGGCGTCTTAAGAAGCGCTCGCTGGCGTCCACATAGCGGATGTTCATGCGAAGGTGGCGCTGAAAGACGTCTAGGGTTCGCTCCGGCTCCTCTCGGCGTAGGAGGCCGTTGTTGACGAAGAGGCAGGTGAGCTGGTCTCCCACCCCTCGGTGTACCAAGGTGGCCACCACCGCTGAATCTACCCCACCCGAGAGGGCGCACAGCACGCGGCCGTCCTGTACCTGGGAGCGGATACGGGGGATGGTGTCGGCGATAAAGTTGCTGGGTGTCCAGGTGCCCCGGCAGCCGCAGACGCGGTGGAGAAAGTTCTTCAGAAAGGCTTTGCCCTGAGGGGTATGGGCTACCTCGGGGTGGAACTGGACGCCGATGAGCCCCTGGGAACTGCCCATGACGGCGATGGGAGAGTTATCGGTGTAGGCCAGGGCCTTGAAGCCGGGGGGCATCTCCACGATGAGGTCGCCGTGGCTCATCCATACCGGCATCGCCGGGGGTAAGTCGTGGAAAAGGGGACTTTCCTCGTGGTTCTGGTGAAGGACGGCGTGGCCGTATTCTCGTTTCATGCCCGCCGCCACCCGGCCCCCCAGTTGATGGGCCAGGAGCTGCATTCCGTAGCAGATGCCCAGCACGGGTAGTTGACTATCGAAAACGTAGGCGGGAGCCAGGGGTGGGGAAGAGCCGTATACGCTGGCCGGGCCCCCGGAGAGGATGAAGCCTTTTGGCCTTAGAGGGGCGATGCGCTCCCAGGGGGTATCATAGGGCATCAGCTCACAGTAGACTTGGCACTCCCGCACGCGGCGGGCGATGAGCATACTGTACTGAGAGCCGAAGTCCAGGATGACTACCGCCTCTGGGGGCGCCCCCATCTCTGGCGGCACCACTGGCTGCTCACCGCCCTTTTCCTTGGCTATCTCCAGATATGCGGAAACCTCCAGATCGTCGGTGGTGGCGATACGGCGGTCTCCATTAATCTTCATGACACCTTTTGGCCTTCCCCAGGTCCCTGAACCATAGCCGACAGAGCCGTCGGTCTACCTTGTGAGGCAACCCTTCGTCTGCCTCTCCCCATCCAGGTAATCTTCTGTCCTTGCGTGTCTGGCCTCTCTGGGAGTCTGGGGACGGTGAGCTACCTATGGGGAGGGTTATTTGGTGTTAGCTTACCACTATTGTATACTTGGGTCAAGGGAGCAGATTGAGACTGTTTAATATCACCCCCAAACCCCCTCAAGGGGGTTCAAGGAACCTCTTCGGGGTTAGATTTATTCGGGGGCACATCCCTTCGACTGGCTCAGGGCAGGCCCCCGGCCCCCTGTCAATCCTTCCTGGGAAGGACGGACTCCCTTTTGTTAAACAGTCTCCAGATTGGGCTTTGGTCAGATGTGCCCAGAAGTGTTGAAGGCGGTTCGGGTTTTAGGGTGGGGGGGGCTGGTTATCTTCCCCACCGACACTGTTTATGGCCTGGGCGGCCACGCCTTCATAGACGAAGCCATAAAGCGGATATACCAGGCCAAGGGGCGCTCCTTTGGTAAACCGTTGCAGCTTATTCTGGCGCAGGTGGAGGATATCGGCCTGGTGGCCTATCCTGTACCTGAAATAGCCTGGGAGCTGGCACTACGTTTTCTCCCCGGCCCCTTGACATTGGTGCTCCCGGCGGCCCCCACCCTTTCCACCCTGGCCCTGGCCGGAGGCAACACGGTGGCGGTGCGGGTGCCCAACCACGAGCTAGCTCTGGCCCTGGTGAAGGGCCTGGGGGCGCCCCTGGCTGCCACCAGCGCCAACCGCTCCGGGCGTCCCAGTCCAATATCAGCTTCTCAGGCGGTGGCAGAGCTGGGACAATGGGCAGATGCGGTGCTGGACGGCGGTCCCTGCCCCGTGGCGGCGGACTCCACGGTGGTGGAGGTGAGCCAAGGGCGGCCTCGCATCTTGCGTCGGGGAGCTTTGCCCCCTTCTGCCATTGCTCAGGCGTTGGGCATAAGGGATGAGGAGATGTTAAAATAGAGATACTTGAAGACCGGAGTGCTGAGAAGGGAGAGGCCGATATTTCGGTGGCGTCGACGCAAAGCCTGGTGGCGCTAGACCTGGAGACCACAGGGCTGGACTCGCAGCGGGATCAGATTATCGAGATGGCGGCGGTGAAGTTCCAGGGAACGGAGACCGTCGCCGTTTATCATTCCCTGGCCAATCCGCAGCGCCCCCTGCCCTACCCTATTCGCCTTCTTACTGGCATCACCCAGGAAGAGGTAGACGCGGCCCCCCTGCCCTCCGAGGCGGCGGCGGGGTTGGTTTCCTTCGTGGGCGACTGTCCCATTATAGGACAGAATCCTGACTTCGACCTGGGATTCCTGAGGCGCCACGGGGTGGCCTTTGCCAACGCCGTCTGCGATACCGGAGAGTTGGCCCGTATTTTTCTTCCCAACCTCTCGGATTACAGTCTATCCACCATTGCCCGCGGCCTGGGGGTGCCCGTCTCCCAACGACATCGGGCCCTGGCGGACGCCCTATTGGCCAAGGATGTCTTTCTGGCCCTGCAAGAGAGGATAAAGGGTGTCGAGCCAGCCCTGCTCCGGGAGGTGCACCACCTGGGCCGTTCCCTGGTGCCTTTTTTCCCAGAGTCGGAGGGGGGAGTTCCAGAGAGGGACCAGACCGAGGGAAAAGAGGAGGAATGGGTCACGCCCCTCACCCCTCGCTTGAGACGGGAGGGGGTGGATATAGCTGCCGTCACCGCCCTTCTGGGGGAGGCCAGCCCCCTGAAAAATATTTTCTCGGGTTTCGAGCACCGACCCCAGCAGGTGGCCATGGCAGAGAAGGTGGCCGAGGCTTTGAACGAGGGGGGTCGCTGGCTGGTGGAGGCCGGCACCGGCGTGGGCAAGTCCCTGGCCTATCTTTTGCCCGCCCTATGCTTTGCCTTGAAGAACAACCTCCCCGTGGTCATTTCCACCGAAACCATCAGTTTGCAGGAGCAACTGGTGGGCAAGGACATTCCGGAGCTACTCCGCGTTCTATCTCGCCTGCAGCGAACGGGGGATTTGGACTGGCTAGGGGTGCCGGTTAAGAACCTGAGGGCGGTGTCCGTCAAGGGGCGGGGCAACTATATTTGTCTCCTCCGGCTGGCCTCCTGGAGAAAGCGGGGGGCGCTGTCGTGGGAGGAGACTCGCTTTCTGCTCCGCCTCATGGTCTGGCTCTCTAACGCTCCTTCCGGTGATCGGGCCGACCTTCGTCTCAACGGGGAGGAAAGCCTCCTGTGGAACCAGGTTTCGGCCCAGGGGGATGACTGTCTGGGAGGCCGCTGCTCCCATCTGAGGCAATGCTTTCTCTATAAAGCGCGACGGGGGGCGGAAGGGGCCCACCTGGTGGTGATCAACCATGCCCTGCTCTTCTCTGACCTGAGGGCCAACAACGCCCTTCTTCCCCCCTACTATCATCTCATCATCGACGAGGCGCACCATCTGGAGGAGGAGGCCACCAAGTACCTGGGCGGCCAGGTGGCCCAACGGGAACTGGCCGCTCTTTTGGATCGTCTGGGGGGAGGACAAAGGGGCCTTCTGCCGGAGATAAAGGGAACAGTAAAGACAGCCGGCGTTCTGGCCCAGGTGGACAGGATAGCGGGACAACTGGGGCAGGCCAGGGAGAACATGGCCCGACTTTTCCAAAGCCTCTCCCTCTTTTTGAGGGACAACGGGGACGGCAATGGCGAATATGAGCTTCGGCTCCGTCTCACCCTTACCCGTCGGGGGCAGCGTCGGTGGCTGGAGGTAGAGAATGGGTGGCAGGACCTGGAGGCCTCCCTGAGGCAAGTGGCCGAGGGCCTAAGCTATCTCTCGGCTATCATTGAGCCAGAGGTTCCCTCCCCGCCTTTGGCGGGAGACGAAGAGGATTTTATCCAGAGGATAGCCTCCTGGTTGTACAGCAACGAAGAGCTGCGTCGCCGCCTCAACGCCATGATTCTGAACCCTCCGGGAAAGGGGGAGGTCTGCTGGATGGTGGCGGACCGGGGAGGGGGAAACATCACCCTGTGCTCCGCTCCCCTCCACGTGGGGAACCTCCTGGAGAAGTCTCTTTTCGCCAGATTGGAGACGGTGGTGCTCACCAGCGCCACCTTGACGGTAGAAGACTCCTTTGGCTATGTGAAAGAGCGTCTGGGCCTGGAAGAGGCGGCGGAGCTTCAGGTGGGGAGTCCCTTTGACTACGGTCGTTCGGCCCTGGTTTATCTTGTTCCCAACCTGCCGGAGCCTGCGGCATCCAGCTACCAGGCCATGGTGGCCGAGGCCCTCATCGGCCTGTGTCGAGCCACGGGGGGTCGGGCTTTGGTTCTCTTTACCTCCTACTCATCCCTCATGGAGGCCTATGGTGTCATTCGGTCGCCCTTGGAGAGGGAAGGCCTCTCCGTTCTCGCCCAGGGGGTAGATGGCCCACCGGCCCACCTGCTGCGGAGTCTCAGGGGGAACCCGGGGACGGTTCTTCTGGGCACCAGCAGCTTCTGGGAAGGGATCGACGTGGCCGGAGAGGCCCTCAGCCTGCTGGTGGTCACCCGTCTCCCCTTTAACGTCCCTACCGACCCCATCTACGCTGCCCGGGCCGAGACCTTCGACGACTCCTTCCGGGAGTACGCCCTCCCCCAGGCCGTCCTGCGCTTCAAACAGGGCTTCGGGCGCCTTATCCGCACCCAGCACGATCGGGGGGCCATGGTGGTTCTGGACGGACGGCTCACCGGCCGCTCTTACGGCGTGGCCTTTCTGGACTCCATACCCCGGTGCACCGTCCAGCGAGGCTCCTTGACCGATATGCCTTCCCAGGTGGCGGCGTGGTTAGAGAACTGGAGGCTGAATCTATGACCGGGGATCTCTTCGCCTATGTAGATGAGCACCTGCCGGAGTTCGTAGCCGACGTGGTTCGCCTGTGCCGACAGCCCAGCATCAGTGCCCGCGGGGAGGGGCTGACGGAAATGGCCCAACTGGTGGTAAATGCCATGACGGCCCTGGGCATCCAGGCTCAGGCACTCCCCACCGCCGGGGGGCCGCCGGTGGTCTATGGAGAGATGGCGGGAGACCGTCCCACCACCCTTCTTTTCTACAATCACTACGACGTCCAGCCGCCCGAGCCTTTGGAGCTGTGGACGACGCCCCCATTTGAGCCGGTGGTAGATGGGGATAAGCTGCGGGGCCGGGGGGTGGCCGATAACAAAGGCAACCTGGCGGCTCGCCTGGCGGCCATCAAGACCTACCTGGCGGTACGGGGGCGTCTCCCCTTGAACGTGAAGTTCTGTGTGGAAGGGGAGGAGGAGGTGGGCAGCCCCCACCTGGCCCCCTTTGTGGAGGCCCACGGGGAGCGGCTGAAGGCCGATGCCTGCCTCTGGGAGGGGAGTGGGGTCAACTGGCAGGGGCAACCCACCGTAATTTTGGGCGCCAAGGGCATTCTCTACGTGGAGCTGGAGGCAAGGGGGGCGGTGCGGGATGTTCACTCCTCCTTGGCCACCGTGGTGCCCAACCCCGCCTGGCGCTTAGTCTGGGCACTAAGCTCCCTGAAGGATTCCCAGGAGAACATACTGATACCGGGGTTTTACGATGACGTGACTCCCCTCAGCCCCCAGGAGCTGGAGGCGGTCCAGGCCATACCCCCCGACGATCAGGAGCTGAAGGAGAGCCTGGGTCTGGAAAAGCTGGTGGCCGACGTAGAGGGCTTCCAGTACATTCGCCGCCACCTCTTCGAACCCACCTGTACCATCTGCGGCCTGGTGTCCGGCTACACCGGCGAGGGAGCCAAGACGGTGCTCCCCAGCATCGCCCGGGCCAAGATCGACTTTCGTCTCGTTCCGGAGCAGCGGCCCCAGGACATCCACCAGAAGCTGAAGCGGCATTTGGAGAGCCAGGGCTTCGGGGACATCGCCGTGTCCGCCGTGGAGGGGGTGAACCCCGCCCGTACCCCCCTGAACAGCCCATTGGTCAGGGTGGTGGTGGAGGCGGCCCAGGAGGTGTACCGCCGGCCTCCGGTGGTCTACCCCACTATGGCCGCCACCGGCCCCATGTACCTTTTCACCTCCGCCTCCGGCGGATTGGGTATCCCCACCGCCTCCTCAGGGATAGAGTATCCCGACTGCCGGATGCACGCCCCCGACGAGCATATTCGCCTCCAGGACTTTGCCCTGGGCATAAAGCACCTGGTGGCCATCATGGCGCACATGGCCGAAGAAGGAAGGAGAGACTGACCATGAGCGTGGAGATACCGCCCCACATTCTTGAAGCTATCGGCCCTGTGGCCACCGGTTGCTGGGCCCTGGAGTCTGCGGAGGAAACGGCCCTGGTAGTCAAGGCCTCCGATGAAGACATGGAACACCTGTGGAAGGCACCCTTGGCCTATAGCTATGAGCTGGCGCGCCAGGGGGGTGTTTGGGGCGTGTCCCTGGTGCTGGAGGCGTTTCTGCCCCAGAAGAAACACCTGGCTTTGACCACCTTCTGGAATCCATCGCGGCCGGTGGAACGGGAGGACGTGGCCAGGCTTACCACCCAGGAGTTTCTCACCATCCACTTTCTGGATCAAAACACTGAGTATCTCTTCAGCCGGCGGTTGATCAACGAACCGGCCAGCCGGGAGCAGCTCCGCCTTATTCTTGTCCAGGCCCAGGCCATCCAGGACGAAAAGGCGAAGGAGATGAAACGGATACAGGCTCAGTTTTCTGTGGAAGGGGAAGGGGAGTAGTTGCTCCGGGGGAGACGGTAGTTGTCCCTTTTCGGCTGGCTGGGCTTCGCCCTCTTCCAGGTGTTCTGGTTTCCTCAGTTGGCTAAGACCCTTCGCACTAAGGACGTTTCTGGATTGTCTTTGTCGGCATGGATTATCCTTTGGGTGGGGCTGTTGTTCTACCTTATATACAGTGTCTCCATCGGCGATGTCATATTCACCCTGGGCAACGGTACCGGGCTCATCCAGGCCTCGGTGCAGTTGGGTTTGATCTGGAAATACAGCAAGAGATAGTTCCATCTATTATTGAAGTGAGGTAACCTATGATCCCCCGTACTATGAGCACTCAACACCCCGATAATGTGAGAATGCCTTTCTTCGTTTCGGGGGAGGTCTTCAATAGCGAAGACGAGATCAGGGAAGCGCGCTGCGTCTATGATTGGGGGTGTCAGGAGCAGATGTGGGACTACGAGGGGAAGGAGAGCGATGACCAGGTGGTGGCCAAGCTGTTGGCCCGTAACGAAGCCTTCTTCCAGAGCCATCCCCTGGGCGAAGACCGCTTCTTGACGCTGCGTATCCCCAATCCCGCCGTGGAGACGGACGAGCCCAAGCTGCTCATGGAGATTCTGGAGAGCATACCCCGCTTTTACGACACCGCCACCAAGTTCTATGGGAACGAGAGCGCCCCCGTGTTCGAGGTTATCTTGCCCATGACCACATCGGTGGAGGCGTTGAGCCGGGTGTACTACTACTACCGAAATTTTGTAGTGGGGAAGGGCAGCCTAACTGCTTTTCCCAGCGACAGCATCAACATCGCCCAATGGCTGGGTCCTTTTAAGCCAGAAAGGATCGATGTAATACCTCTCTTTGAAGATTGGCTCTCCCTCCTCAACGCCCATGAGATAGTGGGGGCTTACCTGTCGGATAAGGACTTGGAGTACCAAAGGGTGTTCCTGGCCCGCTCGGACCCGGCCTTGAACTACGGAACCATGGCATCGGTGCTCTTTCTCAACGTGGCCCTTCAGAGGTTGGCCGCCCTGGAGAAAAGGGTGGGCATCCCCCTCTATCCCATCCTGGGGGTAGGTTCATCGCCTTTTCGGGGCAACTTCAAGCCCACCAACGTGGAGAGCACCCTTAAGGGCTACGCCAGTTGCCAGACCTTTACCCTGCAATCGGCTTTTAAGTACGATTGGGACCAGGAGACGGTGGTGGCCGCCATCCGGCAGCTAAACTCCGCCCCCCGGGGCGAGCCGTTGCCGGTGGATGAGGAGAAAGCCATCGCCCTGGCCCAGAAAACCATGGCCGCCTACCAGGCCCAGATCCCGTTGGTGGCCCCATTGGTAAATCGCCTGACGCCTTTCGTCCCCCGGCGTCGTCTTAGAAAGCTTCACATCGGGCTCTTCGGCTACTCTCGGAACGCCGGCAGCGTGCGACTGCCCCGGGCTATCCCTTTCTGCGCCAGTTTGTACTCCGTTGGATTGCCGCCCGAGATTTTGGGGCTGCAATGCCTGGACGCCGACGACCTGGAGGTGGTCAAGGGGGTTTACCCCAGCCCCAACTTCGAGGAAGACCTGAGGGATGCTTTGACCTACTTCAATCCTCGGGTTCTATCCCTTCTTCCGCCGTCCCTGGCGGAGCAAGTGAAGGCGGCGTTGTCTGCCATAGGCGTGGATTTTGAGGTGGACAAACGACATCAGAGAGTAACCGATGAGGTTATCGACTGTCTTCGGGAGGGCTGGACGGATCGTCTGCGCGAGCTGATCGTTGCCGGGGGGGCCATCAGGGGATTCCTGGGGTGAGCATCGAGACATCCATTGGCGAGAGGTATGATGCAATATATCTCTGAAGGAAATAGTGCCCTAATTCGGGTAAGCGGAATTATTTCTTAACATACTTTATTGTGTATCGCGAACATTTTGATATAATACCCTTGATATGTAAAAGTGAGGTGATACGGTAATGACCTTGGCAAGCGGCAATCAGATGACCAATGAAGTGGCTGTTTTCATTGATGTTGAGAACTTGCGCTATGGTCTTTTGAACAGTTACGGGATAGAGCCAGACTTTCAGGCAGTAGTGCAGAAAGCACAAAAGTACGGCAGGCCATCCATTATGCGAGCCTATGCGGATTTCAGTGAACATCCGACAACATTGAGTCGGCAACTCCAGATAGCCGGAATTGAAGGAATCAATATTCCAGTCAAACGCACGGTAGTTCAGCGCGGCGTAACAAAAGTCGAACGTGTGAAGAATGCTGCCGACATGGTGCTCGCATTGGATGCACTGGTAGAAGCCTTGACCGCCGACAACCAAGGCAAAACGAAGGTATTCCTCATCATTACTGGTGACCGTGACTATGTAAGGCTAGTGACATTGCTCCGAAATCGGTTCGGTCAACGAGTGATTATCGCTGGAGTGCCCGGTAATATATCACGTGACTTGGTGGATGCCGCCGGGCAGGAGGACCCAATTGAGATTCCCGAGGTGCCCCGAGTTAGCATGCAGTCTCTCAAGGGAGCTATTGTGGCGATGGTAAAACGTGGCCCTTCTCCTCTTCGGTTTTGGTCTTTAAAGATTATTGATGAATGGTGCCAAGACGGACGGCAAAAAATTCCCGGTACCGCAAAAGAGAAGAGAGATGCCATCAACGCTCTCCTAATAAGTGAAGGTGTTTTCATTCAACAAAAAAGAACAGATGAAAAAACTGGGAGAACGGTTACCGAGACGGTTCTAGATGAGGATAGAGCACAGTCATACGGATACTTAGCAGATGAAAAAATAGCCCCTCATGAAAGAGGGGCTAAGCACAATACCCAAACGTAGTGTTCGACTAAAAATCACTCAAGCTATATTAGTTTAGACTACCAAGTGACATTTGTCAAGCCCTTTGGGTTACAATTTTTTGTTGTCTACACGTTTTTTCTTCCAAAATTAGGACACTACCCTAGAGGACGAAGGATGAAGGCCTGTATGAAGTGTGGGGGGGAGGCAGTGGGGAAATACCGCCTGGTGTGGGATGGAAACCACTACCTTAGCCTGTGCGAGACGTGCTCCCGACGTCTGGAGGCCCTGGTGGCGGAGAAGGGGGACATCGGCCTCATATCCACGGCCAATCCTCGCTTCATGTGCTGGGTGGAGGAGGACCGCTTTATGACCTACGAGGAGTTCTTGGGAATAAAAGGGGAGCCAAACTAGCGGGCGGGCCTGGCTGCAGCCAGGCCCGCCCATCCTATCTCTTCTACTGGGGAGGCAGGGTGAACTCCACCACGTTCCCCTCCGGGTCGTAGCACTTGACACAGCCTCCGCCGGGCCGGTGCTGGGGAACGTTGACGGTCTTCACCCCGGCCTGGCACAGCTTCTCGTACGTCACCTCCAGGTTCTGGACGTTGAAGGCGATGATGTGGCAGCCGATATCGTTCTGTCGCTGCCAGTTGGGGAGGGGTCGTGGCCGGGGGGAGTACCACTTCTTCAGCTCGATGGCGAAGTCTGCCTGAGGCCCTTCGGGAGCCCGCAGACGGGTCATACGAAAGTGGGTCTCCGGGATGCCGTGGATAGCCTTGTAGTACTGTCGGCCCTCACGGCCCCGCATCTCGGTATCGGTATCGGTCATCACCTCCAGGCCCAGGAGCCCCTGGTAAAAGTCCAACATGCGGTAGGTGTCCTGAACGGCGATGGAGGTGTGCTTGATGAAGTCCACCATGGGCGGCTCGGTGCGCGCCGGCTGGGGTGGCAGTGGTGGAGGCGGGGGCGGCGGGCCACTGGGACGGGCGATGAACTCGCACACGTTCCCCTCCGGGTCGTAGCATTTGAAGCACCCCGTAATTGTTGTCCACTGGGGGGTGGAGATGAGGGACACCCCTGCCTCCTTCAGTTTGTTGTAGGTCGCCTCTAAGTCGTCCACGAAGAAGGCGATGATGTGCAGGCCCAGGTCGCACTGGCGCTGCCAGTCGGGGAAGGGATTGGGAGGGGGGGAGTACCACTTCTTCAGCTCCAGGGCGAATACCTCATGGGGCTTCTGGGGGCCCTTGAGGCGGGTCATGCGGAAATGAGTCTCCGGCATGGCGTGGATGTTCTTGTAGAACTGCTGGCGCTGGGGATCCCATTGGCTGGTGTCGTGGTCGGTGATGACCTCTAGTCCCAGGAGGTCCCGGTAGAAGCCCAGCATGGTGTCCGTATCCGCAACGGCAACGGAGGTGTGAGTAAAACGACGAATCATGACTGCCTCCTTCTCCTTTGAAAATAACCGTCCTCCCCCAGGCTAAAGCCTAGGGCTACGCTGAAGCCTGGGGCTACTTAGCTCTGCATAGGCTCGATGAACTCAACCAAATTCCCCTCCGGATCGTAGCACTTGAAGCACCCCACCCCACCCGCGGCGCGCTGGGGTGGAGATACGGTCTTGACCCCGGATCGTTGCAGCTTCTCATAGATGGGGTCCAGGTCCTTAACCTCGAAGCCTACGATGTGCAATCCCAGGTCGCACTGGCGCTGCCAGTTAGGGAGGGGCCGCGGTGATGGAGAGTACCACTTCTTAAGCTCCAGGGCGAAGCTCTCCAGAGGAGGCTCGGGCCCCTTCAGCCGGGTCATGCGGAAGTGGCCCTCGGGCATGCCGTGGATGTTTTTGAAGAACTGCCTCCGGACAGGCTCCTGCATCTCGGTATCGAAGTCTCGCTGGCTCTCCAGGCCCAGGAGGTCCCGATAGAAGGCCAGCATGCGGTTGGTGTCGCCGATGGCGATGGAGGTGTGGCGGAAGCAATCCACCAGGGGCGGCTCGCGGCGCGCTGGCTGGGGTGGCAGGGGCAGTGGCGGGGGCGGCGGGGTGGTGGGGCGAGCGATGAACTCCACCACGTTACCCTCCGGGTCGTAGCATTTGAAGCACCCCACTCCGGGCGCCCACTGGGGAGGGGAGATGGTGGTTACTCCAGCCTCTTTCACCTTGTTGTAGACTGGTTCCAGGTCGTCCACCAGGAAGGCGATGATGTGGAGACCCAGATCGTTCTGGCGCTGCCAGTCGGGGAAAGGCCGGGGGGTGGGGGAGTACCAATTCTTCAGCTCCAGGGCAAGTTCGGCGATGGGGGGTTGTGGGCCCTTAAGGCGAATCATGCGGAAGTGGGTATCCGGCATAGCGTGGATGTTCTTGAAGAACCGCTGGCGCTCTGGCGTTTGCTCCTGGGTGTCAAAATCGGCGATGACCTCTAGACCCAGGAGATCCCGGTAGAAAGCGAGCATGGAATCAGGGTCCGCGATGGCAACGGAGGTGTGGTTGAAGCGACGGATCATATCTTTTCCTCCCTCGACATGAATCGATTTAAGGCGACCGCATTGGCTGGCTGAATCCGATGACGTTGCCATCGGGGTCATATGCCAGAAGGTTGCCGCCGCCGGTGGGACGGGAAGCGGGTGGGGCGACGAACCGGACACCCTTTGCCTTCAACTCCTGGTAGGTAGCCTTTACGTCCTTCACTCGGAAGCTCAGCCTTAAATAACCGACATCCGTCCAGAGGTAGTCCTGGGGCTTGGGCCGCGACGCAGGCACCTCGTACTGGAGAAGCTCAATGGCCACCGGAGTCTCCTCCACCGCCAGACGAGCGCTACGATAGCGTACCTGCGGCATGTTGAACAGATGGGCGTGATACTCTTCTACATCGGGGCGGCCACTACTCTCTGCCCGGTGGACTAGTTTCATACCCAGGAGGTCGCAGTAGAAATGGATAGAGGTTTCCAGATCCCGGACGCAGATGAGGGTGGCCGTATAGCCTTCCACCACCATATAATCTCCTCCTTACTCGCTCCGGCTCGTTCCTTTTAGGGCTGCCAACACCTGCTGGGGGGTGGCGGGGAGTTGGAAGAGCCTCGTCCCCAGGGCATCGGCGATGGCGTTCATTATGGCGGCGGGGGTGCCCACGTTGTTGTTCTCCCCGGCTCCTTTGGCTCCAAAGGGGCCAGTGGCGACACCGTCCTCGATGAAGAGGGTAGTCATAGCGGGCACGTCTTGAGTGGTGGGAATGGGGTAGTCCTTGAAGCGCCGCGTCTGGCCGGGGACAAAAGCCTCCTTGAGGGCAAAACCCAGCCCCATGACAATACTGCCCTCTATCTGCCCCTCCAGGGAAGAGGGGTTGATGGCCCGCCCCACATCGTCCACGGAGACCACCCGCACCACCCTCACCTCCCCACTGCCGGCGTTCACCTCCACCTCGGCTACCTGGGTCTGGTAGCAGTAGAGGTAAGAATTTGGCCCCTGACCGGTGTTGGGGTCCACCCGCATTTTATCGTTTTCGGGCTGGATGGGGAAGAGCTGCCGGGGGTCGTGGGTGCCCCGGAACTCCAGAGAGATACCCTTGCCGCGGCAGCGGGCGGCTACGGCGGCCAGGGGTAGCTTTTGAGCGGGGTCTTTGGTGGAGAAGAGGTATCCATCGGCCAGAGTGATGTTTTCCGGCCCCTCCTCCAGCATCTCGGCGGCCACCGGGAGGAGAACGGCCCGCAGCTTGCCCACCGCCTCCCGGGTGGCGTTGCCTCCCACATAGGTGGTTTTGCTGTAGCCGCTGCCCCCCAGGGTAGTGAGAGCCGTGTCGCCGCCGATGACCACGATGGACTCATAAGGCACCCCCATCTCTTGGGCCGCTATCTGAGCCAGCACCGTGAAGGCGCCCTGGCCCATATCCACGAAGCCGACCCTTATCTCCACCCGCCCGTCCTCCATCAGACGAGCGAAGGAATGAATCGTTTCCCCGGTGGTGCCTCCCAGGGACTTCCACATGCAACCCAACCCCACCCCCCTCTTCAAGTGGGGGTCTGGGTTGCTTTCCCGCCAGGCCCTCAACTCCTCTCGCCACTCTTGCCAGTAGCCCCGGGCCACCTCTATGGTCCTCACGATGCCCACGCTGTCGGTGAGGGTGAGGCCGGTGGCTGTCACCGAGCCCAGGTGGTAGGCGTTCTGGAGACGGAACTCCAGGGGGTCCAGGCCCAGTTTCTGGGCCATCATGTCCATTTGGGCCTCGATGGCCCAGCAGATTTGCTTCCCTCCCAGCCCTCGAAAAGGCCCCGCCTTGGGCACGTTGGTGGTCACGGACTTTCCTTCTGTAAACACGTTGGGGTAGAAGTAGGGGCCCGTGGATACGGCGACGCTGGTGGGCAGGTCGGCAGTGGGGGGGACGCCGATGGGATAGGCGCCGCCGTTGGCTACGATCTCCCCTTTCAGGGCCACCAGCTTCCCCTCCCGGGTGGCTCCCGTCTTGAAGCGCATGTAGAAGGGCTGGCGCTTCTTTGTGGTCAGAAAGACCTCTTCTCGGGTGTACACCAGCCGCACCGGCTGGCGACACTGGTAGGTGAGCAAGGCGGCGATGAGCCAGCAAGGCTCCGAGTACTTTCCTCCGAAGCCACCCCCCACCGAAGTGGGGATGACCCGCACCGCCTCTGAAGGTAGCCCCAGAAGGGCGGCGATGCCCTCCTGGGAGCTGTGGGACATTTGGGTGCAGGCGTACACCGTCAGCCGCCCCTCATCATCGTAGAAAGCCAGGGCGGCGTCGGGCTCCAGGTAGGCGTGTTCCTGATGAGTGGTGGAGTAAGTGTTCTCCACGATGACGTCTGCCTGGGCGAAGCCCGCCTCTATGTTCCCTTTCACCAGGCGGCGGGTATAGTCCAGGTTGCCTTCTTTGCCCAGGCGGGGGGCATCTTCTTTCAAGGCCTGGAAGGGGTCGAAGACGGCGGGGAGGGGCTGGTAGTCTACTTTTATCTTCGAAAGGGCCTGAGCGGCAACCTCCTCACTTACGGCGGCCACGGCGGCCACGGCGTCTCCCAGGAAATGCGCCCGCTCCTCGGCCAGAACCGTCCACCCAGTGGAGCCGGGACGCTGGGTGTTGACGCCCGGAACATCCTTTGCCGTCACTACCGCCGCCACCCCGGGCACCGCCTCCGCTTCCCGTGTGTCTACCGATAGGATGCGGGCGTGGTGGTGGGGGCTGCGCAGCACCTTGGCGTAGAGCATACCGGGCAGCTTTATGTCGGCGGCGTATTTGGTGCGACCGCATACCTTGTCCCTGACCCCATAGCGCTCTACTCGCTGCCCGATCAGAGAGGGCCCGGGAGCAGGGGCGTGGCGTGGCTCGCCCCTCATGAGTCGGGCGGCGTAGAGGACGGCGTCAATGATTTTTACGTAGCCGGTGCAGCGACACAGGTTGCGGGATAGCCGGCGGACCACTTCCTCTCGGGTGGGGTTGGTGGTGGTGTCTAAGAGGGCCTTGGCCTCCATGATCATGCCCGGGGTGCAGAAGCCGCACTGCACGGCTCCCAGGTCGGCGAAGGCCTGCTGAAGGGGATGGAGGTTTTGCGGAGAGCCCAGGGCCTCGATGGTGAGGACGTGGCGTCCCTCCACCTGGGCCATGGGGAGGAGGCAGGACATGGCCGCCTTTCCGTCCAAAATAACGGTGCAGGAGCCACACTCCCCACCATCGCACCCCTGCTTGGTGCCCGTCAGGTCCAGATCTTCCCGTAATACCTGAAGCAGGGTGCGGACGGGATCCACCTGGACCTCCCGAGCCTCTCCGTTCAGGGTGAAGGCGATAGCTTTGTTCATCTCTCTCCTCCGAAGGGACGGGTCTCTGCGAGCCCCCCGATGATGCCCCCCATTCTACGCCATGTTGCCTTTAAAGACAAGAAAAAGCGACGGACAAGGCTAAAAGTGCCCAGAATCAGGGGGGCTTAGGCAACAAAAAGGCCCCGCCCTTATGACCATAAGGGCGGGGCGGGGGGATACGAGATTACCGCTTGGTGTACTGTTTAGCCTTTCGAGCCCGTTTCAGGCCGTATTTCTTGCGCTCCTTGATCCTGGGGTCCCGGGTCAGCAGACCTGCCTGGCGCAGGAGGGGTCGCAGGGCCTCGTTAGACTTCACCAGGGCCCGGGCGATGCCGTGGGCCACGGCCTGGGCCTGGCCGGTCACGCCACCCCCCTCCACCTTGACGGTAACGCTGAACCGATCCGTGGCCTCCGCCACTTTTAGTGGCAATATCACCAGGTTGCGATGGTCCAGGCGGGGGAAGACTTCCTGGAAGGGCTTGTCGTTGACGAGGACGGTGCCTTTCTTATCGTACAGTCGCACCCGCGCCACCGCCGTCTTTCTCCGCCCCGTGGCATATAGGTATTCCGTCAACTGCACCTCCACTTATCCAATGACTAAGCCTCCCCCACCGGGACGCCAGAGGCAACCTGAGCCTGGTGAGGATGCTCGGGGCCGGGGTACACCTTCAACCGGCGGCCCATGGCCCTCCCCATGGGGCTGTGGGGCAACATCCCGGCCACGGCATGCTCGATGACCCGCCCGGGAAACCTCTGCATCATTTCCGAGAGATGGATGTTCTTCAGGCCGCCCGGGTACTGAGTATGGCGATAATAACTTTTCTGTTCCAGCTTATTTCCGGTCACCTGAACCTGGGCGGCGTTGATGACGATGACGTAGTCCCCCATATCCAAATGGGGGGTATAGGTGGCTTTGTGCTTTCCCTTCAGCAACTGGGCCACCTCTGAGGCGAGGCGCCCCAACGCTTTCTCAGAGGCATCCACCACGTGCCATTGGCGCTGGATCTGGCTCTTCTTCAGGCTAAAAGTCTTCAATGCGCAGCTCCCCTAAAGGGCGGTCGTAGCTCACCTTCATCAGACAAAGGCCCTGAGCCGGTGCCGTGGGCCCAGCCATACCCGGTCGGCCGCTCTCGGCCATCCTCTGGAAGTCGCCGACCTCCATCTTGCCCTGTCCCACCTTTACCAGAGCCCCTACCGTTCTTCGTACCTGGAGGGGCAAGAAGGCATTAGCCTCCATGTCGAAGAGAACCATCTCCCCTTTTCGCAGCACATTAGCCCGTAACACGGTGCGTCGGGTGCTGGCCTCTGTTTTCAGGGGCGAGGCAAAGGGGGCGAAGTCATGTTCCCCCTCCAGGATGCCCGCCGCCAGGGCCATGGCATCCACGTTCAAAGGCTGGGGGACGTGGTAGCTCTGCCTCTTACCCAGTGGAGACCGGGATTTCCGGTTCAGGATGGTGTATCGGTAATGGCGACTTCGTGCCTCACGGCGAGGGTCGAAGCCCGCCCTAACGACGAAGGCCTCCACCACGGCCACATCCCCAGGCAGGTAGAAGTTCAAGGCGCGGGTCATCCCGGAGGAGGAAAGGTGGCTATGGGAGTCAAAGGCCACCACTTGGCCCTTGGCGTGAACGCCAGCGTCGGTGCGGCCGGAGGCCGCCAGGTGAACCCTTTCTCCCGTCACCCTGGCCACCACCTCTTTCAACACCCCCTGCACCGTGGGCAGGCCGGGCTGCGCCTGAAAGCCATGATACTCTGTGCCATCGTATTCCACGACCAGAGCCCACCGATGCTCTGACCCATCTCCTGGCTCCATCTCAAAGTGGGACTAATCCTCCTTCACCAGCTCCAGTTGCGCCATAGGTGCCCCGTCCCCCTGACGGGGTCCCAGCTTAAAGATGGCGGTGTAGCCGCCCGTACGCTGAGCGTATCGTTGGGCCAGGTCATCAAAGACCTTTTTGGCCACCGTTTTATCGGTGACAAAGGAGAGGCAGTGGCGTCTCGCCGCCAGGGTGCCATCCTTCCCCAGGGTGATAACCTTTTCCGCCAACGGGCGCACCTCTTTGGCCTTGGCCTCTGTGGTCACGATCTTTTCATAACGCAACAGGTCGGTCACCAGGTTGCGATACATGAGCATCCGATGCCCCGTGGGCCGGTCCAGTTTTCTACCGGCTACCCGGTGTCTCATGCTTCGTGACCAGACGCAGAGACCGCTCTGTTACTCATCATCACCGTCATCCTCTTCATCCTCTGCCTCGTATACTTTCTTCCCCAACTCTTCTTCTATCACGGAGTAGACGTCCTCTTCCATGCCCTCTTTCTGTTCTTCTGTGGGCTCTCTCTTGGGGAAGGGCACCGGTGCCTTTGGCGCCGGCGCTATGTATCCCAGCTGCTCCAGACGCTGGCGTAGCTCGTCCAAGGATTTCTGTCCGAAGTTTTTTACCGCCAGGAGGTCCTCCTCACTCATCTCCAGGATTTCCCCAATCTTGGTGATGCCCTCTCGCCGGAGACAGTTATAAGCGCGGGCGGAGAGACCCAAGGCCTCGATGGGAGTGTCATACCGTTCCCGAGATATAGTTCCCATGCGGAGACGGTGCTTTTCCGTAATGCTGGAGATGCCTCGCCCCGTTTGGGCGAAGATAGAGAAATAGCTTATGAGGACCTCGGCGCTTTGGTTTATGGCCTCCGCCGGCTGTATCGTGCCGTCGGTCCACACTTCCAGTACCAGCCGGTCATAGTTGGTCACCTGGCCGACCCGGGTGTGCTCCACCGTATAATTCACCTTCCTCACCGGACTGAAGATGGCATCCACCGGTATCACTCCGATGGGTAAACCATCGCTCTGGCTGGCGGGAACGTATCCTTTGCCCGTTTCCACGTTGAACTCCACCCTGAGAACGGCTTCTTGGGCGTCCAGGGTGGCCAAATGAAGCTCCGGGTTGATTATCTCGTAGTCGACGCTGGGGGTGATATCGGCGGCGGAGACCTTGCCCTCCCCATCCGCCTCTAAATACATTTTGCCCGGTCGGTCGGTGAGGGGGCGGAGACGCAGTTGTTTCACGTTAAGAAGGAAGGAGGTAACGTCCTCCTTCATGTGGGGAACGGTGGAGAACTCGTGAAGCACGCCATCGATGCGAATCCAGGTCACGGCGGCACCTGTCAATGAGCTGAGCAGGGTACGCCGCAGGGCGTTGCCCAAGGTGACGCCGAAGCCAGCCTCCAAGGGTTCCACTACGAAGCGGCCGTAGTTGGCCCTGGTGGCCACACACTCTATTTTAGGGGTGACTGACATCTTGGTAATCAAAGCCATACCTCCCGAAGGCGTTTTTTCCACCTTCTTTACCGGGAGTAATACTCGGTGATAAGCTGCTCATTGATACGATAGTCCACATCGCTGCGGCTGGGTAGGGTTATCACCCGCCCCACCATTTCATCGACGTTCAAGCTAAGCCAAGGGGGTATATTCTTGGCGGTAATCTCCTTGGCGGCCATCTTGAAATATTCCGTCTCCTTGCTTTTCGCTACCCAGGAGATGACATCCCCCTCTTTCACTATATAAGAGGAGATGTCAGTCTTGCGGCCATTGACCTGGCAGTGGCCATGGTTCACCAGTTGCCGGGCCTGCTTGCGGGAATCGGCGAAGCCCAGGCGGTAGGTTACGTTGTCCAGGCGACGCTCCAGGATTTGAAGTAGGTTTTCGCCGGTAATGCCGGGGCGGCGCTGAGCTTCAGCGAAGTGGCGCCGAAATTGGGCCTCCAGGACGCCGTAGATGAAGCGGGATTTCTGCTTTTCTTTGAGTTGGAGACCCCGCTCCGAGAGCTTGCGACGCCGCTGGGGGCGGCCTCCGGGGGGAACGGCGCGCCGTTCCACGGCGCACTTGGGGCCAAAGCAGCGCTCTCCCTTCAGAAAAAGCTTCTCACTCATACGCCGGCACAGCCGACAGACGGAACCAGTATAGCGGGCCATCTTTCTCCTGCCTTAATCCTTCACCACAAACAGTTGCGATACTCCTTAAAAAATAACCTTTTAGGATACCAAGACTACACGCGGCGCCTTTTGGGGGGACGGCAGCCATTGTGGGGGAGGGGGGTAACATCCCGAATGCTGAGCACCGATAACCCCGCCGATTGAAGGGCCCTTATGGCCGCCTCTCGCCCGCTGCCCGGTCCTTTGACCAAAACTTCCACCTGGCGCATCCCGTGCTCCATAGCTCGCTTGGCAGCATCCTCCGCTGTCATTTGGGCAGCAAAGGGGGTGCTCTTTCGAGAGCCTTTGAAGCCCGCCGCGCCGGCGCTACGCCAGCTAATAACATTGCCCTGAGGGTCGGTTATGGTGACCAGGGTATTGTTGAAGGTGGATTGAACATAAGCCCGACCTCGGGGCACCAGCTTTCGCTCGCGCCGTCTGACCCTGGTTCGTTTTTCCTTGGCCATAGTCTCCCCCTCTCACAAACTACTTTTTGGTCACAGAGCGTCGTCGTCCGGCCACCGTCTTGCGGCCACCCCGCTTGGTTCGAGCGTTGGTTCGGGTGCGCTGTCCTCGAGACGGTAGGCCGCGGCGGTGCCTCATCCCCCGATAGCTGCCGATCTCTATCAGGCGCTGAACGTTGCCATTGACTTCCCGTCGCAGGTCTCCCTCCACGGTATACTCGTGCTCGATGATCCTCTGAAGGCGGCTGATCTCATCCTCTGTCAAGTCCCGAACTCGGGTATCTGGGCTCACCTTGGCCTGGCCCAGTATGTGCTGGCTGTTGGTGACTCCAATGCCATATATGTAGCGCAGTCCCACCTCCACCCGTTTATCCCGAGGGATGTCCACTCCGGCGATTCGTGCCATTGTTTACCTCCTCTTTCCTCAGGCTACCCCTGGCGCTGTTTGTGTTTGGGGTTCTCGCAGGTGACCCAAACCACGCCGTGGCGCCGCACAATCCTGCACTTTTCGCAGCGCACTTTGACCGATGCGCGAACCTTCATCGCTCCTACTTTCTACTTGAACCGGTAGGTAATGCGGCCTCGGGCGAGATCGTAAGGGGAGAGCTCCACCAGCACCCGATCCCCCGGCAAGATACGAATGAAATGGAGGCGGATCTTGCCCGAGGCATGGGCCAGCACCTTATGTCCATTGGCCAGCTCGACACGGAACATGGCGTTGGGCAAGGCCTCGGTAACGGCACCCTCCACCTCTATAGCCTCTTTTTTAGCCATTCAGTCTTACTTAGCTCTCCTTAAGGAGCATCTTTTAGAGACGGGTCAATATCTCCGCCTCACCATCGGTTATGGCGATGGTGTGCTCAAAGTGGGCGGAGAGACTGCCGTCGGCGGTGACCACCGTCCACCGGTCTTCCTTGACTCGGGTGCGCCAGCCGCCGGCGTTTACCATGGGCTCCAAGGCGAGGGCCATGCCCTTACGCAGCCGGGGTCCGGTTCCCCTCTCTCCGAAGTTAGGCACCTGGGGCTCCTCGTGCATCTGGCGTCCGATGCCATGCCCCACGTACTCTCGCACTATAGAGAAGCCCCGGGATTCCACATATTCCTGAATGGCGGCCGATATGTCTCCCAGCCAGGCTCCGCCCCGGGCGGCGGCGATGCCGGCGTCCAGGGCCCCCTGGGTTACCTCGATCAGCCTTCGAGCTCTGGGGCCGATCTTGCCCACTCCCACTGTCGTCGCCCCATCTCCCTGAAAGCCATCCACGATTGTCCCCATGTCCAGAGCCACGATGTCCCCTTCCTTCAGCACCCGGGGGCCGGGTATGCCGTGGACAATCTCATCGTTGATGGAGACGCACAGCGAGGCGGGGTAGCCCCGATAGCCTTTAAAACTGGAGAGGGCGCCCTGCCTCTTTAGCTCCTCCTGGGTTATCGTCTCTAGCTCTGCCGTCACCAGGCCTGGCCTTACCTCCTTTACCAGGCGGGCCAGTATGGCGGCCACTATCTGCCCCGCCCGGCGCATCACCGCCAGCTCTTCCGGCGACTTGATAACTATCGCCCGCTCCGCGGCTACAGAAAGGGGAACACTCTTACTCACATCCATGTCACTTTATTTTAGCGCTGTCTTCAAGGCCTTGGCTACCCCCTCCACGTTCTGTTCTCCCTCTACCTCGGCCAGCTTGCTCTGTGAGCGATAGTAGTCGATAAGGGGCTCCGTTTGGGAGAGGTAAACCCTCAGGCGCTGGGCCACCGTCTCCGCCCTATCATCGGCTCTCTGGTATAGCTCCCCGCCACAGCGGTCACAGCGGCCGGCCACCTGAGGGGGGAAGTTTGTCTCGTGATAAAGGGCCTGACAGTTGCGGCATATCCAGCGACCGCTGAGGCGGCGCACCAGCTCCGCCTCTGAAACTCGAATGTAGAGGGCTTTGTGGATGGTCTTTCTCCGGGAGGCCAGGCCGCTATCCAGGGCCCGAGCCTGCTCTACGGTACGGGGGAAGCCATCCAGGACACAGCCGTTGGCGCAATCAGAAGCAGCGAGACGCTCCAAAATCATGCTGATGGTGACATCGTCGGGCACCAGTTTCCCTTGCTCCATGTAGCTCTTGGCCAGGAGGCCCAAGGGGGTTCCCTCCTGCTGAGCTTTACGGAAAAGGTCTCCCGAGGCAACATAGCCAACGCCCAGATGGTGGCTTAGAGGTTCTCCCTGGGTGCCCTTTCCCGACCCGGGAGCGCCCAATAGAATCAGGTACAAATCACCCCCTTCACTACTTGATAAATCCCTCGTACTGGCGCATAAGAAGCTGCGCCTCCAGTTGCCTCATGGTGTCCAAGGCCACCCCCACCACGATGAGGAGGCCGGTGCTACTGATTTGAAGGGCCCGAATCCCCGTTATTGCCTCGCCGAAGAAGGGCATGACTGCTACCGCCCCCAGGAAGAGGGCTCCGCCCCAGGTGATGCGGGTGAGGACGCGGTTCAGATACTCCGCCGTGGGCCGACCGGGACGAATGCCGGGGATGAAGCCGCCATTCTTCTGGAGGTTCTCCGGCAGGTTCTGCTGCTGAAAGATGACCATGGTGTAGAAGAAGGTGAAGGCCACCACTAAAATGAAATAGAAGCCCCAGTACAGGGCTCCCGTGGAGTCGAACCAGCCGCGGAAGACTCTGGCCGCCCCCGCTACCCAGGGGTTGGGCGAGATGGTGAAGTAGCTGGCCAGGGTGCCCGGGAAGATCATGATGGACATGGCGAAGATGAGAGGGATCATTCCCGCCGAGTTGACCCGCAGGGGGATATGGCTGGCCCCGGCCTGGCGGTACATCCTCCCCCCGCGAAAGATGCTTCGGGCATACTGGACGGGGATACGCCGCTGCGCCTCCTGGAAAAAGACGATGGCAAAGACAATGAGGGCGCCCATGACCACGAAGGCCACCAGCCCACCCAGGGGTTGGTTTCCCAAAAAAGATTGACCCACCATAGTGGGAAGGTTGGCCACGATGCCGCCAAAGATAATGATGGATACCCCATTGCCGATACCCCGCTCGGTGATGAGCTCCCCCAGCCAGACGAGAAAGATGGTTCCTGCCGTCATGGAGACCACCATGGCCAGTGTGGGCAGCAGGGTGCCCGCCCCCAAGCCCACGCTGCCGAGGATCCCCTGGCTCTGTAGCAACACCAACTGCGCGTAGGCCTGTAGCGCCGCCAGGGGCAGCGTAAGCCAGTGGGTATAGAGGTTGATCCGATTGCGTCCCGCCTCTCCTTCCTTGGAAAGGGCCTGGAGTTGGGGCACGATGGGGACGAGAAGCTGCATCACGATGGAGGCGGTGATGTACGGGTAGACGCCCATGGCGGCCACGCTCATGGTTCTCATGGCGCCGCCACTGAAGAGGTCCAGCATCCCCAGGAGCTGGTTGGTCTGGAAGAGGCGCTGCAAGGCGGCCAGGTCTACCCCGGGGATGGGGATGTGGGCCACAAAGCGGAACAACACCAGCATAGCGAAGGTGAAGAGAAGCTTAGACCTGAGGTCGGGTATTCTTAGGGCGTTAGTTACTGCCGCCAGCATGTCGGATCACCTCTACCTTGCCCCCCGCCGCCTGGATTTTCCGCCGCGCCGCAGCGGAAAATCCGTGTCCCACTACCACCAGGGGTTGTGTCAACTCTCCGTCACCCAATATTTTCAACGGCTTGCTCAAAGACTTGATAATGCCTCTGCGGTGCAACTCCTCTGGAGTCACTTGACTATGGGCCGGAAAGGCAGCCAAACTCTTCAGGTTGACCAGGGAGTACTCCACTTTAAATATGTTCTTAAAGCCGCGCTTCTCAGGCAGCCTCTTGACGATGGGCAACTGGCCTCCCTCGAAGCCAGGACGGGGCCCCGGTCCGGAGCGAGATTGTTGCCCCTTCATGCCTCGGCAGGCGTACGTTCCATGGCCGCTGCCGTAGCCTCGGCCCACCCTTTTACGCTCTTTTCGGGCGCCGGAGGGCGGCGCGATGTGTGTCTGGTTCACCCCGTCTCCTCCACTTTTAACAGATGTCTCACCTTCTCCACCATGCCCAGAACCGGCGGGGAGTTGGGCTGGGTCACCCACTGGCCCAGCCGCCGTAGGCCCAGGGCGCGCAGGGTATCCCGCTGGTCTTGGGCGTAGCCAATAACGCTCTTGATCAGGGTAATTTTGAGCCTAGCCATGGCGAGGCGTTTCCTGACGAAGGCGGGCCAGGCGTTGTCGGCGCTCCTCCTGAGGCACTCTGAGCCCCTTCAAGGCCACCAGGGTGGCCTTCACCACGTTGATGGGATTGGAGTTGCCCAGGGATTTGGTCACCACATCCTTTATTCCCGCCGACTCCACCACCGCCCGCACCGAACCGCCGGCGATGACCCCCCGGCCGGCGCTGGCTGGCTTCAACAACACCTGGGAGGCCTTAAAAATGCCTAATACGTCGTGGGGGATGGTGTTCTCCACCAGGGGAACGCGTATCATCTCTCTGCGAGCGGCCACGTTTCCCTTCCTAATGGCCTCGGCGATCTCGTTGGCCTTGCCCATGGCCGCTCCCACTTGCCCCTGGCCATCTCCCACCACTACCAGGGCGCTGAAGCTGAAGCGGCGCCCGCCCTTGACCACCTTGGCCACTCTGTTGATGTACACTACCTTTTCGTTAAGCTCTGGGGTATTCGCCAACTCCATACCTTATTCTCCCTAGAAGACCAAACCGGCCTTCCTGGCTGCCTCAGCCAGGGCCTTTACTCGGCCGTGATAGTGATGGCCCCCGCGGTCGAAGACGACCTGGGTGATTCCCCGCTCCAATGACCTCTGGCCAATAAGCTCGCCCACCAGAGTCGCCTGTTGTGTCTTAGACGTGCCATCCACGCGGCTCTTTATCTCGACCTCCAGGGTGGAAGCGCTGGCCAGAGTATGCCCCTGCTGGTCATCGATGACCTGGGCATAGATGTTGTTCAGGCTGCGAAATACGCTCAGCCGGGGACGAGGCGCGCCTCCGGCGACTTTGAGCCTGACCCTGAGGTGGCGCCGCCTCCTGGCTTTCCAGGGCGTCTCTTTCAAGGAACACTACCCTCGTAAACTATTTTACTTCCCCTTCTTCTTCGCGCCGGCCTTGCCCGCCTTGAGGCGAATGCGCTCCTCTGCGTAGCGGATGCCTTTGCCTTGATAGGATTCCCATCGTCTCACGCGACGAATCGCAGCCGCCACTTCCCCCACCAGCTCTTTGTCTATGCCAGAGACCGTTACCCGGTTGGTGCCTTCCACTGAGAAGGACACTCCCGGAGGGGGGGGCATCTCTACAGGGTGAGAGAAACCCAACTGGAACACCAGTTTCTCCCCTACCTTTTGGGCTCGATAGCCTACCCCGCTCAGTTCCAACCTTTTCTGGAAGCCTGCCGTCACCCCTTGCACCATGTTGGCCAGCAGGGTTCTGGTCAGGCCGTGGAGAGAGCGATGCCGGCGGCCGTCGCTGGGGCGAGATACTACCATCTGGCCATCCCGCATATCGATGAGCATGTCCCGCGGGAAGGCGCGGCTGAGGGTTCCCCCCGGGCCGGTCACCGTCACCCGATGGTCGGCAATATCTACCTGCACCCCTTGCGGTATGGTAATGGGGGTCCGTCCGATTCTAGACACCCCTTACCTCCCCCAACCGGTTTGACCTACCAGACATAGCACAGCACCTCTCCCCCCAGGTGTCGTTGCCAGGCCTCCCGACCGGTCATCACCCCCTGGGGGGTAGACATGATGGCGATGCCCAGCCCCCCGTACACCCTGGGGATCTCCCGACGCTGGACATAGACCCGTAGCCCCGGCTTGCTCACTCTTTTTAGCCCGTTGATAACCGGCTGACGGTGATCTTGATAGACCAGATGGATCTTGATGGTCTCCTGAGGGTTGTCTCTTAGAATTTCGAAGTCTTTGATGAACCCTTCCTCTCGCATGACCTTGGCCACGGCCATCTTCAGCTTGGAAGCGGGCACCAGAACGAAGTCATGCTTGGCGGCCACTGCATTTCGGATGCGTGTCATCATATCAGCAACGGGATCGCTGACGTTCATAGCACTCCCTCTTGTGAAGGACCAGACCATGAAAAGGACCTCACCAACTGGATTTCCTCACCCCTGGGATCTGTCCCACCAGGGCCAGTTGCCGGAAGCATATGCGGCACAGGGCGAAGAGACGGATGTAACCCCGGGGCCGACCGCAGACGCGGCACCGGTTGCGGTGCTGCACCCGATACCGGGGCGGACGGAGGGACTTATTTATTTTGGACAGCTTGGCCAAATTTACCTCCTATGCCGCGGCGCTCCGCGCAAAGGGCATGCCACACAGGGTCAGAAGGCTGTGCGCCTCTTCATCCGTTTTAGCGCTGGTGACGATGGTCACCTCCAGCCCCCTGGCTCTGTCTATCTTGCTGTAATCTATCTCAGGAAAGATAATCTGCTCCCGGAGACCCAGGCTGTAGCTACCCCGATTGTCAAAGGCCTTGGGGGACACGCCCCGAAAGTCTCTGATGCGGGGCAGAACGACGTTTAATAGCTTATCCAGAAAATAGTACATACGATCTCCGCGCAGGGTGACCTTGAGGCCGATGGGCATTCCCGCCCGCAGCCGGAAGGCGGCGATGGATTTCTTGGCTCGGGTGACCACGGGGCGCTGGCCGGTGATGGCCGCCAGGTCCTGGGTGGCGGCTTCGATGGCCTTGCCCTCCCGTACCGCCTCCCCCAGCCCTATGCTGACCGTTACCTTCACTAGACGGGGCACTGCCATGACGCTGGTGTACCCATGGCGCTCTTTGAGAGCGGGCACAATCTCCTTCAGGTACTTTTCTTTTAGCGGTGGTGTCACCTTGCGCTGCCTCTCTCTATCAGTCTACTGTCTCCTGGCAGCGGCGGCAGTAGCGCACCTTCTTGCCGTCCTCCAGGAGGCGAAATCCCACCCGGGTGGGGCGATCGCACTTGGCGCAGACGAACATAACGTTGGAGAGGTGAATTGGCCCCTCTCGCTCCACGATGCCCCCTTGCCGCGCCGTGCCCCGGGGCTTGGTATGACGTTTTACAATGTTTACCCCCTCCACCACCACCCGGTCCTCCTGGGGATAGACCCGGTGCACTTTGCCCCGTTTGCCCCGGTCTCGGCCGATGATGACCAGGACGGTGTCGTTTCGCCTTATTTTCAATTACTACCCCTTTGTCCGCCCCGGCTGACGGCTCCCATTACAAAACCTCCGGAGCCAGGGAAATGATCCGCATGAAGTTTTTGTCCCTTAGTTCCCGAGCCACGGGGCCGAAGATGCGGCTCCCCCGGGGGTTGTTGTCGGTGGTGAGGATGACGGCGGCGTTATCATCGAACCGGATATAGGAGCCATCGGGCCGACGATATGTCTTGGCAGTGCGTACGATGACTGCCTTCACCACCTCTCCTTTCTTTATGGAGGCGTTGGGTGTGGTTTGCTTCACTGCGCAGACGATGACATCTCCCACCCGGGCGTAGCGCCGCCGGGTGCCGCCCGGGATGTTGATACACATCAACACCCGAACGCCGGTGTTGTCCGCCACCTTAAGACGGGTGTAGGTCTGAATCATTCTTTGTCACCAGGTCTAACTCTGCTTCCACTCGAGGAAGCCTCTCCTGCGACAAAATCTCGGCCACTCGCCACCGCTTCTCTTTGGAGAGGGGCCGCGTCTCCTCGATGCGGACCACATCCCCTATGGCGCAGGCGTTGGCCTCATCGTGGGCTTTGTATTTCTTCACCACCCGCACTATGCGTCGATAGTGGGGGTGGGGGCGTCGGGTTTCTACGGCCACTACTACCGTTTGCATCATCTTGTTGCTCACCACTCGGCCAATGCGGAGTTGCCTGCGGCCTGTCATGCTCCCCTTCCTCTGCTGATAGCAGCAGCCAGCTCCCTCTCTCTAAGGATGGTTTTCATGCGGGAGACCTTTTTTTTGGCCTTGCCGATGGCCGAGAAGTCGGCCAACTGTCGGGAGGCGGCCCTAAAGCGCAGGTTGAAGAGCTCCCGGTAGGTGCTCTCCAGATCCTTTACCAGGTCCGCAGTGGACAGCGCCCGCAATTCCTCCAGCCTCATGCGACATCCCCCGCCACCGTCGCTTTTTCACCCACCTCTTCCCCACCCCCCGGTCGCCCTACGAATTGGGTGGGGATGGGCAGCTTGTGAGAGGCGAGGCGCATGGCCTCCTTAGCGGCATCCTCCCGGATGCCGGCTACCTCGAAAAGGATGTGGCCGGGCTTGACCACCGCCACCCAGTGGTCGATGTTCCCCTTACCCCCCCCCTGGCGGGTCTCTGCTGGCTTGGCAGTCACCGATTTGTGGGGGAAGATGCGTATCCACACCTGCCCTCCTCGCCGCATGAAGTGGGTGATGGTACGTCGGGCGGCTTCGATCTGGCGACTGGTTAGCCACACCGCCTCCAGGGCCTGGAGGCCGAAGTCGCCAAAGACGATGGTGTTGCCCGAGGTGGCCTTGCCCTTGCGGCGGCCGCGGTGCATTTTGCGATATTTGACCCGCTTTGGTTGTAACATGGTGTCCCTCAGCTATTCGGTGGCGATGCCTTCCGTTGTCCCCGTTCCCCGTTCCAGCCTGAAGGGCTGGGGTTGGATGTCGCCCTTGTATATCCACACCTTCACGCCGATGCGCCCCAGGGTGGTCAGGGCCTCGGCGAAGCCGTAGTCGATGTCCGCCTTGAGGGTGTGCAGCGGCACCTGTCCCTCCATTACCTTTTCCCGTCGGGCCATTTCCGCTCCCCCCAAGCGCCCGGAGCTGATGATCTTTACCCCTTTCACCCCCCGCGCTATGGTACGGGACGCTGCCTGCCTCATTGCCCGACGGAAGGCCACTCGTTTCTCCAACTGGTCGGCGATATTCCGTGCTACCAGATAGGCCACCGTTTCCGGCAGGCGAATCTCCTGGATATTGAGGCGAATCCTTTTGCCAGTGGCCCGTTCTAAGCGGGCGCGCGTCTCATCCACTCGCTGCCCCCCCCGGCCGATGATGATTCCCGGCCGTGAGGTGTGCACCGTGACGGTAACCTGGGAGTCGCTGCGCTCTATATCCACTTCAGCGATGCCTGCCTCGGGGTAGGCTTGCTTGATGGTTTTCCGTATCGTCAGATCCTCATGCAGGAGCTGAGTGAACTGTTTCTCGGCGAACCATTTGGCATGCCAGTCTTTGTTGTACCCCAGGCGGAAGCCTATCGGATGAACCTTCTGTCCCAATTATTCCTCCTCGTCCACCACCACGGTGATGTGGCTTTGTCGTTTTAAGATGGGGCTTGCCCGTCCCCGGGAGCGGGGGCGAAAGCGTTTCAAAGACCGCCCCTGGTCTGCCGAGATAGCCACGATACGCAGGTCGTCGGGGGACATTTGCAGGTTGTTCTCGGCGTTGGCCGCCGCCGACTTTACCACCTTGGCCACCTCCCGTGCTGCCGGGGTGGTGATGAAGCGAAGAAGGGTTAGCGCTTCCTCAACTTTTTTACCCCGAACGGCGTCGGCCACCGGCTTTATCTTGCGGGCCGACATCCCTATGGATTTAGCGACGGCGCGAACTTGCATCGGCGTCCTACTTCTTCGGCACCCTTACGGGGCGTTCCGTTCGGCCGGTGTGACCTCGGAAGGTGCGGGTAGTGGCAAACTCCCCCAGGCGGTGCCCCACCATGTTCTCGGTAATGAGTATAGGCACGTGGCGTCGGCCGTCGTGCACGGCGATGGTGAGGCCTATCATCTGGGGAAGGATGGTGGAAGCGCGAGCCCAGGTCTTAATGACCGCCTTTTGGCCGCTGCTCGCTACGGCAGCCACCTTCTTAAGCAGCTTGGCGTCTACGTAGGGCCCTTTTTTGGTCGATCGAGACATGGTCCGGCTGCTCCTTACTTGCGTCTCTTGACAATAAAACGGTCACCGGGCTTGCTGCGACGGGTCTTGAACCCCTGAGCCGGCTTCCCCCAGGGTGTCTTGGGCCCGGGCATACCCACCGACGCCCTGCCCTCGCCGCCGCCATGGGGGTGGTCTCGAGGGTTCATGGCCGCGCCGCGCACCGTGGGCCGTATCCCCAGCCAGCGGCTCCGGCCCGCCTTGCCCAGCTTGACGTTGGCGTGATCCACGTTGCCCACCTGGCCCACTGTGGCGTAGCACTGGGCATCTATGCGACGCATCTCCCCGGAGGGGAGACGCACCAGGACGTAGGCCCCTTCTCTGGCCATGAGTTGGGCCGCCGTACCGGCACTGCGCACCAGTTGACCCCCTTTGCCCCTCTGGAGTTCGATATTGTGAATCATAGTCCCCACCGGGATGAGGCGCAAGGGCAGGGAGTTGCCTGGCTTTATCTCTGCCCCTTCTCCCGACATCACCGTATCCCCCACCGCCATCCCCAGGGGAGCCAGGATATATCGTTTCTCCCCGTCCCTGTAGTAGATGAGGGCGATGCGAGCGGAGCGGTTGGGGTCGTATTCCAGGGCGGCCACCCGACCGGGGACCCCTATTTTGTCTCTCTTGAAATCGATGAGGCGAAGGCTCTGCTTGGCACCGCCCCCTTGATGGCGAACAGTGAGCCTACCGCTGGCATTGCGCCCCCCCTTTTTCTTGAGGGGCGTCAAGAGGGATTTCTCGGGCTTCCCCTTGGTAATCTCTTCGAAGCTATGCCCCACCAAACCCCGCCGCCCGGGAGAGGTGGGCTTGTACACTTTAAGGGCCAAGGAAGATCTCCTTCAGACAGATTGTTCTGGTCATCAAAATGCTGCCGATCCTATACCCCTTCAAAGAGCTCGATCTTGTCACCTTCCCTCAAGGTGACTACCGCTTTCTTCCAGGAGGGAGTCAAGGTGCGGTGGCGACCGACGCGGCGCAAGTGGCCCTTGACGGTGATCATGTTCACTCCGGTCACCTTCACCGAGAAAGCCCGCTCCACGGCCTCCTTGACCTGCATCTTGTTACAATCCCGCGCCACTTCAAAGGCGTACTTTCTCTCTTCCTGCAGCCGGGTGGACTTTTCGGTTACCAAAGGGCGACGGAGAACCTCAAGAATCTGCATCTTTCTCCCCCCCGCCTCCCGGCCCCCAAAGGGACTCCGCTTGCCGCACCGCTGCCTCTGTAATCACCAGGGAGCGATGGGAAAGAAGGTCTACCACGTTGAGGTAACGAGCCTGAAGAACCTTGACCCGGGGGATGTTGTGGGCCGCCTGGAGCACGGTTTCCTCCCGACCATCGGTGACCAGTAGGGCAGAGCCGGAAACCCCCAGGGCCTGAAGGATGCCTATCATCTCCTTTGTTTTAGGATTGGTCAGCGAGAGACGATCTACTATCACCAGGTTGCTCTCGGCCACCTTGTCCGAGAGGAGGGACTTGATGGCCAGACGGCGCATCTTGCGGGGCAAACGCTGAGAGAAGTCTCGGGGGTGGGGCCCGAAGGCCACACCACCCCCCCGCCGATGGGGTGCCCGAACGCTCCCCTGACGCGCCCGGCCGGTGCCTTTCTGGCGAAACAGCTTGTGGGTGCTCCCGGCCACCTCGCCCCGGGTTTTGGTGTCCACTGTTCCGCGGCGCATGTTGGCCAACTGGCATACCAGGGCCTGATGGATCACCCCCTGGTGCACCGGACGCCCGAAGACGCTGTTGTCCACTTCTATCTGCCCCAGCTCATCGCCAGCGGCATTACGCAGCGGCAGCTCCATGGCCCTCACTTCCCCTTTATGGACTTTCTGACCAGCAAGAGCCCGTTGGTGGCTCCCGGCACCGCCCCCCGTACCAATAACAGGTTGCGCTGAGGCTCCACCTGAACTACCTTCAGCCCTTGCACGGTCACCCGACGGTGGCCCATGTGGCCCGCCATGCGCAGGCCCTTAAAGACCCGCCCCGGGGTGGTGGTGGAACCGATGGAGCCCGGCGCCCGATGGCGGTCCGACTGACCGTGGGTTTTGGGGCCACCGGCAAAATGGTGCCGCTTCACAGCCCCCGCAAAACCCCGCCCCTTGGAAACGCCGATGACATCCACCACGTCCCCTTCTTTGAAAATGCTCACATCTACCACCTGCCCCACCTCCACCGGGGTGGAGTCGGCCACGGGGAACTCTCTCAGGTGGCGGAAAAGACCCAGCTTCTTAAGATGACCTTTTAGAGGCGAGTTAAGCCTCTTGACGGGGTCAAAGGCCAACTGTACAGCATTGTAACCCTCTTTGGCCTCCCTCTTCACCTGGGCTACGACGCACGGTCCCGCCTCAATGGCGGTCACCGGCTCCACCAGCCCTTGAGGGGTGAAGACTTGGGTCATTCCTATCTTTCGGCCCATGAGACCGGAAATCATGACATCCACCACGCTACAATCTTCTCTCTATGTCTTTATCTCTATGTCCACCCCGGCGGGAAGGTTGAGCCGGGTCAGCATATCCACCGTCTTGGAGGTAGGCTCTACGATGTCGATGAGGCGCTTGTGAATACGCATCTCGAACTGCTCTCGGGAGTCCTTATCGATGACGGGGGAGCGATTGACGCAGAACTTTTTTATCTTGGTGGGCAGAGGTACTGGCCCCACCACCGCCGCTCCGGCGCGCTCCGCCGCCTCCACGATCTGCCACGCCGACTGGTCCAGAATCCGATGGTCGAAGGCTTTCAACCTGATGCGAATCTTCTGCTTAGCCATCCCCGTCCTCCTATCCGGACCGCCTCAGTACGCCACCCCGCACCGCTACCGTCTCTTTCAGGGCCGGAGGCACTTCTTGATAGCGATGGAACTCCATGGTGTGAGTGGCTCTACCCTGGCTCAGGGAGCGCAGACGGGTGCTGTAGCTGAACATCTCGGCCAAGGGGACATAGCCGTGAATGACCCGGTCGTTACCCCTGGTGGCGATGTTCTCAATCTGACCTCGGCGAGCGCTCAGGTCGCCCAGGATGTCCCCCAGAAACTCCTCAGGGGTCACCACCTCTATACGCATGATGGGTTCCAGGAGCACTCCTCCTGCCTGGAGGGCGGCGTTCTTGAAGGCAATAGAGGCGGCCAGCTTAAAAGCTATCTCCGAGGAGTCTACCTCATGGTAGCTGCCGTCGTAGAGTGAGACGGCGATGTCCACCATGGGGTATCCCGCCACCACTCCCCCCTCCACAGCCTCCCGAATGCCGGCCTCCACAGCGGGGATGAACTCTCTGGGCACCACTCCACCTTGAATACGGTTATGGAACTGGAATCCTGCCCCCGGCTCCAGGGGCTCCAATCGGAGCCATACATGGCCATATTGGCCCCGCCCCCCCGACTGTCGAATGAAGCGTCCCTCAGCCTTGGCGGGACGGGTTATGGTCTCCTTGTAGGCCACCTGGGGCTTGCCCACCTTGGCCTCCACCTTGAACTCCCGCAGCATACGCTCCACCACCACCTCCAGATGGAGTTCCCCCATGCCGGAGATGATGGTTTGGCCCGTATCCGGGTCGTAGCGGGTCTTAAAAGTCGGGTCCTCCTCGGCCATCTTGGCCAAGGTGAGGTTGATGCGATCCTGGTCGTCTTTGGTCCGGGGCTCTATGGCCACCGAGGCCACGGGCTCCGGGAAGTGGATGGTCTCCAGGATGACGGGGTTATCGGGGTCACACAGGGTGTCGCCGGTAGCTACCTTCTTCAATCCCACGGCGGCGGCGATACCGCCGGCATAGACCTGGGAAACATCCTCCCGGTGGTTGGCGTGCATCTGAAGGAGTCGCCCGATGCGCTCCTTATGGCCTTGGGTGGCGTTGAGTACGCTGACGCCGCTGCCCACCACCCCGGAGTAGACTCGAAAATAGGCCAGCTTCCCTACAAAGGGGTCGGCCACGATCTTGAAGGCCAGAGCGGCCAGGGGGGTGTCGTCCCTGGCCTCCCGAGCCAGCTCGGCGCCTGTGGTGGGGTGAGTGCCCCGTACCGGTGGGATGTCCAAGGGTGAGGGTAGATAGTCCACTACGGCATCCAACACGTTGTGGATGCCCTTGTTGCGCAGGGCACTGCCGCAGAGGACGGGCACTAGCTTGCCCTTCAAGGTGGCGGCGCGAAGGCCGTTCCGTAGCTCCTGGGCCGATATCGCCTCCCCCTCTAGATAGCGGGCGGTGAGGAGGTCATCCCCTTCCACGATCTTCTCCACCAGGATCTCCCGATGCTTTTCCACCGTGCTCTGATATTGATCCGGAATCGGTGACGACAGGGGCGCGGCGTCCCGGTCGTCTCCATAAACCAGCGCTTTTTCTTCGATGAGATCGATGATTCCCCGAAAATCGTTTTCCACGCCCAGGGGAAGCTGTATCGGCACTGCATCTGCCTCCAGGCGCTGCCGAATCATGTCCACGGTGCGCCAGAGATCAGCCCCGGTGCGGTCCATCTTGTTGACAAAGCAGATACGAGGCACCCGATAGCGGTTGGCCTGATGCCACACCGTCTCCGATTGAGCCTCCACCCCCGCCACGGCGTCGAAGACTACCACACCGCCATCCAGCACCCGCAGGCTGCGTTCCACCTCCACCGTGAAGTCCACGTGGCCCGGGGTGTCGATGATGTTTATGTGGTGGTCCCGCCAATGGCAGGTGGTGGCGGCGGCGGTAATGGTAATCCCGCGCTCCCGTTCCAGCTCCATCCAGTCCATCACCGTGGTGCCGTAGTGAACCTCTCCCATTTTGTAGGTTCGGCCAGTGTAATACAGAATGCGCTCGGTGACGGTAGTCTTCCCAGCGTCGATGTGAGCAATTATTCCGATGTTTCTGATCCGCTCTAGCGGACACTCCCGTGCCATTGTTGTTCCTTACGTACCTCAGCAGTAACAGTGTGGCCATGCTACCATCGGTAGTGAACAAAGGCCTTGTTGGCCTCGGCCATACGATGGGTATCTTCCCGCTTTTTAACCGTGGCCCCCTGACCGTTGTAGGCGTCCATGAGCTCGGCGGCCAGCTTCTCCGCCATGGACTTGCCCGCTCGGCCTCGGGCCGACTGCACCAGCCACCTCAAGGCGAGGGCGGTGCGTCTCTCCTCCCGGATTTCCACGGGCACCTGGTAGGTAGCTCCGCCCACTCGCCTGGGCTTCACCTCCAAGATGGGGGTGGCGTTCCTCACCGCCCTATCGAAGACCTCCAGGGGGTCTTTGGTCAGCTTTTCTTCCACCCATCCCAGGGCATTGTAGACGATGCTCTGGGCGAGGCTCTTTTTGCCACCGATCATCATCTTATTGATGAAGCGAGCCAGCAAGACACTGTTATATTTGGGGTCGGGCGGGGTCTCCCGCCGAACTACCTTACCCCGTCGAGGCATAATACAATCCCTCTTTTATCATAACTGAGATCGCGAAAGAGAAATCCAGCGAACCCTTATTGCCTAAGGAGTTTTTCCCCGTTTGGCACCGTATTTGCTTCGGCTCTGATGGCGGTCTTTAACGCCGGTAGTATCCATGGTTCCTCGGATAATGTGGTAGCGGACGCCGGGCAGGTCTTTGACCCTCCCCCCCCGGATAAGAACTACTGAGTGTTCCTGGAGGGTATGTCCCTCACCTGGTATGTAGGCTGTTACCTCCATCCCGTTGGTAAGACGCACCCGGGCTATCTTGCGCAGGGCGGAGTTGGGCTTTTTGGGGGTCATCGTCCTTACTTGGGTGCATACTCCCCGTTTTTGGGGCGAAGGCGTCCCTCGCGTCAGCCTATTTTTCAGCGAGTTATAAGAAAAGCGCAGTGCGGGCGCCTTTACCTTCTTTTGGACCCCTACCCTTCCCTTGCGAATGAGCTGATTTACTGTTGGCATGACTCTAACCTGGTTTGCCCCCTTACGATTTTATTTTCTTTTCCTCAGAACACAATGAAAGGTCGAAAGCCCTTTTCCTGAACCTTTGCGACGATACTCTAACGAGGAAACCATCGCCGCCGGTGATCACGTCGCGGTCTTCCGACCCACGAGGCTGTTCTTTCTCGCCTGGTTGGTGATTCAGTCTAGCATCTTTAGTGCCCTCTGTCAATACTTTTGTGGTTGAGCCCAAAAGGCCTTGACATGGCAGTCCATCGATGGTAGCGTGTGTCAACAGAAGGCAGTTGGGACAGGAGGTGAATCAAATAAGGCTCTTCGGCCGAAGATAATTTAAGACAGCCGAATTCCCAAAAGGAAACGGGGGATCCGTATGGGGGGTGAATTCTCCGCCGTAGGCGGAGGTAGGGTATCTCTTTCAGCCCGAACCCGTCAGCTAACCTCGTAGGCATTTGAAGGAGGGCGTGGCATTTTCAGGAGCCAGAGGCTACCCTCTGGCTCCTTTCTGTCTCGACACAGGAATGCTGAGATAGGATGCCCGCTGGCCAATCTGGTCAAGGAGGACAATATGTGGTGGCCGAAGTTATGTCCTTACTGCGGTGGCGATCTTTACTCGCAGTGGGGAGGGGAGAGACGGATCGTTAGTTGTATTCAGTGCAGCCGCGGATTGTCTTGGCAGCAGATGAGGGAACTCGTCGAGGCGCTGAAAGAGGCGTCCCTTTCTAGCGACGAAAGAGGGAGGCGAAGGTGAAGACTTCCATCCAAGTCCACTCTCTGCCATCACAGAATGGAAAAGGCCCGATTCTCCTTCTGCGTAACGGCCGGCCGGTGGCCATTCTTTCTGAAGGGGACCCCTTACGCCGGACCCTTACACTCTCCCTGAGAGAGCTCAGGGCTGTTGTGGCGGCCTTCCCTCACATCATGAAAGAGCAACCCCGGGTGAAAAGAATCATGGAGGCTCTTATACAGCTTCGGGAAGAGGAGGCGCGAGCCGTTAACGCCCCGGGCTAGGCTATCGGTTTTTCAGTGCCCAGTCGTAAGGGATGTCCGGCGAGTCCCAGGGGAGGCGATACTCGTCGGGCTGGGCCGGGTTGTAGGGGCGGGTGGGGAAGTTCAGAAGCAGCGACGGTTCTAACCCGATGGTCTTGTAACCGTGGATGACGAGGACGGGTATTTTTAGCAGAATAGGATTGTTCTCCCCCAGGAAGTACTCTTCCACCTGGCCCCGGGTGGGGGAATCTTCTCGAGGGTCGTAGAGGACCACCTTCACCATACCCTTGACGGCGGCGAAGATGTCGTCCTGGAGCTTGTGGTAGTGCCAGGCCCGCACCACGCCGGGGTAGTTCATAGCTATGTAGCACTGCCCGAAGGTCTCGAAGATGGCATCGTCCCTTCGCACTAGCTCCATGAGGTAGCCCCGCTCGTCGGCGTGGCGGGTAAGGTGTTTAATCTGGACGCCCTGGATCATGAGCACTCCTATTCTACAAAAGCAGCTTTTCTCTCAGTTCATTGAGAGCCTCGGACACTTCCGCCTCACTGAAATGTGGTTTGAGTTTACGAACTCGGTCTATCACTGTCTCACTGTTGTCCGCCTGCCCTTGAGCTTTTAGTAATTTGTGCATAAAATGCACCGTGCCAATAAGCTCAATACCTCTAGCATCCCGGCTGCCCACAAGCTCCAAGAGCTCGGTTACGCGGTCTTCGTAAGTCCTCCACGTTTGATTGTTTTTATTTTTTTCGATCAAGTCTAAAAATTCACTCACTTTATCGCCTGGATTTATGAGATGGCCGTAGGACCCATGGCTCTGAACCATTTCGACCTTGACGGTGTCCCAAGACTTGAGGATATTCAGAGTGCCCCAAAGCTCCTCCGAATAGGGGCCAAAATAGTGCATCTTAAAGTTGTATCCTAAGGGCACCCTTTTGGCCTCCTGGAGTAGGTAGACCAGCTTTTGCACGTGGGCATGGAACAATTTAAACTGTCTCTCTTGGGCGGCTTTCAAAAGAAGAATAATCACACCCAATCTTTCAAGCGTCTCCATGCTCCTATCTCCCTTGTCCTCTTTTTTCCCAGAATTCTTTGCACTCCGTCTCGACATTGTCTCGTATGCTTAGGTCTGCGTAGACACGACGTGTGTCCACCTTATCAAGATTTTGCAAAATTGATGACCTCTTTATAAAAATGCTAGGGGCGCTGTAGTTATAGGGATCCATAGAGGCTTTATCATCAATGTATATGTTATCGTTGTAGGCGTTATTATTTTCTAACTTTTCCATTAGCCAAGCAAACCTCTCCAATTCAAAATCTTTGGGATGGTCTGATGTGAGAAAGGCTTCTCGGAAGTGCTTCCGTTTGAGAAGACGATCATGATGCACTGTGTCTGATTGGTCGGTGAGTAGCCCCAAGACCTTAAAATCATCCCATTGGAGAAAGTCGTCCATCGACGATGGGTAGGTTCCGTCTTGCAGGTGATCTCTGAGAAATTCGGTTAAATGTCTGTCCAGAATCCGGCGAGTTTTGTGGAAATATACCTGAAGAAACATCCAGTAGCGAGCAATATAGAGCGCTTCGGCTGCGTGAACTCCTCCCTCTTCTATAGCTATCTGTGGAACTTCTTGTTCGCCTTCCTCCGTCGGCATCTTCCGAACCACTAGAGTTTGTAGAAGCCTGGGGTAGTCGAATTTTCCATAGATAACTCCGAGATGATATGAATCTCGCAACAGGTAGTCTATTCGGTCTGCCCCCAGTTCGCCGGTTAACAAATCACTCAGGAAATCGTGCTCGGGTTCGGTTGTTTTACCAGTCGCTATAGCAGCCACGTCTCTTGGGTCCAACCCGACATCTTGGATTTTCTGAGCTATTTCATCCAGATTTGTTATTACCTCACGAGTATAGTCCTCGTGCTTATATCTATCTCCGCTTTCGATAGGCATCAGACTCTCGGAGGAATGGGAAAAGGGCGCATGACCTATATCATGCAGGAGGGCTGCCAACCGGACGAGCCGGCGGTAGCTCTTAATTTTTTCATCCTTATTCCATCCGAGTTCCTCAGAGTACGACTTCACCAGATGATCAAATATCTCGCTCACCACTTGTAGCGTACCCAATGAATGCTCAAAACGGGTGTGATTAGCTGAAGGATAAACCAAGTATGTAGTTCCTAACTGCCTAATATTTCTTAGGCGCTGGAACGGCCTAGAGTCCACAATGCTCATCTCGTGATCTTCTAACGTTATGAAGCCGTGAATGGGCTCTCTAAATTCGTAGTACATCTGTTCTTTAGACAGAATAACACTTGGCCGTCAAATGTCAAGACCTTTTTGGATAGCGCTGAATAACAAGCGACCTCACCCCCTATTCCCCTCTCCTGAAAGGAGAGGGGAATGAAATTAGAGCTGGGGGACACCCCCAGACCCCCGTCAAAGGGGGCTTTGCCCCCTTGTAATCCCCGCTATTAAACAGTCTCTCGGGGGACGTTTTTATGGATTTTTACACGTCCAGGTTTTTCACTTGCTTGGCGTGGGCCTGGATGAAGGCCTTGCGGGGGGCCACGACGTCTCCCATGAGGGTGTCGAAGACCTCGTTGGCCATGATGGCGTCCTCTATCTCCACCTGAAGGAGCACCCGGGATGCCGGGTTCATGGTGGTCTCCCAGAGCTGCTCCGGGTTCATCTCCCCCAGGCCCTTATAGCGCTGGATGGTCAGGTTCCGGGCCCCCTTGAGGCCGGCCAGCACCTCCTCCTTCTCCTTTTCGGAGTAGACCCAGTGGTGCTCCTTGGCGTTCTGAATGCGGTACAGGGGGGGCTGGGCGATGTAGAGGTGGCCGTTGCTGATGATGGGCTCCATGTGGCGGAAGAAGAAGGTGAGGAGAAGGGTGCGGATATGGGCGCCATCCACGTCGGCGTCGGTCATGATGATGATGCGATGATAGCGCAGCTTGCCCAGATCCATCTGGTCCTCCACCCCCGTCCCCAGGGCGGTGGCCATGGCTCTGATCTCCTCGTGGCCGAATATCCGCTCTCGGCTGGCCTTCTCCACGTTCAGGATTTTGCCTCTGAGGGGCAGAATGGCCTGAAAACGCCGGTCCCGTCCCTGCTTGGCGGAGCCGCCAGCGGAGTCCCCCTCCACCAGGTACAGCTCACAGAGGTGGGGGTCTCTCTCAGAGCAGTCCGCCAGCTTGCCGGGGAGGGTGGCCCCCTCCAGGGCTCCCTTGCGGATGACCAGATCTCGGGCTTTTCGGGCCGCCTCCCGGGCCCGGGCGGTGGTGAGGCATTTGTCCAGGATCTTCTTAGCCTCAGCGGGGTTCTCCTCCAGGAAGGCCATAAGCTCCTCGGCTACCACCGACTCCACCTGGCTCTTCACCTCGGGGTTTCCCAGCTTGGCCTTGGTCTGGCCCTCGAACTGAGGCTCGGCCAGCTTGACGCTGATGATGGCGGTGAGGCCCTCCCGCACGTCCTCCCCCTGGAGGTTGGCGTCGTTGTCTTTGAGGAGCTTGGCCTTGCGCGCGTAGTCGTTGATAACCCGGGTCAGGGCGGAGCGGAAGCCGGTGAGGTGGGTGCCCCCATCCACAGTGTTTATGCAGTTGGCAAAGGAGAAGGTGGTCTCTCCGTAGCCGTCGTGGTGCTGCATGGCCACCTCTACCCCGGTGCCGTTTACGTTACTTTGGATATAGATGGGGCGGGGATGGAGGGGATTGCGGTTCTTGTTCAGGTGGCGGACGAAGCTGATGATGCCTCCCTCAAAGTAGAAGGTGGCCTCCCGATCCTGCCCTTCCTCTACCAGGCTTACCTTCAGGGCCCGATTGAGATAGGCCATCTCCCGAGAGCGCTGGATTAGATTGTCGAAGTCGTAGCTAGGGGGGCCGAAAATCTCGCTGTCGGGCAGGAAGGTGGTGATAGTACCGGTGTCCGTGGCCTCTCCCACCACTGCCACATCCCCCTGAGGCACGCCCCGAACGTACTCTTGCCGGTAGATAAGGCCGTCTCGGTGTACCTCTACCTGGAGCCAGGCGGAGAGGGCGTTGACCACCGAGGCGCCCACTCCGTGGAGACCGCCGGCCACCTTGTAACCTTGCCCCCCAAACTTGGCTCCGGCGTGAAGAATGGTCATCACCGTCTCCAGGGCGGAGCGCCCCGTCTTTTCATGAGTCTCCACTGGAATGCCGCGGCCGTTGTCCGCCACCATCACCTTGCCATCGTCGTGGATGACCACCCGGACATGGTTACAGAAGCCGGCCATGGCCTCATCGATGCTGTTGTCCATGATCTCGTAGATGAGGTGGTGTAGACCCCGCTGGTCTATGCTTCCGATGTACATCCCAGGGCGGCGGCGCACTGCCTCCAGGCCTTCCAACACCTGGATGTCTTTGGCCGTGTAGTGGTTGTCGTTCACGAGTTCATCTGCCCCAAAGGAAGGGCGTCGCCCTTCTTAGCCATCTCTTGAAGAAAGGGAGAGTGGTGGCGGTAGAAAACCATGGCGGCGGCCGCCATTCCGGTGCCGATGTAGACATGGCCGGCTATAGCCACTATCCCTCCCCAACGGTAAGGGAGAATAATACGCCATATAAGGGGGGTGCCCACCATGATAAGCTGGGTGAGGAGGAAGAAAGCCAGGGCGGGCCAGAAGTGGGTTCGCACCAGCTGAAAGCTGTCGGCTATGGCCCGTCTGGCATCCAGATTCCCCAGGAAAATGGCCTCGTCGGTGAAGAAGAGATAGACCATACTCAGGAGTACCATTACCAAGGCGGATAAAGCAAGTAGAGAGGCCAGAGGAGGACTGAACTGGCTCAGGCCGGCCACGACGAAAGCCGCGGGCACCCCTAACAGAAGGCCCGCCCCAAAGAGGATGAGAAAGAAGAGGAGAAGCCGCCTCGCCCCCAAAAGGGATGCGCTCAGGAAGGGAGTGAGAGACAATGCCTGCCCCTGGGCCGACATGGCCAGAGCCGTCAGGTACAACGAGGCCACCCCCAGGCTCAATCCCCAAAAGCCCGCTACCAGCCCGGCGAGGGCGGGGAAGCTAGTCACATCTACAAGGGGGGCATCGGAGGAGAGGGCCAGAGTCTTGGTTAGACTGGGTAACTGCCAGTTGAGGATGCCCAGGAGGTTGGCGTTGGCCAGGGCATTCAACACGGGCTGCAGGTTTGCCTCTTCGTTGGCGGTGTTGTCAGTGGGGGTTGCCATTGCCAGGGGCTCTACCAAAGGCGCCATGGACACTCTTGGCCCCCAGAGGAGAAGGAGATCCAGAGCCAGGGGCAACAGAAAAAGCCAGGGGCGACGACCGATGACGGCGAAACCAGTAGAAATAGTGTCGATAATGCCCAAAAAGCCACGGCCTCCTACGGCCCTATTGTAGCATCTTTTAGGGGTGTTGGGAATATATCCCCGGAGTTTTGGGGTTATTTGCGGGCGTCTGGGCTGCGGTCAGGGCATCAAACGTTGGTAGATGGCAATCCAACTCATGGTGGATTCCGGCTTCCGCTGGAATGACGCTTTTAAGTCAGGGCATCAAACGTTGGTAGATGGCATCCAACTCCTCGTCGCTGTAGAAGTGGATGATGAGCTTGCCCCCCTTACGGCCGGGAACCAGCATCACTTTGGTGCCCAGGGCATCTCGCAGGCGGTCTTCCATCTCCTGGATGTGAGGGTCGATCTCCTTGGGGGTGGGTGTGAGTGGCTGGCTCTCCCATTGCCGCGCTGCTTCCTCCGCCTGCCGCACGTTCAGTCCAAACTTTAGGATGCGCTCCCAGAGGGTGTGTCTGCTTTCGGCATCGGGTAGGGCGAGGATAGCTCGGGCGTGGCCGGGGGTGATCTCGCCGCGGGCCAGGCTATCCTTTATCTGGGCGCTCAGGCGCAGCAGTCGCAGGGAGTTGGCCACCGTGGCCCGATCCTTGCCTACCCGTCGGGCCACCTGCTCTTGGGTCAGGCCGAACTCATCCACCAGCTGGCGGTAGGCGTGGGCCTCCTCCAAGGGCCCCAGGTCCATGCGCTGCAAGTTCTCCACCAAGGCCAGCTCCAGGGTCTCCTGGGGGGTCACCTCTTTGACGATGACGGGAACTTTGCTCAGGCCGGCCAGGCGCGCTGCCTGCCAGCGCCGCTCCCCGGCGATGACCTGGTAGCAGGGGCTCTCCAGGGGGCCGGGCTGGCGGGTAACCAGCAGCGGCTGCAGGAGCCCGTGCTCACGAATGCTCTCTGCCAGCTCTTGAAGGGCCGCCGGATTGAGGGTGGTGCGGGGCTGGCGGGGGTTGGCCACGATAAGGTCCACATCTACCGCCTCTACGTTGGGGGCTGTGGTGGGAATGAGGGCCGCCAGCCCTCGACCTAGCCCTGTTTTTCCCTTAGCCATAATGTATCACTCCCCCTCTTTCGCTGGCCCTTTCAGGGCCAGCACTTCCTCAGCCAGAGCCCGGTAGGCCAGAGCGCCGGCAGAGTTAGGTGCGTATTCCATGATGGACAGACCGTGGCTAGGAGCTTCGCTCAGGCGCACGCTGCGAGGAATGACGGTGTGAAAGGTGTTGGAGAAGTGGGAACGTACTTCTTCCATTACCTGCTGGCTCAGGTTGGTGCGGCTATCGAACATGGTCAGGGCTAAACCTATCAGCCGCAGTTGGCTGTTCAGGTTGCGTCGCACCAGGTCGATGGTACGTATGAGGCGGCTCAAACCCTCCATGGCCAGGTATTCACACTGGACGGGCACGAGCACGCCCTGGGCGGCGGTGAGGGAATTGATGGTCAGTAGCCCCAGAGAGGGAGGGCAATCGATGAAGATGTAGCTGTAGTTCTGGTACACCGGCACCAAAGCCCGTTGCAAGCGATATTCTCGGGCCATGGCCGCCACCAGCTCCACCTCTGCTCCGGCCAGGGCAGGGGCAGAGGGAAGGATGTCCAGCTCCGGGCGTCCGCTGGGGACAATGGCCCGCTCCACAGCTACCTCGTCGATGAGAACGTGATATACGGAGGCTTCTGCCGGGGAGCACCCCAGACCGCCGGTGGCATTGGCCTGGGGGTCCATATCCACCAGAAGCACCCGGCTTCTCTGGGCAGCCAGGAAGGCGCTGAGGTTAATGGCAGTGGTGGTTTTGCCCACGCCACCCTTTTGGTTAGCCAGGGCGATGACGGTGGTCATACTGACTGCCTATCCACAAACGCTCTCTTATGGAGATAGAGAACTTACCGCTTTCGGGGTGAGATGACCACCTTGCGCCCCTTTCCCTCTCCGATGCTGAAGGTAGCTACCAAGGGGTCATCCCGAAGAGTCAGGTGCACCTGGCGTCGTTCTACCGCCGACATGGGCTCCAGGGTTATACTGTGGCCGGTTTCCTTCACTCGCTCGGCTACCCGCAACGCCAAGGACCGAAGTGCCTGCTGGCGACGGCGGCGATAGCCTGCCACATCTACGCTCACCGTGGTCTTGGCTTTGTAGCGGCGGCTTACTATAAGGTTGACCAGGTATTGCAGGGAGGCCAGGGTCTGCCCGCGGCGCCCGATGAGGCTGCCCAGACTGGGGCCCCATACCTCTAGGACGATCTCCTCAGGGGTCGTCCCTTCCCCGCCATAGGCGGGGCGCACCTGCCCCGGTATACCCATTAAACTTAACAATTGGCTCAGGGCCTGGGTAGCCGTAGACACCAGCTCCTCCTGAGGCGGCAAGGCCTTTTCTAGCAACGTCACCCGCACCCGGGCATCCTCGGCCCCGATGCCCAGGATGCCTGCCTTGCCCTCGCTGATTATCTCGATCTCAACTTCACCCGCGCTAACCCCCAGTCGCTCCAGAGCCAGGTCGACGGCTTCTCTTACTGTTTTGGCGCTTACCTCTAGACTTTCCATATGCTATCCTCTTCGTAGACTTAGATGATAGATTGCTTACCCCCACTGGTTTCAAGACTCCCTGCTCCTTGTCTGGCGGTGACGTGGCAGCGGGCTCTTGGACGGGCTGGGAGCTCACCGTAGCCCCTGGTTTTCCTAGCCCCAGCGCCGAGGCCAGGGACTTCAACTGGGGAAGGCTACCCCAGCCGGTGACGAAATACTGCATGACGATACTGACCACGTTGGAGGTGACCCAGTAGATGGCCAGGCCGCTGGGGAATTGGATGGTCAGGACGCCGAACATGAGGGGCATCATGGTGAGCATCATCCGATTCATGGACTCCTGTTTGGGGTCGCCCGTGGTTACCGTCATCATCTTCTGTTGTATCCACATGGTGCCTCCCACCAGCACGGGCAGAAGGAAGGGACTGGGGTCGGGTAGGGCCAGGTCTAGCCACAGGAACTGACTGTTCAGGGGCAAAGCCTCATGAACCAGAGGCAACCAGGTATAGAGAAGAGTGGAGAGACCCCGGAGAGCTTCCGGGGTGCTCCCGATGGCTTGGATGAGGGAATAGTACAGGCCGATCCAGATGGGGAACTGGATGACAGTGGGGAGGAGACAGCCGGCGGGGTTGACGCCCTGCTCACGATATAGCCGCATGGTCTCTTCGGAGAGACGTTGTTTGTCCTTGGCGTATTTTTTCTGAAGCTCCTGAAGGCGGGGGGAGAGGGCAGACATGGACTTGGAGGCGTGGAGCTGTTTCAAGGTCAGAGGCAGCATCAGGGTCCGCACCAGAAAGGTGAAAGCGATGATGGTGATGCCCAGGTTGTGAAAGAGAAAGTAATAGAGCACGATGAGGCTGTTGAGCATGGGTTTCATGAGAAGCTCATTCCACAGCAGGTTAATGTCCACCGGCTTCTACCTCCTCACCGGAAAGTCCATCGCTGAGTGCCCCCCGATGCCTCCAAGGCGTGTAAGGAGCCGTCCTGGGAGGCGACGTATAGAAGGCCCGGAGCCATCGCCGGTGTGGTGGGCGCCAGCTTGCCCAAATCGGTGGCCCACCGCCGCGTCCCCTGGGCGGCGTCCAGGGCGTATACCTGCCCCCCGGGCTCCGTAGCCAGTGTTACCATCACTACTACGGTTTCACCCAGGGCCACCGGCGCTCCCTGGATGGCTGTTCCCAGATTCTGCTGCCACTTCACCTGACCGTTTTGGCTGTCCAGGGCAAAAAGGCTGCCGTCCAGGGTTCCGGCGTATATAGTCCCTTGACGGTAGAGGGCCTGGTCCCAGAACCAGCCTTGGGCCTCCAATTGCCAGCGCAGTTTCCCGCCCATATCTAAGGCGTAGAAGCGGCGATCCAGGGCCCCGAAGTAGATGCCATCGGCGGTCACCAGAGGGGACGCGACGATAGCTCCTCCGGCTGAGTAACTCCATTTCTTCTGCCCACTGACGGCATCTAGGGCGTAGAGATGATGGTCAAGGGAGGTTAAGAAGACCGTTCCCCCCTGGCTCACGGGCGACGACCAGATGCCCTTTTGGGTATCGAACTGCCACTTGGTCTGCCCGTTTTGGGGGTCCAGGGCCAGAAGGCGACCCCGCACGGTAGGCACCAGAAGCAGCCCTTCTCCCAGGCTTACCCCTCCCACCACCGCGCTGTCCACTTTCTGGTGCCACCGCTCCTGCCCACTGGTGGCATCCAGAGCGTAGACCAGGCCCTGATAGGTGCCCAGGTAAAGGGTATCCTCCCTCGCCGCCACCGGGCCATACATGGCCGTCAGCTTCTCATCCCCTGGAGGGAAGGACCACCTCTTCTGCCCGCTAGCCGCGTCCAGGGCCACTAGCTTGTCTTTGGCGAAGTAGTAGAGGCCATTCCCCGCTAGGGTCGGCGCGGGCCACCCCTGGGGTGAAGAGCCCTGGCTACACCCCACCCCCAGAAGGAGGATCACAAAGGCCAGCAATGCCAGCCCGACCCCCTTTCTTAGGGGAAGTTTCACGTGAAACAAGGGGCTAAGGGGGCGGGTCATAACCACCTGGGGAAAGGGGATGACAACGTGCCAGCCGCCTCAAGGTCAGCCACCCCCCTCGCCACAATCCGTGGCGGGAGATGGCCTCGTAGCTGTACTGAGAACAGGTGGGCACGAAGCGACAACTGGGAAGGGTGTAGGGGGACAAGGCCCTCTGATAGAGGCGAATGGCGGCCAGGGCGGCCCGCCTCATTGGTCCTCCCTAATGAAATGTCCCCGCCGTAACAGATCTGCCATAGCCTCCCTAACAATATGAAAATCGCCCCCGGCCGCCGGAGGCCGAACTATAAACAGCATATCCCATCCCCCTTCCAGAGGGAAATTCCGCACTCCTTCCCGCAACCAGCGTTTTACCCGGTTGCGCGTAACCGCCTTGCCCACGCGCCGCGACACGGCGAAGCCATAGCGGTTTCCCCCGTCGCCTCGGGGCAAGGCCAGCAACACCAGCAGGTGGTTGCTCCATCGTCTCCCCCGACGCCGCAGGGACTGAAAGGCCCCCTGGCCCCTTAATCTGTTCTCTCGCCCCACCAGACACCGCTACTCACACCACCGTCAAGCGTCTTCGCCCCCGGAGACGGCGCGCTTTGAGGACCAATCTTCCTCCGCGGCTACTCATCCGCTTCAGGAAGCCATGCTCCCGCCGTCGGGGAATCCTTTTGGGCTGATAAGTCCGTTTGGGCATAACCACCTCCTCGGTGATGGCATTATAACTTTTGTCTGCCTCCCCTGTCAACGAGACCTAAAGAGGTTGTTTAACGCCGACATTCTGGGGACTCCCCGCCAGAGGCGGGCGAGGAGCAACAAAGAATCCGTACTGAATGCCATGAGGGGCAATAGGGCATTTTTTTTAGCCTATCGGGGCCCAGTGCCAAATTGCATGGGTGAAGCGGATTGCGAAATAAAGCACTAGAGATCCCCCACTCTCCAGGCAATTTATATTTTGTTGCCCAGCGCTATCATTTCCATCAAGGGGGTTATTCCCTTCAGATCCTCCAGGGCGTTGGCTATCTGGACGACCCGGCTGGCCTTATGGTCATCGATGACCTTCCCCGCCAGAGAGCGGAACTTGGCCTCTATCTCTGTCTCGGTCATTGGGTTCTCCGTGGAGCCCATGGGGTAATCCACCCTCATAAGGTGGCTTCGGCCATTGCGGAGAAGGATCTCCACTTTGTTGGCGAAGAGGCCAGGATAGACTCGATCTATCTCGGGGTCGACGGTAATCTCTACTCGATGAGCCAGGTCCAGTATTTGCGGGTCGCCTATTTTGTCTGGAGAGTATTGGTCGGGCAGGGCGTTGCCCTCTTGGATGGCCACCGCCAGGGTGTACTGGGCACTCATCTGGGCCTGGAGGATGCTCAGGGGTTGGTAGGGGAAGCCGCACTGGGTTACGATGACGTGGGAGGTTCTGAGGATGACCTTCTGAATATCATGGGGCGCGATGTTGTGTTTTGTCATCAAGGCCCGAGCGGCGTCGATAGCGGAGTGGAGGCTGCCGCAGGCAGAGTAGGGTTTGATGGTCACCCCGGCAGTTTCAAATGTCTCACCGAGGCCGTTGGTGATTTGCTCCAGATCGTAGTCGTCAGAGGTAGCGGAGCAAAAGCCGCCGTCCTCTGCCTCCAGGATTTTGGTAGGGCCGGGGTAGCCCTTTTGCGCCAGCATGGCGGCCATGATACCACTCTGGGCGGCGCGGCCGGGGTGGAGGCGTTTGCTCTGGGAACCATCGGCGATAAAGGCCCACAGTCCAGCGGACTGAGTGCCTGCCAAGCCCAGGGCACTGGCGGTGTGAGCGGCATCCAAACCGAGCAGCTTTGCGGCCGCGGCCGCGGCGCCAAAGGTGCCGCAGGTACCGGTCAGGTGCCAGCCCTTCATCCGGGACGGGCCGGGACCGGTGCCCAGGCTGACCCGAATCATCGTTTCGTAGCCGGCTACCAGGGCCGTCAGCAACTCTTGGCCCTGGCTGCCCTGCCGCTCCCCCATAGCCAGGATGGCTGGAACTACGGCTGCCCCGGGGTGGAGCTTGGAGTGGTGATAGTCGTCGAAATCGAAGCTGTGAATCATGGTCCCCATGGCCAGGGCCGCGTTGGCGGCCGGTCCCTTGAAGCCGGTGAGCCAGAGGGTGGCCTCCGGACGCCCTCCCTGCTCCACCACCCAGTCCGTCACCATCCGGCCCCAGGGTAGGGTGTAGCCGTATAGTCCGCAGCCTATAGAGTCCAAAAAGACGGCCTTAGCCAGTTTGAGGCACGGGATAGGGATGTCCTCATATTGCAGCCCCGAGATGAACTGGGCCAGGGCCATGGTCGGCTGGGATTCTCTTTTGACCATAGTAACGGACTTTTCCATCTTCTTGTCCCCCTTTTTGCCACTGACGTTGCACCAGTAGATGACCTTCAGTGTACCACGCCCGAGGAGGATTTTCCATGTCAATGGGATGACGGATGGAGGGTCTTTTGACCCAAAGTGGCCGTTGCCCCGCCTGGGTGTCTGTGATATATTTTTGTTGCTACCAGACAAACGCTTGTTTCGGAAGATGGGGCTAGCGGCAAGGAGAGAGATTTGCAGTGGTTTGATGACCTGAAGGTTTTCACCGGTAATGCCCATCCTTCGCTGGCGGAGGATGTCTGTGGGTATCTGGGCTTGCCCTTGGGAAAGGCGGAGGTATTTAAATTCAGCAATGAGAACATCTTCGTTCGCATCCTAGAGAACGTACGGCAGCGGGATGTCTTTGTCATTCAGCCCACTTGTTCTCCCGTGAATGAGAGCCTCATGGAGCTTCTCATAATGTTGGATGCTATCAAGCGTGCCTCGGCAGGGCGCATTACCGCCGTCATGCCCTACTATGCCTATTCCCGCACCGATAAGAAGGATCAGCCCAGGGTGCCCATTACCGCACGCCTGGTGGCTGACCTGATCACTGTGGCCGGAGCCAACCGTGTCCTCACCGTAGACCTCCATGCCGGGCAAATCCAAGGCTTCTTTAATATCCCCATGGACGAGCTCACCGCCTTCTATATCTTGAGCCGCTATTTTGAGGAGAAGGCTCTTGGGGATCTGGTGGTGGTGGCTACTGATGTGGGCATCGCCAAGCGCGCCCGAGACTTTGCCGCTCGCCTCAAGGCCCCGTTAGCTATCATAGAGAAACGGCGCCAGGGCAACGACGATGTGGCGGAGCACCACACTATAATAGGCGACGTTCGGGGTAAACGCGCCCTCACCGTAGATGACGAGATCGACACCGCAGGCTCTCTGGTATCAGCCACCCAAGTTCTTCTTGAGCACGGTGCCCGGGAGGTATACGCTTGCTGCACCCACGCCATTCTCTCCGGCCCCGCCGTGGAGCGCATTGCCTCCTGTCCGGTTAAGGAAGTGGTGGTTACGGATACCGTTCGTGTGCCGCCGGAAAGGCGCTTGCCCCAATTGACCGTTCTCTCCATGGCTTCGACCCTGGGGGAGGCGATTCGGCGCATCCATACCGGCTCCTCCATCGGCGCTATGTTCCAGTGAAGGGAGGGAGAGTGGAAAAAGCAGTTTTAAATCAGCTTAGAAGAGAAGCCGTGGATGCTCTGGAAGGGCTGCCCCGGGAGCAAGCGAAGCTTTTGTTCCAAAAGGTGGAGGAAGGACTGCGGCACTTCCTTGGGCAGGAATCAGAGGATCTGCGAAAACTAATGGTAATAGAGGGGGACACAAATGGCGCTCAGCTTAAGAGCATTGTTGACTATGTGGAATTTTTGGCCTCTAGGGGGATAGCCTGGCCTTTTCTCACCCTTCTCTTAAGGCTTCGCAAGTTGCACGAGGAGTGGGAGGCAACCCTGGATGTCCAGCGGGATGAAGAATTGATGCAGCAACTGCGCCAGGCAGAGAAGGACTTGAAACTGGGGAGGCGAGATAACTTTATTCCCTGGGAAAAGAAGTGATAGGGCGTACAGTCCTTCTCCACAGGGAAGCACGGCGTGCCTATGACAGGCTTGAGGCGAAAACAAAGAGTAAAGTGGATAAAGCACTGGCGCAGATTCGAGGCAACCCTTACGCAGGGAGAAATATTAAAAAGCTGCGCCCTGGCATGAAAGCAAATACCGATACAGGGTTGGACAGTTGCGAATTGTCTACCAGATAGATGAGCCGACAATATATGTTCTGGGCATCGGGCACAGGCGAGAAATCTATGAATAAGATCGTTCGAGAGAAACTGTCATGTTTAAATGGCTGACCAGTATCGTGGGCGATTCTAATGAGAGGGAGCTCAAGCGCCTCCAGCCTTTGGTGGAACAAACCAACGCCCTGGAACCGGACTTCCAAGCTCTCTCCGATGCCCAACTGCGGGCAAAGACGGAGGAGTTCAGGGGACGCCTGGATGAAGGCGAGGCACTGGAGTCTCTCCTCCCGGAAGCCTTTGCCGCGGTACGGGAAGCCGCCAAGCGCACCATAGGACAGCGTCACTTCGACGTCCAGCTCATGGGGGGCGTTGTTCTTCATCAGGGAAAGATAGCCGAGATGAAAACGGGAGAGGGCAAGACCCTGGTGGCTACTCTCCCTGCCTATCTCAACGCTCTCACCGGCCAGGGGGTTCATATCATCACCGTCAACGACTACCTGGCTAAGCGGGACCCCCAATGGATGGGTCCCATTTATGATGCCCTGGGCCTCTCTGTAGCCAGCATACAGCATGAGTCATCTTACATCTTCGACTCCCACTTCCCTTCCCCCGAGCCGAGACTACGCCATCTCCGGCCCGTTTCTCGTCCCGAGGCATACCTGGCGGATGTGACCTACGGCACCAACAATGAGTTCGGTTTCGACTACCTCAGAGACAACATGGTCAACGACCTTTCTCAGTGTGTTCAACGGCCCCTCTATTACGCCATCGTGGACGAGGTGGACAACATCCTCATCGACGAGGCCAGAACGCCGCTCATCATCAGCGGGGCGGCCCAGGAGTCCACCCAGTGGTACAACACCTTTGCCAATCTGGTGCCTCGCCTTCGCCCCAGCGAAGACTACACCGTGGACGAAAAGACCCGCGTCGTATCCCTCACCGAGGCGGGTATATCCCGCATGGAACAGTTGCTCAATCTTCCCAATCTCTACGATCCTAGTAACTATGCCCTGACGCAATACCTGGACAATGCCCTTCGGGCCCATGTCGTTTACCGACGAGACCGGGATTATGTGGTCAAGGATGGGCAGGTCATCATTGTGGACGAGTTCACCGGTCGTTTGATGTGGGGTCGCCGCTACGCTGAGGGACTGCACCAGGCCATCGAGGCCAAGGAGCGGGTGAAAATCCAGCGGGAGAGCATCACCCTGGCCACTATCACCTTTCAGAACTACTTCCGCATGTATGAAAAGCTGGCCGGCATGACCGGTACGGCCGCCACTGAGGCCGAGGAGTTTTTTAAGATCTACAAGCTGGAGGTGGTGGTCATCCCCACCTACAAAACCATGATTCGCCGCGACTCCCCGGACCTGGTGTATAAGGCGGAGCAAGACAAGTTTAGGGCGGTGGTCAAAGAAATCGAAGACCTTTACCGCCAGGGGCGGCCGGTGCTGGTGGGCACTGTGTCCATCGAGAAGTCGGAGCTTCTGAGCGAGATGCTTCAGCGCCGCGGCGTTCCTCACCAAGTGCTCAACGCCAAGTACCACGAGAAAGAGGCGGCCATCGTCACTCAGGCGGGGCGGCCAGGAATGGTGACCATCGCCACCAATATGGCGGGGCGGGGCACCGATATCATCCTGGGGGGCAATCCCCAGGGCCTCATGGAAGAGCTGCTGCACCACAGGGGTTTCACCCTGGACGATGCCCCTCCCGAGGAGTTGGAGAGGGCCGAGAAGGAAGCTCTGGAAGGCTGGCAAGGGGAACACGATAGGGTAGTGGGGGTGGGAGGACTGCACATCATAGGCACCGAGCGCCATGAGGCGCGCCGCATCGACAACCAGCTTCGGGGCCGCTCCGGCCGCCAGGGGGACCCGGGGAGCTCCCGCTTCTACGTCTCCCTGGATGACGACATCATGCGTCGCTTCGGCGGTGACCGTATTAAGGGTTTCATGGAATGGGCCGGACTGGAGGACGATGTCCCCATCGAGCACTCCATGGTCACCAAGGCCATCGAAAACGCCCAGGTCAAGGTGGAGGGATATCACTTCGATATCCGCAAACATCTGGTGGAATACGACGATGTCATGAACAAGCAGCGGGAGGTCATCTACGCAGAACGGCGCAAGATTCTTGAGGGGGCCGACCTAAAGGCCAACATTCTGGACATGGTTCAGAATGAGATCAAGGGCTTGGTGACCCGAAATCTAGCGGGGCGGGATAGCGAGGAGTGGAACCTGGACAATCTGGTGGCCGAAGTCAAGGCTATCTTCCCCATCCCCAGTGGCCTGGACTCTCAGGCTCTTTCCCTGATGGGCCGGGAGGAGATCCAGGGAAGGCTCCTTGCGGAGGCTCAAGGCCAATACGAAGAAAAAGAGACTGAGGTGGGGGCGGAAAATATGAGGGTCTTGGAGCGCCTCCTCATGCTCCAGGTCATCGATGGTCGCTGGGTGGAGCACCTGACCATGATGGACAATATGCGGGAGGGCATCGGCCTCCAGGCCTATGGGCAGACGGACCCCCTGGTGGCCTACAAGAGGCAGGGCCACCTCATGTTCCAGGAGCTTCAAGAGACCATCCAGCGAGATATCGTCCATACTATCTTCCATGTCACCATCGCCCGAGAAGCAGCGCCCCGGCCCAAGACGGCGGTGAGCTATAACAGAAGTCAAGGTAACGGTGCCCGGGAGCTGGCGCGGGCGGGCAAAAAGGTGGGGCGCAACGACCCCTGTCCCTGCGGCTCCGGCAAGAAGTACAAGCGGTGCCATGGGCGGTAAAAAACAAAGGAGGCGACTTCATGGGCTATGTGCGGGTGAAGGGCGTGATTAGCAACATAATGGATAGGTCTAAATGTGCGGAAGTCGAGTTTGTTGTTGATACTGACGCAATGGGGACGGTTGTACCCGGGGGGATACTCCAGAAATTAGATATGAAGCCAACAGGGGAAGCAAGGTTTAAGTTGGCAAACGGGCAAGTTAGTAACTTTCCCATAGGTGACGCCTACATTGAAGTTGAAGAGATAACTCGTGCCACAACGGTGATTTTTGGCAGTGAAGATGCTCCTGCCCTCTTGGGGGTAACAACCTTAGAACAGCTCGGCCTGGAGGTGGACCGGGTAACGGGGAAACTAAAGCCCATGGAGCTGATGCTTCTGTAAAGGCCGCAACGACCCCTGCCCCTGCGGCTCAGGCAAAAAGTACAAGAAGTGCTACGGAGCCAATGCGTAAAGAAGTACCAAAATGAGGTGTCTTCATGGACAGAACCGACTCAAGAACTTATTCAGTTAACGATTTTAGAGAATGGAATAACAACACCACGCTGGTGCTGGCGCCGAAATTTCAAAGAAGGTCGGTTTGGACCGAAAAGGCGCGCTCATATTTGATTGATACTGTTCTACGTGATTTGCCTATGCCGAAGGTTTTTATGCGACAATACATAAATGACGCTGGGCAGACCATTAGAGAGTTAGTAGATGGTCAACAACGGATTCGGACTATTCTATCTTATCTACAGAACGGCTTTCCTGTAATGCCTGTGCATGGAGGTGATGAATTTGGCGGTAAATACTATAATGACTTACCACAAAGAGCCAAAAACGATTTCCTGAACTACAATATTTCGGTAGACGTGCTAATTGGAGCAACCGACGTGGAGGTCCTCGGTATCTTCGCTAGGCTGAATACGTATGGAGTTAGACTTAACACACAAGAACTAATCAACGCAAAATACTTTGGATATTTCAAGGAAACCGTCTACAGTCTAGGCTTTGAATTCTATCGTTTTTGGGTTGAGAACGACATACTTTCAGAAACTGACATTGCTAGGATGCTGGAGGCTCAGCTAACTAGCGAGTTGGTAATAGCAATGCTAGTAGGAATACAGTCACGAAAAGTTGTGGAAAACTACTACAGAAAGTATGACGACGACTTTGCAGATAAGCCGGTAGTTGTTGAAAGGTTCAAATTGTGTATGGATATTATCGGAGAAATCACGGAGAATAGACTCCGAGCGTCCCATTTTAGTAGCAGTCATTTATTCTACTCACTTTACTGCGCAATTTACGACCTATTGTATGGGCTGCCACAATCCTCAACGGAGCAAGTAGCATTCGACCCTGAAACCGTTGCAAGGGTAAGAGCCACGTTATGGGACATTGATGCCCTATTTGAACAGGAATACGAGTCTGTAAGTAAAGACGATCTGAAGTTTGTGGAAGCTTCAACTAGGCGCACAACCGACCTAACAGCCCGACGAATTCGGCATCAATACTTGGTAAGTCGCATCACGACAAACATAAAGCCAAGACATGCTGAAAGCGGATAAAACGTGGATAGCCTGGAAAACCTCCGAGATAACCTACTACGAGACGTAGAAGAAAGTCTTAACTTGATACGAACTGTGAATGCCATAGTGTCGCAGCCAGGTTCACAGGCAAACTTGAGTACAAAACAGAGAGATCTTATTGTTGAATGGGCATTCGTGAGGATTCATGCAGCATGGGAGGCTTTCTTGGAAAGCTGCTTTATCGCTTACATGTTGGGTGTACAGACCACGTCAGGTTTTGCACCGGTAAGGTACGTTTTTCCGAACAATGAGCAGCACGCATCGGATATTGTATTAGGGGGCCGAGAGTATTTCCCGTGGACAACACCCAGCGCAGTAAGCAAGCAATCGAAATTTTACTTTAAAGACGGGCAGCCATTTGCGCAGATAATCGAAGGGGCCGCTACTGACCTACAAGAGATGAATACTCTGAGAAATGCTGTTGTACACAGGTCTCGTGTGGCAGAAGAAAAGTTCAAGTCGCTCGTGAGAGACAAATTGCGAACTGCTCCACCAGATGTCAATCCCGCTAGTTTTCTTCTTACAGCTAGGCCAGGAATACCACAAAGGACTTATTTCTTGCATTACTGCAACAACTTAGGGGTCATTGCCAAGAAGATAGTACCTGCTTAAGGGAGACGAGGGGGAAGGTTTATGACCAAGCTGGAGGTGGGGTGGTGGTCATGAACAACAAAGAAATCTCCAAGATCTTCGAGGATATCGCCGAGCTGTTGGAGCTCAAAGGGGAAAGCTCCTTCAAGGTCCGGGCGTATCAGCGGGCAGCCCACACCATTGATAGCCTGACGGTAGAAGCGGCCAGTCTCTGGAGCCAGGGTAGGCTGAAGGACATTCCCGGTGTGGGAGAGAGCTTGGCCCAGAAAATCGAGGAGCTTCTGAGCACCGGTCGCTCAGGGTACTATGAGACTCTCAAGGCGGAGTTTCCGGAGGGCATTGTCTCCCTCATGGACATCCCGGGCGTCGGCCCCAAGACGGCGGCCCGCTTGGTCAAGGAGTTGGGAGTCACATCGGTGGAAGAGCTGGAGCAGGCCGTCCTGGCGGGGAGGGTGGCCGCCCTGTACCGCATGGGAGAAAAGACGGCGGAGAGGATCCTGCGCCAGATACAGGTGGTACGCCGCAAGAATACCCGCATCCCATTGGGAGAGGCGTTGCCTGTGGTAGAGGAGATTATCTCTGCCTTGAGACATCTGCCTGGTCTGCGCAACCTTACCGCAGCGGGCAGCCTAAGACGCTTCGCTGAGACGGTGGGCGACATCGATCTCATGGGCACCGCTGCCGACGCAGAGGCGGTCATCCAGGCCTTTGTTCATCTGCCCCAGGTGAGAGAGATGTTGGTGGCTGGTGACACCAAGGGCAGCGTAGTCATCCATAGTGGCCTTCAGGTGGATCTGCGCATCGTGGAACACGAGGCCTTCGGCTCCCTCCTTCAGTACTTCACGGGGGGCAAAGACCATAACATCGCCCTGCGCGACCGGGCCCATCGACAGGGTCTTAAGCTCAGCGAGTATGGCATCACCGATATAAAGACGGGTATTCTAGAGAAGTTTGATACTGAGGAGGCCTTTTACCGCCGCCTGGGGCTGCCCTGGATCCCCCCTGAGCTGAGAGAGAATCGGGGGGAGATAGAGTCGGCGGAAAAGGGCGAGCTGCCCGATTTGCTTGAGTTGAGGGACATCAAGGGGGACCTTCATGACCACACTAATTGGAGTGATGGGCACACACCACCGGAAGGGATGGTAGAAGCGGCGGTGGCCCGGGGTTACCAGTACCTAATCATCTCTGACCATTCGGCGGGTCGTGGGGTGGCCCGGGGTCTCACTGTGGAGAGACTTCATCACCAGGCAGAGCTGATTCGGGAGATGAATCGTCGTTACCCCATCACCGTTCTGGCGGGCTCGGAGGTGGATATTCGGGCCGATGGCTCCCTGGACTTTCCCGATGAGATTCTGGCGGAGCTGGATGTGGTGGTGGCCTCGGTGCACTCGGCTATGGGGCAGGAGGCGCCTCGGATGACGGAGCGCATTCTAAAGGCAATTCGGAACCCCCACGTGGATATTATCGCCCATCTCACCTGCCGTCTCCTGGGGGAACGGGAGCCTATTGAGGTGGATTTGGAGGCGATCTTCCGCGCCGCCGCTGAAACAGGAACCGCTCTGGAGATAAACGCTATGCCCAGCCGCCTGGATTTGAAGGACGTCCATATCATGAGGGCCAGAGAGCTGGGGGTGCCCTTGGTCATTTCTACCGACGCCCACGGTCCGGAGCAACTGGACGTGATGCGCTTTGGCGTCGGCACGGCGCGTCGCGGATGGTGTCGCCCTGAAGACATTCTCAATACTCGTCCCTGGCCAGAGGTGGCCGCCTTTTTGCGGAAAAGGGTCAAGGTGGCCAAGGCTGGTACGGTGTCGCCCACCTTTTAGTGGGCTCTGTAGCCAAAGTATTTGACGAAAGGATTTTCTCGAAGTATCATGCTATATTATTCTCATTAGTCTGTTGGCGAGGGTAAGATGGCTCAAGAGACAGGAGATAGAGCCAACGAAGATATAGAATCCCGGGACGGGTTCTATGTTCCAGGAGATGAGGAGGCGGTGGCCCAGTTCAAAAGGGACATCGCCGGTGGGAAACACTGGTTTGTTGCGCTTCTTGCGGCTATGAACCAGTGGCGTTCTCCTCAGGAAAACTGGTGCGGCCGAGATTACTGCTACCTGGTGGGGGGCGAAGCCTTTGACTGGCTTCTACTTGCGGAGCGACTGTGCGAGACGGTGGACGGCGCCGTGCCCGAAGATGAAAAGATGTCCCTCCTCTTCCAAGGACGCCTTCCCATTGAGATGGAGACCCAAGAGTTGTGTCGTCTCATGGGGGAGACGAAGTATCGGGCTTATTTAAACTATTTCTATGGTATAGAGGTGGAGGAGGCCCTGGCCGTGGCCGTGGAAGAGGAGGTACGTAAAGAGCGCGGCCTGGGGGGGTTGAACAGAGAGGCATCTGTCGCTGAGGAGGTATTCGGCCGCATTTACGGTGCTACTGAGCATCAGTTGTGGCAGGGCTTCCGGAGGGAAATGGGCCATTCCCGAAGTGATGGTGTCACGTTGAGCCAACTAAAAGAGTTTACCTACTGGCTCTTCAAATATCGTCTGAAGCGAGGGCCGAAGGCTCGGGTGGCCAGCGACACCAAGAAGGGGCTGGAATTCTTGCAGCGTCTTCGCCAACGAACGCGGCGCTGGGATATTGAGGTGTGCCCTCTTCCCTCCAGCCGGCCGCCCCCTTCTTCGTCCTGAAGGAGGAAAAAGGAGTGTGTCATTATCCTTGTCGTAGAAAGGAGCACGATGGCCACCGGTCTATTATCAAGCGCTCGTACCTATTTTCATCAAGCCAAGATACACGCCATGGAGCGGGGTCTCTCTGAAGCCCTGGGGCTCCTTACCCGGTCTTCGGAGGAGAACTATTCTCGTATCGCCCGGGTCTTCACTGCCTTCGCCTCCAACGAGACCCAGAAGAAGGTGGCGGAATACATGGAGACCTATCTGGCGCCGGGCCAGCCAGGGGCCGTTTTTCTTCACCATCTGGCGGACATCCACCCCAACTTCCGCCGCAAGTTCATCTCTCGCTTCATCACCAGTATCGTCTTCCACGACAATAATCACAGCCAACGCCTCAAGGACGGCCGAGAGATCCCTATCCCCGCCGCTATGGTTATCAGCCCTACCATGCGCTGCAACCTGCGCTGCGTGGGCTGCTACGCGGGTAACTATACCCAACGGGATGACCTAAGCCAGGAGGAGATGGAGAAGATTCTGGGAGAGGCCAGGGAGCTGGGCATCCGTTATTTTATTGTCGTCGGCGGGGAACCTACCGTTTACAAACCCTTGTGGGATATGTTCGAAAAATTTAACGACTGTGCCTTCCAGTTCTACACCAACGGCCACCTCCTGACCGATGACAAGATAGCCCGCCTGGTGGAACTGGGCAACGCCGTTCCCGCCCTCAGCATCGAGGGGTTCAAGGAGAACACCGACGCCCGCCGCGGCGATGGTGCTTTTGAAAGGATATTGAAGACCATGGATCGCCTCCGGGAGGCCAGGGTCTTCTTTGCCTTCTCCGCCACCGCCACTCGGTTCAACGTGGACGATATCGTCAGCGACGAATTCATTGACCTTATGGTGGAGAAGGGGGCCCGTTACGGCTGGTACTTCGCTTACTGCCCTGTGGGGCGCAACCCCGATATGAACTACATGCCTACCCCGGAGCAGCGGAATAAGCTGCGCTTGGGGATCAACCGCATTCGCAAGACCAAGCCTGTCCTGGTGGCTGACTTCTGGAACGATGGCCCCCTCTCGGAGGGCTGCCTGGCTTCCGGCCGGCGTTACCTTCACATCAACAACAAAGGGGACGTAGAGCCCTGCGTATTCGTGCACTTCGCCGTAGACAACCTCAAGAAGACCCCTCTTAAAGAAGCCCTGGCTTCGGACTTCTTTGCCGCTTTCCGCGGGTCCCAGCCCTACGGCAAGAACCTCCTTCGTCCTTGTCCCATCATCGACCGGCCAGAGCTTCTGCGCAACGCTGTGGCCCATTACGGTGCCTACGCCACCCATGAAGGCGCCGAGGTCACCATTACCGATCTGGCGGAGCCCTTAAATCAGTATGCCAGCGGCCTTCGTGAGGTCTATAAAAAGGTGTGGCAGGAAGAGTATGGTTGGGCGGGCTTGCTTTACGGCGATACCTATAAGTTAGATGACGCCGCCGATGATGGCAATTTCGCCGGTTGCCCTCTCTGTCGCTAGGTGGGGTGGGGGATTCCTCTCCTCGGGCAGTATAGCGGCATATTGGGATAGAGGCAGGAAGCGTGGACTCCCGACCTAGGCTACCTCCCTGGCTAAAGGTTCCCCTGCCGGGAGGGCCCCGCTACCGGGGCGTGCATAGCTTGATTGAAAGGCACCGCCTTCACACAGTGTGCCAGGAGGCCAGGTGTCCCAACATGGGCCAGTGCTTTGAGGAAGGAACAGCTACCTTTCTTATCCTGGGGGATGTGTGCACCCGTCGCTGTCGCTTTTGTGCTATTACCAGTGGTCGGCCCTTCCCTTCTGACCCTGAGGAGCCGAGGCAGGTGGCCGAGGCAGTGCGTACTCTGGGTCTGCGCTACGCCGTCGTCACTTCGGTGACCAGGGACGATCTGCCCGACGGTGGCGCTGCCCACTTCGCCGCCACGGTGACGGAGATAATGAAACTCAGTCCCCACTGTCTGGTAGAGGTTCTGATTCCCGACTTTGAGGGCTCCGAGGTGGCCCTGCGCCAGGTGGTGGCCGCTGGCCCGCGGGTTTTGAACCACAATGTGGAAACGGTGCCCTCCCTTTACCCCCTAGTCCGGCCGGGGGGGGATTATGGCCGCTCTTTGGAGCTCTTGCATCGGGCCAAAAAGCGGGGCGCCACCACCAAGTCGGGTATGATGCTGGGCCTGGGGGAAGGGGTGGCGGAGGTGCATCGGGTGATGGACGACCTGCGGCAGGTGGGCTGTGACCTGCTCACCCTGGGCCAGTATCTGCGCCCCTCCCGGGAGCACCTGCCCGTAGCCCGGTTTTACTCGCCAGAGGAGTTTGATGCCCTGGCGGAGGAGGCAAGGGCTCTTGGCTTCTCCGGGGTAGAGGCGGGGCCGTTGGTGCGTAGCTCATATCACGCCCATCGCCAGGCGTCGCAAATAGTTGCTGAGACCCATCGCTCTCCCCAGTCTTAAGACTGCCTTGAAGGTCTGCTCGCTCCACTTAACCACCTTCGTCGCTCCCACGAGTTAAAACTGCCCCACCCGCAACGGGGTTTTCCTCTTTTCCGAGGTTTGGCGGTGCCCCCTCCCCGCCGCTACGGGGACAAATTTCCTTGCCGGCAAGGAGGCAAAGACACTCCCTTCGGGTAAACCCTTGACAAAGGCAACAGGGGGTGCATAATTCATCACATCGGTTTCGTCGACCCTTTATGACGGGGAAGGAGTAAACAAATGGCTACCATGACGGGGGCTTCCGTTCTGGTACGTTCGTTGCGGGCTCATGGGGTGGAGGCGGCTTTTGGGATTCCCTCTAACCATACCATAGAGGTGTGGGATGCTTTGTATCACGAGCCGGCTATCCGCTTCATCGGGGGGCGGCATGAGGAGGGGCTGGCCCACATGGCGGAGGGGTACGCCCGGGCCTCGGGGAAGGCCGGGGTGGCTATCACCAGCGCTGGTCCGGGGGCAGCCAAGACCATGTCCCCCATGGGAGAGGCCTATGCCCACTCCTCCCCGGTGCTCCACATCGCCAGCCAGGTGCCCTCCGAGCTGGTGGGTAAGGAAAAAGGCGTCCTTCACGACACCAAAGACCAATTGGGTATGTTTCGTAGTGTAACCGCCTGGTGCACCCTTATTGAAAGGGTGGAGGAGATCCATCCTACGGTCAGCGAGGCCTTTCGCCGTTTCCAGACCAAGCGGCCCCGCCCGGTGCACCTGGAGATTCCGGCTGACATAATCAGTAAAGCGACCTCCGTGGACATCGAGCCTCCGGTGGAAAGCCCACGTCCCAAGGGCGACCCCGAGAGGGTGGAGGCGGCGGTAACGGCTCTTAAGGCGGCGCGCCGCCCCGTGCTCTGGGGAGGGGGAGGGGTCATCTGCGCTGAAGCCAGCGAAAAGTTTGTGCGCTTGGCGGAGCGCTTGGGGGCTCCCGTTCTTACCACGGTGTCGGGCAAGGGGAGCATTCCAGCCGACCATCCTCTGTATCTGGGGCCTTTCACCACCAGCGCCCCGGTTAGGGATTTCCTCAAGACCTGCGATGTCATGGTGGCCGTGGGCACTCGCTTCACCGGAGGCCGCACCGCCAACTGGACGCTGCCTCTGCCCCGCCAGGTCATCCACGTGGATATTGACCCCAGGGAGATGGGCAAAAACTTTCCGGCCACCATCAGCATCGTGGGCGATGCGGGAGAGGTGCTGGATCAGATGCTGGAGCTTATGGGGGAAGAGGACTTTCAAAAAGGTCCTGAGCTTTTAAAGGACGCGGACAATGTCAAGGCGCAAGCGGTGGATGCCTTTAAGGATGGGAAGATACCGGGAGCCTACGGGGGTGCCAATCAGCTACGAACCATGCTCGCCATACGGGAGGTGCTGCCCAGGGATGGGCTGATGATTTGCGACCCCTGCGTCCCCACCTATTCCGCCCAGCAGGGATTCCCCACCTACCAGCCCCGCACCTTTTTCTATCCCCACGGCTGGGTCACTCTGGGTTGGGGGTTTCCCTTCTCCGTGGGGGCCAAGGTCGCCCGCCCCCACCGCCCCGTCGCTCTCATGATTGGCGATGGAGGTTTTATGTACAATGCTCAGGAGCTGGCCACCGCCATGCTCTACGGCATTAACGTGGCCGTCATTCTCTTCAACGACAATGCCTGGGGAACCATCAAGGAAATTCAGCGAACCAGGTTTGCCGGGCGCTATTTCGGCGTCGATCTCCACAATCCCGATTTCATGAAGTTCGCCGAGGCTTTCGGAGCTCCAGGAGTGCGGGTGAGTACCTTGAAAGAGCTCCTCCCCGCTTTGGAGAAAGCTCTGCAAGCGCCGCTGCCCACCATCATCGAGGTAGAAATAAACAACGGCTTCGCAAACTTCACCTAGAGGCGCGCAGTCTTTATCCGGGGAGGAAGGCGGTTGTGGTTCACTTTTGGGTCAACGGCGAGGAAATCCATAGTCAGGCACCGGAGGACCTCAGCCTCCTGCGCTTCCTCCGCGATCACCGGCGCCTGGTAGGAACCAAGGATGGCTGCTCCCAAGGCCATTGCGGCACCTGCACCGTAATTCTAGATGGCAAGGCGGCCAAGGCCTGTCTCCTGAAGCTGGGCAACATGGCGGGCAAACGAGTAGAGACCATCGAGGGGCTGAGCCGTGGTGGCTTTCGGCACCCCTTGCAGCAGGCCTTCATGGTCAAGGGGGCTGTTCAGTGCGGCTTCTGTACCCCGGGCGTGATCATGGCCGCCAAGGCCCTCCTGGACCGGAACCCTTCGCCCTCCGTGGCCGATATCAAGAAGGCCTTGACGGGCAACCTCTGCCGCTGCACCGGCTACGTGAAGATGGTGGAGGCGGTTCAGGCGGCGGCTGCCATCATGAGAAGCGCTTCTCCCCAAATCCCCGACGCCCGCGACGAGGAAACGGCCGTCATCGGCCGCTCCGTGACTCGGAAGGACGACCATTTGAGAGTGACGGGACAGCTCAAGTTTGCCGACGACCTCTACTTAGACGATATGCTCTACGGCAAAATCCTGTGGAGTCAGTACCCCCACGCCGAAATAGTGTCCATGGACATGGCAAAAGCCAGGTCTATGCCCGGTGTCCACTCTGTCCTCACCGCCGCTGACGTGCCGCCCCCCAACCGTTTGGTGCCCCCCACGGGGTCGTCGGAGCTCAGTCCGCCCCTTCTGGCGGATAAAAAGGTTAGGTTCACTGGCGAGCCAGTGGCCCTCGTCCTGGCGAAGACGCCGGAGGAGGCGGAAGCCGCCTGCTCCGCCATCCAGGTGGAGTATCGAGAGCTGCCCGGCGTCTTCTCTCCCGTCCAGGCTATGGCGGCCGATGCACCGTATATCCACGACAGCGGCAACGTTTTCGAGCATATCCCCTTCCACAAGGGCGACGTGGCCCGGGGCTTCGCCCAGGCTGAGGTGGTGGTGGAGGGAGACTACTCGGTGCCCCGCATCGAGCATGGCTACCTGGAGCCGGAGGCGGGGGTGGCGGTGCCCCAGGATGGCGGCGTAACCCTCTGGGTGAGCACCCAGTGGCCCACCCAGCACCGGGACATAATTGCCAAAGCCCTGGGGCTGCCGACGGAGAGGGTGCGTCTGGCCAAGGTAGCCTGTGGCGGCGGTTTCGGTGGCAAGCTATCGATGACCATCCATCCCCTTCTTGCCCTGGCGGCCCTGCGCAGTCAGAAGCCCGTCAAAATAGTCCTCAGCCGGGTGGAATCCTTACGTATCCACCCTAAAAGGTGCTCCTGCTATTTACACTACAAGACGGGAGCCACCAGAGAGGGACGTCTGACGGCGGTGGAGGCGTCCTTCGTCATGGATAGTGGCGCCTACGGGCAGAGCAACCATCTGGTTTTCCTCACCGGTGTTATCTTCGGCGGTGGCCCCTACGTCGTCCCCAACTACAAAATGGATGCCCGAACGGTGGCCACCAACCAGGTTCCTTCGGGAGCCATGCGAGGTTTCGGCTCCATTATTACCTCTTTTGCTGTGGAATCTCAGATGGACATGCTGGCTCGAAAGTTGCACATGGACCCCTTGGAGTTTCGCCTCCGGAACGCCGTGGATGTGGGCAGCATTGCCGCCAGCGGCCAGGTTCTGGGGCCGGGCACCGGGGTTAAAGAAGTCCTTAACCAGATAAAATGGGCGTGGGAAGGCTTGACCCCGGCGATCCCCTCCCAGCCCCATAGAAAGATCGGCGTGGGCACAGCCCTGGCCTGGAAGAATGCCGTAGGCACCGGGGCCTTCGGGGACAGGGAGGCCACCCTCCAGGTCACCGAAGGAGGCCGCATCCTGCTGCGGGTGAGCTGCCCGGACATCGGTCAGGGCTCCGATACCGTGCTCGCCCAGATCGCCGCCCAAACCCTGGGCGTGAGCTACGACCTTATCGACGTCCTTAGCGGCGATACCCACCAGACGCCCGCATCAGGCGGTACTTCAGGCCAATCGGTGACTATGACGGTAGGCAATGCGGTTGTGGAGGCGGCCCGACTTCTTAAGGCCCAGCTCACGGCTTATGTGGCCCGGCAGTTGGGGGTGGTGGAGGGGCAGGTGAGTATAGAGAGGGATCGCTTTGTAGACGGAGACAAAGTCCTCATCACCTTATCAGCCCTAGCTCGTCTCGCCCTGTCTGAAGGCGAGCAATTTCAAGTCATAGGCACCTACACCATTCCCAAGAAGACCCCTTTGTCCCTCACCGGCAACACCGATGGCGCTATCGACCCCAAAGAATACCGCACCCACTATTGTTTCCCCGCCTGTGCTAATATTGCCGTGGTAGAAGTAGATGAGAGAACGGGAGAGACGAAGGTCTTGAAGGTGATCGCCGTCCATGACGTGGGCAAAGCTCTTAATCCCCGAAATATCGAGAGCCACGTTCACGGCAGCGTGGCCTTGGGCCTGGGCCTGGCCCTGAAGGAGGAGTTCCTTATCGAGAAGGGGTACAACGTTACCGATAGCCTGAAGAAATACGGAATGCCCACCATCGCCGACATCCCTGACATCGACATCCACCTGGTAGAAGTGCCCGAACCCGAGGGGCCCTTTGGTGCCAAGGGGATGGCAGAAAGCGCTGCCCTGGCCGTGGCCCCTGCCATAATCAACGCTATCTACGACGCTACTGGTGTACGTCTCCACCATCTGCCCGTCACCCGAGAGCGACTCAAGGAGGCGTTAAAGCAGAAAGTGCTTTTGGCATAGACCCAATTTCAGTTTCAAGGAAGGAGAGCCCAAATGAGAGACAGAAGGAGTTTCTGGCAGAAGCAGTTGTCCCGTCGCCGCATGTTAAAAGGCTTGGGGAGGGCTGGCATGGGGGTGATGGGCCTGGCCGCCGTGGGTTGTGCCGCCGCTCCCGCCGCCACGCCCACCCGGGCGCCAGCAGCGCCTGGGGCCGCCACCCCTACCTCCAGGCCGGCAGCCAGCCCAACACCCGTCGCCAAACAGTTAGACCGCCTGGTTCTGGGCCACAATCGGGATATCGTCACCCTCGACCCTGGCTTAACCAGCAGCACCATTCCGGCCATGGGTGCCCTCCAGATGATGTACGATGGCCTCACCGTCCATGACCGCAAGTCCCAGGCGGTTCCTAGCTTAGCCACGAGCTGGGAGAACCCTGACCAGTTGACCTGGCTTTTCAAGCTGCGTCCGGGGGTCAAGTTCCACAATGGATATGACTTTGAGGCCGCTGACGTCAAGTTCACTATAGAGCGGATGATAGACCCTCAAACCAAGTCGCCCCTGGTTACCCTGGTGAGAAACGTGGACAAAGTAGAGGCGGTGGACCAAGGCGCCGTCAAGATCGTCACCAAAGTGGTGGAGCCAGCTTTTTTGCGGATGATACCCGACGTGTTTATCATTTCCCAGAAGTATCTTAAAGAGAGCGACCCCGCCATTATGCAAAACAAGCCTGTAGGCACTGGACCTTATCGCTTTGTCAAATGGACTAAGGACGATGCCTTGGAGCTGACGGCGCTAGAGAATCACTTCCGCATCGGCAAGCCTCCGTCACGGACCTTTTTCCAGCGGGTCATCCCCAGCGACACCCCTCGCATGGCTGCCTTGACCACGGGAGAAATCGAATACGCCTTCGGCGTTCCCCCCGAACAGTGGGAGCAGATAGAGAAAGATCCCAACTTGGGTCTCCTGGTGGATGACTGGAACTTGAGCTTCCCTCACCTGGGGATAAGCCAGTTTGGGGAGTCTCCCTTGCGGGATAAGCGGGTTCGCCTGGCCATTAACTACGCCATTAACCGCGAGGAAATGGCCAAGGGGTTGTTCAAAGGGAAGGTGCGGCCCGTGGGTCAGCCCCTTAGCCCCGCCTGCTTCGGCTATGACGAGGCCATCAAGTCCTACCCTTATGACCCTCAAAAGGCTAAGGCTCTTTTAGCCGAAGCGGGGTATCCCAACGGTCTTGAGATAACCTTCTGGATCACTCCTGAGGCCTCTTATCTGATGCAAAAAGAGTACAACGAAGCGACTATGGGCTTTCTCAACGCTGTCGGCATTAAGACCAATGTCAAGACGGTGCCCGTGGGCCAAAGCTCCCAATTTTTCGAGAGGATGCGGGGCAGGAACGAGGGTCCTGAAGGTATCTTCCATATGGCGGGCATGTGTGGCGTGTTTCTGGACGCCTTCCAGCTCTTGGAGTCCCACTACGTCACCTTTAATGAGCAGACCGGGTTGGGGAACAAGATGTACTGGTCGGACTCGGAGATAGACGCTTGGGCCAAAGAGGCCCGAAACATCCTGGACGAAAAAAAGCGAAAGGAGCTCTACAGCAAGATCTTCCGCAAGATGAATGAGGAGGCCTTGACCATCCCCCTCTTCAGCATGGTCTATGCCTGGGGCTACAACAAAAAGAAGGTAAAAGCTATCTATCCCCGCCAATCACGCCATGCCGCCTGGGATATCGAGGTGGCGTGACCAGCCGTTCTTCATAGAGGTAGCAATGGAAACAAGGGTGCGTTTCCTGGTCAATGGAGGGGAGGTCACGGCCTCTACTACCCCAGCAGACCCCACCCTGCTCCGTTTCCTTCGGGACAAGCTTCGCCTCATGGGGGCCAAGAACGGCTGTGGTGGGGGGCACTGCGGCACCTGCATCGTCATTATCGACGGTAAGGCCACCCGCTCCTGTCTAGTGAGGCTATCCCGCCTTGAGGGCAAAAGGGTGGAGACGGTGGAAGGGCTGAGTCGAGATGGCCAGTTGCACCCCCTTCAGGAGGCCTTCATTGACCTGGGGGCGGTGCAGTGTGGCTTTTGTACCCCAGGCGCCCTCATGGCGGCCAAGGCCCTTCTGGACAGGAACCTTTATCCCTCGGAGGAGGATTGCAAGAAGTCTCTGGAGATGGTGGTCTGTCGCTGTGGCGCTTACCATCGCATGATCCAGGCGATACAGGTGGCGGCGGAGCGCCTGCGGGGCGAGCCTCGAAGCTTTTCCTCCTTCCACCTGGGCCAACGCAGCGACGTCGTCGGCCTGGGGGTGGAGCGGAAGGGCGATCGGACGAAGGTTACTGGCCAACTGAAGTATGCCGATGACATGTACTTTGGGGGGATGCTCCACGGCAAGATTCTGTGGAGCGCCCACCCCCATGCCCGTATTACGGCCATGGAGACCTCCGCTGCCCAGAGGATGCCCGGCGTGGTGGCCGTTCTCACCGCCGGCGACGTGCCTGGCCCCAACGACCTGGGGAAAAATCAGCCGGTTCTTTGCGATAAAAAAGTGCGCTTTATCGGCGACCCGGTGGCGGCCGTCTTCGCCGAAACTCCGGAGCAGGCGCAAGCGGCTCTGAATAAGATCCGTGTGGAATACCAGCCCCTGCCCGCCGTTTTCTCTCCCTTCGAGGCTATGGCGGAGAACGCCCCCGCCATCCATGACAAGGGCAACCTGGAGGCCTACGTACCCTTCCACAAGGGCAACGTCCCCCAAGCCTTGGCGGAAGCTGATATCATCGTGGAGGGCTCTTACTATACCCCTTTCATTGAACACGCCTATCTGGAGACGGAGGCCGGGGTGGCGGTGAAAGAGGGGGACAGGATAACCATGTGGATAGGCAGCATGAACCCCCGCGGCCTGAGAGACGCCGTGGCCAAGGCCCTGAGCTTGCCCCCGGAGAGGCTGCGCTTTGCGGAAACCCCCTCTGGCGGGGCCTTCGGCGGCAAGCTGACGGTCACCATCCACGCCATTTTAGCCTTGGGGGTACTGAAGACGGGGAGGCCGTGCAAGGTAGTCCTCAGCCGGGCGGAATCCCTGCGCATGCACCCCAAACGGAACGCTGTCCATTTGGAATACAAAACGGCTGCCAAGAGGGACGGGCGGCTCACTGCCGTGGAGGCTCGTATCGTCTCGGACCAGGGGGCTTACTCTGCCCTGGGGCGGGCCTGCCTGGAGCAGATGATGGTTTTTGGCTGCGGCCCCTACGTGGTGCCCAACGCCAAGATAGACGGCTACTGCGTCTATACCAATAAGGTGCCGGGAGGCGCTATGAGGGGCTTCGGGGACAACATGGCCGCCTTCGCGGTGGAGTCGCAAATGGATAAGCTGGCCCGAGCCCTGGATATGGACCCCTTCGAGCTACGCCTAAAGAACGCCCTCAGCCCCGGCGACTTCACCGCCGCGGGACAGCTTCTCAAGGCCAGCGTTCCTATGAAAGAAGTCATCACCAAGGCTCGAGAGGCTTTTCTAGGCATGTCGCTCTACAGAACGAAACCTGGCCAAAGGATAGGGGTAGGTATGGCCAGCGCCTTCAAAAACGTGGGTGGGGGTGGCACCTTCGGGGCGATAGCGGAGGTGACCCCCCAGGGCGACATTCTGCTTCGGGTGGGCTGCCCCGACGTGGGCCAGGGCTCCAATACCATCTTCGCCCAGATGGCGGCTCAGGTTCTGGGCGTGAGCTATGAGAAGGTGAGGGTCATCCATGGCGATACCCATGAGACCCCCCCCTCCTCGGCCGGCACCGGAGGTCAGCGGGTGACGGTGAACATGGGCAACGCCGTCCTCAAAGCCAGCTACTCTTTAAAAGCAAAGCTCAATACCTACGTCGCCCGTCAGATGGGGGTAGAGGAGAAAGCCGTGGCGCTCCAGGGAGATGGTTTCGTGGATACCGTTAGGGGGCACCCCCTGGTCACCCTGCCCCACCTGGCTCGCCTTGCCCTCTCCGAAGGGGAGGAGCTTCGGGCCGAGGAGTACTATACCATGCCTCCCACCCATTCCCTCTCCCTCACCGGCAACACCGATGGCGCTATCGACCCCCAGGTCTACGCCAATTATTTTTCCTACTCGTACTGCACCCACGTGGCCGTGGTGACGGTGGACGAGAGGACGGGGGAGGTGAAAGTGCGTAAGCTCATCGCCGTCCACGACGTGGGGCGGGCCCTGAACCCTCGCAACTGCGAGACCCAGGTGGAGGGGAGCGTAATGATGGGACTGGGCTATGCCCTGAGCGAGGAGTTTGTCATCGAAGATGGAGTTAATGCCACCGATACTTTGAAGAAGTGTGGCATTCCGGGGGTCAGGGAGCTGCCGGAGGTGGATGTCATTCTGGTGGAGGACCCCCAGCCAGGCGGTCCTTTCTTTGCCAAGGGCATCTCCGAGGTGGCCACGGTGCCCACCACCCCCGCCATCATCAACGCTATCTACGACGCCATTGGTGTCCGCATTCAACGCCTCCCCGCCACTCCGCAGCGGGTCCTGGCGGGGCTGAAACAGAAAAGGGGACATGATGAAAGCTCGTAAGGACTGCTATGAAAATAATGATCACCCTGACCCGCCGCAGGCGGGGAGGGTCTCGGCCCACGGGTGTCGAGCTTCTGAGCCGTAGTGGAGCGAAGGCGAAGAATGACATTTTTAATCCATCGGTGGTCGCCCACGGGGCGACGGAAACCTGGCGGAATATGCGGATGGTAGCGAAAGGAGAAGCAGATGATTCCCTCAGAACTTAACCCCAACAAAAGTGCCTTACTGTTGCTGGACATGCAGGAGGAATTCTTGAAGCCGGAGGGCGCTCTGGCCCGCGCCGGCCTGTTCTCGGTTACCCCTAAGGGTCGAGAGGAGGTTATCACCAATGCCCGGAAAGTGTTGGAAGCTGCCCGGCGGGCGGGGAGGCCGGTGGTCCATATTCAAACGGTGTTCAGGCCGGGGCACCCGGATTGCTACTTCGCCCCTCTCTGGCGGCAGGCCATCATCTCTGATTCGGCGTGCTTGGTGGAGGGAAGCCGGGGCGCCGCCATTCCAGATGAGATTGGCCCTGAGGAGGAGGAGTTTGTCATCGCTAAGAAGGGACACAGCGCCTTCCAACATACCTATCTAGACCGTCACCTGGGTGGTTTGGGGGTGGACAACTGCATTGTCCTGGGGAACCTCCTGGGCGCTATGGACGAGACCTTGAGACAGGGTTCTGCCCTGGGCTATGAGAATGTTTTGGTGACCGATGCTAGCTATCCTCTAAAATCTCCCCATCTGGAGACCCTGGGCAATCGAGCTTCTCAGGTAAAAGCGGAGGAGGCAGTTTCCTGGATTGGCAATGGTAATGTTGGCAAAAGGGAGCCGACAAGCTGGAGGCCCGGCCTGATAATCGTGGACCTGCAGAATGATCACAACCACCCTGAGGGGTTCAATCGGCGCATGGGCTATGGCATGACACCGTGGGAACAGACGCAGGAGATAATCAGGAACAACAATAAGCTGTCCGCAGCCATGAGGGCCAAGGGTTTCCCGGTGATCTACATTCAGAGCGTCCGTGGTAAGGATGACATCATTGATACCGCGGGAGCCAAGTCGACACGGCGAAACAAGCCTATCCCACTCGGGGAGAGTTTCATTATCGAGGGAACTTGGGGGGCGGAGATCCTGGCGGATCTGGACCGTCAGGAGAGCGATTTTGTGGTGAGGAAGAGGGGTCATAGCGCCTTTGGCACTACCCACCTGCATCGTATGCTCCGAAACCTGGAGGTAAACCTTATTTTGGTCACCGGAGGCGCTATAACGGGGTGTGGCTCCGATACCACTCGAGAGGGCGTGGGCCTGGGCTACCGGGCCATCGTCATCCCCGACGCCATGTACTCGCCCGAGAGCAGAGAAAAAGGAATCCCTGCCCTTGCCAGTCGGGCTGAGGTCATGAACACGGATGAGGTACTGCCCAGGATAGCTCGGGATAACTGGTAGAAGGTGAAGAAGGTCAATGCAGCAAAAAGGAGCGAAAGAATGAGGGGGGAAAGTAACTACTGGAAAACGATGGCTAAAGAGCGGCTAACCCGCCGCCAGGTGTTGGGGGGAGCCGCTAGGGCTGGACTGGGGCTGGCGGGCCTTTCTCTTCTCGGCTGCGCCGCCGCCCCAGCGGCCACGCCGACCAAGGCTCCCGCCGCGGCGGGAACTCCAACGGCGGTCAAACCCCAATATGGCGGCAAGATCATCGGGGCCGCTGAAGCGACTCCGGGCATGGACCCCGGCAGTAATCTGGCAGGCTCCCACGATGATCTGCTTAAAAACCATATCTACAATGGCTTGGTAGGCCTTACCGTAAAGGGGGAGTACGTGCCGGACCTGGCCGAGTCCTGGGAGAACCCGGACAAGACCACCTTTATCTTTAAGCTGAGACGGGGAGTCAAGTTCCACGACGGCACTGACTTCAACGCTCAGACTCTCAAAGAAGGGTTTTACGACCGCTATACCAGCGGCCAAAAGGTCCATAGGACGCCTCCTCAATTCGCTAAAGAAAAGATAATAAAGTCATGGGATAGCGTTGACGACTACACCGTAAAGATCAGCCTTGAAAAGGTGTTCGCCAGCTTCTTTTATCAAAACGTGGCCGCTCGAAGTGGAGGCTTCGTTGCCTCCCCCACTGCCCTGAAGAAGCAGAACAATGACTTGACGACCCAAGGTGTTGGCACTGGGCCCTTCACGGCGGGGGATTGGGTCCTTGACGATCGTGTATCCTTGAAGAAGTTCCCGGGCTATTGGGAAAAGGACCTACCCTACCTGGACGAGATCGTATGGAGGATCATCCCCGACCAGAACACCGCCATCAACATGCTCAGAATAGGGGATATCAACCTCATTCTCACTGTCCTCGTCAAAGATGCGTCCCTGCTGGAAAGCGACCCCAATGTCGTGGTGCGGAAGGTTCCCGGCAGCAAGCGGAAGACCCTTTCTTTCAACATGGTGAGGCCCCCCTTCGATAAACTGGCCAACCGACAGGCGGTGGCCTATGCCATAGACCGCAAGGCCCTAGCGGATGCTGTCTGGCAGGGTTTTTACCCACCTGGGGACGGTCCCTTCCCTCCCTCTTCCTGGGCTTATGACCCCAACCTTAAGGGCTATCCCTATGACCCGGCCAAGGCCAAAGAGAAGCTGGCAGAGGCGGGCAACCCTGAAGGCTTCACCGTAACCACGGCCGCCGCCACCGGCCGCCCTGACGAGATCACCATGTCCGAGGTGATACAAGCCCAGCTAGCCAAGGTGGGCATAAAGCTGAACATTCGCACTATGGACAACGCCACCTGGACGAAAGCGCGGGACAAGGGAATCGAGGAGTTCCAAATGATGAGCTCCAGCACCGGTTCCTCCGATGAGCCTGGCTATCTCTATTACGTGGAGTACTCGCGGTTTGGGAGGACTGACTTCTACCGGGTGGAAAACAAAGAGATGGAGGCCCTATACTGGAAGTCTGAGGAGAGCTATAACCTGGAGGAACGAAGGCCCTATCTCCAAGAGTTGGCCAAGCTGATCACCAGGGATGTTTGGTCTTTCCTCATCCTGGCATATCCCTTCAACATCTACGCTTACCGGAAGGGGGTAAACGACACCGAGTTGGGCACCAACTATACCGATATTCGCTTGAAGAAAGCGTGGTTGTCAAAATAGGCTTCACTTGCCACCTTCCCTCCGAAAGGGGGGAGAAGTTTGGCTTGAGGATGCCGGAAGAAGCGGTGGGAGGACAAAGCCAATGAAAAGTAAGGGCAATTATCCCTTGAAAAGTAAAATATCTGCTAGACTAGAGTCACTAAAGGTAAAGGCTGACTCCATAGTCGAAAAGGGGGTATCACACAGGATATTAACCCATGCTCCTCGGTGTGTTTTTTAACCTCCAAGCACTAGGACGAGCAAAAAGATGATGGATGATACGCTCACACTAGCACTTAATGGAGAGGTAACGGTAGAGGAATTCTCTCGTTCCATCCGTCACTTCAGTGATCTTATTACAGCCCTGAAGGACGAGGTCGGTGGCGGAGCTACAATTACATGGGTTATCTATGACCTGCAGGTCAGTAGTGCAATTGCTACCGTGCGCGGCCTGTCTAACCAGCCAGACAAAGTAGAAGATGTGAAACGTGCCTATATTGAGGTGGGGCGTCATCTCGAGGAGCGCACGCCAATTCCATTTGGAAGGTCGGTCCAAACGCCAGCACGAGGTCTTGTCAGCGTCCTCGGTACTAGAATAATCTCCATCCGCTTCGAAACGGCTGATGAAGATGTAACTGTAGCCAGCACTCAGCTACCGCCTGCCCAACTGGAATCTGAGCGGATGACTGCCTATGGAGCAGTGGTAGGGAGGATACAGACTCTTTCAAATAGGCAAGGACTTAGATTTACTCTGTATGACAGTCTTCATGACAGAGCTGTTTCTTGTTATCTCCAAGAAGGCAAGGAAGAGGTATTACGTGGTCTATGGGGCAGCAGAGTGATTGTGCATGGCTGGGTTAACCGTGACTTGGCTTCGGGAAGACCAATCGTAATCCGCCGGATAAGCAGAATTGACTCCCTTCCAGATAAGCCTAACCGCCATAGCTATCTCTCGGCACGTGGAGTTGCCCCCAGGTCACCGGATGACCCATTGCCCGAAGAAACGATAAGGCGAATAAGAGATGCCTGGTGAACGGCGCAAGCTCTATTGGGATGCGTGTGTTTTCCTCTCCTACATTGAAGAGGTTGATGAACGTATGCCAATCCTTGACTCCTTATTAGCCGACAGTGCCCTCACCTATGGAGATATTGAGATAGTAACATCAATGCTTACTGTTGCGGAAGTCGCCTTTGCCCCATTCGAGAAGGCTAATAAGGTGCTTGACCCAGATATCGAGAAAAAGATTGAGGGACTATGGATACCTGGTGGTGCTGTCAGGTTAATAGAGTTCCATTATTCCTTGGCAGAGGGGGCTAGAGATTTGGTTCGCATGGCTGTTTTCAATGGTTGGAGATTGAAGCCTCCCGATGCAATTCACTTGGCCAGTGCCAAAGCCATGGGCGTCGAGGAGTTCCACACATATAACCTGAACGAGTTACAGAAATTTGCTACCACCTAGGCTTTCCAATAGTAGCTCCGCATACGCAGGTTCCTCGATTACCAGGGATGTGAGACTTACTTGTCTAGAGGGGATAATTGCCAAAATGAAAATGGATCGACTTCATGAAGGTATGATGTGCGGAAAAGAAAGGCGGGCCGGTCGGTGGCATCGTTAGCCGAAGCGCAACTGGTGCAGTTTCTGGTATTTGACCTGAAGCCGGAGGTGACGGCAGAGGAAAGGGAAGAGCTCCTGAAGGCGACCCGAGCCCTGGAGCAGATTCCCGGCGTCATCTCCGTTAGGCTGGGAACGACCCTGGCTAACCCCCCTACCCGCCGCTATCAACTGGGCTGCATCATCTACTATGCCGACATTAAAGCCCGAGAGGGTTTCTTGCCTCACCCCATCCATCGGGACTTCGCTGAGAAGTACCTTCGGATGACCAATCGAGAGGACCGCCTCAACTCCATCGTTGACCTGCGGCCATCCTCGGAAAGCCTCCCATACAAGGAGAGGTGAACGACTATGGAGAGGTATCCTTGAGGGTCTAGTCAGTAAAAGGAGGCATAATGGAAACGGTAGTCATCGTTGGCGGCGGACCCGGTGGCTGTGCCGCGGCCCTCATCGCCGCCAAGGCGGGGGTGAAGGTAGTCCTCATGGAGAGGATGGATTCCCTATCCGGCGATTCCCCCTGGTGTGGCCAGCTCATGGGCTGGGGACCCCAGCACGAGTGCCGCCTTATGGGCGGCGGCGACTTCTACGATGTGTGGCGCTCCCTGGAGATGCGCCGTAAGAGCGACTATGGGGTTCCCGATGGCAATATCACCTGGGACGTCACCAAGGTGGAGGAGGCCACCTTGGCCGCTATGAAGGCGGCCGGGGTAGAGGTGATGCTGCGCTCCCGGGCGGTGGATGTGGAGATGCAGGGAAACCGGATGACGACGGTGGTTCTGGCCGACGGCCGTCGCGTGAAGGGGGACGCCTTCGTCGATGCCACTGGCGCCGGAGGCAGTCTGGAGATGTGTGAACAGTACGGCCAGGGGTGTGCCATGTGCGTGCTCAAGTGCCCCATCTTTGGCGATCGGGTGACCATTAGCGACAAGGCGGGTGTTCCCGACGTGGTGGAGCGGCCACCCAGCTACTACAGCATGAACTTCTTTGCCCTGGAGAGCTTCTCTCCAAAACTGCGTCGCACCGTAGCGGAAAACCCAGAGGGCTATTCCTACTTCCCCGTGCCGGAGGAATTCTATCAAACTGACTTCACTTCCCGGTGGCCCCGCCCCCAGCGGCCGGTGAAGGCCAGATGGACGCTGAGCACTATTGAAGTGGTGAATGTGCGCTTTGCCAAAACCCACATTCTTCTCCCCATGGAGTATATCCGGCGCATACCCGGTTTTGAGAACGCCTGGCTGGCCATGCCCCTCGTCGCCTCCGCCATGGCCGTTAAGGGAGCCTCCATCCCGCCCCATGACAAGGCCATGAAGGTCATGGGGCTGGACAATGTCTTCGTCGCCGGCTTGCGGGCGGGAGACTACAGCTCCGCCGTTCCTGCCATATTCACCGGCGAGCTGGCGGGTCACAACGCCGCCCGAAGGGCTCTGGGTAGGGATCTTCTGGAATTGCCCCCAAGCACCATCCAGGGATTCTTCATCTCTAAGATTAACAGAGGTCGTACCCCAGCGGAATGGGGGAGCGAGAATCGCCCTCCGGACACCAGGTTTCCCGATGCGGGCTTCGATATACCGCGTTTGGTGGATTATGCCCGAATAAAGGCATCTGTTATGGATGCCGGTCTTATTGACGTCTACCAGCGCCCGTTGGCTTGACAAAATTCAGGGAAGCCGGTACGCTTAGCGCTTCTGAAAGCTGGCGAAGAAGAAAGGAAAGGACATGGAAAGGGTAGTCGTCATCGGCGGCGGGCCCGGAGGCTGTGCGGCGGCTCTGGTGGCTGCCAAACAGCCGGTGGAGGTGGTGCTGCTAGAGCGGGCAGATACCCTATCGGGGCTCTCAACCTGGTGTGGGCAAATGATGGGTTGGGGTCCCCGGCAGGAGGCTAAACTCATGGGCGGGGGGGATAACTACGGGGTTTGGGAATCCCTGGAGATGGATCGGAAGAGCGATTTTGGGGTTCCCGATGGCAACATAACCTGGGATGTCACCAAAATAGAAGACGCTTCCCAGAGGGCTATGGCTGAGGCCGGCGTGAAGGTGATGTTGCGGGCCCGGGCGGTAGATGTGGTGATGACGGGAAGCAAAGTGGAGGCGGTGGTCTTGGCCGACGGCACCAAGATAACAGGAGATGCCTTCGTGGATGCCACCGGCTCTTGTGGCAGCATAGAGATGTGCCAGCAGTATGGCCAGGGATGTGGCCTCTGTGTCCTCAAATGCCCCATGTACGGCGATCGGGTTAGCATAACGGCTAAAGCCGGTGTTCCCGACGTCCCCGGACAGCCTGGCTACATCCATTCCAACCTCATCGATTTGCAGAGCCTGTCCCCCCAGTTGCGCCGGCAAGTAGAGGAAACCTCGGGGGGATATTGCTACCTTCCCGTGCCGGAAGAGCTGTACCGAGTTGACATGACCGAGGACTGGCCTCGGCCGGAAACGGCCTTCATGACCCGGTGGCATCACGAGGAGATCGAGATCATAAACGTCCACTTCGCCAAGACCCACCTGGTCATGCCTCTGAAGTACATCCATCGCATTCCTGGTTTTGAAGATGCCTGGATGATAACCCCCCAGGTATCCACGGGCGAGCCCATTTCCTCCAAGCAGCCCGCCCCTCACGACAACACCTTGCTGGTGAAGGGGCTGGATAACATCTTCGCGGGTGGCCTCAGGGCCGGCGCCTACTCCTCGGGCCAGCCCGCCATGTTCACCGGGGAGCTGGCCGGCCATAACGCTGCCCGCAAGTCCCTGGGGCGGGAGCTCCTGGAGTTACCTTTGACTACTATCCAGGGGTTCTTTATCGCTAAGGTCAACAAGAGCAAAACCCCTACTGAGTGGCCCCCCCACCAGAAGCCAGATGTGGTTTTTGAGCAGAACGGCTTTACTGTTCGGCGGGTCACCGACTACCAGCGAATCAAGGAGTCTATTGTTGATGCCGGTCTCGTGGACGTCTACCAGCGTAAGCTGGCTTGACAAAATTCAGGGAAGCCCGTACAGTTAGCGGCATCGAAAACCTCGGTGAAGAGGCTTTTGGTAAGATAGCAAGAGGAGGAGATATATGAGCCCCGAAGGGAACTATTGGAAGCGAGCCCTAAATCACCGTTTGTCGCGTCGCGCCTGGTTGGCCAGGGCATCCAGAGTAGGCATGGGTCTGGCGGGACTTTCCCTGGTGGGTTGTGCCGCCGCTCCGGTGGCCACCCCCACTAAAGCGCCCACTACGCCGGTGTCCACGCCGAGGCCAGCCGTCACCCCCACCCCCGCCGTCGCCAAACCTATCCCTGGGGGAACGCTCACTGCTACCATCCGCAGCAATTTGAGCGAGGACCCTGCCTACCAGCTTCACGGCGGCCACGATCAGATGGCCAAGTACCACATCTACAACACCCTCCAGAACCTGACCCGCAAGGTCACCGTGGAGCCGGAGCTGGCCCTCTCCTGGGAGAACCCGGACCCTACTACCTTCGTCTATAAGCTGCGTAAGGGGGTCAAGTTCCATGATGGGGCCGACTTCAACGCCCAGGCGGTCAAGGCCAACTTTGACCGGATGCTAGACCCCAATGTTAAGTTCGATGGCGCATCTAACGTAACAAAAAATGTCAATGCCGCGGAGGTAGTGGATGATGCCACGGTGAAATTGATCCTCAAGGGACCCTATGCTGATTTTGATATCAGCGTGCCCGCCGAATTCGGTATCATATCACCCTTGGCCCTGGCTAAGTACAAGAACGACTTACGGCAGAACGGCGTGGGCACCGGCCCCTTCCAGGCCGGGGAGTGGGCCATGGACAGCCACGCCACCCTCAAAAAGTTCCCTGGCTACTGGCAGCAAGGGTTGCCCTACCTGGATGAAATCAAGTTTCGGGTCGTCCCGGACAGCACTGTGGCCGTCACCCTCCTCAAAACCGGTGAGTCGGACTTCGACTTGGACTTCACTTTTAAAGAGATCCCCCTTATAAAGGGGGACCCCAACGTCGTCTTTGTGGTAGAGCCTGGGATCAAGCGCCGAGCGGTCATACTCAACATGGTCAAAGAACCCTTCTCCAAGAAGGCAGCGCGCCAGGTCATCGCCTATGGTGTCGACCGCAAGGCCATCTCCGAGGTGGTCTTCGGGGGGCTTTTCCCGCCCGCGGATTCCATCTTCCCCCCCTCCTCCTTCTTCCACGACACTACCATAAAGAACTATCCCTTCGACCCGGCCAAGGCCAAGGAGAAGATGGTGGAAGCGGGGTATCCCCAGGGGTTCGAGTTCAACGCCGCCGTCAGCACCGCCTATCCCACCGAGATCCAAGTGGCCGAGATCATGAAGGACCAGTTGGGCAAGATCGGCGTAAAGGTAAATGTGAACGTAGTGGAGCACGCCACCTTTATGGATGCCTGGCAGAAGGAGACCAAGAAATACGATGTCATGATCATCTCCGCCGGCCACAGCATGGAGCCCACCCGTCTGGTGGAAAGGTACTACACCCAGAAGGGCGACTACAATATGCTCAAGGTGCCCTTCCCAGAGCTGGATTCCCTGGTGGACAAGGTCAAAAGCACCTACAAGGCGGAGGAACGGAAAGCCCTCTTTAATGCGGCGGACAAGCTCATTACCGAGAACGTATGGGCGGGCTGGATCTATGTCTACGAGAGCAACTGGTTCGCCTATCGTAAGCGGGTGATGAACTACGTCCATGGCCCCCATCCCTTCTATGCCCGTTTCCGGGAGACGTGGCTGGCCAAGTAGGTTGCGTCGTTGCCGAGTAAAGGCTTTCCATAAGTAAAGGAGGAGAGGATGCCATCCATTAGTGGGGCCAAGATCATCCACTGCACCCTGTATAACCTGAAGCCAGATGTGACGGAAGAGCAGAAGAAGGCGTATTTTGCTGCCTGCAAAGCCTTTGAACAGGTCCCCGGGGTGTTGGCCGTGGAGCAAGGGCCGACCGTGCCGGGGGCGGGACCACCGGCTCATCCCGGAGGGCCTCTTCTGGTCAGGGAGAAGCCACCCTACCAGTACATACGCCTCATTTACTACGCTGACGCTCAGGCCCGGGCCCGGCTCCTTGTCCACCCGGTTCACGACCGTTTTCAGGAAGTAACCCAGCCCCTGACTCTAAACAGAACGTCCTGTGCTCTGGAAATAGAATAGGTTAGAGTCAAAGAGAAGAGGAGGAAGGCCCCTGTCCAGGGACAAGAAAGGAGTACCATGCGCATCATCGAGTTGACCATGCCTCTGTACGAAGGTATGGGCTACAGCAGCGTTTATCCCCAGGAGCAACCCTTCACCGTGGAAGAGGTCTACACCTGGGATGTGGATGGCCACCAGCGAGAGGCCTACACCTTGAGTTCGGAGCCGGGCACCCGCTTCATTCTGCCCAGTATCTACGTGGAGCAGAGAGACGGCCCCAAGCTGGATGAGATCGACCTCTCTAAGTTCATCATGCGGGACATGGCCGTGGTGGACATCCCAAAGAGGGCCGAGGAGCCCATTTTGCCGGAGGAGCTAGATAAGGCCATAGCAAAGGCAGAGATACAGCCCGGGGATGCCATCCTGATCCGCACGGGGTGGGGGGACAACGAGAGCTACTTAAAGCTGGGCGAGGACTTCGAGTTGAAAAGTCCCTATTACGGCCCCGGTTTCGTCACCCACCTTATCGAGGTGCTGGAGCAGTATCAAACCGACCTGCACTGCTACGACGTGGCCAACATGCACCACTACTCAGATGTCAAGGCCACCTGGTGTGCTCAGAAGCCGCGCCCCCGGTCCTGGACGTCTCTCGAGGCCAAAGCCTATGTTCAAATGGAACATGAGACGCGTCGCTATGCCGTCCGCAGCGATCGCCGGCGGACGAGCCTTTTTGCGGCCGGTATCACCTGCATCGGCGGCCTGACCAACTGCGGTGCCATCTCGCGCCCCCGGGTAAAGCTCATCGCCTTGCCCCTGCGCATAAAGGGGCGCACCGTGGCCGCCTGCCACGCCGTCGCCATAGAGCCATAGGGAGCCGGATTAAGGATAGGCCGAAGGGGGGCCCGGCGGATAGTGCAAGTTACCGCAAACACTATTGCATCGTGGTGAAAAATATGGTATATTACTTTCGGTCTATACCCTTGAGTGGACTTTCACAACATTGGGGGATATTTCACTAGGTATGAGCCTACCCCAGAAGTAGGGTGAGTAGCGCTGGGCTGGGGGGGAGAGTATGGACCCAGTATTTATTACTCCAGCTAACTGGGAATCGATAGGCCAGGTCCTCTTGAATCTGGCCCTTTTTGTTGCCCTGGCCTTTGTTTCTGCCTTTACCTTCGCCATTGCCCACGCCATCGTCCCCTCTCTCCTGGTGACCGGCGAGCTACCTCAAAGAGCCAATCAGATTCGATACCCTTTTTACTTCCTGTCCTTTGTTACTATGTTGGCGGCGTTGGCGGCGCTGGCCATGTCTCTTTTTGGTGTAGGCGTTATTCATCAGGTTTATCCTCGGTGGTGGATATAGCTCTCTCTATGGGTTATGAGATGATTCAGGTGCCGCTCAGATGAGGTGGCTGCTCCCGGCGCTGGGGGTAGTTATTGTCTTCGTCCTCCTGGGGGGCGCTATCTTCGGTCTGTCTGGCCGGTTGGGAGCGGCCCCTGAGCAGCCAGTGGCTTTTCCTCATGATGTTCACGTCAAAGGCGTGGGCCTTGACTGTACCTTCTGCCATCGTACCGCCACCACGGGCGACGCCGCGGGCATCCCCTCCGTAGAGCAGTGTATGTTCTGCCATAGAGTGGTGGGACAGGGCAATCCGGAGATTGAGAAGGTGCGGCAGGCGGGGCAGAACCAATCACCCATCGACTGGATAAAGGTGCATCGGCTGCCCGACAGTGTTCATTTCACCCATGCGCCCCACATCAGGGCCGGTGTAGCATGTGCCACCTGCCATGGGCAGGTAGAGGGTATGAAGCAGGCGCGGCAGGTGCGGGACCTGAGGATGGGGGACTGCGTTAGCTGTCATCGCCAGAACAACGCCACTACAGACTGTGCTGCGTGTCATTACTAACTAAAATAGGAACGAGCAGAGAGTACTATGGCGCTAACCCGTAGACAGTTTCTAAAGGTAGCGGCCACTTCCACGGTGGGCGCAGTGGCCTTCGTTGCCTGCAGCACCCCTCAAGATGAGTTCCTGATTCAGAGCCCGGTCAAGATGCCGGAGGACCTGGTGGCGGGGGCGGACAACTGGTACGCCAGCGTCTGCCGACAGTGTCCAGCGGGTTGCGGAACAATCGTGCGTGTCATGGAGGGGCGGGCCAAGAAGATCGAGGGTAACCCCCTTCACCCTATCAATAGAGGCAAACTCTGCGCTCGCGGTCAGGCGGGGTTGCAAGCCCTCTATCACCCCGACCGACTTCGGGGGCCCCGGCGGCGGGTGGGGGAGCGGGGCTCCGGCCAGTTTGAGGAGATAAGCTGGGATGAGGGGCTTAGCCTACTTCTCTCTCGTCTCAAGGAGCTGCAGGGTAAAGGACAGGCCGATACCCTTCTCATGGTCACCGACCCGGTGGACGGTCACCTGGCTCTTTTGGTGAAACGCTTTCTGAGGGCCTTCGGCGGCCAGCACCTGGTCTACGAGCCTATGGAGCCGACGACGCTGACAACATCCTTGCAGCGCACCTTTGGCCAGGACTTGATTCCCCATTTTGATCTGGAGAATACCCAGTTCCTGCTTTCCTTTGGGGCCGACTTCTTGGAGACATGGCTCTCTCCCGTGGCCTACGGTGTCGGCTACGGGCAGTTTCGACAGGGTAATCGTCGGCGGGGGACCCTGGTGGTGGTAAGTCCTCGCTTCTCCACCACCGCTGCCAGCGCCGATGAGTGGATTCCCATCAAGCCAGGGACGGAGGGGGTACTGGCCCTGAGCCTGGCCTACGTTATCCTTTCCCAGGGTTTGGCCAGCCCCCAGGTGGCCCAGGCTATGACTGGCGGCGCGGGAGTCGGGGCGCTAGAATCTTTTCGGCCTGAGGCGGCATCCACCATCACCGGCATCCCTGCCCGGGACATCACTCGGCTGGCTCGGGATTTTGCCCAGCAGCGTCCCAGCCTGGCTATAGGGGGCGGCCCGGCTGCCGCCCAGAGCAACGGTCTTTTCAATCTTTCGGCGGTTTTCGCCCTGAACTTCCTCGTCGAGAGTGTCGGTCAACGGGGTGGAGTCCTCAACAATCCTTCTCCCGCTATCCCAGACGTGGGGCCCGCCTCGTACAACTCCCTGGCCGACTGGGTAGGGCTGGAGGAGCGTCTGAGAACCGGGCAACCCCGGCCCGTAAATCTGCTCCTGACCCGAAACGCCAATCCCGTTTACGGTCTGCCATCTCAGTTCGCCTCGGCCTTGAGCCGGGTGCCTTACATCGTCAGTTTTTCTAGCTTCATGGACGAAACTACCGCGAAGGCAGACCTCATCCTCCCGGGACATGTTTATCTGGAGGAATGGGGTAATAGCGTGCCCAATCCGGGGCCCGGCTTTGAGACGATAGGATGGCAGCAACCGGTGGTCAACCCGGTGGGAGATACCCGTAGCTTCCCTGACGTGCTCCTTGCCCTGGCTCAAGGATTGGGCGGTGAGACAGAGCGCGCCCTGCCCTGGAGTACATTTAGAGACATGCTTTGGGAGGGGGCGAAAAGCTTGCATCAGCGTGGCTCGGTAAGGGCCGCTGACTTCGAGTCCTTCTGGATAGGCTTGTTGCAAAGGGGTGGCTGGTGGGACACTACCGCCCGGGGGGGTCAACAGACCACCAAGGCTCCGGTGTTGCCCCGGGAGCCGCGGCTGCCCTCTTTCAGCGGGGAGGGAGACTTCCATCTTATACTCTTCCCCTCTATTTCCCTTGGCGATGGCCGGGGAGCTCACCTCCCCTGGCTTCAGGGAACGCCCGATCCTTTGACCACGGTAGCCTGGCAGACCTGGGTGGAAATGAACGCTCAGTCGGCTCAGAAGATGGGCCTACAGGAAGGGGATGTGTTGGCCGTGGAGTCGCCGGTGGGGGTGGTGGAAGCCCTTCTCTATTTGCATCCCGCTATCCCTCCGGGGGTGGTAGCTATGCCTATGGGTCAAGGCCATGACGCTTACGGCCGCTATGCTCAGGGTAGAGGTGCTAATCCCCTGTCCTTGATTTCCCTTCCCAAGGATAGCGATAATGGGTCTTTGGCCTGGGCTGCCACCAGGGTAAGGATCAGGAAGACGGGGCAGCGCGTCAAGCTGGCTAAGCTGGAAGGATTTGTAACCCCCACCCAGTTGCCGGGCACGGAGATCGTGCCCGAAGCTCAGGTAACCAGATAGGAGGCGGCGGCTTGTCCGAAGAGTACAAATGGGGTATGGTGGTGGATGTGGATCGCTGCACCGGCTGCCAGGCCTGCGTCGTTGCCTGCCAGGTGGAGAATAATGCCCCTCTGAGCAGCGAGGAATCCTTTCAGCGCCGTAGGCCCATGCAGTGGATCCGCATCGAACGCTATTGGGAGGGTGAGTACCCCCACATCAAGGCTCGCTTCCTGCCCCTACTTTGCCAACAATGCGGCAATGCCCCCTGTGAACCAGTCTGTCCCGTCTATGCCACCTACCACAATAGGGAGGGGCTCAACGTGCAGATCTATCCTCGATGTATAGGTACTCGCTTCTGCGCCAACAACTGCCCTTATAACGCCCGTTTCTTTAACTGGGTGGAGCATCAGTGGCCCCCCGTCATGGCCAATTACCTTAATCCCCACGTCACAGTGCGTCCTCGGGGTATAATGGAAAAGTGCACCTTCTGCATCCATCGCCTTCATCGTGCCCAGCGCCAGGCCAAGGGGGAGGGGAGGGTATTGCGGGACGGGGAAGTCCAGCCCGCCTGTGTCCAAACGTGTCCCACCAATGCCCTGGTTTTTGGCAACCTTAAAGACCCCAACAGCCGGGTGTCCAGTATGGTTCAAGACGAAAGACATTACCGGCTGCTGGAGGAGCTGGGGACGGAGCCCAGCGTGGTATACCTGAAGAAAGTGGTGCCGGGTGGCAGAGCATCCTGAGGTTCGGAGGCCTTTGGCATCCTCCCAGGAGGTCACCAGACATCTCTTGGGGGGGGGCCGAGGGCGATCACCTTCCTTTTGGCTGTTGGTGGGGGTGCTGACGGTTCTTTTTGGGGCCGGGGTAGTGGGTCTTATCATACGGCTTCAGGGGGGATTCCATGAGCGGTCGGTGTGGGGTTACTACGCTGCCACCGTCGCTTATCTGCTTACCATTACCCAAGGAGCGCCACTGGTAGCCGTAGCCTTGAGGCTGACCAAGGCTGATTGGCGACGGCCCGTGACCCGTGCCGCCGAGCTTTTCACTGTGGTGGGCGTTCTTAATTTCTTCCTTTTTCTACCCCTCTTGGCCCTGGTTCCTTCCGCTCAAGGGCGGTCCACTGTTTGGCTGCAATGGCCCTGGGGGGCACCTCACGTGTGGGATACCCTGGCCTGGGCACTCCTCGTTTTGTGCGGCTTGGCCCTCCTCTACACCAGCGTGTTGCCCGATGTGGCCGCCGCCCGGGACGGAGCCACCGGCTTTCGTCAGCGTGTCTCCGCCTGGTTGGCTTCCCATTGGCAAGGCACGGAGCGCCAGTGGCGAGTCCAACGAGGGGGTTTGGTGCTCCTGGGCGTCTTCTATCTTATGCTTTTTGTCCTGGTACATACCCTGTTCAGCTCCGATTTTGCTATGAGCATAGTGCCCGGATGGAAGGACGCCATCTTTCCTCCCTTTCACGCCCTTAGCGGCCTCCAATCTGCGGTCGCGGTCACCGTAGTAGCCATGTATCTCTGGCGCCGGGCAGAGGGCCAGCCGTACCTGGGACGTGACCAGTTCTGGGCCCTGAGCAAGGTGCTCTTTGCTCTCTCCTTGCTGTGGTTCTATTTCTGGTTTGCTCAGTTCCTAACCATGTGGTATGGCCGTCTGCCCATAGAGCAGACACTGCTCCAGTTACTCATGGTGGGGCCGTACCGGGTGCCTTTCGTACTGGCTTTTTCCCTTAATTTTCTCGTGCCCTTCTTCATCCTGTTGTGGAACCCGGCGCGGAAGAGCATCCTTGGCCCTACCCTGGCGGCTACCAGCATCCTGGTGGGCACCCTCTTTGACCGGATACGAATTTACGTGTCCGCTTATTCTGTAGAAGAGAGTGCTGCCCATATCCTGGAGCAAGTGCCGGCGACCCGGCTACCGGACGGGGTTGACATCCTTATGGTAGTCGGGCTGGTAGCGGGGGCTGTGTTATTTTACGTGTTGGCCGCTCGGTTAATACCACCCATAGCGATCTGGGAGGTGAAAGAGGGTTTGTACTTGAGAGTGGAGCGGCTTTTCTTGCGCAAAGGGGTATCGGTAGTGGGCAAGCCGGAGTGACCCGGTGACGTTTTGTGGGTTCTCTATCAGGAGGCGCGGTGCAGGAACGAAGGGATACTAGCTTCCCTCAGATCAACCAGGACCTATTGCGGGGGGTAATCAAGACGCCTATATGGTTCTGGCTGGTTCTGGGAGCCTTGGGGATGGTAGTCCTGGGGGGGGCGGGGGCAATGGGCTATCTCTTCTACGTGGGTTTGGGTCTCACTGGTCTGAACTGGCCGGTGATGTGGGGGGCGTTTATCACCACCTTCGTCTTCTGGGTGGGTATCAGCCATGCTGGGGTCATGCTCTCTGCCATTCTGAGGCTGACCCACGCCGAGTGGCGGCGTCCGGCCACCAGGGCGGCGGAGGTGCTCACGGTTTTCTCCCTGGCCACGGCCGCCCTTTTCCCCATCATCCACGTAGGCCGGCCCTGGCGAGCCCTTTACTGGATATTCCCTTATGACTTCGCCCGGGGCATCTGGCCCAACATCCGCTCTCCCCTGATTTGGGACCCGGCGGCCATCTTTACCTACCTTACCGGCAGCAGCCTCTTCGTCTACATCGCATTGCTGCCGGACCTGGCCGCGGCCCGAGACCACACTACGGGCTGGCGGCACACTCTCTACTCGGTGATTTCGCTAGGCTTTCGGGGGACGGCCCGTCAATGGCGGTTGCAGGTAATGGGAGGCATCCTTCTATCGGCCCTCATTCTACCGGTATTCGTATCGGTGCACAGTATCGTATCCTGGGACTTTGGCATGACCATGGCCGTTAGCGGCTGGCACGTGACCATTTTCGCTCCCTACTTCGTTATCGGCGCCGTGCATTCGGGCGTCGCCGCCGTGGTCACTCTCCTGGCTTTAATGCGTTGGGTCTTTGGGTGGCAGGACTACATTCGCCGTGAGCACTTCGATGCCCTGGGGCGTCTGATGCTGGTGGTGTCCACCGCTTGGCTCTATTTCTTCTTCATGGAGTTTCTCTTCGCCTTATATAGCGGCGAATCCGCTGAAATTGCCCTTCGGGAGATGCAGGTATTCACGCCGCCCTGGAGCTACTTCTTCATCACCTTCCTTCTCACGGCTTATTTCATTCCGGTGCCGCTGTGGCTCTTCCGGGGCGTGCGACGCAGCGTCCCTCTCATGTTCCTGACCTCTCTCTCGGTCAATATCGGCATGTGGCTGGAGCGTTTTCTCATCTTTGTTCCCGGTTTGGCGCGGAAACAGGTGTTCACCTTCGACTGGTATACTTATCGTCCCAGTGCCGTAGAGATAACCATCATCGCCGCCTCCTTCGCTGTGGTGGCTTTGGGGGTGCTCCTCTTTTCCAAGTTCTTCCCCTTGGTGCCCATTTACGACGTCAAGGAGGGGGAGGTGTTCAGCACTCGGATCGAGGTGGGGCGAAGAAAAGTTCCGGCGGTGGTGCGAGAAGAATAGTTTGATGGGGGGTTGTGGTCATGGCCAGGAGAGGAATTCTAGGCTTATTTAGAGATGCTGACGGGGCGGCAGAGGCCGTAGATTGGTTGCGCCGCTCCCAGTTCTCCAGCGAGGAGTTTGAGGTTCTTACCGGGAGCCCCTATCCCGAGGGAGCCTTCGGGGAGGGCCATATCAAACACCGCCTGTTCATCTTTCCCTTCGTAGGGGCCGCCTTGGGGTTCGCGGTAGCCATCCTTCTCAACATCGGCACTCAGGTGTCCTACCCTATAGTCACCGGGGGTAAGCCCATTCTTTCCCTGCCCCCTATGACCATAATCACCTATGAAGGCACCCTTTTGGGCGCCATCCTTTTCACCGTGTTGGGCATCGTATTTGAGTCGCGTCTGCCGTCGCGTCTCCCCAAGATATATGACCCTCGTATTAGCGATGGCTACATAGGTGTAATGGTAGCCTGCCCCGAGGAGCGCCTGAACGAGGTGGATCGGGGACTGCGACAGGCGGGAGCCGTGGACGTGAAGTGGGAGCCGGGGGCAGCGGCGAAGATATGAACGCCCTGGGAAACATCACCCACCCCTTGGTCGGTCGTCGCCTTTTATGGTTGGCGGGGGGCCTGGTGCTATTATTAGGATGTACCCCCACTGGCGCTTACCGGGTGGACATCATGCGGGAGATGCACTACCAGATATCCTATCGCTCTCAAGAACCTCCCCGCCTGGATTCCCCTGCGGGCGCTGTGCCCGTGACGGGAGGGGAACGAAGCTATACCTTGAGCGAAGCGACGGCGCTCACCAATCCTGTGCCTCCGGGGAAAGAGAGCCTGGAGAGGGCGGCGCGCCTGTACCAGGTGAATTGCTCTGCCTGCCACGGCCCCAAAGGGAGGGGCGACGGCGTGGTGTCTGGATTCTTTGTTCAGGCCAACACACCGCCCCCCATAGACTTGGCCAGCGAACGCGTGCGTTCTCGTACCGAGGGCCAACTCTTCTGGTTCATCACCAATGGCCTAGGCAACATGCCTCCCTTCCGCAAGCTCTTGACGGAGGAGGAGCGCTGGACGGTAATCCAGTTCATTCATCAGGTTCAGGCTCAATAGTCCGGTAGGGTGGGTTAAGTGAAACGAAACCCACCTCACAAACTTCAGTCCTTTTGGGGACGCTATATGCAATTGCACTGGTGAGGTATAATTATTTTGTGCCAACAGTGTTAAGGCTTGGGAAATTTCGGTTTTTCTTTTTCAGCAACGAGGGTGACGAACCTGTCCATATTCATGTTGAGTCCGAGGATAAATATGCTAAATTTTGGCTTGAACCGGTGCAGCTTGCAAAATCGATTGGGTATAGCGCAAGAGAACTGAGCGAAATAAGGAATTTAATCGTGGAGAATGTGAATATTCTCAAGGGGAGATGAGATGAATATTTCGGTCAGTAGGACTTTAGAAGCGATGGCTTCTGATGTATGGTTTGATGCCGACATGATGCATGTCCGCCTCTTGGACGGAAGGGAAATCAGTGTGCCTCTTGAGTGGTTCACCAGGCTGCGGCATGCCACCGACGAACAGAAAAAGAAATGGCGGCTGATTGGCAAAGGTATCGGAATACACTGGGAAGATATAGACGAGGATATCTTGGTAGCCGCCCTATTGAGAGTATAGCTAGCGCTGTTAGTCGTCAGGGTGGGTGAAGTGAAACGCAACCCACCCCTGCCAAGTGAAGGTGGGTTTCGCTGCGGCTACGCCCACCCTACCAACTTGACGGAGGAGGAGCGCTGGACGGTAATCCAGTTCATTCATCAGGTTCAGGCTCAGTCCACCAGTCGCTGAGAGCATCCGGCGACCCACGTCCTGAAACATCTTTGCCCACCCCTGCCAAGGAAAGGTGGGTTCCTCTGCGCTACACCCACCCTACCAAATCCTAGCGAATCCAGGTTATAAGAAGGGATTGCCCCCGTGGGCTGCCTACAGTATCATTGCTATTGGAGAATCGCAGGGGGCAAAGGAACTTGTCTCGTAAGGAGCTTATCTTATTGGGCGTCATCCTGGTGGTGGCCGCTTTCTTCCGCCTCTACCAGTTGGACTCCGCTCCCCCCGGCCTTCAGTACGACGAAGCCTACAACGGCATGGACGCCCTAAGGGTGCTCCAGGGGGAGCGCCCTATGTTCTTCGAGGGCAATAACGGACGGGAGCCTCTTTTTATCTACCTGGTGGCCCTTTCGGTAGCCCTGGTGGGCAAGGGCGTTCTGGCGGTGCGGCTAGTCTCGGTGGTCATGGGACTGGCCGTAGTGGCGGGAAGCTACTTCCTGGTGCGGCGCCTCTATGGGGTGCCGGTAGCTCTCATAAGCGCCGGATTGCTTTCCGTCTCCTTCTGGCACGTGCTGGTCAGCCGCTGGGGATATGAAACGGGGCCGCTGCTCTTTTTGGAGGTGTTGGCTCTCCTCCTCTTCTGGGAGGCCATAGATAAGGGGAACAATATAGCGGCCCTGGGGGGTGGGGTGGCTTTAGGAGCTTCCCTTTATACTTATCCCTCCAGCCGTTTTCTACCCATTGCCTTTTTGGTGTTTGTGGTTGTTAGTGCACTTCTTAAACCTATCTTTATTAAAGAGAGGGGACGCTCCCTCATCATTTTCTTTGCCGCGGCGTTGGTAGCCCTGATCCCTCTGGGCCAGTACGCCGTCACCCATTCTCAGTCCTTCCTCCTCCGGACCTCTCAGACCAACGACATCCGTTACATCCTGGAGAAAGGGGATTTTGGTCCCTTTCTGGGCGATTCCCTCAATGCTCTGGCCATGTTCAGCTTGAGGGGCGACCCTCAGTGGATGTATAACTTTTCGGGCCGTCCCCTCTTTGATCCCGTCACGTCTCTCCTTTTTTACGCCGGAGTAGGTTTGGTCTTAGCCCGCTTTCGTGACCCCCGCCACGCTCTGGCCTTGATAACGGTAGGGGTGATGCTCGTTCCTATCGCTATTACCGGCCAAAGCCCTCACCTGGTGCGGGCGGTGGGCATCATTCCCTTCCTGTACCTTTTTCCCGCGCTGGGTATCCTCTGGCTGTGGCAAAGGGTGGCGATACGTTTTGTTGTTCATGGGCAAAAAATGGCCGTCGCTTTTCTGGCTCTCCTCTTCTTAGCTACTGCTGCATCCACCTATTACCACTTCTTTCAGGTGTGGGCCAAAGAGCCGCAGGTGCTGCAAGAGTACGACGCCGATTTGGTGGATGGGCTTCACTTTCTCCAGCGCTATAATGGCTCGGAAAGGATCTTCCTCGCCACGGAGCAGCCCAACCACCCGGCAGTGGCTTTTTTGGCTCCTCATGCAGAGCAGGTGAGACAGTTTACGGGCTTCTCCCGCTTCACCGGGCGCTCCACCCTGGTTCTGCCCGCCGCGGGAGACATCCTCTACCTGTTTCCCCGTTGGATGACCCCTTCTGCGGAGCAAATGGCGTCCTTTGCCTCCATGCAACCGGTAGCCACGGGGCGGGACATGGATGGCAAACCCAGCTTTGTTGCCTACCGCTTGGACAGCCAGGCCCTGGCCGCGGCCCGCTCCGTAACCCCGCAAAAGGTTCTCAACAAAGATTTGGGGGGTGAGGTGAGGCTGGTGGGGTACGTTGCCCCATCGGAAATACGCTCGGGAGAAGAATTGCCCCTCATATTGTACTGGCAGCCCTTAGGCCGCGCTAAAGACGACTATCGCATTACCTTCTCCATCACCGATGACCGAGGCCAGCGCCGGAGTTGGAGGTGGCTGACCGGTGACGATAGCTACCCCCCCGGCCTGTGGGAAGATGGGGACCTGGTCATCACCAAGTATGGGCTAGGCCTGTACCCCGGCCTGCCCCGGGGAGAGGGTTGGGTGACAGTTCGCTTCGCCCCTCCCCGGAGCGAGGCCGGCGGCCTCTCAGCGACCCTGGGCCCGGTGCGATGGCTTACGAACCCCACCCCGCCCCCGCTCCAATTTTTGGGCGCGCGCTCCTTCACCCGCGCCAGAATAGCTGACGACCTTCTTCTCCTGGGCTGGAACAAAGGGGAGGGCAACTTCCAGCCGGGAGATCGGGTTCCGGTAACCCTTTTCTGGCAAGCTCTGCAGAAGGGGGTAGAAAACTATCGTTTCGCTATCCAATGGGTGGATGGGGAGGGGCGCCTTTGGGATGCGGCCCCCCGGCTTCTAGCAGGAGGGGTTTATCCCCCTGGGGAATGGGCCCCGGGGGAGGTGGTTAGAGATGACGTGGCTTCCCCTCTCAGCGTCAGAATGCCGCCGGACCGCTACCAAGCTCACCTCAAGGTTTTCCTGGGAGAACGCCTGGTGAGCCGCCTGTCAAACCTATTCTCTATTCAGGTTGTTCCCGGCCAGCGGGAATACCGGGAGCCATCCCTGCCTCACTCGGTCTACGCCAGGATGGGAGACGATATGGAGCTTCTGGGCTACCGCCTGTCCCCAGAGGGCATTGCCTCTCCGGGGGAGCTGAAGGTAACCTTGTACTGGAGGGCCTTGAAAAAGATGGAGCGGGATTATACTATTTTCTTGCACCTCCTGGATGATTCGGGAAGATTGACCGGCCAGGTGGACGGGCCGCCCAGGGCGGGTCAGTACCCCACCAGCCGCTGGGCGCCTGAGGAGGTGGTGGAGGAGGAGCGCTATTTACCCTTGCCTCAGGGCATGACCTCAGCGAGGTATCAACTGAGGGTGGGCGTGTATTGCTTCCCCCAGATGGAGCGCCTCCCCATCTCCGACAATCGAGGTAATTCTCTGGGCACCAGTCTCCTGTTGCAAGAGATTCCCGAGGGCGGATAAAACGATGGTAACGTTGGGCGACGAGAAAGGGTTGCGCATCCTTATACCGGCCACTCATCCGGAACAGGCAGAGGACCTGTTCGCGGTTGCTTCCCGCGTCTTTCGCCGCCGCCTGGGCCGGGTGGTGGTTCTGGGGGTGGTGGAGGTACCTGATGGAAGCAACCTCTCTCTGGGGGCCCTTCAGGCCCGGGCACAGCGCCAGTTCCTGGGCACGGTAGCGCCTTTGGGGGAGAAAGAGGGCATAGAGGTTAAAACGGTGGTTCGAGTTGCTCGTGAGGCGTGGCGCGGGATTCAGGAAGTGGTGGCGGAAGAGGGCATCCACCTGCTTCTCCTGGAGTGGATGGGGCAGCGGAAGCAAGAGGAGGGTCTTTTCGGCACCACCATTCGACGCCTGGCGGCCAGCCCGCCCTGCCACCTGGCGGTGGTGAAGCTAAGGGATATATCAGATTGTCGCAGCATCCTGGTTCCGGTACGAGGCGGCCCCCACGCCGAGTTGGCCCTGGAGCTGGCTTTGGCCCTCTCCGAAAGCCTCCCGGCAAAGGTTACCGTAATGAATGTCACCACCCAAATTGAAGAAAAGGGGCCCGATGATCTGATACCTCGAACCCAAAGACGGGAGCACGTACAACTGCTGAGGGTACCTTCTCCCTCGGTGGAGGAGGCCATCCTAGAGGAAGCTAAGAGGCATCAACTGGTGGTCATGGGCGCTTCGGCGGCCCTGGATGGGCATGATACCCTCTTTGGGGTCATACCAGAGGCCATTATGAGTCAGACCCAAGCTGCCGTTATCATCACTAAAACCCGGGAGCCGGTCTATTCCAGCCCTTCCTTAGCTCAGGTGGAGCCGGTAGCGGCTCAGGTGGACAAGTGGTTTGCCGAGAACACCTTTCACGGCCGGGAATTCCGTGACTACGATGAGCTGCTTTACCTGAAGAGAAAGCAGGGCCTCACCATCAGCCTGGGACTGCCCGCCCTCAACGAAGAGGATACCATCGGCACTGTCCTCCGCGTGGTGAAGGGGGAGCTTATGGAACATTGTCCCCTTCTGGATGAGATCGCCGTGCTGGATGGCGGCTCCACCGACCGGACGATGCCCATTGCCCGGGGCTGGGGAGTGCCTGTCTACTATCACAAGGAGGTCCTGGCAAGGTATTCCCGCCGTCCCGGCAAAGGAGACGCCCTGTGGAAGAGCCTCTATTTCCTTAAGGGGGACATCTTGCTGTGGATTGATACCGATATTATGAATATCCATCCCCGTTTCATCTGCGGCGTCCTGGGGCCCCTGCTGAGGGAGGAGCACATTCAATACGTTACCTCCTTTTACGGGCGGGCCATGCAGCCCTCGGACTACTATCAGGGGGAGTCCGACCCGGTGGCCCACCTGGTGGCCCGGCCCCTCATCAACCTGTTTTTCCCCCAGCTTTCAGGACTGGTGGAGCCCCCCAGCCGAGAGCACGGCGGCCGGCGCCGTGCTCTGGAGCAGGTTCCCTTCTTCTCTGGCTTTGGTGTGGAGATGGGGCTTCTCTTGGACATGTGGGCGCGCTTTGGACTCAAAGCCATCGGTCAGTCGGACCTGGAGGATAGGGTTCAGCGAGACCTGCCCCTTATCGTCCATTGGCGACGCTCTTTTGGCGTCATACAGGCGATAATGAAGCGGGTGGAGCAGCAGAGAAGGGTCAGCCTTCTGGAGGGAACCGACCTGAGCATGAAGCTCCTTCGCTATGAGCAGGATCGCCTCTATCTGGAGCTCCAGGAGGTAGAAGAGACGGAGCTACCCCCCATGGTTACCGTGCCCGAATACAGCCCTCGGAGGTAACGATGCTACTCCAGGCTGCCTTTATGGGGTAACACCCCCTTTATAAAGGCGGGCGCCCACCAATTCAGGTCTCCCAGGAGGCGCATAGTGGCGGGAACCACCAGAGCGCGCACCAGGGTAGCATCGATGAAGACCGCCAGCGCCAAAGCCACCCCCATGGATTTGATGAGGACGATGTCCGCCAGGGCGAAGGAACCCAGCACCAGTACCATAACGAGAGCGGCTCCGGTGATAATGCGCCCACTGCGCTGCAGGCCCAGGGCCACGCTGGCCGTGTTGTCCCCGCTCTCGTCGTAAGCTTCTTTGATTCGGCTGAGGAGGAAAACCTCGTAGTCCATACTCAAGCCAAAGACGGTGCAGAACATGAGGATGGGCAGGGTGGCCTCCACCAGGCCTTGAGGCGTGAAGTTAAGCACCCCGGCAAAGTGCCCCTCCTGAAAGATGTACACCAGCGCCCCGTAGCTGGCCATGATGCTCAAGGCGTTCATAAACACTGCCTTTAGAGGCAGAACCACGGAGCGGAAAAGGAGAAACAAGGCGACATAGATAATTCCTACTACCATGAGTATCGCCCGGGGAAAGTCCTGGTACAGCCCATCTACCACGTCCTTGATGATAGCGCTGGTGCCGGTCACAGATACCTTCAGATCGCCTCCCGGCGTCATTTGTCGAATCCGCTGCACCAAGGCCTGGCTCTCCCCGGACATGGGCTTGGTGTGGATTACTACTCGCAGCATGGTCGCCTTATCTCCGCCCAGGCTCTTCACCGCTTTGGTTATCTCCGGGGACCACTGGGACGGCTGCGAGTACAGGGCCATGTATTGCTCTTTGGTCAGCCGAGGATCCAGGGTAACGAGGCTGGTCACCCTGGCCACGTCCTTTTCTTTGGCGATCCCCTGAGCCAACTCGTAAAGGGCGGCCACGTTCTCGGGACGAAGAACCCCCTTGTCCGACTGGACGACCACCAGGATAGGGGATTGTTCCCCGGCCCCAAATTTCTCTTCTAAAAGGTTGAAGCCGCGGCGAGAATCCACCCAGGGGGGTAGGGCGCTGGCATCCACCGAGCCCAGTTGCACACTCAGGAAGGGAATGCCCAGGGCGGAAAGAAAGAGGAAGAGGGGTACCAGCACCAGCACGGGATGCTTCATCACCCCCAGGGCCAGCCGGTGCCATAATGTGCCGCCCTGGGCAGGAATGCGGATGAGGGAGAGGGAGTTCACCCGTCTCCCCAGTAGGGAGAGGAGGGCGGGGAGGAAGGTCAGTGCCGCCATTACGGATACCAGAACCACCAGACCACCGCCGATGCCCAGGGAGCGGAGCATCGTGGAGTTGAAGGTCAAGAGCCCCATAAGGCCAAAGAATACCGTGGCCCCAGAGAAGAAGACCGCCCGTCCTGCGGTGGCGGTGGCCACGGCCACCGCCTCGGCCACCCCCCGCCGATTCAGCTCCTCTCGGAAGCGGCTGACGATGAAAAGGGAGTAATCTATGCCCACCCCCAGCCCTAGCATGGAGGCCATGTTCAGCACAAAGATGGACATGGTGGTGACCTGGGCCAGGAAGTAAATCAGGGCCAGGGTGGTGAACACCGCCACCCCGCCCATGGCCACCGGAGCCCCGGCGGCCACTAAGGCGCCGAAGATGAGGAGCAGGGCTACCAGAGCTAAGGGGAAGGTATAAATTTCCGCCCGCTGTAGGTCATTTTCGCTCACCTTTTGAATGTCGTAGGCGGTGGCAAAGGGCCCGGCCACGTGTGTTTCCAGCTCCACGGGCTTGATGGCCTCTCTGAGCTTTGGTACAAGATTCATAGCGGTATCGGCATCTACGTTGAGGTTAACCAACGCGTAGGTCGTTGTGCCATCGGGGGAGATAAGGCTGGGATCCCCTGAGGAGGCATAGGTCTCTATGCCGCTCACCTCTCTCATACCTTTTAGGCCGGCTAAAGCCGTGTCCATCTGCTGAAGGAAGCGGGGGTCGGTGGCAGGGAGGGAGGGGCTGCTGAAAACGACTTGAAGCGAGCTGGGGCTTGTCCCCAACTCCCGATTCAGGACATCAAAAGCCCGTGCTGATTCGCTGTCCGGATTTGTATAGCCACCGGCCTTGAGGACCCCCGATACCTGGGGGACAAAGATGAGACTGGCGCCGAAGATCACCGCCCATAGGAGGAGTACCCACCAGCGGGCGCGAACCACAAAACTACCCAGGCGATAGAACATCTCACCTCCCTGCTATCAAGACTGGTATTCGGTTTGACAAAAGAGCCAAAAGCAATTATAACAAACTCATCGTTTCTGCGAGCAGGGTGTTTTGCATAGCATGAGAGAAAAGGGCACGACAGGCACCTTATGACAATCCCCACGAAGGAAGCGAGGCCCTCTCCGTACCGATGGGTAGTTATCAGTATGCTGTGGGGGCTGAACGTTATCGAGCCGATAACCCTTCAGTCCCTGGGCGTCATGCTGCCCGCCATCACCCAGGATCTCTCAGTAACCCCCAGCCAGGCGGGGTTGTTGGGGGCGGCCGCCTGGTTGGGCCGGGCCCTTTTCTCCATTCCCTTTAGCGCCTGGCTTTCCCGCTACGGTCCGCGCCGCCTGGTGGGGGGCGCTATCCTGACCGCCGTTGTTCTCGTTTTCCTCCAGGGCCTTTCCCCGGCCTATGGTTTTCTGTTGGCCAGCCGCGTGGCGCTGGTGGTGGTGCTGGTGGCCGAAGTGCCCGCCCGGCCCCTTCTTATTCAGCAGTGGTTTCCCCGCCGTGAGATCTCCCTGGTCAACGGCATATACTCTGCCCTTAACGGTACCGGGGTGGCCACGGCGGTGGTGTTAACCCCCTTCCTTCTTCTGGCTCTGGGAGGATGGCGCAACACATTGTATGCCTATGCTGTCCTCTTTGCCCTGGGTGCCCTTTTGTGGATCCTTTTGGCTCGAGAGGGCCGTAGCGAAGAGTATCAGTCGAGATACTTGGCCCAAAAAAGAACGCCCCTGATGGCGGTGATGAAGTATCGGGAGCTGTGGCTCCTGGCGTTGGGACAGTTGGGGGGCTATATAGCCTGGTCCGCCCGTCTCACCTTCTACCCCACCTTCATGCTGGCTGCCTATCAAATGCCCATTACCACCTCCGGGTTCATTCTGGCCATGCACCAGTTGGGCTACATCGTCGGGTGCTTCATTTCCGGCATCGTAGCCGAGAAGGTGGGCTACCGTCGCCCCCTTATCTATATACCGGGTATCCTCATGCCCCTTTTCTCCTTTGGACTTCTGGTCACCAGTTGGGTGCCTCTGTTGGCCTTTTTCGCCGTGGCCAGCGGTCTTATCTGGCTTTTTAACCCCATCATCCATACCATTCCCTACGAGCTGCCGGGGATAAAGCCTCGGGAGGTGGCGGTGGCCTCCGCCTTTGTCGCCACCGCTATGATGGGCGGGGGCAGCCTGGGTCCCTTACTGGCGGGGGTGCTCTATCAGGGGCTGGGCTCCCTCTACACCGCCCTGGCCATAACCTGCATCTTTCCGGGCCTCTACTTCGTCACTGGCATGTTGATCCCTGAAACAGGCCGTCGCGCCCGGGAAGCTACCCGAGTCACCAGTTTATGAATATGGGTTGAGAGTGATGGGATCCGGAGAGGGAATGAGATACCGCTGGGTTATAGGGGCCCTCTTTTTTGGTGCCATTTACGGTACCATGCTCTTTTCCTACTCTTTGGGCATGATGTTGCCGGAGATGACCAAAGAGTTGGGTCTGACTCCCCTTCAAGTGGGTTGGCTGGGCTCGGCGGCCTGGCTCATTAGTGCCGCTTTGTCAATACCTCTGGGTGTCTGGCTTTCTGGCTACAGCCCAAAAAGGCTGATGGCCTTGGCTCTTTTCATCGGTGGCCTGAGCCTATTACTCCAGGGATGGGCGCGAAACTTCGTCACTCTTCTGGTTGGCCGCCTGGCTATGTCCGCCGTTCTGGTTGCCCGCTCGCCCAGCCAGACCCTCCTCATACAGCAGTGGTTTCCCCGTCAGGAAATACCCTTCGTTAACGGGCTCAACAGCGCCTTCAGCGGCACGGGCGTTATTACGGCCCTGGCCCTGACCCCTTTGCTCCTCATTCTTTTCTCCGGCTGGAGAAGCATCTTTTTCGCCACCGCCCTCATTTTCTTCCTTCTGGCTCTGGCGTGGCTCGTTTTCGGCCGAGAGCGAATCACCCCGGAATATCGGGCCCGCCTCGCTTCCCAGGAGCGCAGCCCGATCGCTGCCCCCTTGAGGTACAAAGAGCTGTGGATTCTGGGACTGGGGGAGGTGGGGTGCTTCGCTACCTGGACAGGACGTATAGTCTTCTGGCCCATCTATGCCCTAGAAAGCTACGCCATGCCGTTGCCTCTCATCGGCATTATTATGGCCATCCACGAGGTTGGCTATATCCTCAGCGCCCTGGTCTCCGGGTACCTATCCAGCCGGCTGAGGCAGCGCCGTATTTTCGTTTGGGCGCCGGGGATAGCGATGCCCTTCCTCGCCTTCAGCCTCCTTATCACCGATTCCGTGCCCCTTTTGATCCTGCTATCCTTCCTTAATGGGTTCACCTGGACCTTTCAACCCATTGTGTATACGGTGCCCTTCGATCTGCCGGGAGTAAAGCCGCGAGAGGTGGCGGTGGCCACCGCCTTCCTTTCCACCTTTATGACAGTGGGCTCGGCTTTGGGGCCCCTCATGATAGGTGCTATCTACCAGGGGACGGGGTCTCTCTTTATGGCTCTCGCCATAAGCTGCATCCCTCCTTTGGGGATGGCCCTGGCCGCGCCATCGGTGCCGGAGGCGCGTCCCCGTCCCGTGGCGGAGGGGGGGCTGGTTCCATGAGCCGGAAAGCCGCCATCCAAATTCGAGAAGCCCCGTCAAAGGCGTCTCCCTACCGTTGGGTGGTTCTGGCGGCCTTCTGTGCCGTGGACCTAGCCACCATGCTATCCTCCCAGTCCATGGGGGTGATGCTCCCCGCTATGAAGGTAGACCTATCCCTTTCCCCCTTCCAGATGGGGTTGCTCGGTGCCTCCTCTTGGATGGGTACCTTCCTCTTTGCCATTCTCTTTGGCGCAGGGCTGTCTCGCTACAGTCCCAAGAAGGTTACCTTCTTCACCGCCATCAGCGGCAGTATCTTGGCCTTTTTTCAAGGAATGGCCCAAAGCTTCCTGGGACTTTTCATCCCCCGCTTCGGGGCCGTCGTCGCCTCGGTGGGTCGTATGTCCGCCCGCACCATCATAATCCAGCAATGGTTTCCGCTGCATCAGGTGGTATTGGCCACCGGCATTAACTCAGCCACCAGTGGCATTGCCTTAGCTATAGCCACCGGGTTGACACCATTCCTCCTCATTGCCTTGGGAGGGTGGCGGAGTACTTTTTATCTCTACAGTCTGCTTCTGCTCGTGATGAGCGGTGTGTGGCTGGTGGTGGGCCGCCAGAGGGTCACTCCCAGCTTTCAGCAAGGCCTTACCTCCCAGCAAGATAGTCCTTTGAGAATTATCTGGCGACACAAGATGCTTTGGCTGCTGGGCTTAGGCTCTATGGGATGCAACCTGGGCTGGGGAGCGCGCATGGTTTTCTGGCCTACCTACATGCTGGAGGCCTATAGAATGCCGGTCACCATCTCCGGACTCATGTGGAGCGTCCACGAGGTAGGCTACATACTGGGCAGTGTGGGCGCGGGCTGGATAGCCAATCGGGTAAAGGTGCGCAACCCCCTCATCTGGCTGCCGGGGTTTTTCATCCTTCTCTTCGCCCTGGGGATGCTCTCCACCGGCAACGTGCTTTTATTGGCCCTTTTTACCTTTAGCGGTGGCTTCTCGTGGTTTTTCAACCCTATTATCCATAGCATGCCCTATGAGTTGCCGGGCGCCAAGCCCCAGGAGGTGGCGGTGGCGGTGGCGTTCTTGAGAACGATGACTACCTTTGGCTCCACCATCGGCCCCATCCTGGCCGGGCTCCTGTATCAGACCACCGGCTCTCTCTACTGGGCGCTGGTGATTACCAGCTTGTCTCCGATACTGACGGTAATAGCTGGCCTCATTATGCCCGAGCGGGAGCCCCGGCAGAGGGAGGGAATGGGCCACCTTTAATGGTACTGGGGGAAGAATCGAGCCCGACGGCCGGGGCTGGCGGCGCCTTGGCTACCCTCTTTTTCACATTGGCTCTTGTCCCCGCCCTGTTGGTTTATAACCTGTTTCTCCTGACCTCCCCTCCGGTTGCCCAGCCCCTGGCTGCCTTCGTCATCGGTGAGGTGTCCCAAATAGACGGGGTGGTAGCTCAAGTTCGGACCCAGCTCGAATCCTCGCCCCGGCCAGAGGACCCTTTCCTCGTGCCCGATTTCCCTTTGGAGGTGTGGCTGGAACCCCAGGAGGCGGCTAGCAAAACACCTATCCAGCTAAGGGACTACATCCTCCACGAGGCGGCCGGTGGCGTTTACCAAGGGAGGCTATCGTCTCCTTCTGGGCGGGACGCCGTGGCCAGCAAGAATCCCGTGTTCTGGTCTTTGGCAGGAATCTTGAGCTACCAGGGGCATCGTTTCCTGGGCCGGGTTCTTCTCTGGGTGTCTGCGGTAGCTGCTTTCCTGGGGCTGGCTGTCATTGTTCTTGAGCCTGGGTGGGGAAAGTCCCTGGGGGTGGGCTTCACCTTGGCCAGCTTTCCTTTGCTGGCGTTGTCCGTTTTAGGGGGGTGGAGGGTGGCTGCTCTGGCTCAGGGGCAGGAAGATGCTTTCTTGGCCGCCATGCTGAAGGCAGTTTCGATCATTCTCTATCATACGGGATGGAACTACCTTCTTTTCCTGGGTTTGGGGGTGGGGCTGTACCTGGTGGGCTATCTGGCTCCTCGCTGGAGGCTACGCTGATCAATTGAGATTGCTTAAAAAAGATAATATTTGGGGGTGATTTCAAGGCGATATTAAACAGTCTCTTTACCGGTGAGGTGGCGACAAAGATTGATATGCTCTTAGCCGTGTGCTACCCTAAGTATTAAGCGGGAGTAACTCAGTTGGTAGAGTCCCTGCCTTCCAAGCAGGTTGTCGCGGGTTCGAATCCCGTCTCCCGCTCCACAATAGGGCTAGTACTTGGTTGCGTAGAAGTCTAAACATTTCCTCGCCCCTCTGTGGGAGAGGATTAAGGTGAGGGGGCTTCAATTTCACCCTCACCCGGACCTCTCCCATCAAGGGAGAGGTGATTCTTCTTATCGATTAGGCATTTATGCAAGGCGGGGAAACCCTTCTTCCCCGCTCATCCTGAGCGTGTCGAAGGAGGAGCGGATTGTTCAAGAAATTTCGAAGACAGGAGACTAGTACAGTCCCTCCCAGTGGGCCGGCTCTCTTATTTTTGGGGCCCAGCAATTTTTCCCCCACAAAAGTATTGACAAGGTAACAAAATCGTGATAAACATGTGTACTAGATTAAGCTTGCAAGACGCGGGTAAATCAAAAAAAGGAGGAGGGTCACATGAGTCTACAGGCAATAAAACATCTGGTGGCCGGGCTGCACTCTGACAAGGACTTGAAAGACCGCTTTGGGTCAAAACCTGATGAGGTGATGGCTCAGTTCAAGCTGAGTGCAAAGGAAAGAACCGCCATCAAGCAGGCGCACTTTCGAGTCCAAGCCGACGGCACGCTAGTTCTGAAAGCAGAAGCCGGCACTCTCGATTGGTGGTGGTCATAGGCGCCTGGAAGTAGTAGGCTTTGCCAAAGTTGCCACGGAACCGAAAGCCCACCTCAGGGAAGTAAGCGGCGTCGTTTTTCGGGAGATCCAGGTCACGCTGGGCCTGGTAAAAGAGAACAAAGGCTTACGGAATATTCTTCTGGAGGCGATTCAGGCCCAGGCAGGGGAATCTCTATCGCTGCGTCGCTCCTTTTTAACTCTTATCATCTATCAGTTACTGGGGGGGCATCTGGAACGAGGCGTACCGGCGGGGGCGGCCATCGAATTCTTTGCTGCCGCCCTGGATGTGTTTGATGACCTTGAGGACCGGGACGCCAAAACGGCCCTATGGCGGAAACACGGACAGGCTCAGGCCCTAAATGCGGCCACGGCTTTGCTTATGCTGGCTTACGGGGCAGTAGCGCGCTTGAGGCTGAAGGGAGTTGACGACTTCACCATCGCCCGAGCTACTGAAACAATAGCCTCCCTGGGCGCTACCGCCTGTGCCGGTCAGCACTACGACCTCGCATGGGAATCAAAGCCCTTTGTCAGCGAAAGCCAATACTTCAAAATGATCGAGATGAAGTCGGGGTCGTTGATGGAGTGCGCCTGCCGGATGGGTGCCGTCGTGGCAGGAGCCGATGAAAAGACGGTGGATTCTTATGGTCTTTTTGGCCGCAACCTGGGTATGGCCGCCCAGATCATGAACGACACGGAGTCAACCCAAGACCGACAGTCGGCGAAGAGTGACCTTATCAAGAGGAAAAAGACGTTACCGGTTATCTTTGCCTTCAGCCACGCCGAGCCTGAAGATCGCAAGTGGTTGACGGATCTTTATGGTCAAGATATCCCCATGGAGCCACGCGAAGAACAACGGGTATCCCAAATATTGCAGCGCTGCGGAGCCATCCACTATTCGGTAATTCGGGCCGAGCTCTACAAGCAAAAGGCAATTCAGTCGCTGAAAGCAGTTTCAGACTCTATCAGGCAGACTCTGCAGGCAGTGCTAAGTATTTGACCCTGGGTAGCTAAAGCAAAGCAATCATGGATGCATACCCTGTTTCTCCCCCTCTTTCTCTGTCCCAGACGGTATGGGAAAAGGTAGCCAGTTGGCTGCTACTAGCTGTCGGGGGTACTGTTGGCGTCGGCCTCGTTGCTATATTCGTCCTGACCCTCACGACTTCCTACGTTGGCGTTGACCTTGTCTTGCGAAATGGTAAGTGGTATGTCGGTCAGCTAAGCGAATCCGGTACCGCCGGTCGCGACGGCATAAGGTCGGGAGACGAGGTCATAGCCGTAAACGGGCTAAGCCCAAAGGAAGTCAGCGGTGGCTTGGGCTATATCGGCGCATCACGCGTTCGATCCCTGAAAGTCGTGAATGGCGTCGGTGAGGCCAAGGAGACTGCGACAACCACCGGTCCGGTCCCTGCAGGAGCGCGGCAAGAGTCTATTGCCATGTTCGTTGTCGGTGCCGCCTTCTGGACGGTGGGGTTCGTTTCTCTGCTCAGGAAGCCGCAATCACGTATAGCCCTATGGCTTTTCCTAATGAGTCTCAGTGTTGCCGTTGCCCCACTGGTATCCTTGTTACCACTGCGTGGCTGGCTTGAGATACGGCCCCTGGAAGCCGTGAACGGGTTTCTAGCCCCCTGGCTCATGGTGCGTTTTTTCCTCGAGTTTCCGGCGGAGAAGCGAATCAAACTACTGGGTAAGGACATCACGGACCTCGTTTATCTTCCCCCTGTGCTCCTCCTAGTGGTGTATGCATGGGTTGGGTACCAAGATTCGGCGTTCTACACCTGGTTTCGGCCGGTGCTCCTTTGGAATCTGGCAACGGGTTTCCTCTTGGTGATTGGCTTCATCACCCACAGCTACTTGACTGCCTCCTTCGGCAGGTATAAGCAGCAGATAAAGATCGTCGCGGTCGCTGCTGCCATTAGCCTCTTGCCTTTTGTTATCCTCGCTGTGTTGCCGAATGCCTTGGGCTTGAGTGGTCTCGTCCCGCCTTATATAAGCGTTATTGGTCTCGTTCTTTTGCCTCTTTCTCTGGGATATGTGATCCTGGTGAAGAACCTTCTGGACATCGATGTGGTGGTTAGCCAGGTAGTATCTCACAGTGCGCTGCTGTTGCCTCCGGTCAGTGCCAAAATCCAGCAACTGGTTCAGCGTCGGATGAGCAAGGGTAGATACGATTATCGGGAAGCCGCCTCCAGTCTCGTCATGGAGCTCTCGTCACAGACGGAGCTTGAGCAAGTCTTGCGAGGGTTTGCTTCAAGCGTCAGACGTTTCTTAGGACTTGATGGGGCCTGCGCCTTCGTCGTTGACAGAGAGAAGCCTTCGGTAATCGCCGCCGCCTCTGGGATATACGAGGACGACGTGGCTCTAAAACGTCTGGTCATCGGTTGGGCTCGCGCCGTAAGAGATGACCCCGAGCATCAGTTCCCGAATAAGGCTCCCCCTCAGGCGGGTGTGGCCTTCTTCGTGCCTCTTTTCAGGGGTGAAACCGACGTGGGAATGCTCATATTGAGCCACAAGCTGCCGCCATTGGGTTACTCGGTGGACGATGTGTATTTTCTGCTCACTATTCAAAACCCAGCGTCGTTGCTCATTCACAATGCCTTGCTGCTGCACCAGGCGAGGAGGAACGCTATAGAGCTTGAGGCAGTTCAGAAAAGCGTCCAAGAATATGCGACTTCTCTGGAAAGAAGCAAGAAGGAGGTGGAACAAGCCTTCTTTAACACTGTCCGGACGCTTGTCCTGGCGTTGGAAAGCCGAAATCCCTACACGAAGCAGCACTCCGAGCGGGTTGCCCGGCTCGCCCAAAGGATCGGGATGGCCCTGGGACTGGCTCCCGAGGATTCGCGCAACCTGGAGATTGCGGGGCTCGTCCACGACATAGGCAAGATAGGGATTCCAGATAACGTCTTGCTCAAGCGAGGGCCCCTGGAACATCAGGAGAGAGCAGAGGTGGAACTCCATGCGATTAGGGGCGTAGAGATGCTGCGGTTCTTGGGCTTCTTGGCCGAGGTTATTCCCCTAGTCGAGCACCACCACGAACGGTATGACGGTACCGGGTACCCCCACGGCTTGAAAGGCGCTGCCATACCCCTGGGAGCGCGCATTCTGGCGGTCGCCGATGCCTATGACGCGATGACCTCAGAACGCCCTGGGCAGCCCGCCCTCTCGTCAAAAGAGGCGATGGAGAGGCTCAAAGAGGGTGCGGGAACTCAGTGGGATCCGCAGGTAGTGACGGCATTTCAACGTCTCAACAAGCTGGATAGTGAAGCGACATGAGGGAACCTTAGGGCTTGTAGTCCGAGGCGTTCTCAAACTGCTCGATGCCGCCGTAACCGATCCACATGTAGACCCGGGGGTGAACCCCCCAAATCTTGACCGGCTGATCTGAGGTGTTGAACTCCTGGTGGGTGACCCCGATGGGGATACACACCAGATCGCCGGCCTTCCAATTGTAGCGCACCCCGTTCTGGATGATGTAGCCCTCGCCAGAATCTATCCAGTGGAGCTCCTCGTAGAGGTGGCGATGCTTGCCTGTGTAGCCCCCAGGGGGGATCTCCTGCTGGAAGCAGTCCAGGGTTCGCAGCACCGATTTGCTCCAGGGATGCACGATGTACCTTATCTTTCCCTGGCAGGTATTCTCCCAGGGGACGGTATCGGCGGGGATCCAGCGCTGGGCCTGCATCCGCCAGCGGTTCTCGTCCGGGATGTCTTTCAGGTAGCGATCGTAGATGGTCTTGGGTTCCCCTCCGTCCCACCGGGTAACGGCTCGGCGGGCATAGATGATGTCCTGCATCTCCTGGATGATATGGAAGTCGCCCAGGGGCTTTCCCCGTCGCTGATAGGTCTCGTCTATGTCGAAAAGCTCCATGTCGGCCAGGCCCAGATATTCGAAGATATGGGAGATGACGGTGAGGCCAAATTTGGTGGGGGGTTCCTTGAAGAAGTGGCCGTGGATGGAGTAGGTGGGGACACACAGCACCCCCTCCCCCTGGCATTCGTAGTGGACGCCGTCCTGCTCTTCGATGTAAGCGCCGCTGGGGCGAATGAAGCAGGCCTCCATCCAGTGGCGGTGGCAGCCCGAGGCTCCCACTTTGTAGTCGGGCCCCACGGGTTTACCGGCATGGCCGTGGGCCTCCATAGTGTAGATGGGGAAGTGCATTTCCTCCCACTTTCCCCTTCGCCAGGGGATGAAGACCGCCCGACCCTTGCGCGACGGGCCGCCCTTTTTATCGGCGGAGGTTCCTTTGGGGCTGGCCACCCCCGGCACATCGGCACAGTGGATGACCCGCGGCAGCTTGGCCATGTGAGCCTTTTCATCATCCCGATTGACGTAGACCCATCTTTCGTACTCCTGGGGCTCCTCTTCCCGCTCCCGCAACATCTCCCGCTCGAGTTCCATTCTTGATTCTCCTCCTTCGCTAAACGGCGTCTCTACCTATCCCGACATATACTTCGCCTCGCATTTTATGCCATCAGCGAGGTCTTCACAATAGGCTTACCCCCGAGAGTGGATGGACCTCACTCCCCGACCCCCTCTCCGGGAAGGAGAGGAAAGCGACATTTTGTTGCTGACGGGGGTTTGGGGGTGATTTCAAGGTGATATTAAACAGTCCATGGACCACACGTTGTTTTGGCACCCCCCAGGTGGTATACTGGCCTTGGCCGAACCTAGCAGGGAGGTAATGGGTGGCAAGAATCGATGGCAGGGCACCTGATGAGCTCCGCCCGGTGCGCATCATACCTCGTTATCTCCTTCATGCCGAGGGTTCGGCGCTCATCGAGCTGGGACTGACGCGGGTTGTCTGCGCGGTCACCGTGGAGGAGCGGGTTCCTCCCTTCCTGCGCGGTGGGGGGAAAGGATGGGTCACCGCCGAGTATTCTATGTTGCCGCGGGCGACACTGACGCGCACCCCCAGAGAGGCCGGCCGCACCACGGGCCGCAGCCACGAGATCCAGCGTCTCATCGGCCGCTCCTTACGGGCGGTCACCGATCTAAACCTTTTGGGGGAAAGAACCCTGGTGGTGGACTGCGATGTCCTCCAGGCCGACGGCGGTACCCGCACGGCCGCCATCACCGGCGCCTATGTGGCCCTTTCTCAGGCGATGCACGGCCTGGTTGTCCAGGGGGCGCTGCCCCGAATGCCGCTACGCACTGCCGTCGCCGCCGTGAGTGTCGGCGTGGTGGACCGGGAACTCCTCCTGGATCTGTGCTACGAAGAGGACTGTCGGGCGGAGACGGACTTCAACATTGTCATGACCAGCCAGGGCGAATTTGTGGAGATTCAAGGCACCGCCGAGAGCAGACCCTTCTCCCAGGAGACGGTGCTCGCCATACTCTCGCTAGCCAGAAAGGGCACCGATCACCTTTTTAAGGTGCAGCGCTCCGTTCTCAGGGCCGAGGTTTGAAAGGCTATAAAGCCTGATCCATAGCGCTTGAGCGGTGCTGCCCCAGGTGACAGGTATCATTAAAGGCAAGCAGCCGCGTCCCCTCAGCTCCGAAGCTCAGCACGGAGAGGGAGGCGTTTTCCAGACTCAGGGACCAGAACTGGTTCAAGTCCATGCCCAGAACAGAGAGAAGTATCACTCGGATAACGGCGTCATGGGAACAGATTACCGTTCCTTCCTGGGGGTACTGGGACTGAATGCGAGCCAGAACGGACATGGCTCTCTGGCGCACAACCTCCAGACTCTCTCCACCGGGCATCTGAACCTGGGCCGGAGCCCGGTACCACATCTCCAGCAACGGCCCGAAACGCTTCTCTACCTCCTCCTTCAGCAGCCCGCACCATAGGCCGTGGTCTATCTCAGTCAGGTCCGGTTCCACCTGAACCTCCAACCCCTGGGGCAGAGCGACATTGATGGCCGTATGCAGGGCTCGCCGCAGGGGGCTGGCGTAGACCGCCGTCACGGGCACGGTCCGAAGACGCTGGGCTATCAGAGCCACCTGCTCCTGGCCCCGAATAGACAGCTCGGTATCGATGCGGCCCTGGTAGCGGCCCGTCTCGTTCCAGGTGCTTTCCCCATGCCGCACCAGGAAGATAGTGCCCATCACCTATTTGCCGGGGAGGGGGTCTACCACCAGCCCTTCTCTTGTCCCAACTGGAGGTAGTAGCGCCAATAGGCGGGACCTTGAACCTCGTTGACGAAGTGGCCGGCGGCCATCTCTGGCCATGTCCAGGGATTCAGCTCCCCCATCTGAGAGGCGACGAACTGGGTGCGGCAGGCCAGCTCCAGCCAATCCACTCGAAATAGACAATCCTCGACGCCCTTGCCCACGGTGACAATACCATGCCCCCGAATGAAGGCGGCCATTCTCTGCCCCAGGGCCTTGACCAGCCCCTGGCCCTGCTCCACCAGATGCACCAACTGCGGCCCGGCGTCGAAGTGGGGCACCCCGCCCGGAAAGAGAGCGGTGTGGCGGGATATAGCCAGTAGCTCCTGTTTGGTGCAGCTAAAGGTGGTGGCAAAGAAGGGGTGACAGTGGCAAACGCTGAGGACGTCGGGACGGGCCTTGTAGATCTCGGTATGGATGACGTACTCTGAAACCGGCTCCTCCAACCCCGTTTCCCGCCCATCCAGATAGACCACCGTTATACCATCGGCGTCCATGTTGCCCAGGTGGGCCATGGTCTCAGCGCTGTGACGGTGGGCGGGGATGTACACCGTGTCGGTGCCGGGAACCCGGTAGCTGATATGCCCCTCGTAGGTCTCTCGCCAGCCCTGATGGTACAGAATGCGGCAGGCCTTGGCCAGCTTTTCCTTGATCTCAGCGGGGTTGTCCAATGTTTAACTCCTCTCTATGCTAACGACTTTCAGCTCTTGGTGACGATGGGGAAGGGGGAAGCGGGTAGGGGAACCAGCCCTGGGGCACCTCCAGGTAAGCGGATACCTGAATGGCATCCTGAGGGCAGTCCATCTTACAGAGTAGACAACTGTGGCAGTCGCCAGGGTAGCGGATTTGGGCAACCCAGCCCCCGGCCCAGGGAGGACGCCTCTCCCCCAAATATAGGACATCGGCGGGGCAGCTTTCGATGCAGATACCACAGCCGTTGCAGCGTTCAGGGTCGATACCCTGGATGCTCATAGTGCCACCTCATTAAGCAACTCAGCAGGAAAGGCCGGGACGTGAAGGGTGAAGGGTATCCTCTCCCTTTTTGCCGGCTGGATGGGATAGCGCTGGAAGGGCAAAGGCCAGAAGCTCAGCCTTGTCTCATCGCCCTCGCGCCGGGCCACGATCCACTTCAGCCAGTTGGCATCGTCCCGGTAGGGATAGTCCTCCCGGAAGAGCTTCTCTCCTCGACTTTCCTTTCTCTCCAGGGCTGCCAGGTAGCCCAACTCTGCCATGGCGACCACGTTGCGGGCCTCGTTGGCCTTGACCAACTCATGGATATCCGGGGCAGAGACGAGGGGAAGCCTCTCGGTGGCGAGGCGGCGTATTCGCGCCAGCGCCTCCCGCAGCCGATCTTCCCTTTTGAAGAAGCTATAAGGGGCAGGAGTCACGATGCGGTTGAGGGCGTAGATGATGTTCAACGCCTTCTCCTGGCCATCTTGCCTCAGAGGGGCAAAGGCCTCGTTCCGGAGGCGGTTCACCTGCTGGGAGGAGAGGTGGGCCTTCCCCGCCTCTTGCGCCGCTTCCCAGGCGGCCTCCCCGGTTCCATAGCCCAAGGTTATCGCGCCCATAGCGCCGCCAATGGCGGCGCTATTAGAGGAGCCGGAGCCGCCGTAGGTGACGGAGCCCGCGGCCAGGAGCCCGGGAAGGTTGGTGGCCCCCCGGGCGTCTACCTTTATGCCCCCGGAGAGGCCGAGCATGGTGTAGGGGGTCACCTCCACCGGCTCCTTGAGGATATCGATGCCGAACTCGTCGAAGGCAGCCATGGTGGTGGCAGCGGTGCGGCGCAGCACGGCCACATCTTCGGGGGAGAAGTGGGTCATGTCCACGAAGCAAGGCCCGCGCCCCTCCAGCATCTCGGTGACTACCGCCCGGCAGATGGATGACATCCCCGCTCGCTCCCGGCGCTCCGGGTGGTAGCGCTCCATGATGCGCTCCCCCCGGGCGTTGATGACCCGCGCCCCCAGGGCGATCTGCTGAGACTGGCCGTGGCCAGGGAACCTCCGCGCCCAGAAGGCGAAGCGGCTGTGGTGGCAGAACTCCAGGCCCGCCAGCTCCGCCCCGGCCCGAAAGGCGGCCATCTGTCCCTCGCCAGTGAGGTTGTCCAGGTGAGTATAGTGGAGCTTGGAGGTGAAGGGGCCGGTGGCCAGCACGGTGGCTCGCGCCTGGATGACGTAGAACTGCCCGCGGCGGGTATGGAAGCCCACCGCCCCCACCACCCGTCCCCCGGTGGGGTTCTCGCCATCGGAGGTGAGAAGGTCGGTGATCGTGACCCGCTCCAGAATGGGGATGCCGCTCCTTTCCACCTGGCGGCGCATCACCTCCATTACCTGGACGCCGTCGGCCTGGAGAACGGTGATGTCGCGGCCAAAGCCGAAGGGGACGTACTTCAGGCCCCCTTTTTCGTCCCGTTCAAAGGCTACTCCCCAAGACTCCAACTCTCTCACTCGCTCCTGGGCGGTGTCGGTGAAGGCCTGAAGCTGGTCCTGGTCGATGAGGTAGGAGCTGTTCTCCACGTACTCTTTGAGCCACTGGCGGCGTCTTGCGGAGGACATAGGAGGTTGGGGGGCCTCGAAGCTGTGGGCGTAGAGAGCGCCGCCGCTACGGGATATGTGGGCCTTCTCCACCAGGAGCACGCGCGCCCCCAGCTCATGGGCGCGCAGGGCGGCGCGGCACCCCGCCGGGCCACCCCCGACAATCAGAACGTCGGTGTCTATAGTCTCATCCATTACCCTTACCTTTCAAAGCCCGCCATATCCCCTCCGGCGTCATGGGCTGCTCCCGCAGCCGCACCCCCACCGCCTGGTAGATGGCGTTGGCGATGGCGGGGGCGGTGGGGATGAGGGCCGGCTCCGCCAGTCCTTTGGCCCCGAAGGGGCCGTTGGGGTCGTACGTCTCCACTAGGGTAACAGATATGGCGGGCATATCGCAAGCGGTGGGAAGGGGGTAATCAGCGAAGCTGGGGTTGGTCACCCCTCCCTCTTCGACTATCATCCTTTCCATGAGGCCGAAGCCCAGCCCCTGGGCGATAGCGCCCTGAATCTGGCCCTGGGCGGCCAGAGGGTTCAGGGCGCGACCCAGGTCATGGGCGGCGGCGACGCGAAGCACCTCCACCTGCCCCGTCTCCCGGTCCACGGCCACTTCAGCCACTTGAGCGGCGAAGGGATAGGCGATAGAGATATTGCCGTACTTGGTCTCCGGGTGGATCATGGTGACGGTTTGAGGGATATAGCTTCCCCGGCCAGTAATGAGACCGCCCCCCTGGCGATAAGAGGCGCGTCGGGCGATGTCCCCCAGGGTCAATCCTTTTTCCGGGGAGCCGGTAACGAACACCCGCCCGCCGTGGCATTCCAGGTCTTCCTCCCTGGCCTCTAGCTCCTGGGCCGCCAGAGCCAGTATCTGCCTTCGAGCATCCCTGGCCGCCACCAGCACGCCGTTGCCCCCCAGGGTAGTGGCCCGGTCCCCCCAAGTTCCCAGCCCGTGAGGGCTTACCTGGGTGTCCACGGGAGCCACCTCCACCTGGGACAAAGGAACCCCTAGCACCTCCGCCGCTATCTGGGCAAAAACGGTGCGGGCACCCTGCCCCAGATCCACCTCTCCCGTGAAGACGGTGACACGGCCCTCCTCTCCCACCTGCAAGTACGCCGATGAGCCATCGAAGAAGGGAAGAAAAGAGCGGTTGCCCGAAACATGGACGCAACAAGCCAGGCCCAATCCCCGGCCCGCCATAGGCGGGCTGGTCTCTCTCTGCCGCCAGCCGGCGATCCGCGCCGACTCCTCCAGACACTGTGTCAGGCCGCAGCTATCCAGCCGCCAGCCGTGGACGGTGACATCTCCCGGCTGGGCGGCGTTCTTGAGCCGCAGCTCCAGGGGGTCCCGCCCCAGCTCCCGGGCCACCTCGTCCAAAGCCTGCTCCAGAGCGAAGTGAGACTGGGGCTGGCCGAAGCCTCGAAAGCAGCCAGTGGCCACCTTATTGGTGTAGACGGCATAGGCCTCCGTTTTGATGTTGGGGATGCGATACATATTGTCGTGCCTCAAGGCAGCGCTGAGGAGGATGGCTGGCGTGTAGTTGACGTAGGCGCCACAGTCGGCGATGACCCTCATCTCCTGACCCAGAAGGGTGCCATCTTTTCTCACCGCCAGGCGAATATTAAAGATCATGGGCACCCGAGGGTTTCCGGCCACGAACTCCTCTTCCCGGCTGTTAACCAGGCGCACTGGCCGCCCGGCTTCTCGGGCCAGGAGGGCGCACAGGGGGTGGAGCTTCACCTCGATCTTAGCGCCGAAGGCGCCCCCTAGAGCCGTTTGGATGATGCGGATGCTGTCTTGACTTATACCCAGGGCGCGGCTGTAGGTGAGGCGGGCTACCGCCGGTGACTGGGTAGGGAGCCAGAGGGTCAGCTTGCCCGTGCCGTCCCACTCGGCCACGGCGGCGTTGGGCTCCAGGTAGGCCTGGTGAACCAAAGAGGTCGCAAAGCTTCCCTGGTAGATATAGTCCGCCTGGGCGAAGGCCCGGGCCGCCTCCCCCCTTTCATAGGCGAAGCGGGAGGCGATGTTGTCCGGGGCCCCTTGGTGGATGAGGGGGGCCTGGAGGCTCATGGCCTCCAGGGGGTCGAAAACAGCGGGGAGCAGCTCGTACTCCACCCTAATGAGGGAAAGGGCCTCCAGGGCGGTGTCCCCATCCACGGCAGCCACCGCCGCCACCTCGTCCCCCACATAGCGAACCTTGTCCACCGCCAGGAGGGTCTCATCCTGGATAGGAGTGCCGGCCACGCCGTAGCGGGGAAGCGGGATGTCTCTTCCCGTTACCACCACCTTCACCCCCGCCAACTTTCGGGCCCGGCTGGCATCAATGTTTAGGATTCGGGCGTGGGGGTGGGGACTTCGGAGCACTTTGCCATGGATCATGCCAGGCAGCTTTACATCGGTGCCGAAGACAGCCCGGCCGATGACCTTGTCCCAGGCATCTACCGCCGGCGTGGGACGCCCAATCAGGGAAGCCGAGCCGAGGGTCACTTCGGGTAGTACCTTACCTCAAAGGTGACGCACCCGATGGGCACCTGGTAGGGGCCGTGCTTCATGCCCGGGGGGCGACAGGCGTACATCCCTTCGGTGAAGGTCTGCTTCTTGGCCACGTCGATGAGCCCCCCCTGGACGATCCACACCTCCTCCCAGAAGTCGTGGGTCAGGGTCTCCGTGGTCACCACCCCCGGCTCGAACCGTAGAAGGCGGGTATGGTCCCCCGTCTTCTCATCCTGGCTCAGTGTCTTTTCGTAGACGCCCGGCCAGCCCGCCACGGGCCGCCACGGGAGTGGGCCAACGTCGAAGAACTCTAGCTCCGGTTTGGGCATATCTCCTCCTTTTCTAAGGTACTACCCAACTTGTCACCCTGAGCCCGCCTCTAGCGGAAAAAGGGTCTGGCGGGGGGGATCGTACCAGATGGCCCATCCCCACCCCAGATGCTTCGCTCCGCTCAGCATGACATTAGTCTCTTCTGTCACCCTGATCCGCCTTGGGCGGAGAAGGGTCTGGTGGGGGGGGATCGTACTAGATGGCCCATCCCCGCCCCAGATTCTTCGTCCGCCCCAGGTGGACTCAGAATGACATTCATCCACTGGGCCACTACCTCCCCAGTGTCGTGGCGTAGCGGACGGAGGTATCGCTGGTGGCCGTGGGGTCGGTAAGCACGTTTACACAGGCGGGGAGGCCGGAGGCAAAGGCCCGCTCCAGGGCGGGGCGAATGTCCTCCGGGCGTTGGACGAACTCTCCGTGGCCCCCCAGCGCCTCCACCATCTTATCGTAGCGCCTTACCCCTAGCTCCGTGGCCACCACCGCCCCCGGGCCGTACTTTATCTCCTGGCCATGCTTTATCATGCCCCAGGCGCCGTCGTTGCTGATGACACAGACAATGGGCAGGCGATGGCGGATGGCGGTATCCATCTCCATGGCGGACAGGCCGAAGGTGCCATCGCCACTGAGGATGAGGGCCTGCTTCTGGGGATAGGCCGCCTTGGCGGCCAGGACAAAGGGCAGCCCCGACCCCAAACAGCCCAAGGGGCTTCCCCCCAGGTTCTGCCCCATATGGTGAACCCGAAGGGTCTGACGGCCGAAATCCCCGATATCGCCGCCATCCACAGCGAAGAGAGCGTCATCGTTCAAGAAATCCCGAACCTCCCGGCACAGACGCAGGGGATGGATGGGCACCGCCGAGGAATTCCATAAAGGGGCCAGGCGGGCCTGATGTTCTTCCTGCCTCCGCCTCAGCTCCCCCAACCAGGCTCCCCGCTCGGCAACCTGGCGCCCCTCCATCTCTTTCATCAACTGGCCCAGCACCGCCCCGGCGTCACCGGCGATGGGCACCGTCGCGGGACGAATCCGCCCCAGCTCCGCGCCATCGATGTCTACCTGGATGACCTTAACGTCTGACCGAAACGAGAGGGAGCGGTATCGGGAGCCTACGGAAAGGATGACGTCGGCATCCTCCTGGCCGTAGGCGCCCAGGGCCAGAGGGTGGTCACTGGGGAGGGCGCCGATTCCCCGATAGGTGAAGGCGACGGGGAGGGCGGCCATTTCTACCAGGCGTCGAAACTGAGCGTCTGCTTGGGACCACCAGACGCCGCTTCCCGCCACGGCCACCGGGCGCGCAGCCCCGGCCAGGAGTGCCGCCGCCTGGCGAATCAACGCCGGATCGCCCTGAGGCCGGGGGGGCGTTACAGGCGGGGGGAAGAAGACCTCCTCCTCGGTCACCTCTCCCATGAGGATGTCCATGGGCACGTCCAGATATACGGGGCCAGGGCGGTCGGAGAGGGCATGACGAAAGGCCGTGGCCACGTACTCCGGGATGCGCTTGGTTTCGAAGCAGGTCTCCGCCCACTTGGTTATGGGACGCACCAGCCGGGCCTGGTCCAGCTCTTGAAGCACCCCCACCAGGAACTCTTTCAAGGGGCTGCGGCCGGCCAGGAGAACCATGGGGCTGCCGGAAACAAAGGCGTTGACTATGCCGCTGATGGTGTTGGTCAGTCCAGGGCCAGCGGTGACCAGAGCCACGCCGGGGCGGCCGGTGGCCCGGGCCCAGCCCTCGGCCATATGGGCCGCCGCCTGCTCATGGCGGGTATCCAGAAAGGGGATGCCCATTGGGGCACAACCCCGATAGATGGGGTCGATGTGGGCGCCACTGAGGGTGAAGATGCGCTCCACCCCCTGGATTTTCAGCGCTCTGGCCGCCAGGTAACCGCCGTCCACCCTTGCCATAGCATCCCCTATCTGCGAGACTGCTGTGAAAATAACGGTCACCCTGATCCGCCAGAGGCGGACATGTCCGCCGAAGGCGGAGAAGGGTCTCGGCCCACGGGTGTCGAGATTCTTCGCCTCCGCTCCGCTACGGCTCAGAATGACATTTTTCATCCTCTGGTGATGAACTGTTTAATGATACCCCGTGCTTTAGCGTGGGGTGTTTCCAAACACTCTCTACCTGTCCCCCCTGCCATAGGCAGACTAACTCTATCACAGCGGCCAACTAGCTTCAAGGCATACAATCCGCCTCTCGCCAGGTCGAGTCTGCGACAGGCAGAGTCCGATGGTTATCCCTGGCTGACCTCTGGCAACCCTTTCGCCCCTCTATGGCATAGGGGTAGGCGGCAGTGGCACGAGCTGAGGGTGAGGTGGGGGCGGGCGGGGCGTCTGACTCGGCGATGGGGGTTGGGGCGTCAGCAGGGGCGGGGGGAGGGGTTGTACAGGCAGGCGCGTCTCACCCCCCAGGCTGACCTCGTCCAGCCACAGCACCGCCCCCTCGCCGGTCAACTCAAAGCGAACCTCTACATCTCCCTGGAGAGCCTCCAGGTCTATCCAGGCGTGACGCCACGCATCCTCAGCGTTAAGAGTCTGGGACAGTCTCTTCTCTCCTCCCACGCCTATTGCCCTGACCGTAAGCTGCCCCGGAGACGCCGTGGCGGGCGTTCGATACACTAAGGAGAGAGTGGCCCCGGAGCGAGGTACGTACACCCTTTGGGATAAGGAGGCCGTCCCCGATAGATAGGCACCGTAATCCCCGCTGTGGCGAAAGGTCTTGGCCAGAACCGTTCCGCTGACGGTCCACCCCGTCACTCCCTCCTCAAAGCCGCCGTTGGCGATCAGGTTGTCCCCCGGAGGTAGATAAAAGTCGTAGGGGATGGTACCCGCCATGGCGATAGCCTTGGGCGGCCACTGACCGAAGTCGGCTCGGCTGGCCGCGAAAAGATACGTCCCTTGGGGATAGGTTCCCAGGCGATAGGTGCCCGCAGCGCTGGTGGTGGTGGAGAAGGAAGAACCCACTGCCAGGACGCTGGCCCCCGACAACGGCTGGCCTCGGTAATCCGTTACTCCGCCGGTGACGAAGAAAGGCACCGTGGTCTGGGCATCGCCGGGGAAAGGGGTATAGGGATCGGCGTTTCCTTCCGCATCCCTGGCCCGAACACGGAAATTGTAGGCCGTGCCCTCCGCCACCGGGAGCGGAGAGGTGGGGCCAAATACGGCTGAGGTGGCGGAGGTATTCTCCAACCAGGTGACCCACCTATCTTCCGCCCAGTACTGGACATCGTACCTGACGCTGGTGCTTCCCGAAGACCACCTCACCGGAAAGGATTTGCCTGAGGCATAGGTGGGAAGGGCCTCCATTACTGCTGACGCCGCCGGCCTCACCGGCTCCACTAACAAATAGGGCTCCCCTCCCACATCCCCGTTGGCGTAGCTGGTGCCGGGAAGGGAGATATTATAGATGCCACTGGTCGGCGTAATGGTGGTCTTATTGCCGTACTTGTCTACCAGGAGGGCGGGCGAGGCGGAGGCCTGGATGCCCGCCACGGTGGATACGGCGGAGGAGTTCCACAACGCCGTCACCTTGCCCTTAGATGTCCCGTAGAAAGTTACCCCTATGGCCGAGCCTATGGTCTGATAAACCACTCGCGTGGGATAAGCAAAATATGTCGCTGCCACCTGGTAAGATGTGTAGGCGGGCCGCTCACTGGCGCTATTGCGTATAAGCCCGTACCAATCGTAAGTCCCCAGGTCATCGTCGTAGAGCTGAAAAACAAAGGTCTTGTCCACGCCGGCGGCGGCCGCCATGGCATAAGCCTGGATGATGAAAGATGCCTGCTCCTCCAAGCTGCCCCGCCACTGAGTGGGGCAGCCCAGGTAGGGGGAAACCTGGGTATCGCTGCAAACGGGAATGTTGGTTTCGTTGACCCATATGGGCTTGGAGATGCCCCGCCCCGCCATCTCAGAACGGGCCCACAAAGGCACATTATAAAGGTGATAAGGGCTGACGTAGAGATGCCAGGGAAGGCCGTCGAAGTAGTAGTTGTGAGAAGGCGCAGTGGCATCGGCCACCATCAAATCCAGGAGGCGGGGCAGGAACGTGGTGTCTGTCCAATAGGCCAACCCGGCGAAAAGTACCGTAGCGGAAGGGTCGGCCGCCTTAGCTGCCTGGTAGCCCACCTTGAGGAGCTGATAGTAGTCCGCATAGCTGCCACTCCAGAAAACAGGCTGGCCGTTGCTGTCCTTGAGGTCGGGCTCGTTCCACATCTCCCACACCTTGACCCGGCCCTTGTAGCGGCTAACGGTGGTGTAGACGAAGCGGGCCCAGTAGTTGTCCGGATTTATGGTGCCATCGCCCAGGAAAACGGGGAGGTAGAGGTTCTTGGGTGAGGAGGCGGCGACGCTGGACTGGGGGATAGGTTGTCCCGAGGGCTGGGAAAGGGAAGGAAAAAGGGACGCTCGGTTCTCCAGGCGAGGCACGGGCACGGCCAGGCTGCCCGCGGTGGCTGACCAAAGAGGTGTCCCTAAGAGGATGGCGTTTGTCTCCAGGCCGTGGGCCACGTCGCCCGCCACCACCTCATCCTGCAGGCTGTAGGCGGCATCCCCCAGATAGCCCGGCGACGTTTCAATTTCGTGCCAGTACATGGGCCATCGGGTCCAGCGGACCCCCGAGGCCACCGCCTGCTGGTATCTTTGTTCTGAAGCGTTGTATCCGGCGCCGTTGACGAAGACGATGCCGAAGCGGTCGTTCCTCTCCGCCACCGGAGGTAGGGTGGCCAGAGAAAAGGCGGCGGCGCCGTCCCCCCAGCGCTGGGGGGACGGCGCCGCTAAAAGAATTCCTATAGTTACGACAATGACTAACCAGAAAGGACGCAATACTTTCAGCCTCCCTAATTCCTCCTTTCCTTATTGTATTCTCAGGAGCTTAGCGGAGCTTGTCAAGACCCTGGCTCTCCAGGGTGGCGGGAAGGGGCACTCCCGTCTCCGCATCCCAGCCCATGGCCTGATAGTAGTCTCGCAGCATCTTCTCCCAGTGGGGCATCATCGCCCTTCCCTGAGCCGGCCCGTCCACCGGCGAGGAGCCGTAGCGAGGAGAGGGGCGGTCCCCAGCGGGAGAGATGCCGTGACGCAGGTCAAAGGCCCTCATGGTGTTGACCGCTTTGCGCCCGATGGCCATGGCATCTGAGATGCTCACTTCCCACCCCGTGGCCGCCTGCAAAGCCTCTGTCAAGAATTCCATGTTAGTTCGGGTCTGGAAGCGGCACACCCCCAGGGAGTCTTCGAACTGCATGGCGCCCTTGGTCACTGCTACGAAAGTGGCCACCTCCTCGGGGGAGAAGGCGTTCTTCAAAGGGGGATGGCCCAACTGCTCCACGGGTACAGTGTACACCGTCTCAATAGTGCCTGAGCTGGAGACACAGGTATCGAAAAGCTCTACCCAGCGTGCCCGATGGTCATGGCCTCGGGGGCTGGCGCCCTTCTGAGTGTGAACGGCCATATTGATAGCCTCCCCGCCCAGGCGTTGGGCGGCCCGCATCACCCCTTCCGCCAGAAGGTCGCCGAGACCCCGACGGTGGGCGATCTGGCTCAGAAGGGACATGGCGGCCCCGGAGTTGCCCCAGGTCAACTCCAGCCTGTCCGTGGCCTCCTTATCCAGGAGTCCCTTCTGATGGGCCTCCATAGCAAAGCCCATCACCCACCCCGCCTCGTTGACGTCCATGCCCAGTCGATCCACCTCGTTGGCCAGGACCATGGCCGAGACCACGTCCCTCACCCCGATATTGGAGGCACAGGCGGCAAAGCCTTCGTATTCCGGCTCCTCGATGACCCTTCCGGCCCAGGGACCGGAGGGAATCTTAAGTAAGTGACAGTGGTGGAACTGACATGCCCAGCATGGGTGAGGCTCTGGTTGGAATTGGGAGCGGATGTAGGGCCCGGTGAACTTGTCCAGGTCCGCCTGGTCAAAGGGCCACCGGTTGGTGGTATAGTTTTTGGTGGGTAGCCATCCCCCCCGGGCCGCCCCCTGGAAGAGATTCAAGGTTCCCCAGTCATAGATATCCCGGGCTCGGGGATCGTCCTTTATCTTTTGGATCTGCTCTTTGGCCAGGGCGGACAGCCGGGCAGCGTCGTGGAGGGGAAATTTGCGGCGGCTTCGGGCGACGGCGATGGCCTTCAGCTTCTTAGCTCCCGCCACCGCCCCCACCCCGTTGTGGGCGGCCACATGGCCCCGGTCGCCTACGATGGCGGCGAAGCGAACCCGGTTCTCCCCCGCCGGCCCGATGCCGAAGACGCTGCTGGCTCGGCCAGGGAGGGCCAGATCCGCCTTCACCAGGTCCTCCGTCTCCCAGGTATCCTTACCCACCAGATGGGCAGCATCTCTCAGCTCCGCCGTGCCGTCGTGGATGTAAAGATAGACCCATTGGGGAGATGCGCCCTGGATTATGATGGCGTCGAAGCCGGAGAACTTGAGATAGGCACCCCAGAAGCCGTTGGCCTGGGTAGCCGTAGCCCCTTCGGTGAGAGCGCCCTTGGTCACCACGGAGAAGGTGCCCGAGCCCCCCACCGTGGTTCCCGCCAAAGGGCCGGAGGCCAACATGAGGCGATTATCGGGATGAGACCAGGCGACGCCAGGGGGAACCTCCTCATAGAGGTATCGGGCGAGAAGGCACGTTCCGCCCACGTACTGCCGGAGGAAGGATTCCTCCACTGTCTCGGAGCTTATCTTACTCTGAGACAGGTCTACCCGCAGAATTCTGCCCGCATAGCCGTCCATGGCGACGCCCCCTTTACCCTCCCGCGTAGGCGGGGACTAAGGTGACCCTATCTCCCTCCTGAAGCAGCGTGGATTCCCATTCCACAGCCTCCACCAGGCTGCCGTTCCAGACCAGGCAAAGGTACTCAGACGGAGAGGCGGCCCAGATCCGGGCCGCCTCCGGGAAATGGTCTATCAGGTCTCGGAAAAGTGTCTGGAGCGTTTGAGGCCCTTTTGTCTCCCATTCAAAAACCAGCCGCTGAGCGCCGTCGCCCCCGAAGGCCCTGCTCAACCAGGGGAGAACCTCGATATTGACCCGTACCATTGACCTAGCCACTCCCAGGACGACGCCCCTGGCAATGCTTCCCCTTGGAGCTAGCACCTGGTTGCGTAGAAGCCTAAACATTTCCTCGCCCCTCCGGGGGAGAGGATTAAGGTGAGGGGGCTTCAATCTCACCCTCACCCCAATCTCTCCCATCAAGGGGGAGGTGATTCTTCTATCGACTTGAGATTTATGCGAGCAAGTACTAGCTTTTTCCTCACAAGCCCTTAGATGAACAAGGGCGCCAGCACCAGGGTGATGGTGCTCAAAAGCTTCACCAGCACATGTAGCGATGGGCCGGCGGTATCCTTCAGGGGATCGCCCACGGTGTCCCCCACTACGGCGGCGGCGTGGCTGAACGAGCCCTTGCCGATGGTAGCGCCGTCGTCGTCCCGCAGGCTGCCCTCCTCGATGAGCTTCTTGGCGTTATCCCAGGCGCCGCCGCCGTTGTTCATGAAGCTGGCCAGCATGATGCCACCGATGGTGCCTACCATAAGCAGGGCGGCCACGGCCATGGCGGCGTCGTAGCCTGGGATTTGATTGAAGATGACCCCTACGGCCACCGGCATAGCCACCGCCAGGACACCGGGGGCGATCATCTGCCGCAGCCCGGCTCTGGCCGTGATATCCACCGCCCGGGCGTAGTCAGGTCGGCTGGTGCCGGCCATGATGCCGGGGTCGGCGCGGAACTGACGGCGCACCTCCTCGATAATCATACTCGCCGTGTTCCCCACCGCCCTGATGGCCAGGGAGCTGAAGAGAAACACAAGCATCACCGCGAGGATGGCGCCGACGAAGACCTCCACCTTGGCCAGATTAACCACGTCGAAAGAGGGCAAATCGCGAAGGAAGGCCACCCGATCCAGATAGGCCCGGAAGAGGAGAAAGGCGGCCAGCCCGGCGGAAACCATGGCATAGCCCTTGGTCAAGGCCTTGGTGGTGTTGCCTACTGCATCCAGCCGATCCGTGATGTGGCGCACCGTTCCCCCTATCCCAGCCATCTCGATGATGCCGTTGGCGTTATCGGTGATGGGGCCGAAGGTGTCCATAGAGAGGATGTAGGGGCAGGTCATGAGCATACCCATAGTGGCGGCGGCGGTGCCGAAGACACCCCCACCCGCCAGCCCGGTCATAGTTCCCATCCAGTAAGAGACCAGGAGGGCGATGCCGATGACTATCGCCGTGGCCAAGGTAGTCTCAAAGCCGACGGCCATCCCCGACACGATGTTGGTGGCCGGCCCCGTACGGGAGGCCCGGACGATCCGCTGCACCGGAGCGAAGCGGGACTCCGTGTAATACTGGGTGACGTAGACAACGGCGACGCTGGTAAGAACGCCCACCGCCCCCGCGCCGAAGAGCCAGGCATCGTTGAGCATGGTGAAGGCTGCCAGGGCCATACCGCCCACGGAGAGAATCACTGCTACAAAGTAGCCTCGGTTGAGGGCCGCCATGGGGTTCTCCCCCTCCCGCCCCCGTACCGAGACGACGCCGACCATACTAGCTATGATACCAAATGCCCGCACCACCAGAGGGAAGAGGATCCACGCCGGATTCTTGGTGATGGCATAGACGGCGATGCCCAGGATCATGGCCCCAATGTTCTCCGCCGCCGTGGACTCAAAGAGGTCGGCGCCGCGGCCAGCGCAATCCCCCACGTTGTCCCCCACCAGGTCGGCGATAACGGCCGCGTTGCGGGGGTCGTCCTCAGGGATGCCCGCCTCCACCTTCCCCACCAGGTCCGCCCCCATGTCCGCTGCCTTAGTGTAGATGCCACCCCCCAACTGGGCGAAGAGGGCGACGAAGCTGGCCCCGAAACCAAACCCTACGATGAGGTGGGGAGCGATGTCGGGCAGGTTGGCTCCGCCGTAGGCGTAGAACATAGCAGCCACCCCTAGAAGGCTTAGGGCGACGATGAGAAAGCCGGATACCGCCCCTCCGCGTAGAGCCACCGTGATGGCATCATGAAGGCCCCGCTGGGCGGCGGCGGCACAGCGAACGTTGGACTTAACCGATACATACATACCGATGAAACCGGAGACGGCGGAGCAGAAGGCACCGGCTAGAAAGGCCAGGCCCGTTCGCCACGCCACATCCATGGGAGTCATCCCCTCAATCCCCTCGTTACCCCCCAGCAGGCCTACCAGAGCCCCTACTACCACCGCCGTTACCGCCGACAGCACGGCGATGGTCAAGTATTGGCGGCGCAGGAAGGCCATGGCTCCCTCCAGTATCATATCGCCGATCTCTTGCATCTTGGGTGAGCCGGCATCTCGCCGCAACACATCCATGGCCATAAAGACAGCAAAAATGACCGCCCCGATGCCTGCTACAGGCACCACCCAGACCAAATCCATACCGCTCTCTCCTTCCTACCTCTCACAAAAGGGGGGGAGAAACCAGCCCCCTCCCTTTTGCCATTACCCTCTCAGAACAGCGCCGATAGTCTACCTGATTGGGCTACCCATCGTCAAGCTACTTTGGTGCTCCTTTTGCCTCGGCCTCCGTCCACCCCCGAAGAGCGCCCTTGCCGACGCAGCATGTCCACGAAGGCCTCCAACCTGGTTCTCACGTGGTGGGTGAGCAAGAAGTCGTGATTGCCCTCCAGAGTGAGGATGGGAACATGGAGGTCATGGCGCATAATGATATCGGCGATGCCCCGATGACAGAAGGCTTGAACATAGTGGATGATACCCTGGAGGCGGCGCCGTTCCACCTCCGCCGTTATTTCCTGCAAGCGGTAGAAGACCGAGTAGGGATAGGTGTAGTTGGTGTACTGCTCGGCCAGGTTGGCCCCCGGATAGGGCATGGCGAACTGCCGCTGCACCTCGTTATACACCACCCGGGCCCCCAACCCCTCCAGGTAGGGATATAGCTCCTGGGCGTAGATGGGAGGCACGCCGATGTAACCCAGGGGAATAGTATCCTCAGGATAAGGCTCCCGCTTCTCCACTTCCTCAAGGAGGGGAGCCATGTCCTGGCGGTAGGCGCTGGGGTCGCCATTGAAATCGGAGGTGGACACCAGCCAGCGGTGGTTCTCCCCCCCGCTCACCCGATGGTGCCGCCAGGTGGACTCGTCCATGACATGGGCCAGGCGACGGCATTCCTGAAGCTCTCGTCTCACCTCTTCGGCGGCGGCCACGGTGGTGCCCAGGCGGGAGGCCAGGTCGGACAGGGCTCTTTCCATATCCGTTGTCTTGGGCTCCGGAGGATAGGCGAAGGGGATGGCCTCTACTCCCCGCAGCCGCAGCACCTCCATGAGCATCAGGGTGTTGGAGCAGTCCCCGGTGGTGACGCCCAGCACCTGGGGAATACCGTGCTCCCGGCACACCCCGTAGATGCCCTTTATCCAGGCGCAGCAGTTCTGGGGGAAGCCGTCTCGCTCCGCCACCTCCAGGAAGCGCTGTCGGCGAGGGCTGGAGACGAAGATGTTATTCAGGTCCACCGGGGTGTAGCCGGCGGCGATAAGCACCTCTATGGGGACGGTGGTGGTAATGCCGATGGTCTTCTTCACCAGTACTCACTTGCAGAAAAAGGCGGTAACAACAACCGTTCGTGGTGAGCTTGTCGAACCACTGGGCCTCGCCCTTCGACGGGCTCAGGGTGAACGGTATCGTTCCTTGGCCATCCGGGCACTGATTTATGCAGCTAGATACCAGTCACATTCATCCCGTAAGACTTCGAAACGCCTGTCTTCCCGGGTATACCGCTTCTTCCCCCAGCTCCCCTTCGATGCGCAGCAGCCGGTTGTACTTGGCCACCCGCTCCGAGCGGGCCGGCGCACCCGTCTTGATCTGCCCCGTGTCCAGCCCCACCGCCAGGTCGGCGATAGTGGTGTCCTCCGTTTCTCCGGAGCGATGGCTCATGACGGTGGCCCATCCTGTCTTGTGAGCCATATCCACGGCGGCCATGGTCTCGGTGAGGGTGCCGATCTGGTTGGGTTTGACGAGAACGGCGTTGCTGGCCCGAAGCTCGATGCCCCGGGCGATGCGCTTAGGGTTGGTGACGTAGAGGTCGTCCCCCACCAGTTGCACCCGCCGCCCGATTCTCTCCGTGAGGAGCCGCCACCCCTCCCAATCATCCTCAGCCAGGCCGTCCTCGATGCTGATAATGGGATAGGCGGCCACCCAACGCTCATAGAGACTCACCATCTCCGGGGAGGTGAGAGTAACCCCCTCCTTGGCCAAGACGTATTTGCCCTCTCGGTATAGCTCCGAGGCAGCGGGGTCCAGAGCAACGAAGCAGTCTTCCCCCGGACGATAGCCCGCCCGCTGGATGGCCTGGATGATGGTCTCCACCGCCTCCTCATTAGAGGCCAGGGACGGGGCATAGCCCCCCTCGTCCCCCACGGATGTGAGATGTCCCCGCTCCTTAAGGACGCTCCTGAGGGCATGGTAGACGGTGGTGCCCATCTCCAGGGCATGGGCGAAACTGGTAGCCTTCACCGGAGCCACCATGAACTCCTGGAAATCCGCCGAATCGGGGGCGTGTTTGCCTCCGTTAAGGATGTTCATCAAAGGCACCGGCAGTCGCCGCGCCTCAGGCCCCCCCAGGTAGCGATAGAGGGGAAGCCCCAGGCTCATAGCAGCGGCGTGGGCCACCGCCAGAGAGACACCCAGGATAGCGTTGGCCCCCAGTCGCCCCTTATTGTCAGTGCCATCCAGAGCGATCAGCTTCTCATCTATGGTGCGCTGTTCCGTGCCCTCCAGTCCGGCCACGGTGGGGGCGATGATACGGTTTACATTATCTACCGCCCGCAGGGTGCCCAAGCCTTTGTATCGGCTGGGGTTCCCATCTCGCAGCTCCACCGCCTCGTGGACGCCGGTGCTGGCCCCGGAAGGCACCGCCGCCATCCCCACGGCCCCATCCTCCAGCTCCACTTCCACCTCCACCGTGGGGTTGCCCCGGGAGTCCAGTATCTCCCGCGCCCTGACCCTTCCAATAGCGCTCACACTTCCTCCTCTTGCCTCGCCATGGCGGCGGCCATGGCTCTCTCCACCGCCTCCTGAGGACTGCCGACGGCGAAAATGGACTGGTCGCTCTGACCATTTATAGCCACCGACCAGGTGTCGAGCCCCACCACTGGGATGCCGTACTGAAGGGCAAAAGCGATCTCGGAAAGAGTGCCGTAGCTGCCGTCCACGGCGATGACCGCCTGGGCCGATTGCACCACCAGGGCGTTTCTAGCGTAGCCCAACCTGGTGACGATGGGTATATCTACATATGGGTTGGCCGCCTTCCCATCGCCCCCCGGCAGAATGCCCACTGTGGTGCCCCCCATCTTCTTAGCCCCTCTACAGGCCGCCTCCATGACGCCCCCCAGGCCACCACAAACCAGCACCGCCCCCCGCTTAGCTAGCTCAGCCCCCACTTCCTCCGCCAGCCGACACACCTGCGAACTGCACCGGGCGCCGCCGATGACTGCGATAAAAACACGCTCCCTCATTTCTTACCCGTCCGTCCCGGAGAAAAACCAGATAATAAACGGAGGCCCGCCGCCCACAGTAGGCCTCCCCCCACCTTTGCTAGTCTAATCTTACTACCTACTATCACATCAAAGGCGTCGCCCCCTCAGGCCAGGGTAGGGAGACAAGGCCATTTCTGCTTCGGAGAGAGATACCCCCGCCTCAGGCCGACTCACCCTTCAGCTCAACATCGGAAAATACCTGGTCGCTGCGGTTAAGGAGGTAGGGCCGTATCTTGCCTCTGATAACATCTGCGTTGACCACGCACTTCTTCACGTCTTCGCGCGAGGGGATGTCATACATTACGTCCAGGAGCGTCTCCTCCAGGACGGTACGCAACCCACGCGCCCCCGTTTTGTGGACCATGGCCTCCTCCGCCACCGCCTCCAGCCCTTCGGGGGTGAAGACCAACTCCACTTTATCCAGGGAGAAGAAGCGCTGGTATTGCTTCACTAGGGCGTTTTTGGGCTCGGTAAGAATGCGCACCAGGTCCTCTTTCTCCAAAGGATCTAGGCTCACCGCCATGGGCAATCGGCCCACAAACTCAGGAATGAGGCCGAACTTCAACAGGTCATCGTGGGTTACGTGACGCAGCAGGTCGCTGATGGAATTCTTTCTCTCCACCCCCGGATGGGTTCGGAATCCCATGGAGCTCCCGCCGATGCGGCGAGCGACGATGTCCTCCAGCCCTACAAAGGCCCCCCCGCAGATAAAGAGGATGTTGGTGGTATTGATACGGATAAACTCCTGATGCGGGTGTTTACGCCCCCCCTGGGGAGGCACGCTGGCGACACTGCCCTCGATGATCTTAAGAAGCGCCTGCTGTACCCCCTCTCCGGAGACATCCCGAGTGATGGAGGGATTGTCGCCCTTGCGGGCGATCTTATCTATCTCATCGATATAGACAATACCCCGCTCCGCCCGGGGAATATCGAAGTTGGCTGCCTGGATGAGATGGAGGAGAATATTCTCCACATCTTCCCCTACGTAGCCTGCCTCAGTAAGGGAAGTGGCATCGGCGATGGTAAAGGGAACGTCCAGGATGCGGGCCAGGGTGCGGGCCAGGAGGGTCTTGCCACTTCCGGTGGGCCCCACCAGCAGGATGTTGGTTTTTTCCAACTCCACGTCATGGGTCTGGAGATGGGAATCGATGCGCTTATAGTGGTTGTAGACGGCGACGCTGAGAACCTTCTTGGCCCTCTCCTGGCTCACCACATACTGGTTAAGCTCCTCACAAATGCGTTTGGGAGTAGGCACTTTGCTCGCCACGACCTTGCCCTTGAGGACGGGGGTGTCTTCATTGATAATCTCTCGGCACAGCTCCACGCACTCGTCGCAGATATAAACACCCCCCGGCCCGGCCACCAGTCGCTTCACCTGCTCTTGTGTCTTGCCACAAAAGGAGCAACGATACTGGTATCGGGAACTCTTGGCATTAGACATGGCTCGGCCTCTCTTCTCTTCTACTCATCCACGATTCACAGGCGAACCTTTTCCGGCCGAACGAGGATCTCGTCCACGATGCCGTACTCTACCGCCTGCTCAGCATTCAGATAAAAGTCCCGGTCAGTATCCCGAGCCACCTTCTCCACCGGCTGGCCAGAGTGTTTGGAGATGATTTGGCGAATCTTCTCCTGCATCCTCAGTATCTCTCGGGCTGCGATCTCGATATCCGCCGCCTGCCCTTGAGCACCACCCATGGCCTGGTGCATATGGATGGTGGAGTTGGGCAGGGCATATCGCTTCCCCTTGGTACCTGCGCAGAGGAGTAGGGTGGCCATACTGGCTGCCAGCCCAACGCAGATGGTGGACACATCGGGGCGAATAAGCTGTAAGGTATCGTAGATGGCCAGGCCAGAGCTGATGATGCCCCCCGGACTGTGGATGTAAAGACTGATGTCCTTCTCCGGGTCCTCCCGCTCCAGGTAAAGGAGCTGTGCCACGATGAGATTGGCCACCACATCGTTGATAGGTGTCCCCAAAAATATAATACGCTCTTTCAAAAGAAGAGAGTAAATATCGAAAGCTCGCTCGCCGCGCGCCGTACTCTCGATAACCATGGGAATCAAGCTGGAAACGCTCATTCTGCCTTCTCTCCTTCTGGCTCTGGCGCACTGTAAGATAGGCCACTTTCCCCGGCCTCCCCGGACCCCTCCGCACTCTCCTCCCTCTTGTCGGTAGCTATCTCCACCAGGCGCCGTACCGTCTTCTGTGTCTTTAGAATCCGCTCCACAGAGCGACGCGCCGCCGGGGAAGATAGGCCTGCCTTCTCTTTGTCCTCAGCGCCCTTCACTAGACGCTCTATCTCAGCCTCCAGGTCCTCCTCGGTGACGACTACTTCCTCCACCTCCGCCACTTTTCCCAGCACCAAACCCCGACGAACCCGCTGAGTGGCTTCCTCCATCAGAGCCTCCTTGACCTCCTCTGGACTCTTACGGGTAAGCTCCATATCCTTGGTCGTCATCCAACCGTTTTTAATACGCTGGTTGGCCTCATCTATCATACTAGCCACCTGCTGATCCAAAAGCAGGGGGGGAAATTCAACGGAAGACATATCCACCACCGCCTGGATTACCTTTTCCCGAAGACGCTCCTCAGCTATCGCCGCCTTCCTTTTCCTCAGATCCTCCCGCGCACCTTGACGTAGCTCTTCCAGAGTTTGGTAGGTGCTATTTAAGCTGCGGGCAAAATCATCGTCCAGGGGAGACATATGCCGCTCCTTGATTTCCTTCACCACCACCTGGTAGCGACACTCTTTACCCGCCAGCTCCGGCTGATGATAGTCGGACGGTAGGGTGACGCTCACCTCTCGGGGCTGCTCCTTCTCCGCCCCCACCAATCCTTCGGCAAAGCCAGGGGCGATTGCCTTTCCATCCTCCACCATGGGGTATTGCATCCCCTTTTCTTGAAGGGCCTTTTCCCCCTCGACGTAGCCCTCTACGTCGAGGGTAAGCAAATCGCCCATGGCCACGGGGCGCTCCGCGGGCTCCCAGGTGGCATAAACGTTCTGAAGTCCTCGCAGATAGCTGTCTACCTCCGTCTCCTCCACCGTTACCACCTCCTGCTCAAAGCGGATACTTTTGTAGTCTCCCAGCTCAACGGTGGGTCGCACAGGGACGATGGCTCGGAAAACCACCGGCTCCCGCTGCTTAACCTCAACCTGCGGCTCGCCGATAGCATCGATCCCCTGCTCTTTGATGGCCTCTGTGTAGACCTGGGGCAGAAGAAGGTCCACCGTCTGCTGCCACAGGGTGTCTTTGCCCACGTAGCGCTCCAGGACAGTACGGGGGGCTTTGCCTTTTCTGAAGCCAGGAACGTTAACTCGTTCGGCCAAGCGACGGTAGGCTCGCTCCATCGACTGGGCCACCGCCTCCGGCTCCACCTCAATATCCAGGGCGACCTGGCTGTTCGCTAGTCGTTCCGTAGAAACTTTCACCATGTCTTTCGCCCATTATAGCATGACGGTTCTGCCAGGTGAAGCCCATAAAGCAGGTGTCTGCTTAATATCACAGTGAAATCACCCTAAACACTATCCATTTCCCCTTCTCCCTCGGGGAGAAGGGGACTAAGGGGATGAGAGCAGAGGGTATGGCGGACCAGAGGCGATAGGAAGAAGGACAAAGAGGCCAAGGACGGATTGCCGCGCCCTTCTGCAGAAGGGCGCGCAATGACAGGTTATAGGAGATGAGGTAGAGATGACACAGAATTTGGCTGTCATTCCGAGGCCTCGATACGCAAACGCAGTGAAGCGGAAGAGGCTGTGGGAATCCGTAACCCCAGGTGCGTTGTGACGGATTGCCGCGCCCTTCTGCTGACAGCCGGGGTCACGCCAATAGTGGCATGTCAATTGGTTTAACTTATTCCATTTGCCCCCGCGTTTTGCTATACTGAGGCACGGCTAGGAGCAATCTGATATGCGACTGCTACGCATCGGTATGGCCCAGGTAAACTGCATCGTAGGCGACCTGGACGGCAACACGAACAAGATTATCGACTACATAGACCGAGCCAGGGCGTTGGGGGTAGACCTGGTCGCCTTCCCGGAGCTGGCCATTACGGGCTACCCTCCGGAAGACCTTCTCCTCAAGCCCAGGTTCATTCGGGAAAACCAGGAGCGCCTCAAGACCATCGCGCCCCGCTGCCGCGACATCACCGCCGTGGTGGGTTTTGTGGACTCCAACCAGGATATCTTCAACGCCGCCGCTATCATCCACCAGGGGGAGGTGGTGGCGGTGCACCACAAGATGTACCTCCCCAACTACGGCGTCTTCGATGAAGACAGGTACTTCCAGCGGGGGAGCCAGTGCGCGGTGTGCGTCATAAACGGCATCGGCCTGGGCGTCAACATTTGCGAAGATATCTGGTATCCCAGCGGCCCCACCGCCCTCCAAACCGCCGCCGAGGCCGAGGTCATCGTGAACATCAACGCCTCCCCTTACTCGACGGGCAAAGGCCGCCTGCGGCAGAAGATGCTCTCCACCCGGGCCTTCGACAACGTAGCCATCGTGGCCTACGTCAACCTGGTGGGCGGCCAGGATGAGCTGGTCTTCGACGGCAACAGTCTTCTCTTCGATGAACGAGGAGAGTTGGTAGCCCAAGGCCACCAGTTCGCTGAGGATCTGGTGGTGGCCGACGTAGACGTAGACGGGGTGGGCCGGGTTCGCCTTCACGACCCCCGACGACGGAAGGAGGCCATAGACGGCCAGAAGGAAGTGGTTAGGCACGTCGTGTCCCTGGAAGGCCCCCCCCATGTCCCCAAACCCTCCCTCCCCCCTCGGGACAGCCAGGTATACCCCATGCCCGCCGAGGTATACCATGCCCTGGTGCTGGGCACCCGGGACTATGTACGCAAGAACGGATTCCAGAAGGTAGTCATTGGTCTCTCCGGTGGCATCGACTCCAGCTTGGTGGCGGTTATCGCTGTGGACGCCCTGGGGCCGGACAACGTCATCGGCGTCTCCATGCCTTCTCGATACTCATCAGTGGGCAGCCGCCGCGACGCCCAGATCCAGACCCGAAATCTGAGCATCCCCCTCATGACCATTCCCATCGAGAAGCCTTTTAAGGCCTTTCTGGGGACGTTGGCAGGGGCCTTCCGAGATACGGAGCCGGGGGTGGCCGAGGAGAACCTTCAGGCTCGAATCCGGGGCAACATCCTTATGGGCCTCTCCAACAAGTTCGGCTGGCTGGTGCTCACCACCGGCAACAAGAGTGAGCTGGCCACCGGCTACTCCACCCTCTACGGCGATATGGCGGGGGGGTTCGCCGTCATCAAGGACGTACCCAAAACCTTAGTCTACGAGCTGGCCCGCTATCGCAACGCTGTGGCAGGCACCTCCATCATCCCCCAGCCAGTGATAGATAAGGAGCCCAGCGCCGAGCTGCGGCCCAACCAGCGGGACGTCGATACCCTCCCCCCCTACTCCCTCCTGGATCCCATCCTGCAGGCCTATGTGGAGGAGGACATGAGCTACGAAGAGCTGGTGGCCCGAGGCTACCCTCCAGAGGTGGTGCACCGGGTCATCACCATGGTGGACCGCAACGAGTACAAGCGGCGCCAGGCGGCACCGGGCATCAAGATCACCCCCCGCGCCTTCGGCAAAGACCGCCGACTCCCCATCGTCAACCACTACCGAGAATCGTAATGGTAGCGGCCCTTTGCTAAGTTCCCTGGTAAAACATTAAATCAAAAGGGCCTTCAGAGACTGTTTAACAAAGGGGGAGTCCAGAGAGGCCCTTTGGTAGGGGGATCGGGGGATGTGCCCCCGAATAAATCTAACCCCCGACGGGGTTCCTTGAACCCTCTAATGGTCATAAACTAAATAAATTGACATCATGTCATTCTGAGGGAGCGTAGCGACCGAAGAATCTCAATGTGTCTGCGAGATTCTTCGCCCGCCTGGGGCGGGCTCAGAATGACAGCGAAGCCTGCCGCTTTTGAGGCATAATAATTACTTGATGACCATGAGGGGGTTTGGGGGTAATATTAAACACTCTCCTTTAAACTATTAATAGATGCCCCCAAAAAAGGTAGCATGGCGTAAGCGGCCGAGGAGGGACCCCATGAAGAGGACAAAGCTCACCAAACTGGGGCTAGCCTTGATAGTTGTTGGGGTGGCGGCGCTCCTGGTGGTGGGGGCGAGCACCTACCTGGGCCTAGCGGCCCCGGCCCCCGCCGGGCCACCCACACCCGTGCCACCCTTTGGGCCTCCCGTTCCCTTCCCTACACCCGCCCCAAAGCCCAGACTAGTGTCCCCGGTCATCGAGCCTGACCCCACGGTGGAGTGGAGAGAGTTTGTCCACCCCGACCTGAAGTACTCCATCAAATACCCTGGCAAATGGTATCTCATCCCAGGAAGTATCGTATTCATAACCAGTTACGACATGCGCACGGTCAAGAATCCCAGTATGCCTCTCCCCAAGACGGAGATAAAGATTGACATTATGGTCGCAACTAGGCCATTGCCAGCAGGCCAAAGCTTGAGGGAGTGGCTGTATTCCCAGATTACTGACAAAAGCATTATCCTGGAGGAGGTTGCCCTCTCTCTTGGGGGAGCCGAGGCCCTCAAAGTGGTCATCGAAGACAGAGATCCTGGTGCGCGTCCAGCTACCGTGGTCTACGTTGCCCAAAGGCCCAAGGTTATCAAAATCGTTAGCTCCGCCGAGTCGGTATACGCTAACATTTTTGACCAGATAGTTGCCAGCTTTCGCTTCACCCAGTAGCGTGGGCTGAGAAAAGACGATGAAAGTGTCGCAAAACCTTAAAAGTCTGGTAATAGTCTTTAATGTACTCGCCGCCATTGTGGGAGGTCTGGTCTTCTACTCGGTTCTAGGTGAAGCGGCTCCCCTGGGATTCCGGCTTCCCTTTGTTAGCCCCGAATACATCATCGCCGGGCCGGGGTGTATAGATACTCATACGGGAGCCAATGCGGAGGCCATCGACTATAATCTCCAGGAGAGGACGAGCGTTTTTGCTACCTTCGGCGGCACCGTAATCTTTGCTGGAGAAAATGCTGCCTGGCCTGGTCGCGGCATATACATCGAGATTGAGCATCCGGATCTCAAGGTGAGCCGCTACCTGCACCTTACCGAGACCCTGGCGGTGACTGTAACGGAATGGGTAGAGAAAGGGGAGTATATCGCCCCTTCTGGCTCCACGGGACAGGGGGTGACGGGCCCCCATCTCCACTTCCAGGTAAATGAGAGCGATGGCACCCCAGTGCCCATCCGCGACCTCTTTTACACTGAGTGGTGGTCGGGAGACCCCAACAATCCCTGCGTGTGGAGCGGTGAGACGAATGGTATCGCCAACGGCCCCCAGGTGACGGGGCGGCTCCTGGTATACGGACATCCCGTGTTCACTCAGACGAACAACCCCATGGGGCGTCTGTTCGGCCCACCGGGAGAGGCTATTGTGAACGCCGATGACGAGGGCTACCTCTCCTTTTTCAACGTCCCCACCAGCCAATATGTTATCCAGGGCAACTACTATTTCACCTCCACCGAAGTAACTGGCTTCCCCGTCTGCCCCAACGCCAATCAGTGGTCCTTTGTCCTCCTGGCCACTAACACGGTGTGGATCAACGAGGCCTCCGCCACCACCATGGCGGATAAGATTCTGGGCTCCGGCAACGCCAACGGCGATTCCCAGGTGAACATCGCCGATTTTGGGATACTGGCCGGCTCCTATCTAAAAACGTGTGCCGATCCAACCTTCGAGCCTCGGGCCGATTTCAATGAGAACTGCCAGGTAGAAATCTCCGATTTTGGTATACTGTCGGCTCACTATCTGCAACTGTGTCCCGATACCGCCCCGTGGGCGGTGCTGGTAAGTCAAGGCACTCCTGTCGGCGGCGCTGGCGCTGGTGCGCCACTGGCAGCTCCCGAAAAAGCGGTCTCCCTGACCCTGGTCTCCGTCCCACCCAGGGTAAAGACAGGGGAGGTCTTCCCCCTCACCATCGCCCTTCTCAACCCCGCCCGCCAGCCCATCCACGGCGCTGAGGTCCACCTGGCCTTCGATCCCCGATACCTGGAGGTGGTAGACGCCGCAGGCAAGGCAACGACCACCGTTGCGGCCGGGGACGCTCTGCCTCTCATTCTCTATAACCAGGCAGACAATAAGGAGGGTCGTATCACCTTTGCCGCTGGAGCCGCCCTGGGCACCACCTGGAGCCATGAGAAGACCACCCTGGCCACCATCTACCTTAAAGCCAAGGCCACCACTGCCAGCACAGTTATTTCCTTCTCCACCGCCCCCAGGCAGAAGAGCGACGTGGTCTTTGGAGGCTCTTCTGTACTTAAAGAGTCTCGAGACGCCGCACTGAAAATAGAGTAATCCCCCGTACCGGCTTGTCATTGGCACCACGAAGGATGAAAAAAGGTTGTCACCCTGATCCGCCGGAGGCGGAGAAGGGTTTCCCCCAGGCGAGGCTAGATGCTTCGCTTCGCTCAGCATGACAGTGTTGCCAGGCCTCTCTCAAGGATGACTTGCCTGTACAGCGCGCCATTTTCGTAGGAAAAGGCAGGCATAGCTTTCCCGGGCCCTTCCGGGAAAGAAAAAACCAAGAATAGACGCCCCCGAGGTCTTAGCCCGGGGGCGTCATTTTGTTTAAAGTCCAGATGCTAAACCTAGCCCGTGCCTACCTTTTCCTTTTGCTTGCTGCGATAGTCCTCGATGGCCTTGTGCAGGGCGTCGGCCGCCAGATTGGAGCAGTGCATCTTATTGAGGGGCAATCCCCCCAGGGCATTTGCCACCGTCCGGTTGGTGATGGCCAGGGCCTCTTCAAGGGTCTTTCCTTTGACCATCTCGGTGACCATGCTGCTGGTGGCGATGGCCGCGCCGCAGCCAAAGGTTTGGAACTTCACGTCCGTGATATGGCCATCGGACACCTTGATGAAAATCTTCATCAAGTCCCCGCAAACCGGGTTGCCCTCCAGGCCGATGCCATCGGCATCGGGGATCGTCCCCACGTTGCGGGGATTGCTAAAGTGCTCCATTACCAGACTGCTGTACATACTCTACCCCTCCACTTACGTCTTGGCGGCCTGAGCCAGGGGAGACATGGCCCTCAGCTTTTCTACGATGCCCGGCAGAACGGAAAGAACGTGGTCCACATCCTGCGCGGTGTTGCTCGCTCCCAGGGTGAGGCGCAGGCTGCCGTGGGCTATCTCCACCGGGAGGCCGGTGGCCAGCAGGACGTGGGACGGCTCCAGGGAGGCGGAGGTGCAGGCGCTGCCGCTGGATGCGGCCACGCCGGCAAAATCCAGGTGTAACAGAATGGACTCCCCCTCCACATATTCGAAGGCCACATTTACGTTGTTGGCCAGGCGATGAGTAGGGTGGCCATTTACATGGGTCTTGGGGATGGTTGAGATAATGCCTTCAATGAGCCGATCCCGCAGCGCCTGACAGTGGGCCGTGTAGGACTCCCGATTCTCCGCCGCCCGCTGCAAAGACGCTCCCGCCCCCACGATGCCAGCCACGTTCTCCGTGCCCGCGCGACGGTGTCTCTCCTGCCCACCCCCAGTTTGCTGGGGAGCAAAGGGGGTTCCCCGCCTCAGGTAGAGCACTCCCATGCCCTTAGGGCCGTAGCATTTGTGAGCCGAAAGGCTCATCAGATCAACCCCTAATGGATTCACATTTAGGTCCAAGAGTCCTGCCCCTTGAACAGCATCGGTATGAAGGGCGATACCGCGCCGTGTCTTCTGATTGACATCTTTTATCAGCCGGGCGATCTCAGGGATAGGCTGAACGGTGCCTATCTCGTTATTGGCGAGCATTATGGTTACCAGGATGGTGCTGGGGGTGATGGCCTTCTCTACATCCTCTAGCTGTACCATACCGTATTGATCCACCGGAAGATAGGTTACTTCAAAGCCGAACTTCTCCAGGTAATGGCAGGTGTGGATGACGGCATGGTGCTCCACACTGGAGGTTATAATATGATTGCCGCTCTGTTTGGCGGCGAAAGCCACCCCTTTGATAGCCGTGTTGTCGCTTTCTGTGCCCCCACTGGTGAAGATAACCTCGTTAGGGCGACACCCCAGGACCTCAGCTACCGCCTCCCGGGCTTCGTCCACCGCCTTCCGAGCCTCTTGGGCTAAGCCGTAGACGCTGGACGGATTGCCATATTTCTCGGAAAAATAGGGCAGCATGGCCTCCATAACCTGGGGGTGAACCGGAGTAGTGGCGGCGTGATCCATGTAAATCAATCTGGGCATCCCTCGCTCCTTCTTCTAAAAATCCCCCGAGTCACTACTAACGGGTACTCTTAGCAAGGGGGGCTGGTCTCGACATAAATCGGCCAATGTGGTGCCGTTGAGCACTCCAACGATGCTGTCTCGCATCCGCTGCCAAACGACACGGGAGGCACAGGCCCTCTCTCGCTCACAGCACCCTGGCTCGGCAATCTCCGAAGCACATTCCGCTATAACCAAGGGACCTTCCAAGACTCGCAATACGTCCCCCACCGTCACCGAAGACGGTGGCTGAGCCAGTTGGTACCCCCCCTTGGTGCCCCGAGTACTGGTTACCAATCCCGCCCGCTTCAAGGCAGAGAAAATCTGCTCCAGGTAACCTACTGAGATGTGCTCACTTTGGGCAATATCCCCCAATGCCACCGGCTCGCTGCCTTTCGTATTGGCCAGCTCCACCATGGCTCGCAAACCGTAATGCCCCCGTGTGGAGATACGCATAAAATACCCTAGTAATCCTAGCGACTTACTAGGAATTATAACGTCTTGCCTCGTCTCTGTCAACCACCCGGGGAGGATATTTAACAACGGGGTTGCAAGATAGTCAAAAACATTGCTAAACGCCATTCCAGAGAATCTACCCATATGATTGCCGTGTAGCCTTGAATTAGCTTCCCCATTCCATTATATTATGAACCGTTCTTGTCCTGACCGAGGCTACGTAGCCCTTAGGCCACCCTATGGGTGGCTTGAGGCTAAAGAGCATGAGAAAGGACCGCTCGCCGTTTTCAGGTTTAGAGGGCCTAGAGAGATGCTAGGGGGGAGGGGCCGGGGGCCTTTGCTTAAAGTGACCCCTTCACCCCTATGGCTGGCGCTGAGTGGCGGGCTAATCCTCCTGTTAAGCACCCCCTCCCTGGACGGTCCCCACCCGCCCCTCTCCACCACCCCTTCCCCCGCCATTACTGACTCCGGCTACGCTGCTCCTGACATCGAAGCCCCCGCTCCCAACACCCCGCTAACCGCCACCACCACGCCGGTGGCGACACCCTCGCCCAACCCTACTACAACCTCCACTGACACCATGACGCTCATGCCAAACACTGCCAAGGCCGGCACCGTCACACCCTCGCCTACCGCAACGCCCGGGCCAACAACCGCCGTCAACCCACCGCCCGTCGCCGCTCGGGTCAAAGTGCCCATTCTCATGTACCACTATATCCGGGTGAACCCCGACCCTGCCGACCGCATGGGCTATAACCTCTCCGTAACACCAGAAACCTTCGCTGCCCAGGTGGAGTACCTGACCCGTCAGGGCTACCGCGCCATCTCCATAGGGCAACTAGTTGCCCATCTTCGAGAAAACCAGCCCCTCCCTCCGAAACCCATCATCTTAACCTTTGACGATGGCTATCGCGACTTCTACACTAACGCCTATCCCGTGCTCAAAAGGTATGGACAAAAGGGCACCGTCTTTGTTATCACCGGACTGATAGGAAACAAAGAGTATTTAACCTGGGAGCAAATTATGGAGTTGGCCACCGATGGCATCGATTTCGGCGCTCACACGGTGCATCACCCAGACCTACAGCGTACCGGGGAGGGTCAGGCCGCTATAGAGATCAAAGCGAGCAAGGAGGCTCTGGAGCTTGCCCTGGGCAAGAGCATCATCGCCTTCGGCTATCCTTCCGGACGATACAACGATTCCGTTGTCAATCTGGTCAAGGCCGCCGGCTTTCAGGCGGCGGTAACCACCCAACAGGGCATCTGGCATCGAGAACGGGACCTCTTCATCCTGAACCGGTTGCGCGTCACCAATGCCATGGCGCCAGAGGCGCTGGTTCGGTACATCGAGAGCCAGTAGCGTCCAACAGGTTCGAGGTCAAGACGTAGGGGACGCAATCACATCGTTCCGCTTCACCCTGGAGCGGGAGTAAGGGAGGCGATAACAATAGCAGAGCCAATCGCTTCAGGGGCACAGATCGCACCGCCCATTAAGTACCTGCTAGCCAAGCATAGACTTGCTCTAGCTGCCGTACACTGGCCGGCTCAAACAAGCCGACGCATGAGGATAATACTAAGTGGCCATCCCTTACCATATCCCGCACCTGTGTCATAAAGCAGGAAAGACTCTGTTCGTCCAGATGAGATGCCGACAATAGATCGGCGCCTATCCCGGTGAACCAGATAAGACTGTCTCGGTAACGCTCCTTCAAAAAAGCAACATTCATCTCTGGGCAATCACTCTGGCAAAGGATGCCGTCAAATCCACAAGCGATTAACTCAGGGACGATGCGCGTCAAGTTGCCGTCAGAGTGGATCAGTGCATAGAGAGATAGCTCATGGATCCGGCTGACCAAACCGGCATAGCAAGGAAAGAGAGCTTGCCTCATGTGAGCAGGCTGCAGATAGGTTGTTTGATTGTAAGCAAGATCGTCTGCGATGACTACGAGCTTGGCCCCAGCCTGGGCGCATCCAGTAACGAGTTCTCCCAGAGGTATCTCATCCTCTTCCACTTCTTTCAGGGCTTTGCTCAGGGCACCTGCGTCATGACCCTTCTCACGCAATAACTCTAGCAACCCTTTCTGAGCAATGAGCCGGGAGAAGGGACCATCGACAACGGCGGCTACGGGAAGATTGCTAGTATGCACAGCTTCGGCTACTTTCTCCAACGTGAAACAACGATAGCTGTAAGCTGCCCCATCGGTTTCTCGCCAAGATACGGGAATCCCTAGAAAATCCATTTGGAGGGCGTTACACAGGTCTATGCGCCCCTTAAGGTCGTCCGTGCAGCCCATTTCAGCCAAAGCTCGTTCGCCTACCCAAAATTCGCCTCTGGGCGGCGGCCACACCGGTTTGTGAGCTAAGATAGCCTCGAGCCTTTTCGTAGGTCTCGCGACCTTTGTTTCAGACACACTGCCTCACTATTGTAAGCTACCGGCGCGGTAGGCTCTGATATAGTCTTTGCACATCTTGTCTTGGCCCGCCACAGCCTGGGCTGCCCTCAGGATAGACATCAGACCGAGATCACGTACATCAACGATGCAAGCATCCACCCCCGCCGCTGCCAGCATGGCAAGAAAGGCCCCATTAAGTAGCTTACGCCGCGGAAGCCCGTAGCTTATGTTGGAGACTCCCACGATAGTTCGGGCACCTGGCAGGTGTTCCTTTATGAGACGTGTCGTTTCCAGGGCCACGGTGCCAGCCTGGGCTTGGGTGCCAACCGGGCTGACTATAGGATCAAAATACAGGTTTTCAGCTGTGATCCCTCTTGTCATGGCCATTTCATATAGGGTATTAGCTATGGCTAGCCGTCCTTGAGCTGTTACCGGGATCGCCTGAGGCCCGATACACAAGGCGACAACACCGCAACCCTTTTCCGACGCTAGAGACAGGATAGCTGGTGCGCTCTCTAGATTCCTTCTTTCCACACTAATGGAGCTTAGCAGGAGAGACTTACCTCGGTAGACCTTAGCCGCTGCCTCTATCGCTTTTGCATTTGAGCTGTCAAGCACTAAGGGCACCTGCGCCACCGCCTGTATCGCTTCTACCATCCAAACAAGATCCTCCACCTCCCTGTCCTGCGATATGCCTCCACTGTTCACATCCAGCATTTGAGCGCCACAACGGATTTGGTCTAAAGCCATCTGCTGAATCCACGCCTCGTTATGGGCAAGAATTGCTCTCTGAGGTCCGGCAAGGGTTCCGTTGAGCGACTCACCTACTACAATCATGTTTAGTACTCCCTCGCCTCTCAGAGATCCTTCATCGAACCCTTTGTACTGGCCAAGGGCTTGTACTGACCCAAGGAAAGCGCTTCCAAGAAGATTCTGGAAAATTCCTTTTCTTTGGCTAGCTCAAGGTGCTCCACTTTTTGCACCATGCTCTCAGCCTCAAGCCGTTTCTCTCGATTAAGCAAGCAAAGCCGGGCTCCATTTCCAGCGGCGTTGCCCACCGCATAGACCTCATCACAACCTGGGAAGAGGCCAATGGTTCTACAACTGTCTACGTCAAGAGAAGTGCCAAAGGAACCGGCGAGAAGGACCTTATCCGGGAGCGTCTTGCCAACTTTTCGTAGCAGGACGCTGGCTCCTGCGTAAACCGCTGCCTTGGCCAACTGGATCGCCCTAACATCACTATTGGAAATCGTAATATCCCGATCAAGGGCAGTCTCATGGGCCCAAGCGATCACAAATACTGAGGTTCCTTGCGCCGTTTGCCTCAGCCTAGGCGACGAGATGCTTGAATCGAATCGCCCGTCGGCATGGATGATACCCGCGCGCAGCATTTCAGCCACAACGTCAATGATACCGGAGCCGCATATCCCCTTCGCATTGGTTTTCCTCTGTCCATCGCTCCAGGAAGGTGAGCCAACGACCTGAAACTTAACTTCTAACGTATCCGGGTCAATACGCACCTTCTCGATAGCGCCCGCGGTGGCTCTCATACCGGAGCTGACCTGCCCACCTTCGAAAGCAGGACCACAGGCACAGGATGTGCAAAGCAATCTTCCTTCCCCGCTTAGTATCAACTCTCCATTGGTGCCAAGGTCTATAGTTAGAACTGTCTCAGCCTCTAGGTTGGGCTCCATAGCAAGCATAACGCCTACCGCATCTGCTCCCACGAAAGAGGCGACGGTAGGCAGAAAGTAGGCATACACTGAGGGCGAAAGGTCAAGACCGAGTTCCCTCGCTTTTATATCAAGAGCTCGTTGAACTACTGCCCGGTAAGGGGCTCGGCTGAGGCCGTAGGGGGTGAGACCCAGCAAAAAATGATGCATGCAAGTGTTGCCCACAATGCAGACGTCGGATATATCTTTGGGTTGAAATCCAGCTTGTTTTGTCACCTGAGACAAGAGAGTGTTAAGACCATCAATGACTATTATCTGAAGCTCCTCAAGCCCGTTGGGAGCAAGGATTGCGTAGCTGATACGAGAGATGACGTCCTCTCCAAATCGTATTTGTGGATTTGACATCACCTCAGCAGCCAAGGTTTGACCGTTCACGAGGTCGCACAGGTAGGCGGCGATACTCGTGGTGCCCACGTCAATGGCTACCCCTAGGTTCACGTCCCAGTAGCCGGGCTCGATCTTCACGATCTCTTTGTTCATCCACACCGTGACGGTGACCTTGCCCTCCGTCTCCCGTAAAAGAGAAGGCAGCGCCCGCAGAACGTAATGATCTGCCCTAAGGTCGGACAAGGCAAACCTTGTTGTGATCTCACTCACCAGGCTCTCAAAATCGGCTCGCGCGCCTTCTCTCCCCACGCCTTCTCTCCCAAAGGGTGGTACTTCCACATAATACTTTCTCACCACAGGAAGGAGAGAGACAAAACGTTCCGTCAATCCTTTCCAGGCTATATGTTTAGTTAAGCGGCTGTCCTCTGGGACAAAGATGACCACATCCCCCATGACCCTGGCAAGACAGGCTAGACGATATCCAGTCAAGTCTGAATGCTGAGAGAAGAATTCCCTTTCCTCCTCCACCATGGGAGAAAGATGTTTTTGGCTAGAATAAATCTCTTGATGGAATCCCTCTTCAACTCTTACCTTACACTTCCCGCAGGTCGCCTTCTCGCCACAGACCCTTTCCAACTGTATTCCAAGGGTTTCACATGCCTTCATGAGGGTTGTTCCTGCCTGAACATACCCTCGCCGTGCCATAGGCTGAATAGCGATCAAATGTTGGAAACGGTGTTTCCCACTACCCTGTTCCAAGGCCAAATCCCAACTTTTGTGAGGTAGGTTTTACTTTGATCTTGTGCTTCTTAAAAAATCCGTGTCCTAAAGAGCTATCTAGAGCATAGCTGGCGACAAAGATCGACCGCCGATGCCGCATCGGCGGCGTAACCATCAGCGCCGATGGTTCCGGCAAAGGCTGAAGTTACACATGCGCCGCCGACAACAACCTTGGTACTGTCCCTGAGTTCCGCCTTTTCTAGGGCGTCAATAGTGTCCCTCATGGCCAGCATGGTAACCGTCAATAGTGCTGACATACCAAGCACGTCTGGCTTCCAACGCGTTACCGCCTCCACAAAATCTTCCGGAGGTATGTCTACCCCCAAATCGAAAACCTGGAAGCCGCCGGCTTCTAACATCATCTTCACAATGTTCTTGCCGATGTCGTGGATATCCCCCTTTACGGTACCGATGACGACCTTCCCCGCTGTGGGCACCTCATCCTCGCTCAGGTGAGGCTTCACCACAGCCATCACCTCCTTTGCCGCCTCGGCAGCGATGATGACCTCAGGTATAAACAGGTCTCCTTGCCGCCATCTTGCACCAACTTCATCCATAGCCGCCAAAACGCCGTTGCTAACCAGGTCTAAAGGATTGGCTCCCTGGGCAAGGGCTCTCTCGGTCTCTTGAAGGGCTTTGTCTCCGTCGCCCTCCACTATGGCTTGAATCATCTCACGCATAATGCACCTCCTTCTCGAAAGCTTCCACCTCTCTCCGTAACTCCTGAACCAGTTTATCATCCAGAGGAGCCGGCTGGTGCTCTCTCAGAAGCTCCCGCGCCTTCTCTCTTGCCCGGGCAAGATAGTCCTTGGCCCCTTTGGATTGCCACACCTCCCATTTGTCGTAGTTGAAAAGAGGCGGTACAAACCAGGTGGGCCGCATGTGCTTCAAGGTATGACGATCCGTCAGGAAGTTACCCCCTGGGCCAACCCTTTCGATGGCTTCAAGAGCTAGAGTGTCCTCGTTGACTTCTATCCCCATCAATAGCCGCTTGGCAATCCCGAAGATCTCATTGTGACAAGCTGCTCCAGGCTAAAGGTGCTGGAGGCCAGCTTTCCACCCCCTCGGACTATATTGGCTCCGGCGAGAGCAGCCATGAGACTACCGATGCCATGTTTTAAGGCCGTCTGGCCATCAGGCCGCTGGGATTCGCTTGTCATAAGGTTCACATACGTGGGAAGCTGGAAGCAATCTTTCTTGACCTGGACGAAGGCTATTGAAGCCGTTACATGTTCAAGGGTATCTCTCTCATCGCCGCTAACCAGATCAAGGGTAGCTATTTTCCCAGCAAGTATCACTGGTGTGCCCGGAGCGGACGACTGGGCTAGCACCACCCCGGCCATGGTTTCGGCGGTAGCTACCACCAGGCTGCCGGCCAAGGTAACCGGACTGGTACCCCCCGCTATGGGCAGACTACCAACTTGAACGGGAACTTTCCAGCGCGTAGCCAGGAGCAGTTTATCCACCGCATCGCGACCATAAGCCAGGGGAGACACCGGAGATAGTCTCATATGGAGAAGCGGTCGCTTCTCCAGCTCTTTTCGACCGCCGACAACCAGGGAGGCCAGTCTGAAAGCGAGCTCGTTGTTGGGTTCTAGGTTCTGGCCACCATAGGCAATATGCTTCTCCGTATTCTCTAGCGCTAGCTCAAACATGTGGAGGTCTATGAAGGTCACTGGAATCTCGCTGGGAACCACACACCCGGCTCCGATGTTTACATTGCTCAAGGCATTGATTAGCCTCATGCAATTGATGGTGTCCTCGCGCTTGCCTGGTCTCCGCTCCCCCGTCTCCAGGTCGAGAATATATTCGGCGGTTCCCGACGCTTCAAGGAATGCCTCACCCCCAGCTTCCAGGAGCATGTCATTCTTGGGGATACGCCCCGCCAAGAAGACCTGCTTGGGAGCCTGCGCTAGGCTTTGCTCCACCAGTCGAGGGGGAATACGGAAGGTGATGCCATCGGGAGCAAGGTGAGCACCTGCCTCTTGAAGTGTGTGCCGGGCCTCCTCATGTTGAAACCTAATCCCCACTTTTCCAAGTAACTCCAAAGCCGAAGAATAAATCTGCCAAACTTCACCATCGGACAAGACCTTAAATTGAGAAGGGTGCTTTTTCTGTCCGACCACTGACTACCTCCTATACATACAGCGCCATAACGGCGTTAGGCCTGAATCCACACCTCACTAAAGTTCCACCGGGTTTCGTTCCCAGGGGGGATGTAGTTCTTAACCCGTTTGTTGTAGGTCAGGCGGTGAACGTTGTAGGCAATGGGTAAGAATCCAATTACATCCTCAGTCAAGTACTTGTCCACCTCGACATACAATTTCCCCCTCTCCTCTTGGTCGTATGTCCGATCTGCTTTTACTATGAGCTGCCACGCTTCAGGGCTCATCTTTGCGCCACGGTATTGGGCTTCAGGATGCAAGTACCAATTTACATAGGCTTGTGGGTCAGCTCCGGTGGGCGTTTGTACGGCGGCTATCTCATAGTCACCCTGCTTCTGAAGGGTCGCATACGTTGCTGCCTCCAGGCTCTGAATCTTGAGACGCACTCCTACCTTGCTCAACATGGCCTGAATAGCCTCCGACAGGGGCGACAGGGTCGGGCGATCTTTGCGAATGATGACGGTCACTTCGAACCCATTAGGATACCCCCCTTCAGCCAGTTTTTCCCTTGCCTTTGCCGGATCGAAGGGATATCCTTTGACCTTCCCGTAGAACCAGTATTGGGGTCCCAAGTGACCTTCCGCCGGCTGGTATTTGCCCCTATATACGGCCTCTGAGATGGCCTTGCGGTCGATAGCGTAAGCAATGGCCTGCCTTACCGCTTTTTTATCAAGGGGTGGCTTCTCCATATTCATCAGTATTCCCTGAATTCCGTCCCCAGGCATAAACTTCACTTCTAACTGGGGCAATTTTGCCAGCTCCTCCATGCTTACGACGCTCATGTCATGGGCGAAGTCCACCGCGTCTGTTTGAAGCATAATCTTCCGCGTTGTTTCGTCAGGGACCACCATAGTTAAGATCCCATCGAGGTAGGGAAGACCCTTCCGCCAGTAGTCGTTGAACCTCACCATTTCCTGTTTCAAATCCAATAGCCATTCTTTGTGTTGAAAAGGACCGGTGCCCACGCCATTCCTTCTCAAGTCATTGTTGAACTTCTTGACCGCCGCAGGTGAGGCCATAGCCCCAGCTCGGTCGGCCATTGAGTTCACAAGAAAGGCTACGGATGGGTTTTTTAATACGTACGTGAGCGTTGAATCGTCGACCACTTCAAGGGTCTGAACCGCTTTCTCCAGATCGGCTCTCCCGCCTGACTTGGTTTCTGGATCGAGTTGCCGGTCGTAGTTGAATTTGCCAACCGCGGCGTTGAAATCACTGCCGTCGTGAAACTTCACGCCCTTGCTAAGCTTGAAAATAACCCTGGTCGGCTCTGGCGTCTCCCAGGACACGGCGAGCCCAGGCTGCAAAGTCAGCTTATGATCAAGAACCAGCAGACTGTCATACATGTGGCCAGTGGAGATGTAATCGAAGGAGCCCGACAGATTACGGGCTGGATCTTCGCCGGGAATCTGACCCATGGCAAGTCGTAAAGTCCCTCCATAAACCGGCTTAGGCGTTGGAGTTGCCCCCGGCGAGACCGGCTTAGCCGCCGGAGTTGCGCCTGGCGTCGGCGTAATCTTTGGGCTTGCGGCGCAGCCCAACAAAGAAAGCCCCCCCATCCCCGCACCGATTCTTAGGGCGAGCCTCACCGCTTCCCGCCGAGATAGCCTCCGCCCCAGCTTCTTTGCCCAATAGGTTGCCTCTCCACCCATTGTATTCCTCCTTTTTCGCTTCAGCGCAAAAAAACCCTGGATCTACCGTTTCAACTCAGAACCAAAAGCACGGTTTCTAACCCCCAAAACAATCCCCTTTCACGCGTACTGCACCTCCTTCTCGAAAGCTTCCACCTCTCTCCGTAACTCCTGAACCAGTTTCTCGTCCAGAGGCGCCGGCTGATGCTCCCTCAGAAGCTCCCGTGCCTTCTCCCTCGCCCGGGCAACATAGTCCTTGGCCCCTTTGGATTGCCACACTTCCCATTTGTCGTAGTTGAAAAGAGGCGGTACAAACCATGTCGGCCGCATGTGCTTCAAGGTATGACGATCCGTCAGGAAGTTACCCCCTGGGCCAACCCTTTCGATGGCTTCAAGAGCTAGAGTGTCCTCGTTGACTTCTATCCCCATCAATAGCCGCTTGGCAATCCCGAAGATCTCATTGAATCCACCGCCTTTAGCTATTATGTTGGCACCGGCCAGAGCCGCAATAAGGCCCCCGATACCATGCTTCAAAGCCGTCTGCCCATCAGGGCACACCGCCTCAGTGGACATGAGGTTGATATACGAAGGGAGGCCGAAACAATCTTTTTTGATCTGAATAAAGCCTGCCGAGGCCGTTATGTGCTCAAGAGCGTCTCGTCTTTCATCGCCCCGAACCAGGTCAAGGGCGTCTATTTTGCCGGCAAAGATTACCGGCGTGCCAGGAGCCGCCAACTGAGTTAAGACTATCCCGGCCATGGTTTCGGCAGTAGCCACCACCAGGCTCCCGGCCAAGGTAATGGGGCCATTGCCGCCCGCTATGGGGGTACTTCCTATTTGGAGAGGGACCCCCCAGCGCGTTGCCAGAAACAATTTGTCTACGGCATCCCGACCGTATACCAGTGGGGAGACTGGCGACACCCTTATGTGGGTTAGCGGGCGCTTCTGAAGTTCCTTTCGCCCACCGACAACCAAGGAAGACAACTTAAGAACAAGCTCGTCGTTCTGAATCAGGTTTTGACCACTATAGGCAATATGCTTCCCGGTATTTTCCAGCGCCAGTTCTACTATGCGGATGTCCATGAAAGTCACGGGAACTTCCCTGGGGACCACACAACGGGGACCGATTCTTACATTGCTCAGGGCGTCGATGAGCTTTAGGCACTGGATGGTGTCCTCGTGCCTCCCCGGCCTCCGCTCGCCTGTTTCCAGATCGAGAATAAACTCAGATGTTCCCGCTGCCTCGAAGAATGCCTCACCTCCCGCTTCCAGAAGTAGATCATTCTTTGGTATGCGCCCCGCCAGCAAAACCTTTTTGGGTGTTTGCGCTAAGCATCGCTCTACCAGCCGTGTAGGAATGCGAAGGGTAATACCATCTGAGGCGAGGCTAGCGCCTCCATCTTGGAGGAGTCGCTGCCCTTCCTCGTGCTGGAATCTAATCCCAACCTTATTAAGTACCTCTAACGCTGCAGAATAAATCTGCCAGGCTCCGTCACTGGACAAGGCCTTAAATTGAGGCGTATGCTTCCCTTGCGTGACCACTAGCTACCTCCAATCATATATCATCGTCCATCGATGACACCTTTCGACACAGGGGGACACCTTCTATATGAAACGTCTTAAATGTTTGCGCATAATATTTTGAGAGGGTTGTTTGGTTGCGCCCATTTCGTAAAATGAGAAATCAGAGCCATTTTGAGTTCCTCGACCGACGGGAAATAACGGTTGTGGGTGACGAGCCTG
>JACPEP010000007.1 GCA_016183425.1 Chloroflexota bacterium
GCTCAGGATGAGCGGGGAAGAAGGGTTTCCCCGCTCGTGGTGAGCCTGTCGAACCACGAACCTATGGGTCGAGGACCCTGATTTATGGGATGTATTTTGGAGACATGACACTAGATGTCGGTTTATTTAATCAATGACCATAAGCCCGAGGCTTCCAGTTGCTTCTCCAGGGCCAGGGCTTCAGCATGGGGTGCCTCCCCCCATGACGCCGGCTCCCATCGGGGCAGGCCAGTGGGCTGCCCCAAAGGCAGCCAGGAAAACCAGGACCGGCAAGAACAGGAACACTCGGAGGGGAGTAAGTCCAACAAACCTGAAGTTCACGGGATTACCTCCTGAAAAGATGGGGCAACGTTAGGAGAAGGATGTCACAATTGGATCACCTTTGTCAATGACCAAACCGAAACCCCTGCCCCTTTATGGGAAAGCGTGATATAATCTACATGAGCGTTAGGCCGGATGGGGTGCAGTCTCAACAAAAAGGGCAGCCAATCCGCGGCCTCCCGCCCCAGGGCGGGGCAGGGGGCTTCTTTATGATTGGGAGCATTTAGTGCAGAGCCAGGATACCGATAAGCTGGGACCCATGCGCCACTCGGCGGCCCACGTCATGGCCGAGGCGGTGAGGCAGCTTTTCCCCGATGCCCAGTTCGGCATCGGCCCCACCATCCAGGACGGCTTCTACTACGATTTCGATCTCCCCCGCCCCCTTACGCCCGAGGACCTGGCCGACATCGAGAGCAGTATGCGCGACATTATCGCCGCCGACTACCCCTTCCTTCGGGAGGAGGTGGACAAGGAAGCGGCCCGGGAGCTCTTCGCCCACCAGATTTATAAGCTGGAGCTCATCCAGGAACTCCCCGAGCCGCGCCTTACGGTGTATCGTCAGGGCTCCTTCACCGACCTGTGCCGGGGACCCCATGTGGCCTCCACCGGGCAGATAGGGCCTTTCAAGCTCCTCAGCGTCGCTGGCGCCTACTGGCGCGGGGACGAGAACCGCCCCATGCTCCAGCGCATCTATGGCACCGTCTTCGCCACCTCCCAGGAGCTGGCCGCTTACCTGACACGGCGGGAGGAGGCGGAGCGGCGAGACCATCGACGACTGGGCCGGGAACTGGATCTCTTTAGCCTCCAGGAGGCGGCCGGGCCGGGCCTGGTCTTTTGGCACCCCAAGGGGGCCCGCCTTCGCCGTCTCATCGAGGATTTCTGGGTCGCCGAGCATTACCAGCGGGGCTACCAACTGGTTTATACCCCCCACGTCGCCAAAACAGACCTGTGGCACACCAGCGGCCATTGGGAGCTGTATCGAGAGAATATGTTTTCCCCCATGGACGTGGAGGGCCAGGAGTACATCATCAAGCCGATGAACTGCCCCGGCCACATCCTCATGTATCAGACCCACCTCCATAGCTACCGGGAGCTGCCCCTCCGTTGGGCGGAGCTGGGCACCGTCTATCGCTACGAACGCTCCGGCGTGCTCCATGGCCTGACCCGGGTGCGGGGCTTCACCCAGGACGATGCCCATATCTTCTGCCGCCCCGACCAACTGGAATCCGAGGTGGTGGGAGTGGTGGAGTTGGCCCGCTACATGATGGAGACCTTCGGCTTCAAAGAGTACGAAATCCGACTTTCCACCCGCCCCGAGAAGTACGCCGGCACCCTGGAGGTATGGGAGGAGGCCACCGCCACCCTGGAGCGTGCCCTGGCCCAGTTAGCCCTCCCTTACGAGATAGACCCGGGGGAGGGCGTCTTCTACGGCCCCAAAATCGATGTCCGCATCAAGGATGCCCTGGGGCGCGCCTGGCAGGGGCCTACCATCCAGGTGGACTTCAACCTGCCCCTGCGTTTCCACGTCACCTACGTGGGCGAGGACGGCAAAGAGCACCTGGTGGTCATGGTGCATCGCACCGTGCTGGGAAGCATAGAGCGTTTCCTGGGCTGCCTCATAGAACACTACGCCGGCGCCTTCCCCGTCTGGCTGGCTCCGGTACAGGCGGTGGTCATACCCATCTCCGATCGCCACGAGGATTATGCCCGTCGTCTCGCCGAGGAGCTGAGACGGGAGGGGCTTCGGGTGGAGACCGACCTTCGCTCAGAGCGGATGAACCTCAAGGTCAGGGAGGCCCAACTGAATAAAGTGCCTTATATGCTCATCGTGGGGGACAAGGAGGCCGCCGCCGGCAATCTGTCCCTTCGCTTGCGCAGCGGTCAGGACCTGGGCCCCCAAACAGTGGCCCAGTTCCTGACCCGAATCAGAGAGGATATTGCCCAAAAGGCTTCGTAAGGAGCGGGCTGTTAGCGGGGGAAAAGGTGAACAGAAAAGGATTCATTACCATACTGGTGCTGGCAGGGGCGGTGGTTATCGTAGCCCTGGTTGCCTTATACTTACTGGAGGGTGATTCGTCTCAGGCTATCGGTTCTTCCCGCCCCCTCTCCCTGGGGTCTCCCTCAGACGGCAATCCCTCTTCTTCCTTAACAGCGCCTCAGCTTGGCCGCCCTATCCCCGATTTCACCCTTTCCACCCTGGACGGAGGCTCCCTGACCTTGAGCCAGCTTCGAGGGAAAACGGTGCTCATCAACTTCTGGGCCTCCTGGTGCCCGCCTTGTCGCGCCGAGATGCCTGACCTGCAAAAGGTCTACGAGGAGTATCGGGACAAGGACTTTGTGATCGTAGCCGTGAACATCCAGGAGGACCGGGATACGGCGGCCAACTTCATCAAGCGCATGGGGCTGACCTTCCCAGTGGCCCTGGACACCACCGGCCAGGTGACGGCCGGCTATCGCATAACCTACATCCCCACCACCTTCTTTGTGGACAAAGAGGGTATCGTGAGACAGGTGGCCGTGGGCCAGATGAACCGTGCCTCTATCCTCGCCAAGCTAAGGGCCACTACGGGACCGTAAGATAACCATGGATAGGGCGGCCACCACCGCGGCGGACGCCGAAAAAGGAAGCGGGGAGAACCTCTTCGCCTCCATCTGGCAGTTTTTTACCTCTCAGCGCACCGCCGTCCTCATCATTATCTTCATTGCCCTGGCCTCTCTAGTGGGCGCTCTCATCGTACAGGTGCCCGCGGACATTGCCCAAAGCCCCGCCGACTACGCCTCCTGGTTGGAGTCCATGCGGGACAAATACGGCGCTCTCACCGGTGTCTTCCGCCTTCTAGATATCTTCAATATCTACAACAGCCTCTGGTACCGCATCGGCCTGGCTCTCCTGGGCATCAACATCATGGTGTGCACCGTAAACCGTTTCCCTCCCTTGTGGCGCTCCCTGGCTACCCCCCGCCTTCGCCTGGCGGACTCATACTACCAGACGGCCCCCCACCATCTGGCCGTGCCGACACGAAAAGGAGAAAAACTGTCCCACGTCCTCAGGGGCAAGGGCTATCAGGTACGTCAGGTACGAGAGGGCGACTCTCTCTATGTTTACGGCGACCGTTTTGGCTGGGCCAAGCTGGGTAGTATGGTGGGACACTTAGGATTGATACTGGTGGTGGTGGGTGCTCTTTGGACAAACATCGGCGGCTTTGAGGTGGATGCCGTTATCCCCGAAGGAAACACCACCCCCGTCTATCCCGTGCAGCACCCTCAGCAGATTCAGATCCGCAACGATAAATTCGTGGCCGAGTTTTACCCCGATGGCCGTCCTAAAGACTTCTACAGCGACATCGTTCTCTTTCAGGGAGGCAGGGAGGTTAAGCGGGGGCGGGTGCGCGTCAACGAGTCCCTCTCCTACCAGGGGATCACCTTCCACCAGTCTTTCTATGGCCCGGCCGCCGCCCTGGAGGTTAAGAACGAGGAGGGACGGGTGCTGGTCTCGGATACGGTGGCCCTGACTGGGAATATGAACGGCATCCCTTACCAGTGGCTCTCCATCCCCCTTACCGACTATACCGTCTTCCTCAGCTTGATGCCCAGCAAAGAGTCGGGAAAGGAGCGCCTGGCCATCTTGGGCTATAAAGAAACCACTGGTGACTTCTCCCAGCCCGACCTTCAGCTCACCCTTCAGGCCGGAGAGGCAAAGAACGCGGGGGGGCTACAGTTCTCTTTCGAGGGGGCCAAACAGTACACTGGCTTGCGCGTGAGGAGGAATCCCGGGGGTAGCCTTATTTGGACCGCCAGCGGTCTCCTCATTTTGGGGCTCTCCATCGCTCTCTATTTTCCCCGCCGCCGCGTCTGGGCCCTGGTCACTACCTCCAGAACCCACCTGGTGGCCATTGGCGACCGCTTTGTTGATGCGGACAAAGAGCTGAGGGCCATCGTCCAGGGGATGAAGTAGTCTCACCCCTTTTTTCCTTGACACCCCCTGGGAGTTGGTGATACATTGCCAGAAGCGAGGCGCAACCATGGACATAATGCGCTACACTATCATTGATAAGCGGGGTGGGGTCAGCTTCATCGGGCGCTGCGAAGCCTTCCTGGCCCTGGTGGCCGCCTGTGCCCACAACCCCGATACCTTAGAAGGGTTCCTGGAGGCGGCGGATACCTACTACCGTTCCATCAAGGACTACGTCCTCAGCGGCCTGGCCGTCTTCGACGAGTGGAACGTAGAGGGAAACTACGCCGCCATTCATGGCGCGCTGAGGTTCTATCCTCCCCCGGAGCACCCCGTATTCCGCGTGGTGGACGAGGTTACCCGAGAGACCAGCTTGCGTCCCGTGAAGGCGGGAGTCATTCTCTTCAATCTCCTGGCCAAACGAATTGTCCAGATCCAGAACAGCTTTCAAGAGGTGGGGCGCAAAGGCCGCCTGAGGGTGTACGACGGCAATCGGGCCACGGATGAGGTTATGCAATACAACCTGCCCTCAGAGTGGTCGGTGGTGCCATGAGCCAGGATTTCCCTGTGGGGGGCGAGGTGTGGTTTGGGCGACCCGCCTGGGCGGAGGTCGACTTGGATGCCATCCAGCACAATGTGCGGGAGCTGCGGCGATGCATCGGCCCCCGGCCGGAAATGCTGGCGGTGGTCAAGGCCAATGCCTACGGCCACGGCGCTGTTCCGGTGGCGGAGACGGTTCTGGCGGCGGGGGCACAGCGCCTGGGGGTCTTCTGCGCCGATGAAGGGGTTCAGCTTCGCCAGGCGGGGATAGGGGTTCCCATCCATGTCCTGGGCTACACGCCGCCCTGGGAGGCGGAGAAGGTGGTGCGCCACCGCCTCACCCCCACCGTGAACAGCCGCCAGTTGGCTCTGGCCCTGGCCCGTTTCGCCGCCAAGGAGGGAGCGCCTCTCCCCGTTCACCTGAAGGTGGACACCGGCTTGAGCCGTTTTGGCCTCCCCCCTCAGGAGGTGGAGGACTTCGCTCGCTTCGTGGCCGCTCTGTCCAGCCTGGAGACGGAGGGGCTGTTCACCCACTTCGCCACCGCCGACGAGGCGGATAAGGCCTTCACCCGTAAGCAGTTCGCCGCCTTTCTCACCGTGGCCCAGCGCCTGCCCCCCATCCCCTTCCGCCACGTGGCCAACAGCGCCACCACCATGGACCTGCCGGAGATGGCCCTGGACATGGTGCGCCCGGGCATCGCCATCTACGGTGCCTACCCCTCGCCAGAGGTGGGCCGCTCCCTATCTCTGAAGCCGGCCCTGGCCCTCAAGAGCCGTATCGCCCGCCTGCACCGTCTGGCGCCGGGGGAGGGGGTAAGCTACGGCCTCACCTGGGTGGCCCAGCAACCCACCCACATCGCCCTCATTACCATCGGCTACGCCGACGGCCTGCCCCGCTGCCTGTCCAATCGGGGCGCCGTTCTCCTTCGGGGGCAGCGGGCACCCATCATAGGCCGCATCTGCATGGACCAGTGCGTGGTGGACGTGACCCACATCCCCGATGTAAGTCTTAACGACCCGGTGGTGGTCATCGGGCGGCAGGGGGAGGCGGAGATCACTGCCGACGAGGTGGCCTCCCTGGCGGGCACCATCAGCTACGAGATACTGTGTGGCATCTCCGCCCGGGTGCCCCGGGTCTATCTGAGGGGGGGTCGGGTGGTGCGGGTCACCACCCTGGTGGAGGAGGAAACCCCCGCTCCCTCACTCTCCTGAGCCTCTTCAGGATTACTCTGCACTGTTTAGCATTGTCCTATGCTAGAGCATAGCCCCTGGCTTATGGCTGTAAACTAACTAATATGCCTCAAAGATAGGAGCCCATTGTCATTCTGATCCGCCAGTGGCGGAGAGAAATCTCCAAGGCTACGAAGAGATTCTTCGGTCGCTGCGCTCCCTCAGAATGACAAAATGTCATGTTATTTTGTTGATGACCATCATCCAACGGTCTAATCAGAATCCCCAGGGTCAAGCGCCAGAGCCCGCAGACTCTGAGCGCTGGTGACGTTGCCGCTAGCACCCAGACGCTCCAGCCTATTCATGGCCTCCCGCAGGGGCAGCTCCAGTAGCGCCGCCACTTCTCTTAGAGTAAGCTCCCCTTCCCGGTAGAGCTGGGCCACGTATCGTTCCAGCCCCATGTGAAGCAACTTGCGAGTGGCGGCCGAGGCATCCAGGGCCTCCCGTCGCTGTAACAACTCTACCCCGCGTAACAGGGGGTCCGAGAGTCTGACTGCTTTGGCCTTCACGGCTTACTCTCCTCGCTCCTCAGTGCCTCCAGGGCCAGGCGAGCGGTGACGTATTCTTCAGAGCTCGCCCCTTCACTCCCCTGACCCTTTAGGTCGGTAGTCGGCCTCGTCCCTGAGGCCGACTACCGACCTAAAGGGTCAGGGACGACCCCGCCTACTGCTTAGCTGTTCACGGCCCCGCCAGAGGCGGAGGGGCGCCAGCGACCCTTACTCCGACCGGGGAGGGCTCAGGGTGACCGCCGGGGAGGGAGAATCGGGGCGAGAGGATTTGAACCTCCGACCACCTGTACCCCATACAGGTGCGCTACCAGACTGCGCTACGCCCCGACCTACCGTATCCTACCACAGCCGCCCCCAGGTTTCAAGGCGAAGCCAGGGAAGATGCTGGCTACCAGGCCGGCCACTGTTGGGCCGTTCTCTTCCCTGGGCGTGGCCGGGGGCCGTGTCACTGTAGGGGAGGGGAGAAGTAGGAGGGAAGAACATGAACGCCGCCTTTTACTTCTCAATGCAACGCAACAAGGCGGCCACCACCTGAGGATCGAAGTGACTTCCCGCCCCCTTTTCGATCTCGGCGGTCGCCTCAGTGCTGGACACTGCTGGCTGGTAGGGTCGCCCCGAGGTGTTGGCGTCGTAAACGTCGGCCACCGCCATGATGCGAGCTTCCAGGGGGATGGCCTCCCCCTTCAGCCCCCTCGGGTAGCCGCTGCCATCGTAGCGCTCATGGTGGGCCTTCACGATGTCCACGGCTTCTTTCAAGAAGTCTAAATAGCGCAGCAGGTCTACCCCTCTTGATACGTGGAGACGCACCTCCGATGTCTCATGAGGGTCCAAGGGGCCCGGCTTGAGTAGGATACTATCGGGAACGCCTATCTTGCCCACGTCATGGAGGATGGCGGCAGTGTGGGCCGTCCGCCGCCTCTCTTCAGAGAGACCCATCTCCCGACATATCATGTCGGTCATGAAAGCCACCCGCTCCGAGTGCCCCCTCAGGTGAAAATCGCGCGCCTCCAGCATGAGGACCAGGGTGCGCCCCATGTCCAGATAGGCCTCTTGCAGCCTTTGTCGGCTACCCTCTAGAACGGCTATACCATCCAGCACCCTTTCATGCTCCCTGGCCAGCGCCTCGGCCTTCTCTTTGATCTCCTGGTATAAACGGAAGTTCACCACCGCCGTGGCTACCGGCCCCGCCAACTCCTGGAGGATATCCACCTCCTTCTTCCCGTAGGCATGGGGGAGGCGTCCGCCCAGGCTCAGAATGCCCAGGACCTCATTCTCGTAGAACAAGGGCACTCGCACGTAGGAGCGCCGTCCCTCCCGAAGGTGAAGGTCATCCAGGGGAAACTCCCGCTTCTCCATCAGATCGTAGGCCACATGAGGAGCTCTATGGGCAGCCACCCACTCCGATGGCGAGCCCTCCAGGGGGACTTCGTAGCCCTGGGGAAGCTCGGTAGCTGTCTCAGCGGCCAGGGTGAATACGTTCACCTTTCCTCTGGGCCTGTCTATGATGACGATGGCCGCCCGGTCAAAGTCCACCAACTGTTTCATCTGCTGGGTGAAGACGGCAAAGGTTTTCCGCGGGTCCAGCTTGGAGTTGATGATGGCTATCATCTGGTTTAAAGCGGCGTTGCGGCGCGCTGCCCATTCCTTATCTCGATAGAGACGGGCCTTGCCCAGGGCCCCGGCCACCTGCTCCGCTATCGCTGCCAGCAGGGGCTCGGGCTCCTTTCCTCCGCACCATGCTTGCCCGCAAGAGATGCCCATGACACCCAAGATATCATTCCGCCACTTTAAGGGCAGAGCGCAGAGGCAAACTATCGCGGCCTTTTCCGCTATCTCCATGGTTTGACGCCTAAGCTGAGATAGTTCCTCGGTCAGCACGGCCTTCCCGCTTTCCACCCCCAGCACAGCCTCCCCCCCCTGGGCTGCCAGACCTATGGGCCCCTCCCCCATTTTCCGCCTTTGTATCGAGGAGAAAAGAGGCGCCGCCGGCCCCGCCCGATGGAGCAAGACCAGCTCGTCTCCCTTCTCGGTCACCTCCCAGATGGAGACCATTCTTATTTGGGGCAATACCTCCACAACCTTATCGGCGGCCGCCTGTGCCACCTCCATCGGCTCTAGGTACTGGTTGCAAACGGCGGCGATATGGGAGACCGCCTCCAGCTCTCGGTTGCGCTGTTCCAGCTCAGCCAGGGCTTGGGATCGGGAAGCCAGTATTTCTCGGGCCTGGCGGTTAAGGGCGGTCACCTCTCGGTTGCGTTTTTCCAGATCCTCCGCCAGCCGGCGGCTCTCTTCCAAGGCCCGCTGTAGTGCCTCAATACTTTTGGTGTTCTCTTCTCTCATGGCCGTCCCCCTAAGAAGGGCTTTGCTTTTCAGTAGCCAAACCTAATCGCTGATAGAAACTACAGCCAAAGTCTAGAGTAGCACAGTTTTTGGGCTATGGATAGTAAATGAAGCGGCCTTTGTTGACATTAACGGTAATTTCACGGTATCTTTACGAAATATTTATTATTTCATTTTGCTACTTCTCTTTACAGCGAAGTGCTTAGGTACTCACCGCCGCAGCTAGTGCTGGGATGGCGGTGCCCTGGATGACGATAGAGTGGGGGATGACGGTGTATCTTTTGAGGAGGGCTGGCCTTTGTTAAAGGCCTGGGTCGCGCTGGGGGCCCCCTTGAATCAGCCTCAAGGTGCGCTCCGGGGCCAGATGGGTGTCGGTCAACTCCACACCGAAGGGGGCCAGGGCGTCGGATACGGCGCTGATGGCGGCGATGAGGGGCGAGCCACCGCCCTCACCCATCCCTCGTGCCCCCAGGGGCGAGAATAGGGAGGGGGTCTCCACGAAATCTACTTCAAAGTGGGGTATGTCTGCCGCCGTGGGCGCTAGGTAGTCCTTGAAGGTGGAGGTCACAAGCTGCCCCCCATCGTCGTAGTAAAGCTGCTCGTAGAGGGCGGCCCCCAACTGGTGACCGATCTGTCCGTGAATCTGCCCTTCCACGATAAGGGGGTTGATGCGAGTGCCACAATCGTCCACGTAGGCCATGCGTTTTACCTTTACCTTGCCCGTCTCGCTGTCTACCTCCACCACCATGGCCACCACGCTGTAAGAATAGGTGAGAGAGAAGTTGCCCTGCTGGTCGTTCTTGGGGAGGTGGAAGGGGGGGCGGTAGATATGATGAGCGTAGAGCCCGGCCTCCAGGTCGTCTGGCAGGTTGGCCAGGTCTCGCCAGGCGAGATGGGCTACGTCCCGCAGTGTGAGGCTGGCCCCCGTCTCCTTGTCGATTACCTTTCCCTCGTTCAACTCCAGGCGAGACGGCTCCGATTCCAGGTTATGGGCGGCGATGCGCAGAATCTTGTCCCTGATTTTAGCCGCCGCACCCAATACCGCTCCCACCCCCACAATGGCAAAGCGGCTGGCATAGGTGCCGGAATGGACGGTGCTGGGGTCCCGGGCCGAGTCCAGGCCAGGATTTACGTAGACATCGTCGGGGGTGACCCCCAACTCATCGGCTATGATTTGGGCGATGACCGTTTCGTGGCCTTGTCCCTGGGGCACCGAGCCACAGGCGGCCACGATGCGGCCCGTCTCGTCCATGCGGATCCAGGCGGCCTCGCTGTCGCCGGAGGCGCGGCTCTCCGGGGTGACCAGCCGAACGATGCCGGAGTTTACCGGGCAGGCGTCCATGCCCAGGGCGATACCGATGCCGATGTATCTGCCCTCTTGGCGCGCCGCCGCCTGCTCCTGGCGTACTTTGGCGTAATCGATCATGGCCACGGCGCGGCGCATAGCCTGGGGGTAGTCGCCGCCGTCCAGGATGCAGCCTGAGGGGCTCTCGTAGGGCATCTCCTCCGGGGCAACGAAGTTCTTGAGCCTTATCTCCACAGGGTCCAGGCCCATCTCTCGAGCCGCCATGTCTATCAGCCGCTCCACCAGGAAGCATTGCTGCATCTTGCCGTAGGAGCGGTTGGGCCCCACGGGACACTTGTTGGTGACCACGGAGCTGAGCTCCATGCGCAGGTTCTGGAATCGGTAGCTCACCGTGGCGTGACGGATGAAGTTGATGACGCCGATGGGCTCGCGGCGGATGTAAGCCCCCTCGTCGTGGACGGCCCTGGCTCGCACGCCCAGGATGGTGCCGTCCTTTTTCATGGCTATCTCGCCGTCAAACTTGATCTCGCTGCCGTGGGCGCTGGCCTGGAGGTGCCCCGTTCTGTCCTCCACCCACTTCACGGGGCGGCCCGTTCTCAGAGCGAGGAGGCCTACCAAAATCATATAGGGGTATGAGTCGTTTTTGATGCCGAAGCCGCCCCCGATGTCGGGACAGATGAAGCGAAGACGCTCTTCGGGGAGGTTAAGGCCCCGGGCGATGAAGCGCCGATTGAAGACGGGGCGCTGGGAGTTGCTCCAGATGGTCAGCTCGTTCCGGGACGGGTCGTAATTGGCCATGATAACGTTGGGCTCCATGGGGGCTGAGGTGAAGCGATGAAAGTGGAGTCGAGCCTTGGTGACGTGGTCTGCCTCTCGAAAGGCGGTCTCCACGTCTCCATAGTCGAAGACCTTGTGCCACACGTGGTTGGAAGGAACCTCCTCGTGGAGGAGAGGGGCATCCTTCTCCAGGGCCTTATCGGTATCCATCACCGCCGGTAGAGGCTCGTAGTCCACCTGGACAAGCTCCAGGGCGTCCTCGGCCTGGTACTTGGTCTCCGCTACCACCGCCGCCACCGCCTCCCCCACATAGCGCACCTTCTCGCCGGCCATGCAGAAGTCCTTGATAAGGTTGTATGGGGCCGCCAGCATATTGGGGGTGTGCTGGCCCAGGCGTCGCACCTCCTCCCCCGTCATTACATAGACGACGCCCGGAGCGGCCAAAGCGGCGGAGGCGTCTATGCTCAGAATGCGGGCGTGGGCGTGGGGGCTGCGGAGGAGGGCGACGTGGAGCAGGCCGGGGAGCTTCAGGTCATCGGTGTAGGTGCCTTTTCCGGTGAGGAAGCGGGGATCCTCCTTGCGTTTCAGTGGCGTTCCCACCCATTTTCGTGCCGACACTAGCGCACCCCCTTTGTTTGCGAATGCCCACCGTCAAAATCGAGTTTACCATACTCCATTTAGGGGCGGCTGACAATCCCCTGGGCTGGGGCTACAGTATCTTTACGGTGGGTACCAAAACAGGGCGGGCAGTCTCTCGTTTATCCAGCGGGGGTCAGCACCTGCAATAGACTCGGTCAGGCGCTCCATGCGTTCTCTGGTTCCGGAGCCAGCGCCGCCGGATTCTCGCGATCTGTCTCCCAGCGTGCGGGGTTGTTGGTAATGTACTGGCGGATGCGGTGTAATGATGGTTCGTCGCGGATGATGTGCTCGTAGTAGTTGCGTTGCCACAATTTCGCGCCGGGTGTGGTTCGTATGTCGTTGATGTGTTTAGTGGACACGGTTTTGAATGCCCCGATCAAACGTCCCAACGGTTTGCGTTTTGATGTCACCGTAGGGGCGGTTCGCGAACCGCCCCTACAATCGGCAATGGTTACCATAATTCCGTGGATATGATTGGGCATCACCACCCATTCATCCAAATGGATATAAGGATATTGCTCTGCCAACCATAACCAACAATCCGCCACCTTTCGCCCGTATTCATTCAGTTGCACTTCGCCGTTTACCACTACCCCAAAGATGCACGCCCGGTCCTGGGTGCAGAGGGTAACGAAATAGGCTCCGGCTTGGGAGTAGTCGTAGCCCTTCAAGCGGATCGACCGCCGGTGATGTCGGGCTGGATCTTGAGCCATCAGACGTGTCCACCGAGGATGCGCTCGCCGCCCTTCAGACGATACTTAACCGGATAGCAGCAGAGGACGCTTGTCAAGAGGTGCTGTTTTGATCTCCAGGGAGTAGATTGGGATACTTGGCCAGGAGGGTTTGCAGTAAGTCCTCGGAGTCGTAGGATTGCGCCCCCATTTCAACAAGCTGCCCATTGTCCTGGATAAGAAACATCTGCCCTCAATTCCTCTAGATACTCGAACGGGCTTATGACTTGTCTATATCTTGTACGCTTCCGTGTCCATGTCAAGACCCTCCGCCGCCTGTGCTGTGCTTGTTTTGACCTTTCCTCTATGCTATCATGCCGTTGTCAGTTTTATCTTAGAAGATGGGCTTTTGGGACACTTTCAGGGGGGATAATGGAATCAGAGAGACAAAGAGCTTTAGACATAGCCATCGGGCAGATTGAACGGCAGTTCGGCCGTGGTTCGGTGATGAGGCTGGGAGAGGCTTCGGCGGCCCTGGCGGTGGAGGCCATCCCCACGGGCTCCCTGTCTCTAGACCTGGCGCTGGGGGTGGGCGGCATTCCCCGGGGCCGGGTAACCGAAATTTTTGGCCCGGAGTCCTCGGGCAAGTCCACTCTCGCTCAGCATGTCATCGCCGAGGCCCAAAAACGGGATGGTATGGCGGCCTACATCGACGTGGAACATGCCCTGGAACCCACCTACGCGGCCAAGTGCGGCGTTAAGGTAGACGACCTGCTCATTTCCCAACCCGATACGGGAGAGCAGGCCCTGGAGATCGCCGAGGCTCTGGTACGCAGCGGGGCCGTGGACGTAGTAGTCATCGACAGCGTGGCTGCCCTGGTGCCGCGCGCCGAGCTGGAGGGGGATATGGGGGATGCCCACGTGGGACTCCAGGCCCGCCTCATGTCTCAGGCACTGCGCAAGCTGACGGCGGCCATCAGCCGCTCTCGTACTGCGGTCATCTTCATTAACCAGCTTCGGGAGAAGGTGGGCATTGTCTTTGGCAACCCCGAAGTGACCCCCGGCGGTCGCGCCCTCAAGTTCTATAGCTCGGTACGCATCGACCTCAGACGCTCCGAGAGCATCAAACAGGGGACGGAGATCATCGGCAGCCGTGTCAGAGCCAAGGTGGTCAAAAACAAGGTGGCGCCGCCCTTCCGCGCCGCCGAATTCGATATCATGTTTGACCAGGGCATCAGCAAGGAGGGGGACATCCTGGATCTGGCCGTGGAGATGAGCATCGTCAAAAAAAGCGGCGCTTTTTTCAGCCACGGCGAGAAGCGCCTTGGCCAGGGACGAGAGAACGCCAAAGACTATCTGCGCCAACACCAAGATGTGGCCGGAGAGATAGAACGGCAGATTCGGGCCAGTGTCAGCCGCCTTCCCATTCCCACCGCGGGCGACGACTCCGACTAGAGGCTCCCTTCGGCCATGAGCCAATCCAGGGAAGGGCTTGCGGAAGGGGAGGCGTTCCGCCGCGCCTGGGAAGTGGCCCGGCGTTTCCTCCGCTATCGCCCTCGCAGTGAGGCCGAGGTACGTAGACGGTTGGCGCGCGACACCTTTCCCCCTCCGGTGGTGAGTTTGGTTATAGAGGGACTGCAGGAGGGAAGGTTGATAGACGATATCGCCTTCGCTCGCCTGTGGAGAGAAAATCGGGAGTCCTTCAACCCCCGAAGTCGGCGCCTTTTGGCCTGGGAAATGGCTGCCAAAGGGATACCTCCCTCTGTCATCGAAGATGCCTGTCATGATCTGGACGACGAGGTTAGCGCCTATCGGGCAGCCACCAAAAGGGTTCTTCGCCTCCCGGAGAAGGAAGACTATGCCGTCTTTATGACCCGGCTCTCCCCCTACCTTCGTCGGCGTGGGTTCGATTACGGAGTGATAGAAGCGGTGCTCCAGCGGCTGTGGCAGGAGCGGCGTCTTGCTTCGGGGCCGACTGAAGAGGAAACCAGCCTGGAAGAGTGAGGCGAGATGGCGACTATAACGGAGAGCTTTGCTGCCGTGGCCACGGAGATGCACTTTGGAGACCTGCCCCAGGTGGTGGTCAGCCAGGCCAAGAGGGCCCTCCTGGATCTGGCAGGGGTGGCCATGGCTGGTGCGGCCATGCCCTTCCCTCGCATCGTGTGTGACTATTTTTGCCGCTGCGGGGGGCGGGGGGAGGCCACCGTGGTGGGACAGCGCGGGCGGGTTCCTGCTGTCAATGCCGCCCTGACCAACGGGGTTTGCAGCCATGCCCTGGATATGGACGATGGGCACCGCTATGCCAGTGGGCACCCGGGTACAGCCATCATACCCGCTGCCCTGGCCGCCGGGGAAATGGTAGAGGGCAAGGGCAGAGACCTTTTGCTGGGGATAGTAATGGGCTACCAGGTTTTTGTTCGCCTGGCGGCGGCCATTAACCCCTCCCACCTGAACCGAGGCTTCCACACCACGGGCACCGTTGGCCCTCTGGGGGCGGCCGCCGCTGCCGGTGCCATTCTGGGTCTAGGGCGCAAGGAGATGGCCTGGGCCTTAGGTCTGGCCGGTCTCCAGGGGGCGGGGCTGCTGGAGATCGTGGCCGACGGTCAGATGGCCAAGCCTCTCCAGTCCGGCCGGGCCGCCTCTGCCGGCCTGCTGGCCGCCCTGTTAGCGCAGCGGGGGGCCCAGGGGCCTCTCACCGTCCTGGAGGGCGAGAAGGGCTTTCTGCGGGCCATGACCGACCATGTAGACTCGGCCTTCCTTAACTGGGGAAACGACTGGGAGATCGGTCGTACTTACATAAAGCTCTATGCTGCCTGTCGTCATGTGCACTCGGCTATTGATGCCACCAGGGAGCTTTGCCGGCGCCACTCCATCAATCACCAACTCGTGGATAGCATATCGGTGGGCACCTACTCCGTGGCAGACCAGCTCACCGGTTCGATATACAAACCCGATTCCGTTTCTGCTGCCAAGTTCAGCCTGCCCTTCGCCGTGGCGCTAGCCATGGTTCGGGGGGGAGCTGGGGTTGACCAGTTCAGCGAGGAGAGTATAAGGGACGAGAGCATCCTGCGTCTGGCACAGAAGGTAACCGTAGTCGTGAACGCCGAGATGGAGAAGCGCTATCCGGGGGAGCGGGGAGCCAACCTGGAGATAAGGACCCGAGGCGGTGGCGTCTACCGCCATACCGTTCTTCTGCCGCGCGGAGAGCCGGAGAACCCCGCCTCCGACGCCGATGTGGAAGCCAAATTCTATGCCAATGCCCGTTTCGCCGGTTGTCCCGAAGATAGGGCCCGGGCCATCCTGGGCTGCATCTCAGCCCTAGAGGAGCGCAACGTCTGCCAACTGACGGAGCTACTGGTGTGGGACTAAGCTAATCCCCAGTACCACCGAGCTCTCCACCTGACGCCGAGGAACCTCCCAGTAGGCTGCCAGTAGCTCATCTTTGTTGGCCAGGAGGTGAAAGCCGTGCTTTTGATAGAAGTTTATCGCCCAGAAAGCGCTGGCCCACGTGCCCACCAGAAGCCGCTCCGTAGTGCACAGGTCCTTTAAATGGTTTAGAAGGCGGCTGCCAATGCCCCGCCTCTGCCAGGCCCGTCGTACGTATGCATGGCGAATGAGGGTAACGTCCGTCACTGGTTGAAAGCCCATAATCCCCACCAGCCCTCCCTCTTCCCAGCCGAAGAAGGTCATCCGCGTCATCTCTCGCTCCAGCTCCTCCAGGGGCATGTAGGGTTGATGAAGACAGTCATGGGGGACGAACCCCTGATACATGGCGGCGGCATCCTCGATGATGCCATGTATAATGTGGAGGTCCTGCGGGAGGCATTCTCTCACCTTTTCGCTCTCCCACCGGTAGCCATCCTCAGGATGCGCTGCCCTTTCCGGATGGCGACCACTTTTGGGGGGCGAAAAAAGACAGCGAGGGGCGCCATGACAAGGCGGGCTGTTTAGGCAGCCCTGTTGTTCTCTTTGTTTAGCTCAGGGCTAATAACAGACGGAGCTACCTGGACTCCGGTAGGAGTTCGACCCAATCGCAACTGCCGCTCTTCCTCGGCCGAAAGCTCACGGCCACACTGGAAGCAATTTATATAGGAACCGTAGAGGTCATACTCCTCCACCAGGTCACCGCCGCATCGATGGCAGGCTTTGAGCCACCATAGCGTTTTCTTACTTAATTCCCTAGATATTGCCATTTGGCACCTCCTACGTGCCAGAGAAAACCTATTCTTTAAACCTTAGCGTTCCTCTGCCTGGGCCTGAGAACCGCTAACCATTGTCTAATATTTAAAATATAGTCTATTAGAACATTTATTATAACATAATAACCCACTAAGTGTCACTTATCCAGGGTAAAAACCCCTATTTTTTTTCAGGGAAACGCCTCCTCACATTGTTTGTTCAAGAAAGATGGCCCCCCCGCCTTTGGCGGGGGGGCCATCAGTCGATACTCCGTGCTCTTTAGTATTCGCCCCCCGGAGGTACCGCCGGAGCCGGTTTATCCTCGGGGATGTCTGTCACCAGAGATTCCGTGGTCAGGATCATGGCGGCGATGGAGGTGGCATTTTCCAATGCGGAACGGGTGACCTTGGCCGGGTCGATGATGCCCCGCTCCAACATGTCGGCGTACTCATCCCGCTCGGCATCGTAGCCCCAGTTGGTCTTGCCCAATCTTTTGACCGCATCCACCACCACCGAGCCTTCCTTTCCGGCGTTGGCGGCGATGCGCCGCAGGGGCTCTTCCAGGGCCCGCTTCAGTATTTGAATCCCGGTATACTCGTCGCCGTTAGGACTGAATTTGTCCAGAGCGGGCGCGGCCTGGATGAAGGCCACCCCACCCCCAGGAACGATGCCCTCCTCCACGGCCGCACGAGTGGCGGAAAGGGCATCCTCAACGCGATGCTTCTTCTCCTTCAGCTCCACCTCGGTGGGAGCGCCCACCTTAATGACGGCCACGCCTCCCGACAGCTTGGCCATGCGCTCCTGGAGCTTCTCTCGGTCGTAGTCCGAGGTAGTCTCTTCGATCTGGGCCTTGATGGAGTTCATGCGCGCCTTGATCTTGTCCTCGGAGCCCCGGCCCTCAATGACGGTGGTTTCGTCCTTGTTGGACACCACGCGGCGGGCGCGACCCAGATCGGTCACGGTGGCCGAATCCAGCTTGCGTCCCATCTCTTCGGTGATGAACTGGCCGCCGGTAAGGATGGCGATGTCCTCCAGCATGGCCTTGCGCCGGTCGCCGAAGGCGGGGGCCTTTACCGCCAGGCAGTTTATGGTTCCCCGCAGCTTGTTCACCACCAGGGTGGCCAACGCCTCCCCGTCCACGTCCTCGGCGATGATGATCAGGTTCTTGCTCACCTGGAGCATCTTTTCCAGAACGGGCAGGATGTCGGCCACGGCGGAAATCTTCTTGTCGGTGATGAGGATGTAGGGCTCCTCGATGACGGTCTCCATGCGATCGGCGTTGGTGATGAAGTAGGGGCTAATGAAGCCCCGGTCGAAGTTCATCCCCTCCACATACTCTGTCTCAAAACGCAGGCCCTTTCCCTCCTCAACGGTGACCACTCCATCCTTGCCCACCTTCTCCATGACCTCGGCGATGAGGTTGCCGATCTCGGGGTCGGAGGCGGAGATGCCCGCCACCTGGGCGATCTGCTCCTTGCCCCGCACGGGCACGGCTTGGTGCCTGATTTCCTCGGCCAACGCCGCGGCCCCCTTCTCGATGCCTCGCTTAAGCGCCATGGGGTTGGCGCCGGCGGCCACGTTTTTAAATCCTTCTTGAAGGATGGCCTGGGCGAGGACGGTGGCCGTGGTGGTGCCGTCGCCGGCCACATCGTTGGTCTTGGTGGCCGCCTCTTTGGCCAGTTGGGCGCCCATGTTTTCAAAGGGGTCCTGGAGCTCTATCTCCTTGGCGATGGTAACCCCGTCATTGGTGATGGTGGGGGCACCCCATTTCTTATCGATAACCACGTTGCGCCCCTTGGGGCCCAGGGTTATTTTCACCGCATCGGCGAGGATATCGGCCCCTCGCTTCAGGGCCCGCCGGGCATCTTCATCAAATATGAGTTGTTTAGCCATATTGCCTCCCTTGCTAGATGATTTCGGCTAGCGGTTTATTTTGGCCAGAACGTCGTTCTCTCTGAGGATGAGGAGCTCTTCTCCATTGAGCTTAACCTCAGTTCCTGAGTACTTGGCATAGATGATGCGGTCGCCCTTCTGGATATCCATGGCGATACGTTTCCCATCGTCGGTAAGGCGCCCCGGCCCCACCGCGATGACCTCCGCCTCCTGGGGCTTCTCCTTGGCGGTATCAGGGATAACGATGCCGGCCCTGGTCACCTCTTCCTGAACGATGTTGCGCACCACAATTCGGTCGCCCAAAGGCACTAATTCTGCCACCAGCTACCTCCTTTCTTATAGCCTATTTTTAGCGATGTTAAAATTAACCCTTTTACCCTCGTTAGCACTCCCCCAAAGAGAGTGCTAACGAGAATATATAACCTCTCGCCAGGGTTATCAAACGGCGAAATGCCACTCTAGCGGCTAAAAAGGGTTCCAAAGAGCTATTTTTCGCCTTTTTTCTCATTCATACTCGCGATTTCTCTGTTTTTTAAGTGAGCAATTCCTGGTATCTTCCCGAGCATTCCCGTCACCCCTGGTGGGCCGGTTTCCCTTTGGTTACCAACGCCGGGCGGCAGCCCCGGGGGTCGGTCAAGGCCCGGGGCCAGGCACCGGAGCCATACTTTTCCTTCAGTGTCTCCACAGGACCGGCGTCCAAGGCCCGCTGGGGGCAGGCGAGGATGCAGAGAGGCTTTTGCCCCGCCGCCTGTCGCTGGGAGCAGAAATCGCACATGGGCAAGGCCAGGCCTTGCTGGTCAAACTGAGGAACGCCGAAGGGGCATACCGCGGCGCAGCGACGACAGTGGGGTCGGCACTTCTGGGGATCCAGGGTCACAATGCCGTCTCGGGGCCGTTTTTGAATGGCCCGGGGGAGACAGGCCCGAACACAAGGGGCATCCTCACAGTGCAGGCAGGAGAGGGGAAAGAAAGCCACCGTCACCTGGGGAAACTGGCCCTGCTCCTGAGTGACGAGACGTCGCCAGGCCCCGGGACCGGGAGGCACGTCGTTCCCATCGCTACAAGCCACGGCGCAGGTGGCGCAGCCCACGCATCGGGTCTCATCGAAGTGGAATCCTACCTGACCGTTCATATTGCCATTACCTCCACGAGACAAGAATGGGTAGTCGCGCCATCCCCCAGGGGAGTATCCTCGTCCCGAGTGAGAACGTTGGCGCTGCCTCCCCGGTCAGTACCCTCCTGGTCGGGGGCGTACCACCGCCCCTGATCCAGGCTCACCACCCCGGGCATAATCCTTTCCGTCACCAAAGCCGAGGTTACCACCCTTCCCCGCCCGTTCCAGATCTGCACCGGCTGGCCATTCTTGACCCCCCGTGGTGAGGCGTCTTGGGGGTGGATCCAGAGGGCGTGAGGCTCCAACTCCGCAAGCCAGGGGAGGTTGGTCAGGGTGGAGTGGGTGTACTGTTTGGTGTGGGGAGTTATCAGGGACAGGGGGTATTTGGCGGTCAGGGGGTCTTCTCGGCCCTCCCAGGGCGCGATGTATTTGGGGATGGCGGGGATGGTTTCGGGCTGATTCAAGTCGGCCAGGGCCTGGGAGTAGATCTCTATTTTGCGAGACGGGGTGTTGAAGGGTTTGCCATCCTGAATCTGCTCTCGGAAGGCCACATAGGGCTGGGAACGGCGGAAGTGGTGCACGCCTCGGCGTCGAAACTCATCGAAGTCGCCGATTTCCGTCCCGGCCACAAAGCTGCGCAGCCACTCCTCTTCGGTTTTGTCGTTGTAGCCCTCCAACCCCAGTCGCTGGGAGAGAAGGGTAAAGATCTCCAGGTCTGCCTTGCCCCCGTACAGGGGAGGGATGACCTGCTCCATATAGATAGCGTACTTTCCGGAGAGACAGATGTCGGACCTCTCGAACCAGGTGGTCACCGGCAGCAGGATGTCGGCGAACCGGGCGGTGGGGGTGAGAAACTGCTCGTGCACCACTAAGAAGTCCAGCTTCTTCAGGGCGGCCACCCCTTTGTTCATGGTGGGGACCTGGTTGAGGAGGTTACGACCCAGGGAATAGACGAGCTTGATGTCGCTTTCGTAGCCCCCTTCTTTTCCCCTCAGGATAGCGTCGGCCCATTTGTTGACGGGGATGGTGCTTTTGACGGGGTTGCTGCCCGCCTCCAGGCGGCCCAGTCCGCCACTGGTGGGCCAGGCGGGAACGGTAGCGTAATGGCCCCCCGGATTACCGCCCGGAATGCCTATGTTGCCTGTCATGGCGGCCAGGGCGATGGCGGCGCGAACGGGCTGTTCGCCGTAGGCGGTGCGTTGCATACCCAGGCCGGGAAGGAGGGCGGCGGGCTTGAGGGTGGCGTAGTCCCGAGCCAGTTGAACTATGGTTGTCCGGGGCACGCCGGTGATGGCCTCGGCCCAGGCGGGGGTTTTGGCCGTACCGTCCTTTTGGCCCAGTACGTAATCCCGGAAGCGGTCAAAGCCTACCGTGTGGCGATCCAGAAAGGCCTTGTCCTGGAAGTTCTCGCCGATGATGACATAGGCCATGGCCACCATAAGGGCGGCGTCGGTGCCGGGGTAGATGGGAATCCACTGGTCGGCCAGGGTAGCTATGGTCTCCGTTAATCGGGGGTCGACGCCTACCAGTCGGGCGCCGGCCTCTTTGGCCTGGGTGATGAACCACAGGGTGTTGGTGGTGTTGATGGTCTCCGCAGCGTTTTGAGACCAGAGGATAATGAGGCGGGAGTTGACCAGGTCCTCGGGGTCGTTGCCGGCGATGATACTGCCCAGGGTGTAGCGGCTGGCGGCTACGGTGGCCCCGTTGGACATGGAGCCGCGGAAGCGGGTACAGCCTCCCCAGAGATTTAAGAAGCGGGTTAGGACGCCGCCGGCGGTGTTGTGAAGAAGGGTCATGTTCCCCGGTCCCCCGGCATCCAGAATGGCCGAGTTGTCATAGCTCTCTTTGACCCGCTTCAACTCCTCGGCCACCTTATCCAGGGCCTCATCCCAGGAGATGCGCTCGAATTTTCCCTCCCCCCTTTCCCCCACCCGCTTCAGGGGATACTTCAGCCGGTCGGGGTGGTAGATACGCTGCCGATAGGCCCGACCCCGGAGACAAGCCCGAAGCTGCGGCTCTTCCCCCTCATCGGTGGTGATGCGCACCACCACCCCATCTTGAACATGGGCTTTGAGGACACATTTGCCGCCGCAATCGTGAACGCAACTGGTGGTAACTATCTTTTCTGCCATGCAGCAATCCTATCTAGAATTTGTGTCGCTAAACGCGCCCTTTATCATCCCTGACGGACGTTTTGGGCACGAAAGCAAGTATATCACAAAGTGGGAGGGACTATGTAGCTTATTTGAGAACAGTAGTCGGGGTCGTCTCGACCCCGACTACTGGGTGGGGATAGATATCGGGGTGTTCGTAAACACCCCCGCTCAAGGAAATTGACAACCCCAGGCCATTGTGCTACCCTGCCCACAGGTATACAGCTATGAAACGAGTCACCTTTCCTCATATGGGCATGATTCATGTGCCCATGGAGGTATTGTTCCGCCAGTTGGGCATCGCCTATGTGGTACCGCCCCCTTGTACCAGCCGTTCTCTGGCTCTGGCCGCCCGCTACTCCCCGGAGACGGTGTGTATACCTTACAAGCTGGTGTTGGGCAACTTCCTGGAGGCCCTGGATCTGGGGGCCAACCACCTGATCCTCCTCGCCGGCCCCAACAACTGTCGCTTTGGCTACTACGCTAAGCTCCAGGAGATGGTGCTCCAGGAGCTGGGCTATGAGTGTCATATGCTTACCCCGCAGATCTCCAGCCGCACCATTAACGGCGTCACCGATATCCTTCGCTATCTGACGGACTATCGTGCCTCCACCTGGGACTGCCTGCGCGCCCTTTTTCTGGCTATCTCTGTGCTGCGAGACCTGGACGAGGTGGAGCGTAAGATGCAGTGGGTGAGGGCCAGAGAGATGGAGGCGGGGGCCGCCGAAGCCCTTTTTCAGCAGGCAGGAGAGGCTCTGGCTCAGGTGGACAGCTTGGGTGCCCTGAAAGCAGCTAAAAAAGAGTTTCTGAAGAAGCTGGATGCGGTGCCTATGGAGAGAGACCGGAAGCCCCTTCGCGTCAGCTTGGTAGGTGAGATATACGTGGTACATGAGCCTTACATTAACATGAACATCGAGCGGGAGCTGAGCCGCCGTCGGGTGGAGGTCTTCCGCTCGGAGCAACTCAGCCAGTGGCTGGTGCTGTCTCCGGCCTTGATACTGGAGGCGGCGGGATTGGGCCACGAGGCCCGCATCGCCCATGCGGCACGACCCTACCTGGAGCATATCCATGGCGAGACGGTGGGACAGACCATCGTGGCGGAACGGGACGGTTTCCACGGCGTCATTCAGCTCACCCCCTTCACCTGCACCCCCGAGGTAGTCAACCAAAATGTCCTTTTTCGTCTCCGCCGAGAGCACGATATTCCGTTGATGACCATCATCCTGGACGAGCAGACGGGGCGATCCGGCTTTCTTACCCGATTGGAGGCTTTTATCGACCTCTTGGAGCGGCGGCGAGGTGACACGGAGGTGCGGCCACGAAGACTCAGCCTCCCCATCTTCAGATAGAAGAGGGGCTGTGGGCGTCCGGCTATAACCTGGTTGCTGGGGTGGATGAGGTGGGGCGGGGGCCTTTGGCCGGACCGGTGGTGGTGGCCGCCGTGATAATACCGCCGGGCAACTTCCCTCTCATGCTAGAGGGGGTGCGAGACAGCAAGGAGTTGACTCCCCAGGCGAGGGAGAGGCTTCTGGGCCCCATCTACCAGCAAGCCATAGCCTGGGGGGTGGGCATGGCTTCTCACCAGGAGGTGGACGACCGGGGGCTGGGAGTGGCGATCATAGAGGCGATATGCCGGGCAGTGGCGCAGCTTGACCCCTCCCCCCAGTTCCTCATCGTAGACGGGCGCCCTCTCCCTCGCCTCCCCTGGCCCCACCGAGGGGTGGTGGACGGGGACGCCTTGTCCCTCTCCATCGCCGCCGCATCTATAGTGGCCAAGGTGACCCGGGACCGCCTCATGGTGGAGATGGATAGGCAATATCCAGGCTACGCCTTTGCCCGAAACAAGGGCTACGGCACAGCGGAGCATCTGGCGTGTCTGCAACGCCTGGGGCCGTGCCCCATCCATCGCCGCTCCTTCGCTCCGGTGCAAGAGTGCCGCTGATGCCCAGTAGAAGGCAGGGGCTGGGCTCGGCGGGGGAGAACCAGGCCGCCCATTACCTGGAAAAGCGGGGATATTCCATACGGGAGCGAAATTGGCACTGTCCCTATGGGGAGATAGACATTGTGGCCGAGAAGGGGGACTGGCTGGTCTTTGTGGAGGTGAAAACGAGGCGGGGCGCTCAGTTCGGCTCCCCGGAGGAATCCATAACACCCTCAAAACGGCGCAAACTGGTGGCCGCCGCCCAGACCTATCTCCAGACCCTCGGGGGGGAACTGCCCACTCAGTGGCGACTGGATGTAGCCATTGTGGAGCTTTCCTCCGCAGGCAAGCTCCAGCGCCTAGAGGTGCTGGAAAACGCCATCCCTACGCCGGAGGATGGTTTCTAGCCAGGAGTTGGGTCGGTATTCCGGCCTCACAGGGAACGCGAGTCTGGCATAGGCCACAACCGGAGATCTCCACATTGTAACGCTGCTTTAGAGGTGCCAACTCGCCGCGAATGTAGTCCTGGCACTTGTTCTTGTCGTGCCCTTTGGCAGTGATAGCCCCGGCCGGGCAGCGATCGATGCACTCGCCACAGGACCGGTTAACCAGGAAGGGGCAGTTGGCCACGTGACTGGCGTATGCCCTGGGGGTGGGGGGAAGGGGGAGATTGGTGACTACACTGCCACAGCGATGGGCGATGCCCCGAGGGGTTATGAAGCCATCGCTGAGGCCAAAGGTGCCCAATCCCGCCACGTATGCCGCGTGGCGCTCTGACCAGTTGGAGGTGGGGCCATTGGGCATAGAGAGCCGCTTGAAAAAGGGAGCGGTGAAGGGAGCCACCGCGAGAAATCCCTCCTCTTTAAGAAAGGAAACCATATGGTCTCGCAGGGCAGTATTGAATTTTTCCCCCCAATGGCGGGTGTGGCACCAGCGGAGGGATGGTGAAAGCTCCCGCACCCGGTTGCTGCGCCGGGTCCTGCCCTCGATGGGCAGCACCCAGGAGATAACGCTTATGCTGTCCACCACTGCTTCCGGAAAGGCAGCCGACAGCGCCTCCCGGGGGGTGAAGTGGAAGTCCCCGATAATCTCTTTGTATTGGGAGAAGAGGGGGTCGTCCCCACTGGCAAAGGCTACCAGGGGCGACTGAAAGATAACATCATCATCGATCTCTAGGAGCCTGTTTTCCCTATGGCCGGACACAAAGTTCTCAATATCTTCGACTATCCGGCGCGGGGTTTCCAAGTCAGCAACTCTGGCCATAAGATACTCCTTTATTGCCTTAAGGCTTTCCTTCCTGCTTTATTTAAAGGTTCACCCTAATATCCTGAGGTAGGCGACCCCGCCGGCCGGGTGGGCGTGGTTTGGGCGGCCGGGGTTCCCGCTGCCCTGGTGGGCGTAGCTTGTGCGGCCGGGGTTCCCGCTGGCCTGGTGGGCGTAGCTGCCCCCGCCGGTGCTCTAGTAGGCGTTGGTGTGGCCTTGCCCGTCTCAGTGCAAGCCAGTAGAGCTACACTGGCCAAGCTCAGGCCTACTCCACCAAATGCCCGTAGCACTCGCCGACGGGATAGTTGTCTCCCCAGAATGCTGGCGGTGATTCCTTCTCTTTTTACCATCCTTAAGCTACCTCATTTTCTCCACTGGCTAAAGAATGACCAGAGTATACTTGACCTTTTGTGATAGCACAAGAGAAAGCTCTCTAAGATTGAAAACTAAATCCGGGCTCCTCTTAGAGCTTCCAGCATGTCCTTCTCCACCTCTTGTTTAGCTACCCGAATCGCATTCTTCACTGCCTTGGCATTGCTGCGCCCGTGGGCGATGACTACCACGCCGTTTACACCCAAAAGGGGTGCGCCACCGTACTCAGCGTAGTCCAGACGCCTCTCCACCTCTTGCCACAGATTGTGCAGGGGAGAGGTGGCGGCGGGAAACTGAAGGGACAAAGCCTGATTCAGGATGTCCATGAAGGTCTCGCTGACGCCCTCCAGCAACTTGATGACTATGTTGCCGGTAAAGCCGTCGCTGATCACCACGTGGGCTACGCCCCGGGGAATGTCCTTGCTCTCGATGTTGCCCAGGAAGTTTATGGGCGCCTGCTTGAGCAGCTCATGGGCCTCTCGAACCAGATGGTTGCCCTTCACGTACTCCTCGCCATTGCTCAAAAGGGCGATACGAGTATCCGCGATGCCGAAAACTCGCTCCATATACGCCTTGCCCAGGCGGGCGAATTCAGGGAAGAAAGAGGGTTTACAATCGGCGTTGGCCCCCACATCCAGAAGAAGAGTGGGGCCGGCTGGGGTGGCCAGGACGCTGCCCAAGGCAGGACGCTCCACTCCTTCTATCCGCCCCAAAACCATGAGGGCGGCCGCCATGGTGGCCCCCGTATTGCCGGCGGTGACAAAGGCCGCTGCCTTACCTGCCTTCACCAGATCAAGGCCCACCATGATAGACGATTTGGGCTTCTGGCGCAGGGCGTTGATGGGCGATTCCTCCATGACTACCACCTGGGGAGCATCCACGATGGTTATCGCATCCGGTGGGGAAGAATAACGGGCCAGCTCCACCTCCAGAAAGTGCTTGCCACCCACCAGCGCCACCTCCACCCCCAGGAGAGTAGCCGCATCCAGCGCCCCCCGCACGATCTCCCCGGGCGCGTGATCCCCCCCCATGGCGTCCAGGGCTATCTTCATGCTTGCTGCTCCACCGACGCCGATGTCCTCTCCCACATATCGCAGCGGCCACCCCAACGGGCCACTACCTTACCGTCTCCCATTATCTGGGCGATCTCACATATGTTGGCACAGGCCTTACACTCGAAAGAGGAGGTGTGAAAACTCATGTCGCTGATGCCGAAGCCTCTGAACTGGGTCTCTCGGCGATGGCTCTCTATCTCTTCTTTGGCCAGGAGGGCGGCGCCAATAGCCCCCATTACCTCATGGTAAGGTGGAACGATGAGCTTGGTCTTTAGGGTGTCCTCGAAGGCGCGCACAATGCCAGGATTGAAGGCTACCCCGCCTTGGAAAACAACGGGGGGCAGTATTTCCTTGCCCAGCCCGATGTTGTTGAGGTAGTTACGCACCAGGGCCTCGCACAGGCCGTAGAGAATATCCTCTGTACGATGCCCCATCTGCTGCTTATGAATCATGTCTGATTCGGCGAAGACGGTACACCGCCCGGCAATGCGCACCGGCATCTGGCTCTCCAGGGCTTGGCGGCCGAAGTCCTCTATTTTCATACTGAGGCGGGAAGCCTGCTGGTCAAGAAAGCTACCGGTGCCCGCAGCACATACGGTATTCATGGCGAAGTCCACCACTACTCCCTGGCGAAGGATGATGATCTTGGAGTCCTGGCCTCCGATCTCAAAAATGGTTTGGACATCCGGAACGTAGTGGGTGGCACCCACGGCGTGAGCGGTGATCTCGTTCTTCACCACGTCGGCCCCCACCAGCACTCCCGCCAGGTAGCGAGCGCTGCCGGTAGTCCCCACCCCTCTTACCACCGCCCCCGCCGGTAGGCATTCCGCAATATCCCTCATGCCCTGCTGCACCATAACGATGGGCTTGCCCTGGGTGCGTAGATAAAGGCTGCCTACCAGCCCCTCATTTTCGTCTAGTGCCGCCAGCTTGGTGGTCACCGAGCCGACATCGACACCTAGATAAATTTCCATAATAGCTTCGTCTCCTTATTTTCTCACGGTACCAAGGCCGCCACTGCTAATCCCTTCCGCGCCCTCCTTCGTCGCAGTAGCTCTACGAAGGCCTCCAGCCGGGTAAGCATCCCTGCCCGCCCCATCTGCTCGTCACAGATGACGGTGAGCACGGGAATCCTGGTCTTAATGGCCGGGAAGATATTCTGAGCGATTATTTCCGGCCCGCAGGTAAAGGGGGCCACATGGATCAGGCCGTCGTAATCATGGCTGTGGAGGATAATGTCTCCCACGGACTCCCAGCCGTCACCCCCCACGTCCCGCCGCAGGTAGGGAGCCGCCGCCTGATGGATGCGGTCCTTCTCGCTGAGGCCGAAGGCATTGAGGAAGAGGCTGAACTTCATCCACTCCGAGACGAAGGTGGTTCGCCTCACCTCCGCCCCCAGCCGTCCCAGTTCCCTTTCCAGGTCCATGTTGCTGAATGGCTCCAGGACGACGTAAAACTCCCCCGTGATGCCCACCACCACCGGCTCTGTCTCCCCATCCCTTTCTACCTGTTGTAGCTTCATCAGGTACCTATTTTTTATTTCCTTCAGAGCCGCGCGGCTATCCGCCCCATCGATGGCCGCCAGCGCCTGCTGAAAGACCTGGTCGGCGCTTCCCTTTTCCGCCTCGGTGGCTCTGACCTGATGGAGCACCCTCTCCAGCTCATCCAGGGTACCCAGCTTAGCGAGGCCGAAACGGATAGCGGCCAACACTTTCTGGGTGGGGGCACCGTTAGACAGGCGCTTCACCAGGTTGGCCACCCCCATAAGCTTGCTCTCAAAAAGCTCCGTGGTGACCATCTCGAAGTGATAGCCTTGATCCCGGAGGATACGCTCTTGAATCTTAGCGTAGTAGCCGAAGCGACACAGGCCCGGCCCGGCGGCCATGACCAGGGTATCGGCTCCCATCTCCAGGGCTTCGATAAAGTTGCCCAGGGTGAGCTTGAAGGGGATACACACGAACTCGGGGGAGTGCTTGGCCCCCAGGGTCAGGGTGCGGCGGCTGTTGAGGGGGGGCACCACCATCTCCACTCCCACCTCCCGGAAGAGGGTCCTGAGGGGCACGTAGATGTGGCCCATGTGGGGCATGGCTACCTTCATGCTTTGCCTTCCCACCCTTGTCTGCGGCGCAGCATGTCCATGAAGGCCTCGAGACGGGTCACTAAACCGGCCTCGGCGGTGTGCTCGTCGATGGTAATGGCCATGAAAGGCTTGCTTACCCGTTGGGCATAGCGCTTGACCACGTCTATCATCACTGAGTCGGGGCCGCAGCCGAAGGCGATTATGGCGATGACTCCATCTACCTGGCTGTCTAGATAGTGACCCCCCGCTCCGGTTACTTCGTCCTCGTAAGTCCAGTAGGGCTTGCCAATGAGTCGGGTTACTCCTCTGTCCAGCTCCTGGATCTGAGCCATCTCTGGAGTGACCACCTGGGCCCCCAACTGACGGAGTCGCTGAAGGAAACGATGGTTAATGTATTCATCATAAAGGACGTAGGGGTGACCGATGAGGGCGATGGTGGCAGAGGAAGGGTTTACCCCCTCCTCGTCGGAGGGCATCCCATCTTCCATTCGGCTCAGAGCGCAAGAGAGAGTGATGCCCTCCTCCCTCGTCTGGCTCTGAAAACGCATGTGGCACTGCCACGCTGCCTCGGCCGCCTCTTTTACCTTCAGGGGATTCCAGGTGAAGCGGCGGGCCAGGGCATAGATGGCCAGATAGAAACCTCGTTTGCCCTCCTTGCTGATGTCAATGTCCGGGTCCAGAAGGGGGGGACACTCGGGCACTACTGCTTTCACCACATCGGGCAGGCCCAGAAACTTAGAGCAGTTGTAGGCGTCCCTTTCGATGCTTCGGATACTGGGGACAAAGACATAGTCGCATTTGCCTACCAGGGAGATGACGTGGCCGCAGAAGACCTTTACCGGCAGGCAGGTCTCGGCTACCACCCGCGCCGAGCCCGAGGTCACCGTCCCCCTGGTAGTGGGGGGGCTGGTGACTACCTGGGCCCCCAGATGCTGGAAGAAGGTCTTCCACATGGGGTAATACTGGTAGTAAAGGAGAGCCTGGGGAATACCGACAGTGGTCATAGTTCCTTCCGATGCCTCTTAGCTCAGGGGTTGGCAGCCTACCGGAGCGCTACAGCCGTTATTTTCATCTTCCACGGGCGGGAAACACCGGCTGGTGTAGTCAAAGGTCTTTTTCCAGGGCTCCGCCCAGGGGCGGTACTTCTCTTCCCAGATGGGATGGTAGAGCTGGTGAATTTGGGTGGAGTAGTCGTCCAGACCTTCGGATAGCCAGGTTACCAGGCTCTCTGCTCCCTCGTGAGTGGGATAGGCTCCCCACTTTTGCACTGCCATGCGCTGTATCTGGGGGTGGTCGATGAGGGGGCAGGGGAGAAGGGTATTGCCGCCATAGGGCTGGAGGCCGCGTAGGCCCTGGAGGAAAGGCGAGGTCAGGGCCTCGGCCAGAGAGCACTCCTTAATATTGTGGGTGGCGAAGTGATTGAAAACGCAGGGCTCCACGTCCCCCTTATGGTTGACGTGCAAGTAGATGCGGCCAGAGGCGATGCAGCCGCCGGTAAGGGCGGAATCCCCCCAGAAGTCGGCCAGAAGGATGGGCTTGGTACGCCGCATCCGCTCCACCGCCTGGCGAAGCTGGCTCCGCTGCTGGGGGGTGGGCATGTAGGATAGGTCGGGGTTACGGCCGATGGGCATGTACAGGAAGTACCAGCCGGTCATGGCCCCCTTCTCGATCATCAGGTCTATGAACTCTTCGCCGCTGGCGATGTCGATGTTCTGTCGCGAAACCATGCAGCTAAAGGCGAAGATACCGCCCGCCTTGCTTAGGTTGTCCATAGCCCGTAGGCAACGACCGAAAGCGCCCTGCCCTCTTCGCAAATCGGTATCCGACTGGAAGCCCTCGATGCTTATCTGGGGGGCCACGTTGCCCAACTCCACCAGCTTCTCCGCCATCCTCTCATCGATAAGAGAGCCGTTGGTGTACATCTGGAAGGCAGCATCGTCGTGCTTCTTAAACATTCTCAGGAGAGGCTCATAGACCAGGGGTTCGCCCCCGGTGAGGACGAAATAGCGGATGCCCATCTCCTTGGCCTCGGTAAGGAGACGGTCGAAGACATCTTCCGGCAGGTCATCCTTCTTGGTATACTGTCCCGCCCAACAACCCACGCAGCGATAATTGCACCTCATAGAGGGGGAAATAACCATAATGCCGGGAGGAGCGAAGCCGTGCTCTGCCTTGAAACGATTGCGCGCTCCCGGATCCCGGAAGAAAAGGTTGACGATAGTCTGGGCAATATATTTTTTGCGAACGTTGGGATGGATATTTTGGAATACCCTGTTAAGGAACTGAGACCCGGGGCTGCCGGGCGCCATCCACTCTCTGACCCAACCGGCGATTTGCCGCTGCTGCTCGTTGTGGGCCAGGTAAGCGAGCACGGTCGCCAGGCGATAATGATTTTTTTCTGAGGAGTGCCCCAGCAGGTTTATGGCTTGACTTACCAGGTTCTCGGCCAGCTCCAACTTGGCTTTGGTGTAGAGGGCGCTGCCCCAAGTAGCCAGGGAAACCATTTTAGCCTCCTTTCTACCTGTCACTGTCGCCGCCGCGGGCCTTCACCCCCTGGGCGGCCGCCCCCCCGTCCTCCCTTTTTGAAAATACAGTCCAAAGTTTACCACACAAAAAGCAATTTGCAAATTCTGGTTTTTGGCTTTCAGCCCGCCGTACCTAAGACGAAAAGGCTCATCGCCGCCGCCGATAGCAACGGGACTCGCAGATTGTCGTCTGTGGGCAAGGGCAAAACCTCGAAGAGGGCAGCGGCTACCGCCCCCATCCCCACTACCTCCAGGCTTACATCTAGCCAAACCAGGCTGATTAGGGTCCCTATCCCCAGGGAAGCGGCCAGCCCTCCCAAGCTCCCCTCCAGGGTTTTGCTGCCCAGCCGCATCTTTCCCCACCCCTCCCCAACGAAAGCCGCCGTGGGATCGCCCACGGCGGAGTAGGCAATGGCTAGGGTGGATATGGCTCCTGGGAAGATAAGCAGTGCCAGGAAGGAAGCTATGATAAGGTTAGTAGCTCCCGTGAGGTGAAAGCTCTCCTCTCTCTTCATGGCCGGAGCGGCGTAGCGAAAGAGCCATCTCCCCACGGAGGGGATCCGAAAGCGAGCTATCTCGATGCCTAAGGCGATGACAGCGACCGCGCCCACAAAAGGCAACACAAACCATGACGGCAGGGTCAGTGCCAGAAAAACGATGGTGAGACCGCCAACGATGTGGATCAGTCTCCTGACGATTTTACCCCTCATCCTCCCCTTCCCCAGGAATCCCGCCGGGACGGCCTTTGTAGAACTCCTCCCTTACCTTTGCCAGGGCCTCCGGCTGAAGCACCAGGTCCACCCAGGTCATGGCCAGGGCACGGGAGCCATCCAGGAGGCCTTTGAGACCATCCGAGGAAGCGGCGGCGGCAGCAAACTCGGGAGTGTGGCCCAATACTGTCTTGGGGGCGATAGCCACTGAGGGGTGGATGCTGGGCACCAACTGACTGACATTTCCCATGTCCGTGCTGCCCATGCCGCCCAGACCCCCATCGGAAGGAATAACCCTTCGGCCCAGGGACTCCAGGTTGTGGGCGAATAGTCGAGCCAGGGAGTGGTTGGTGCGCATAGGGGCGTAGCGCACCGCCGACCAGCGGTGCTCCAGGCGGGCGCCCGTGGCCAGGGAGGCCGCCCGGAAGCAGTTGAGGACCTTTTCCATCAGCTCTTCCAAATAGTGGTCGTCCTCGGCCCGAACCAGGAAGGTGGCGGCGCTGTGGGCAGGGACGATGTTGGGAGCCTGCCCCCCGTGGGTGATGATGCCATGTATCCGGGCCCGATCCTTGGTGTGCTGCCGGAGAGAGTTGATGTTGTTGAAGGACAGGATGAGGGCTTCCAGGGCATTGACCCCCTCCTGGGGCCGGGCAGCGGCGTGGGCCGCCTTGCCGTAGAACTCTACCTGAAGCTCGATGCAGGCCAAAGAACGGGCGAATACGGCGTTCCTCACTCCAGGGTGAATCATCAGGGCGGCATCGAGACCCTGGAAGGCCATGCGCTGGGCCATGATGGCTTTGCCTCCCATTACCTCCTCGGCGGGGGTGCCGATGACCAGCACCTTGCCTCCCCATTGGGCCGCGGCCTCTCGTACCGCCACCGCAGCTCCCACCGCGGCGGCGGCGATGATGTTGTGGCCGCAGGCGTGGCCCAGCCCGGGCAGGGCGTCGTACTCAGCGATGAAGGCCACCGCCGGCTCGCCGTTGCCGTAGACGGCCCGAAAGGCGGTCTCCAACTGGCAATAGCCTCGCTCTACGGCGAAGGCCTTGCCTTCCAGGTATTCCGTCAGCCACGCCGCCGCTTTGAATTCCTGGAAACCCGTTTCGGGGTGAGCGTGGAGGCGTAGGCTCAGGGCCATCAGTTCCTCGCGCTGCGCCTCCACAGCGGTCGCCACCTTATCTTTCCAAATCCTTACCCCTGGGTCTTCAGCCCCTGGCGGCACTGTCTCCCCTGTCCTCCCCCCTACCCTTAACTATCGGCCCCGGACGTATAGAGTGAGAAACTCCGCCAACCCCAGCATAGCCACCAGCACGATGCCCATCCCCAGGGTGAGCACGCGCAGGCTTTGCAGCCAAACCGCTGCGCTAACTACCAATGCCAGGGGAAGCCCCTGGAGAAGGGCTGATCCCCACCAACCCTGATGGCGGCGCAGGGAGAAGACTCGGAAGCTGAGGCCGTAGGCCGCCAGGGACGCAGAGCCCAGAAGGGCAACGAAGAGGGACAGAAAGAAGAGGGCTCTATTGACATCACTCCCCGGGTCTTCTCGGAAAAGGATGTAGCCGAACCCTCCCCAGGCCCCTGTTGCCATCAGTATCACGAAAAGGAAAGCGGGTGCACGAAGCATGGTCGAACAAGTCCTCATTATAGCTCATCAATTGCTTCTCTCCAAGGGACTGGGCTCGTCCAGTACATTAGTGACACCTGCCTCCTCTCTTAAAAGTCTTGTGATGGCCCACTCCGCATAGTTCCTTTTTTTATCAAAAAAACGTTGTCACACATTGTTACAGTCTTTGGGGTCTCGTCCCAGTGCACGGAGAGCTGACGCCACCAGCTCGCCTCCGTCTGGCAGCGCGTCGCGGGCTCGCCAGGCGCGGCACAGAGAGGCCACCGCTTCCTGGCTGCGTCCCAACTGCCCCAGCCTCACCCCTTTGTTGAACAGGGCCTGGGCTACCTGTTCCCGCAGGGCCGGAGCGCTGTCCTCTCCAAATCGCCTCACAACCTCGTCGTAGACGGCCACCGCTTCCTGGCTGCGTCCCAACTGCCCCAGCCTCACCCCTTTGTTGAACAGGGCCTTAGCTACCGGCTCCCGCAGGGCCGGGGCGCTGTCCTCTCCAAATCGCCTCACAACCTCGTCGTAGACGGCCACCGCTTCTTCGCTGCGTCCCAGTTGCCCCAGGGCCACCCCTTTGTTGAACAGGGCCTTAGCTACCGGTTCCCGCAGGGCCGGGGCGCTGTCCTCTCCAAATCGCCTCACAACCTCGTCGTAGACGGCCACCTCTTCCTGGCTGCGTCCCAGTTGCCCCAGGGCCACCCCTTTGTTGACCAGGGCCTCTGGGAACGAAGGCCGTATGGCCAGGGCGCATTGAAAGCAGTCCAGGGCCTCCTTGTGTTGCTGGAAGCCGAGGGCGTAGGTTACCCCTAAAGAGAATAGGCCCTCGTGGTCAGCCAATTTCTGCATCGAGTCAGCCACGATAGGGAAGTGGTCATGAGGTGTGCTGCTGTGGAGATAGGGAACTACCGGCTTCTCCAGCCTCAAGCTAAGGTACGCTGCCTCAGGCCATACCGGGTCTCGGTCTCCAGGATAATGCAAGAAAGCCAGTGTGGCCAGGTGTTCCAAACCATCGCGGAGATGGATGTCTTCACATTGGAACACATCGGCGAGGATCTGGCGGATGCGAGAATGCGTAAACGGCACGACGCCTGCCGCTCCCAGAAGCTGCATCGCCCGCAAGCAGTCCTTCTCAGGACCAGACAGGCGGCGGTCGAATCGCTCGCGCATGTCTTTGAAAGCATCCTCCAGGATGATGCTTCCCACGGTGGGAAACTCCCAGCTCGAATCGGTAGGCAACGATTTTCCGATACCGGTGGCGACACGCTGCTTTTCTTCATCGGTAAGCGGCTGCAAGGTAAATTTTGGCAGGATGTCTTCATAGACCTTGTGGAGTGTTTTACTAGTCGCTTGGCGAATGCCGTCCAGCTCCGTCCCGTCCTTACATGCGGCGGCCACCGCCCACTTGCATCCTTTTTGGCGATTCAACTCATCGCATAATTGCAGCAGGTCTACCTCTGCGTCGACGTAAAAGTTCAGATCGTCCAGAAGCAGAATCACCGCTTTGCCTGACACAAGGGACAACGCATCCTTAGAAGGGTGATGATTTCTTTTTGGCCGGATGACGGTATGACCGCGCAGGCCATGCACAACCTCATACAGTGTCCGGCTCTTCCCGTCCGTAGGCTGCCCTACCAGGATAAAACTTTTCCCTTGGCATAGCTCACTGCGGAGACGATCCTCGTCATAAATCGGGATCGCCGTCGTCTGCCCTCTCAGCTCGAACGGGACGGCACGCCGCTTGACGTAGACCGGGTGATATGGACGATATTGACGGTCTGGCGGCTCATCACCTTGCACTACCTGAAACCGCAGGTCACGGGGCACCAGCTTTTCGGTTGTCTTGAAGAGGTCGAACTCCTCCTGCCAGGTTCTCCGGCGGTCTTGGTTCTCCTTATCGCGCCATGATAACCCTGACCATAGAGAGACCAGCGCTAAGAAAACAACCGCTAACACAAGTGCCCACCAGTAGCGGTGAAGAAAAAGATCTACCTCGGGGAGGAGGGATGCAAACAGCCGGTTTACGAGTATGCCAATGCCCGCGGCGACCAGAACGGTCGCCCACACCCATTTAAGCGCTGGCCAGATACGCCACATCTTTCTGGTCATCCCCTCCTGACTGACAGGTCTGAACCGTCGTGAGCGACAAAAAATGCCGGCTTCCCCAGGCGAATATAATCAATCTTTACCGCTATGTCTAGTCCGCCCGAACAACGATACCAGGGCCTCAACAGAGACTGTTTAACAACGGGGGTTACAAAGGGGCGAAGCCCCTTTGGCAAGGGGATCGGGGGATGTGCCCCCGAATAAATATTAACCCCGAAGGGGTTCCTTGAACCCCCTCATGGGGGTTTGGGGGTGATATTAAACAGTCTCTCAAAAAGGCTCTTGCCCAAGGAGGGGTTTTTACTGTAAAATTAGCTTTAGCATCATTTGCTTACCCTGTTTAGAAGGAGGTTCATCAAAGTCTGCAGTGCCTATCTATGAATATGAGTGTAGCCAATGCCGAGCCCGGTTTGAGGTGAAGCAGAGCTTTTTTGACACTCCTTTTAGCACCTGTCCCCATTGCCAAAGCTCGGCGCATCGTGTTTTTCATCCGGTGGGCATCGTTTTCAAAGGGAGCGGCTTCTACTCCACAGATAACAGAAGGAGTAACGGCAACGCGTCGTCCTCTCGGGCATCGGGAAATGATGCTTCCGAGAAGGAGGATACGAAGGCTGAAAAGGTAGAGAAGCCGGGGAAGCCGGAAACAAAGGTGGGGGCGGAGGCACCCTCCCAATAGGGTGCGCTTACTTCTCCAAAGGGTAAGCGAGGCTTCGGTAGCCGTCAGGGGGGAGGAGTTGGCCCGTATCGGGCCCGGCCTGGTGGCTTTGGTGGGGGTGGAGCGGGGGGATGGCGAGGCCGATGTTGAATATCTGGCTCAGAAGACGGTCTCGCTGCGTCTTTTCGCTGATGAAGGGGGACATTTTAATCGGTCTCTTCTGGATACCGGGGGCGAGCTCCTGATAGTCAGCCAATTTACCCTACTAGCCGATGTGGGAAAGGGGCGCCGGCCCAGCTTCGACCGGGCGGCGCCACCGGAGGAAGCCCAGCCACTCATTGAGCGTTACGTGGAACTGGTGAGGCAAAGGAAAGTCTCGGTGGGCACCGGCCGCTTTGGGGAGACCATGCAGGTGGAGATTCACAATCAGGGGCCAGTGACGATATTTCTGGACAGCCGGCAGAAAGAGGTCTAAGACCCTTCTGATTTCTCCATGTAGAGCTCCAGACCGATGTCCAGAGATTTTGCGGAGTGGGTGATGGCACCCACGGCGATGAGGCTCACCCCGGTTTCCGCTACCTGACGGACGTTATTCAGAGTGACCCCCCCGGAGGCCTCTGTTACCGCCCGCCCCGCCACCCAGGATACGGTGCGGGAAATCTCCGGTACGGGCATGTTATCCATCATGATGATGTCCGCCCCTGCCTCCACAGCCTCCTGAGCCTCTGAAAAGCTCTCCACCTCCACCTCTATCTTCACCGTGTGAGAGGCTTCCTGCCGCGCGCGGCGCACCGCCTCCCCCAGCCCCACCCCCTGAGAGCGCAGGGCCACCAGGTGGTTGTCTTTGATGAGGATGCCATCTTCCAGGTTCTGGCGGTGATTGTAGGCGCCCCCCATGCGCACGGCGTGTTTCTCCAGAAGGCGCAGGCCGGGGGTGGTCTTTCGAGTGTCGATGATGCGGCAGGGCAAGTCGGCCACGGCGGCCACATAGCGGGCCGTTTCCGTGGCCACGCCGCTCATCTGCTGGAGGAAATTGAGGGCTACCCGCTCGCCTTTGAGGATGGCGGTCACCCTCCCGTGCACCCGGGCCACAATGTCGCCGGGGTGAACCCGGTCGCCGTCTTTGGCCAACGCCTGGAACTTTAGAGAGGGGTCGATCTCGTTGAACAACAAGGCCATCACGGGCAGGCCGGCCAACACCCCTTCACTTTTGACCAAGAAGTCACCCCACCCTTGCATCTCGGGGTGGATAAGGATGTCGGTGGTGGGGTCGCCCAAACCCAGGTCTTCCTCCAGGGCTATCTGAACAATCCTGCGGATTTGGGGTATGGCTAGATCCAGTTCCATTAATAATACCTCCTTTTCCGGGAGTGCCACCGTTTAGTAGCCAACGAGGCTGCCCTGGAGGGACCACGGCCCGGATTTTTCTATCTCCACGGCCACGATCTTGCCCAGAAGCTCTCCCGGCGCACTGAAAAACACCTGTTTGTAGCTTGGGGTTCTGCCCCACCACTTCCCCCCCTTTTTGCCCTCCACCAGAACGGAAAGCTGACGCCCCAAGTATTGGGCGTTGATGAGGGAGGCGGTTCGCTCCTGGAGCTGTTCTACCCTTTCCCGCCGCTCTCTCTTCACCAGGGGAGGCACGTCATCGGGAAGACGGGCGGCGCGAGTGCCGGGTCGCGGAGAGTAAGCGGCCACATGCACGGTATCGAACCTGGTCTCTTCCAGGAGCTCAATGGTATTGTGGAACCGCTCCTCACCCTCCCCGGGGAAGCCCACGATGACATCGGTGCTGAGGGCCACCTGGGGTATGGCGGCCCGGATGTGTTCCACCAAATGGACATATTCCTCCCTGGTGTAACCTCGGCCCATGGCCCCCAGTATGGCGTTGTCCCCGGATTGGAGGGGCAAGTTGATGTGCTCGCACACCTTGGGCAGCCGGGTCACCGCCTGGATGAGCCGCTGGTTCATATCCTTAGGGTGGGAGGTGAGGAAACGGATTCGTTCCAGGCCAGGGATAGGTTCCAATTCTTCTAAAAGGTAGGCCAGGTCGGGCTTATCAGGGAGATCGTGGCCGTAGGAATCCACATTCTGCCCCAGAAGGATAACCTCCTTCGTCCCCCGGGCCACCAGGCACTTGACCTCCTCCACCACCTCCGCCACCTCTCGGCTGCGCTCCCGTCCACGACGGTAAGGGACGATGCAGTAGGCGCAAAACTTGTCGCAGCCTTGGGCGATGGGGACGTAGGCAGAGATGTCTGCTAGGGAAGGAGAGATAAGGTCTACCCTGTCTTCGGAACCAGTAAGGCCAGCCAAGCGAAGCACCGTTTGTATATCCCCCGGGCGCACGAAGGAGTCTACGTAGGGAAAACGCTGCTGAAGCTCCTGAAGGTTGGAGTCTACCATACAGCCCATAAGGATGAGGGTGGCTTCTCTTCCCCTTTTGAGGAAGCGGAGGGAGCTCAACCTGGCCACCACCCGATCTTCCGCCTTCTGACGCACAGTGCAGCTATTGAGCACGATGAAGTCCGCCTGCTCCGGCTGGGGCACCTGGTGGTAGCCCAGGGCCTCCAGGCCCTGGGCTAAACGGAGAGACTCCGCCTTGTTCATCTGACAGCCGACTGTCCAGAGGTAGTAGCCCTTCATTTCATTTCTATGGGATGATGCCCCGAAAGCCCCCTTCTCACCAAGGATTTGTAGAACACGGTGCCCCCACTCGCTAAGGAGTGAAGGATTTTTAGGCATGAAACAGATGATGGTGGAGCACTGCATTCAAGCTGGCGGAGGGAATGGGATTCGAACCCATGACCCCGATTTCTCAGGGTAACCGCTTAGCAGGCGGCCGCACTCGACCACTATGCGATCCCTCCCTGTTCCCTGGAGAGCCAAACCAAGTCTACCACTAAGCACGCCGAGCTTCAAGAGCCAGGGCTCGTATCTCCCCGGGAAAGCTTATCCGCGTCTCGTATTCTTGAAAAGCGAGCTTAAGGCCCGGAAGACTCAAGTCTGGCACTCTGAGGTAGCAGGGGCGCCGCCCCATCTCAAAGGGGGCATGGGCATCTGACCCCTGAATACAGGCGCGCCCCAGAGAGAAGTGGGGGAAAAGGCCGCGATTCCAGCGCTCCTTGTCCCGGGCATCGGTGATCTCCAGGGCGCTGAGGTAGGGGCTGTGGTAGATACGCACCTTGTCCTCAGTGGAGATGTCGGAAACTACCAACCCCCGGGGCTGGCGGTCCACATGACAGGCGATGGCCACCCCTCCTGCCTGATGGATGGTGATGAAAACCTCGTCCATCCATTGGGAAAGCTGGTAGTAGCCGTCGCCCCATTGCTCTTCAGGCATGTCCAGGTGATGCAGAAGCTCTCGCAGGCGCTCCGTGGGCGTTTCCACATCGAAGATGGCCAGCATATGGCCTCCCTTTGTGCTCAACTCCATACCGGGGAAGATCACCAGGCCATTTCCTTTGGCCGCCCTGCGAATGTCGTCTATTCCCTCGGCGCTGTTATGGTCGGTAATGGCGATGGCCTCAAGCCCTGCTTCCACGGCGCTATCGATCACTCTCTGGGGGGTGGTGAAGAACTGGGGAGTAAGGTGGTCCTCGTAGCAAGCGGAAACTGGGGTATGGATGTGGAGGTCTACCTTTCGATATTCTGAGGTCAAGACCCGCTCCTGTCTCTGTCTGCCCCCCGCCTTTGGCGGGGGTAAGAAAGTCGGGGTGCCCAGATTTGAACTGGGGGCCTCATGGTCCCAAACCATGCGCTCTAGCCAAACTGAGCTACACCCCGAAAGCCCATAGCTAACTAGTATCTACGCTCCAATATAATGACACAAAGGGGGTAAGCAATCAACCCTCTCGCCTCCAGCTAGCTCACTGGCGTGGTTGCTGCGGGAGGGTTCGTGGGTGGCGGGGGCAGCTCTCTCGGGGCGCAGAAGGTGAGGATGGTGCTTCCCACCAAGGCTATCAGCCCGATGATGTACAAGAGGCGAAGGCTCATAAAAGAGGAGAGCTTGAGGCCTTTTCGTCGCTTTGTTTTCTGGCCTTTAGCGGGTTTTCGCCCTTTGCCCGGGCGGGCGTCACCAGATGTTGATTTGCCCAGGGATGGCCAACGGAGAGATAGCGGCATAACTAAAAATATCCTTCATAAAGCTGGTACCCCTGGAGCGACTCGAACGCTCGCACCCGGCTCCGGAGGCCGGCGCTCTATCCACTGAGCTACAGGGGCTCGCCCTCATGATAATCTCCCCGCCATCTAAATTCAATACCCTGTACTCGTTCGTTGCGGTTGTCATCACCCGCCAAGATGGTGGCAGGGGTATGATCAGTGGCGTGGAGAAGCAGAGGGATGGCTCTGTTATTTTGGCCTTGAAAGGGTGTACCTGACATACCTTCACTGTGCGCCCATTCCTCTAAGGTGCTTTCAGGCTCTTGAGTTGGTCTCTTTATTTCGATAATTTGTTGTACAATATCTGCGTTATATGGGCCAATTCAAGATAGTTAACCGCTGCTATTGTGCCACCTCATAAGAGCCAGTACCTTCGCTACCCAGAAATCGGGGTAGGGCCGATCCACGGTGTAGCTAATCGGGTGGGGTGAGTGAAGCCCTCCAGAGCCTTCCTGGGAAACCGGGGGCTCGTCTTTCTCTGCCTCACTACGGCTATTTGCATGATGGGCAATGGCATTGCCACTCCCCTATTGCCTCTTTTCGCCCAAACCTTCGATATAACGGTAGCACAAATAGGGAGCATCATCAGTGCCTTCGCCTTCGCCCGCATTCTGATCAATGTCCCCGCCGGCTATTTCTCGGAACGTTTCGGGCGCCGTCTGTTGCTGGTTGGGGGGCCTTTGATTATGGGGATTGCCTCTCTTCTCACTGGTGTAGCGGGGGATATAGGGCAATTGGTGGGGTACCGCTTTATGACTGGAATCGGTTCGGCCATGTTCACCACGGGTGCCATGGCCTATCTAGCTGACATAAGCCTGCCCGAGAACCGGGGGCAGATAATCGGCTACTATCAGATCAGTTTCCTGGTCGGGGTGAGCTTTGGTCCCATGGTGGGGGGGCTGGTGGCCGACCGCTGGAACTACCCCACTGCCTTCTTCCTGGTTGGCTTCTTGTCTCTGGTTAGTGCCATATGGGCCTTCTTCCGTATACCAGAAACACGGGGGCCTGGAGTGACGGTCTCTTCGGGGGAGGTGCCTCACCAGACCCTAGAGGGGGGGCAGACATGGCAAGGTGTGGTTTTGCTTCTGGGGAACCCGAATTTTCTTCTCATAAGCTTCCTTACCATAGGCTACTTCTTCACTCGAACCGGCTCCCAGCATGGCCTGGTTCCTCTCCTGGGGCATAACCGTTTAGGCCTCACCCCTGGCCAGCTAGGAGCTATTTTCACCGCCAGCGCCATTACAAACCTGGCCGGGCTCCTGGTGTCTAATGCCATCACCGACCGGATCGGCCGGAAACGGGTCATTATTCCCAGCACACTTATATGCATCATAGGATTGGTGCTCTATGTCTTCAGCGGCAGTTGGTGGGTTTTCCTGGTAGCTACCTTGGTATCCGATCTAGGCAGCGGGCTATCTGGCCCCGCCCCGGCTGCCTACGTTACCGACCTCACCCCTCGAGGCCTTTATGGTGTCAGCATGGGGATATACCGAACTTTCGGAGACCTGGGCTTCGTCCTCGGGCCGGTGCTCCTGGGCTGGATAGCGGACCTGACCGGCAGCCTGGAGACGGCCATCCTGGCCAATGCTTTTCTACTCACCTCTGTCATAGCCATCTTCGCCTTCATGTCCAAGGAGAGGCCCCGTCTCCCATCTCCGGAAGCGGAGGTGTCTCTTCCTTAGAAAGCGCCCTCGATGATCAAAGGTTTAGGCGGCAAGCCCCAAAACCGTAGAAAAATGGCTGTGTTTGCGTTGGTATCTTTTGAGCAAGGCGTGAGTGCACTGGGGTAGCGCCGTAACTTGTTTGGGAACCCCAGTTCTTATCCTCTCCAACATCACACCAAGTTCAGTAATTTTCGCACTATAATTTTTGGAAACAACGTGGTATTTGAATTGATGCAACATGTGAGAGCGAATGCATCGGCCTTGAAGACGTATAAGAATTTTCCCATCCTTAATCAGGTGCCGGAGGTTAGATGATGGTTCCATCTTGGCATACCCCTCGCCGGCTCCTCCTTGTTACGCTAGCCTGGGCAGCCCTCACCGTTGTTACCTCTAGCTCTTTAAATGCCATTAATGAAACGGCTCCCAACCCAGATTTACCTGTTGCCGGCAATACTGCCTTAAGAGAGTACCCCGCCATTACGGACAATCTTCCGCGTCCCTTTAACCCCAGAGAGTCCGTGGAAGGACTCTCACGAGGATGGGATGGCGGTTCGTTGCGCAACGCCTTGAGCACAGGAACTACTCTTTTTGTGGCTGCTGCAAACAGTTCCCCCGAAGCGAAAGCGCAAGCAAATTACGTTGCTGATGGAACTGCTGACGATGTCGAGATCCAAGCTGCCATCAACGTTGTGTCAGCCAGCGGAGGTACCGTAAAACTGGCCCAGGGAACTTATAATACAATTAGTACTATTGTCCTAACTGCTGCCACGGTAAGATTGGTGGGGAGCGGTTGGAGTACGCAAGTTAATTGTTCCGCTGATAATTGTATTCGGATGGGAAATCTGGGTGCCATAGCTAATGACATAAAGATAGCAAATCTGAGCCTGAGTAACGCCATGCCTTTTGGCAATGGCATCTCTATCCGAGGAACGGGGCTTAGATCTGTCGAACAGGTGCGAATTAATACTGAGCACGATGGCATTGAAGTATATCGTGCCCGAGGCCCAACTTATATTAAGGGGAGTGAGCTTTTAAACAATGGTTTTTCCGGTATACGTATATACGGTTACTCTGGCATCTACATATCCGAAGTGTATGTCCACCACAACAGCTTAGCTGGAATTCGGGCGGAAAGCGCATACGGTGGGCCTCCCAGAGGGGTTCTCATTGAAAACAGTCTCATCGCTTATAACGGCCACCACGGTAGTGACGCTGATGGCAAGTGCAGCGAAATAAATGTTTGTATTGGCCACGACGGGGTTCTAATGACTGGCGATGCTTCAGACTGGTATTTTAACAAAGTTATATTTATGGGCAATAACGAACATGGTCTTTATGCCCAAGGCTCAAATGTTCAAATAAGCAATTCTAAGTTTTCCGGCAATTATAGTGGCGGACTTCGGGCGGCGGTCACCGCGTTACGGGTAACCGATTCTGTGGCAGAGTCGAATAAGGGACCGGGTTTTCACCTAGAGGGCACGAGCACCGCCTATTTAGCCAACCTTGTCGCTCAATCCAACGGCGCTGACGGCTTCAGCACCACCGCCGGGCAGATATCCCCTCACGATTCCGCTGGGATTAACCTGGTCGCTATCGATAATGGACAAAACGGCTTTCGCTTGCCCGGAGTAATTAATTTCACTTGTACAAACTGTTCCGCTATTGGCAATGGCAGAGCTGGCGTCTATAGTGAGGATAATGGCATTCGCCTTTTTGGCACTGGGAATAACTTCTGGGTAACGGGAGGAACGGTCAAGGATAACTCGGGGTGGGGTATAATCTCACAAGCCTTTTACGTTGGTGTCTATATTGATAATGTCAACCTGAGCGGAAACCGCAATGGAGACGTCTCCCTTTATGGCTCCAACAACTTAGCAGTCACCCGAGCGAGCAGCGATCTGGAGATCAAGAAAAAGGCGAAGGTTGGGGAGCCAATCTTCTGGGATGGATCTGAGTAAGGGGAGAAGGGGCTATCTTGAAATGAGCAGCCCCCTCGCTGGAAAACAGCGAGGGGGAAAGTGGAATAGGCGATGCTAAGTAAGGGGGGCTGGGTCTTAACCCAGCCCCCCTCGCAAAAAACCTAAGTGAGTATTCAGCGTCCTGCCCGGTGCGACCTCGCTGCTTCGGGTTGAGGCATCACCTTGAACAATCAGGCGACCTCGATGTCCCAGGGAGATAGAAGAAAGCCGTGGGGACGAAAGGTCTTGATTTTTTTCTTGTTGTAGCCTGTGTTGTAGGTCAGGGCCCACAAAGGTATAGCATAGGCCTCTTCGTTGATGCGCCGTAGAGCCTGGTTGAACAGCTTCCGCCTTGCCTCCGGGTCCACGGTGGTTTTGGTGGCCATGATGATTTTGTCCAGTTCCCCGTCTTCTATATATAGGTGGTTTCCCGTGGCATCCTTTTGGTTCCAGTTGATGAAGTAGGCTCCCAGCACTTCATCCAGGTCGAAGAAGCTGCCGCAAGACTGGCCTGTATGGTAGATCCCCTCGGGCCCCCTGTTCTCCATTCGCAGCCCCCGGGCCCAGACCGAGGCCGAATCTGTGTCCGGCTTAATGGTGGCCTTGACCCCTATCTCGGCCCAATAGTTGGCCAGGGCCTGAGTGTATTCCTTGTACTTGGGATAGGCCACCGCTGGGGTAGTGAACACCACTTCAAATCCATTTGGATAGCCCGCCTCGGCCAGAAGCTGTTTGGCCTTCTTGGGGTCGTAAGGGTAACTCTCAATAGCGGCGTCGTAGCCAAAACAAAGGGGATTTGAGACCACTTTCATCACCTGGTAGAGGTCACCGAAGAGCTCCTTGACGATGGTCTTGAGGTCGAGGGCATAGCCAAGAGCCTGCCGCACCCGCTTGTCCCGCAAGGGTCCCTCTTTGAAAAGGCTGATCGAGATGTAAAGAACGCTGCTGGCAGGTTGGACAGTTATACCCAGATTGGGGTCGGCAGTCACCTCTTTTGTCAGATCGGGGGCGATGTTCCAGATGATATCAGCGGCGCCCGTCTTTAGAGCAGCGATTCGGGCGCTTTCCGTCGGTATCACCTTGAAGATGATCTTTTTGGCAGGTGGGTTAGCGACTCGCCAATGGCTGACGCCAGCCCACTCCATCTCAATACTGTCGTCTTTCGCCCATTTGACAAACTTGTAGGGACCAGTGCCCATGGGCTTCTCGTTCATGACCTTGTCGCCATTCTCCAGGATGTATCGCCGAGGAACCGCGTTAACGACGCCTAATCGGTTCGGCAACAAGGGAGAGGGCTCTTTATAGATGATACGCACCGTGTCTTTAGCCAGAACCTCGACCCCAACGTCTTTCCAGAAGATGAACTGATTGGATTTCAGCTCCGGCTTTTGGATCCTTTCGATACTGAACTTCACCGCCTCGGCGTCGAACTCCTCGCCGTTGTGGAATTTCACCCCTGTCCTCAGCTTGACCTCCCACACTTTGCCGTCGGAACTGGACTTCCAACTGGTGGCCAGGCCAGGGGCGAGTTTCAAGTCCCGGTCTCTAGTAGTCAGGGGATCATAGATCAGGTCGTTGAGGTTTGCGCCCTCCACATGGGTCGGCTGGACATTGCCATCAAGGGTCGGGACGTCTCGAGGGAATGCCAGGACAAGCTGGTCCAGAACCTTGACCGTCGGCGTCGGCGTTATCCGGGGTGCCGGCGTCGCCGTCGCCCCCGGGGCAGGTGCCCTGGCAGGAGTGGGGGTAGCTGCAGGGGCGGCAGCGCACCCCACCAGAGAAACCCCCACCAAACCGGCCGCCGTCCCAATAACCCTTCGCCGCGAAATCTGCGCGCGAAGTACCTTGTGCCAGTATGCTTCTCTCACCATGTCTCCTCCTTTCTTAAATGGCCCTTCGAAACGGCTACCCTATAGCTCTCGGATGCACCGGTAAATACTCCATATAGACACCCCCCGTACTAATAAGAACTCTGGCCAGCGATAGTGCCTTTCATTTGGGCGAGGGCAGCCCAAGTCACGGGATTAGGCTGTCTATGCCTTGCGCATGCTTGTAATTGCCCAATCCACTATGACCGCCACGATAGAGCCAATGACCGCCGAGAGCAGATGAACTTCGCCAAACTTTGGATCGAAGGTCAAGCTAGGAGCCAGAAGACCCTCAGCGGCCCAGATGCCCAGGAAGGGGTAAGCAGCCACCCTCCAGACCCTGTCCGGGACGTTTCCCTGAAGAAGGCTGTACCACAAGATGCCGAGACCGTAGGCAAGACCCACGATGAATAAAAGCGTTCCAATTTCCACTTAACTGCCCTCCGAGAAGATACTGTTAGTAACCCGCCCTCCGATAGATGCCAAACTATAGGCTGCCCTCGCCTAAGTCGATAGCATAGCACTTTGGCAACCGATTGTCATCACTCGTAGTTGAGAGTGTTTGGCAACTTTTTCGACCGTCTCCCGGGCCCCCGTCAAATTTCCTTGCCCTGCCCTGTTGGTCTTTAACAAAATAAGCGATCAGTCGGAGGATACCCCACAATTATGGTGTTAAACAAAATAAAGTGGTAACTGGATACCCCACACTTATGGTCATCAAGTAATTATTATGTCTCAAAAGCGGCAGGCTTCGTTGTCATTCTGAGCCCGCCCGGAGGCGGGCGAAGAATCTCTGGAAGCACATGGAGATTCTTCGGTCGCTGCGCTCCCTCAGAATGACATGATGTCAGTTTATTTAGTTTATGACCATAATTGTGGGGTATCGATAACACGCAACTGCTGAACCACCCATGTAGTCGGGGTCGTCCCTGACCCTGACCGTCGGCATCGGGGACGATGCCGACTACCGTCAAGGGAGACTAGCGCAGACGAAGCTTAATGTTGAGCTACTTCGTCAACCGCCCTAAGGGCAGGGCTATAGGTTCTCTCTCAGGCCCGCCTATTAGGGCGGCGCGGCGACACTAATCAAAACCCTCGTAATGGCAATCCAATATGGTAAGAAGAATAAAGAAGTCCCCAATGTGTCCTTCATTGTCTTAGATTCGCGAAGGGCGTACTGTACTGGGGGCGAACATTTCAGCTGGATCAAAGACCTTTTCGATCAAGTACATATCCTTCAGGTAGGACATGAAGGTCTCTATGGTAAAACGGTTCGCCTCCAGACCGTAGGGGAAAGGATCGGGGCCAAAAACCTCTTCTTGCTCTTCCACCGCCGGTATCAACCAGGGCAGGCTATAGCGCAGGGCGGCGGTGATGCCCATCTGCTGAAGGCAGCGTTGCTTGGCTTCCTCCAAAGCCTTGAAGAGGCTTTGCGCTACCCAGGGGTGTTCTTCATGGATGTCACGGCGGATGACCACCGTGTGCATAATGGGAAAGATGCGGCTTCTTCGGTAATATTCCACTTCCTCCTTCTTGTAATCGGGCCAAAGTCGTTTTATCTTAGGCGATCGCCTCACAAAGCAGGACGGTGCCCGAGCACTGCAGACGGCGTCCAAATCCCCTGTCTCCAGCATTGCCGAAAGGACTCGATCACGCACGTTTCGAAAACTGACCTGGGACGGCAACGTGATCTGGACCTTGTCTTCGCGGCCGGGCTCCTCCAACCCGGCCTGGAACCAATGGATGCTCTCGATGTCCACCCCATAGTAATCCCGGAGAGCCCCTCGTATCCAGATGCCCGCTGAATGGGCGTATCCGGGCAGGCCTATCCTTTTGCCTTCCAGGTCTTTCGGTGTGTCGATCCCCGATTCGATGTTTAAATAGACGCTAGCGTGGCGGAAGCTTCGGGAGGGGAAGACGGGTATAGCGATAAGATCTCGCTTTCCCTGTGCCCAACGGCTGACGTAGGTTCCGAAAGACATCTCCGAGACGTGGAACTCGCCATAGTGCACCATGCGCCAGAAGGCCTCCTCCGGCTCCAGGGTCAGATAGTTGAGTTTGATGCCCTCGGGTTGGACGTCCCCCAGGCGCAGGGCCATGGTGCGGTCGTAGGGGCCCATTGCCATAGTGAGGTGGAGTTTTTCCATACTCTTCTCCTTTTCATAGAGGGTGGTGTCGATGCGACGCACTGCCATGATCCGCAATTCCTTATATCAGACCCTTTGAGGTTATGCAAGATGGCGCCCTGGATGAGAGAGTGTAGTGAGACCTGGTGTCTACAGCGATAAGGGGGAGGGCACCGTAGCTAGAAACATCGCAACGGCGCCGGCCAGGAACAGAACGCCAAAGGCCCGGCTCAGGGCCACCCCGCGAACGATAACCTTTTCGATGTAGAATATGAGGGCCAAGCCCAGCATCCATGCCAGGTTGGTGACTCCCACCCCGAACATGAGCAGCATTAAGGCCCAGCAGCAGCCCAAACAGAAAAGGCCGTGGCGCAGCCCCAGGGAGAGAGCGCCGGGCAGCCCGGGCCGCCAATAACGCACCAGGAAGCCAATGGGCGATTGACATTGAGAGAGGCACGCCTCCTTGAGGGGGCTAAACTGGTAAGCCCCCGCCAGGAGCAACACTCCACCCCCGATGAATGGCGTTACCCTATCCAGGGGCTCTAAGGTCTCCACCAGCCAGTGCAGCACCAGGTCGCCGGCGAAGGCAGCCAGGCCAAAAGTACCCCAGACCGCCAGGTAGCCGCCGATGAACAGGGCCATCATGAGGAAGAAAGCCCTCGGCGGTTGGGTCCCTGCTGCATGGGCAAAACGATCCAATACGGGCCAGACGGTGGGGAGCATCATCGCCGCCGACATCACTACCCAGGCAGCCACGAAGAGAGGAACGGCCACCGCCCAGGGCTGGGCCCGAGCCCCCAGTAGGGCGTGGTGGCCCAGTTGCTGCCCCCAGGAGGAGCCCAACGAGGCGTAGGCCACGGCAACCCAGGCGAGCCCCGTCAAAAGAATCAGAAAAGCGACAAGAAGTAGCCTGGTCAAAAGTTACACACTTACACCAGACTTCCCTGGCCGGCCTGGCAAGGGAATGCCCCAGGCGGTGGCAATGGGCCTAAGGCAGCTATCCCTTCAATTCGAAGGGGCCGGTCCACATGCCGGAGCCGCTAAGGTCGAAGTTCATACCCTGGGCGTTGGCCTTGACCTTGGAGGATTTGCCGGCAGTGACATTGGGCAGCGGGTAGTTGGTATTGGAGACCTGGATTTCAGCCTTGCCCTGGAGATCTTTCAGCGTCTCGCCAGCGCCCTCCACCAAATCTCCCGCTTTGACCGACAGCTTGCCGGCCGCAAAGGTGATAGAGATAGGAGCGGTGGCCACGCCCTTGAAATCGCCGATGAGGGCAGCAATCTGGGCCGCGTCTCCCTTCATCTCGCCGGTGAAGATGCCTTGCAGGGCATCCCTCTGTTGCTTACTAGCCTGAGAATCCAGGATAAGGGCAGCCGTCCAGTTGCCCTTGCTCCAAATCCCGGGAAACTCCGAGGCCACAATGGCCTTGGTTCCAGCTAGACTCACTGCGTCGGCGTTGCCCTCCTGTATTTCAAAGACCATCAACCCTCGGCACCGGCCGCCCGTGGGGGCCTGGCCAAAGGCACAGGGACACGGGGCATTACAGGAGCACAGCTCTGTGGCCCGCCCGGCAATTCGGTAAGCCATTTGTTTCCCTCCTTCTCTAATTTCCCTCTAATTTCCCTGAAGGAGCAACCCGCCAGCACCAGGGCCATCAGGTTGGCACCTCCGTCGAGTGTCCGCCACCGTCCACTCACCCACTCCACGATATCACGATCTTGTGTTACTAAATGTTAAGACAATTTTGTCATGAGAGTATAAACAAGCGGCCTTTGAATGTGACGAGTTTGTGAAAAAAATAAATGCGCTCCTCTGGACTCCCCATTGCTAAACAACCCTGTGGAAGCTCATTTACACACCTATTGACTGAAGCTCATTTCTTGTGGCAGATGAGCAACATCTTGTACCAGGCTCGCCCCGCTGTGAAGACTTTTCGGGCTTTATCGCGAAATGTGCGCAGGCCTTCTTCTCTATCAACCCAAAGGGTTCGGTCGGCAGTACTAGATTGGCCTTTGGCCAAAAAGACCCAGTAATCCGACTCGGTTCATTCGCTCATGGATCCTGTCCGGCTCCATAACATCCAGTCCGACATCCAAGTATCGCCGATCCACGGGCGATCCAGGGGGATAATCGCTAAGGCTATAGCCCTTCTTGATTTCCCATAAAAAAAACCCCATCATGGTTGTCTTGGGGAATGTTACTAGCTCAGTTATTCCCAGGGCGGTTCTCGCTGCGTTGTGGCCGGCTAAATCTCCCGTATAGATACTTTCGACCAAAGATGAAAAGTCACCGCTTCTCAACCCGGAACAGAACAGATTCGCCAGCCCCAACACGCGCATAGTTTCGTCATGGGGAGCCCCTGGACTAGTTTTTACACAATTGCCCGTCTGGGCCATAGGGCTTATTACATAGGCATCTTCGAAGCCGGGAAACTGGTGCAGGATGTCCATAGGAATGGTGGATACAAACAGTTTCACGAAGGGCATAAGGTAAATAAGCCGCTCACGCCCGAGATTGTTCTTGACCGGGCGGTCTTTGCGGGGCCAGTAGCTGGTGAAATCGTGGTTTTGCCAAGGTTCAGGAACCTGGTAGTAGAAGTAACCAGACTCCTCCTCTTGAATGCTCCTTAGAAGCCACGGTGCAATGCTGCTGGGGTGAATATAGGTACAAACATAGTAGCTAGCCGTTTTAGGAAGGTCCGGTACTCCCGCCGCTTCAGAAAGACCCACCCGGTCGCCGAAAACGGTACACTTCTGGCTGCAACCGACACAGCCCACTCCCCATTCTGCGCAAACTGGGATTCCTCCCGTGGAGCCGGTAGCGTCAACAAAGGCGTCTCCTTCCAGCCTGGCACCGTTCTCCAGCACTACGCGGTGGATTTTGTTTCCCTCCTTCTCCACGCCTACGACCCGACTTCTCAATATCACTTCAACCCCAGCTTTTTCTACTGTGGTCAGCATCGCTTTCTCGATTTTAGTGGTATCGAAGATGCAGCTTACTTGGTGCCCAAACTCTCTTTGAGGAAAGATGCTTAAGCCCTCCAGGGCTTCTATGACCTCTTTACCGCCGCCATCGAGCAGTTTTGTTTCCATTCGGGCGACATATTGAACCAGATGGCCGGTCAGTGGTCCGGTGCCCGATAGGGTGTCCATGCGCTCCACCAGAACGCTCTCCAGGCCAGCTTTGGCGACGGCGATAGCGGCGCTGCATCCGGCAACGCCGCCACCGACCACGATGACCCTTTTTGCTCCCATGATACCCCCTAACCTATGTCGTCCGAGGGTTTAACTTAACGGTTTGCTGTAGAGACCGATCATGCCGCCATCGCCCAAACGAGCTTTGATCTTCCACATGTCGGTGGTAACGAGACCTTTCTCGTAATATCTTTGGTCTATCTTTCGGTCTGAAGGCCAATCGGAGGGCGTCATGCCGTTTTTGGCTTCGTTTATAAAGAACCCGGTTAGAGTTGAAGATGGCAGTTCCATGGGGCTCATTTTCAAGGCTTGCCGCGTCGCGTTGTACCCGGCCAGGTCTCCTGTGAAGAGCACTTCTACGAATCCCTGGATGTCTCCTGTTTTCAACCCAGCAGCGAAAAGATTCTCAAGCCCGCTCACCCTTAGGGTGTTATCTCGGGGCGCCACAGCCCCCATTCTTAAGGGTTGGCCCCCGCCGCCAACAAGGGGATTCACTATCCATGCGTTTTCAAAGCCCTGGATCTGCCTGATGAACTTTGTGGGAACGTTCAGCCAGGTTTTGGCAAAGGGCATATGGATTATTTGTATTGGCTTTGCCCCCAGCTTTCTGGTAACAGGGCGGCTGGGGTATCTCCACTCTTCTGTAAAGTCATACTGCTGGAGATGGTCAGGAACGTCGATATAGGTGTAGCCCGACGGGGACGTTTCTATCCGTTCGCGAAGCTCTGGTGAAAGGCTTTCAGTGGCAATGAGAACACAGGACATATAGCTGGGTCGTTCTTTTTTCTCGTCGGGAGCCTCCGCCGCTTCCGTGATGCTCACTCGGTCACCAAATAGGGGACACATAAGCATACAGAGGACGCAGCCCTGGCCGAGGCGCTCACATTCCTCAACGCCGCTCATTTGTCCCGTGGCATCTACAAAGGCATCGCCATAGACCTGGGACCCATCCTGGAGCACTACCGAGACCACTTTCCTTTCTTTTACTGTTACCGACACCACCCGTTTCTGTAGCAGAATCTGAACTCCCGATTCCGTGAGCAGCTTGCGACATCCTTCAGGCACTTTGGTTACATCAAAGCAAACGCTTCCGGAGGGAACCCCCAGTTCAGGCCACCGATGCAGGGCCAGGGATTCCAGCATCTGGATTATCTCCCCGGCGCCCCCATCCATCAACAGAGCTTCTTGACGAGCGATCCATCCGGATAGATGCCCCGTCCAGGGGGCCAGGCCAGACAGACGGTTCATTTTCTCAATCAGTGTGACCTCTACCCCGGCCTTGGCCGCCGTCAACGCCGCCGCGCAGCCACCGAAGCCGCCGCCAACAACAATCACCCTGGCCATAGAGGTCTTTCAGACAAGAAGTCGGAAACCTTTACTTTGATTCAGGGGCCGCCTCGCTTAGGGGCACTATGTTTCCATCGGGGTCGTAGGCCAGGACATTGGCGCCGCCCCCAGGCCGCTTAGCAGGAGGGGCTACGAATCTAACGCCTTTCTTTGACAGCTCTTCATAAGCCGCGTCCACACTCTCGACCCTGAATATCATCCTCATGAACCCTATGTCCGTCAGGGTCCAGTTTTCTGGGCGCGGTTTCGAAGGCGGCGAAATAAACTGGACTAGCTGAAGTTTCACGGGTGTGGTCTTGTCAACCAGGTTAGCACCCAGAAAGTGTAGATTGGACATGTTGAAGAGCTTTTCATGAAATCGAACGGATTCGAGACGATCCTTAGTGTCGAACTGGTCTACCACCTTCAGACCCAGCAGATCCCGATAAAAATGGAGCGACCTTTCTAGGTCTTGCACGCACACCACCGTCCAAGAATATCCCTCGACTTCCATTGCTGAAGGACCTCCTTTCGTCGCTTCTCTGTCTATCTACGCCGTTTTCCACACGCTCTCAAAGAACCAGCGGGGCACTTCGATCCCGGGAACGTAGTTGCTCACTTGCTTGCGATAGGCCAACATAATGCTCTCCCAGACTACGGGAATGTTGTAGTAGACCTCTTCGATGATGCTCCGTTCCAACTGGTTATAGATTCGGCCCCGCTCCTCTTTGTCGTAGGTTTGTTCCCCTTTCTCCATGAGTTGTCTTAGTTCAGGGAAGTCAGCGGAAACAGCGGCAGCATAGGGTGCCTTGATGGGATGAAGATTGTAGGCCACATGCCAGGCGGGGTCCGGGCCGGTATTGGTACGGCTGAACCTCATCTTGTAGCGTCCTTGTTTGGATAGGTCCAAGAACTTGGCCCATTCGATATTCTGTATTTTTAGTTTCATCCCCACTTTCGCCACCTGAGCCTGGACCGCCTCCGCCATTTCCACGAGTTGGGGGTAGTTTGGGCTAGTAAGGGCTTCGATCTCGAGGCCATCGGGATAGCCGCCCTCAGCCAACTTCGCCTTAGCTTTTGCCGGATCGTAGGGATAGCCCTTGAGACTCGGGTCGTAGAACCAGTAGACGGGGCTGAACTGGCCATGGGCCATTGTATTCAGCCCCTGGAAGACGCTTTTTTGGATGGCTTCTTTATCGATAGCGTAGGCTAAAGCCTGCCGAACCGCCTTGTTATTAAAGGGTGGCTCCTTGCTATTAATAAAGATTGCCGAGATCCCCGCAGCCGGCTTGATGACCACCTCTATGTCTTGACTCCTCCTCAAATCTTCGATGAACTTCCCTTCAACTTCACTTAGGAAATCGATCTCTCCCGTCTTCAGCATGGTGGTTTGCACCACCGTGTCGGGTATGATCTTAGCCACCACCGAGTCCAGATAAGGTAACCCCTTTTTCCAGTACCCATCGAACCTCTTCATGGTGACGTGATCGTCTTGCAACCACTCCTGGTGCTGGAAGGGGCCCGTGCCCACGCCGTATTTGGTGAGGTCATTGTTGTATTTTTTTGCCGCTTCCGGAGACACCATGGCGCACATGCTGTCATTGGCTACACCAGCCAAAAAACCTCCGTAGGGCCCTGTCAGGTTGTAACGGACGGTGTAGTCGTCTATCACCTCCATGCTTTTCACCGCTTGCTGGAGCCTGCTCTTGCGGTCAGCGAAGGCGGGGGTATCTATGATGCGTTGATAGTTGAACCTGACGACAGAGGCGTTGAAATCCACGCCATCGTGGAACTGGATACTCTTGCGGAGCCTGAAGATGAATTTATCCGGCTCTGGTATTTCCCAGGACTCCGCCAACTGATCATTCACCGGATTGGCCTTGTTGTCCAGCCCAACCAGGGTGTTGTAGAGCTGGTTTCGTGCCATATTGTCGAAATTACCCCCCAGGCTCTTATGGGGTTCCTCGCCGATAGTGCCCTTGGAAGCGACCCTCAAGATGCCGCCATAAACCGGCCCTGCCTTGGCCGGAGTGGGTGGAGCCTTGGGTGCGGGAGCGCAGCCCGCCAAATAAAGGCCTGCCAAGCCCAAAGCGCCCGAAACTGCCGACCTTAGAGCCTGGCGACGGGATACCTGTTTAGAAAGAAGCCTACTCCAATAGTGACTTTGGCCTTCCATTTTTCCCCTCCCTCTTGCTTAAAAAGCTGCTTTCTTGATGTTATCGGGTCTTTTATTCTCGCCCATTGCCGAGCATCCTCACGCCAAACGTTTGGCGAAGATTCCCTCCATTCCAGCGGCTCTGACCCGCTCTTTTATTTTCTGGTAATCGGTGGTATCGAAGCCGGCATTTTTGTAGGTAGGATCGCTCAGGGGAGTGCCGCTCCACTCGTTAGGCGTCTGGCCCGTCTTCACTACCGACAGAAAATAACCCATCAGGGTGGAGATGGGCATCGGCAGGGGTGTCATACCCAAGGCCGTTCGAGCGGCGTTCCAACCGGCCACGTCGCCGGCAAACATGGCTTCGATGAAGCCACTATAGCGACCGGCCCGAAGGCCAGCGGCAAAAAGGTTGGCCATTCCGGTTACCCGCAGAGTATCATCGTGGGAAGCGTAGAAGCCGGTGCCCACCGTTTGTCCCTCGGCATCGAGAGGCTGCATCATCCAGGCATTTTCAAACCCGGGGATCCGTTGCAGCCACTTCAAGGGCAGGTTGAGCTTCGTCTTGGCGAAGGGAACGTGGACCACATTGACCAAAGTTCCTTTGATCTTTGCGGTTACCGGCCGATCGGGGCGGCGCCACTCTTTGGTAAAGTCCATACTCAACAGGTCTTCTGGGATGGGAAAGTAGGAATAGCCACTCTCTTCGTCTTCGATTTTTTGGCGCAAATCCGGTGAGAGGCTCTCCATGGCGATGAGGCTCATGGGGAAATAGTTCCAGCGATCCTCCTGGTCCGGGACATCCACCAGCGCCGAGAGGCTGATACGGTCTCCGAAAAGGGGGCAGTTTAGGAGACATAACGCGCAACCTTGGCCCAGACGGTCGCACCATTCCACGCCGCCGGTACGACCGGTGGCGTCCACGAAGGCATCGCCCTCGATTCGAGTCCCGTCTTCGGTGATAACGGCCCTCACCTTGTTTTCTGACCTGTCGATCTGGGTAACTCTGCTTTTAAGCCTGAACTTTATGCCCGACTTTTCAATCAGCTTTGCTATGGCGTTGGCGATCCTGGTTACATCGAAGGTTATGTTGCCGTCTTTCACCCCGAACTCGGTAGTTCTATGAATGGATAGGCTTTCCATCACCGCGACTATATCAGCGGTGCCGCTTTCCATGAGCCTAGTTTCAGTCCGGGATACCCAGGTCAGTATCTGGCCGGTCCACGGGGCGAGGCCGGACAAGAAATCCATTCTTTCTACGATCTCCACCTGGACTCCGGCTTTCCGAGCCGTCAAGGCGGCGGTGCATCCCCCCAAGCCCCCTCCGATAACAACCACTTTTGCCATCACTTTGCCTCTTTTCTATTCAAGAATCTAGCTCAACGGCTTCTGATAGATTCCCATCATACCCGCTTCCTTGATCCGTTCCTTAATAGTGTTTAGGTCAGTGGAGACCAAACCTTGTTCATGGTATTTAGGGTCTATCTTGCGGTCTCGGGGCCAGTCCGAGGGGGTCATGCCATCTCTTATTTCGGCGATAAAGAAGCCGATGAGTGTCTTGGGCGAAAGCACAATGGGTTCTTTGCCCAGGGCGACCCTGGTGGCATTGTATCCTGCCAAATCAGCGGTGAACATAACCTCCACAAAGCCGGCGATGTGGCCCGTCTTGAGGCCAGCCACAAAAAGATTTTCAAATCCCTTCACCCGTAGGCTATTCTCTCGAGGGGCAACCGCTCCCATGCGCAGGGGCTGGCCCGTGCCGCCGGCCAATGGGTTCACCAGCCAGGCATTCTCAAAACCAGGCAGCCTCCTCAAATAGTTCAAAGGGATGTTAGCATAGGTTTTGGCGAAGGGTATGTGAATTATCTGGATTACTTTTCCCAGGTGGCGGGTAACCGGACGCTCGGGGTGAGGCCACTGACCGGTGAAGTCTATGTCCTGGAACTCCTGGGGAACCGGGAGATAAAAATACCCAGATTCTTCCGCCTCTATCTTTTTACGTAGGTCCGGGGAGAAACTCTCCATGGCGATGAGAGAGCAAGACATATAGCTAGGGCTACCCCGCTTTTCGTCAGCCACGCCCGCCTTTGCCGTAATACTGATTCGGCTCCCGAAGATAGGACACTGCACCATGCAAAGAACGCACCCCTGGCCGTACTGCTCACACTCCTCTATGGTGCTGATCTGGCCCGTGGCGTCAACGAAGGCATCCCCTTCTATCCGAGAGCCATCTTCCAAAACTATTGTTTCGACGCGCCTGTCTCTCGTCTCAACGTCGATGGCTCGGCTCCGCAGCCTTACTTTGACGCCAGCCTCTTCTAGCAGGTGGCGCATTCCCTCGGCGAGCCTCGTTACATCGAAAACGATGCTCCCACCGGGGACGCCCATCTCGTAGTAGCGATGGATGGCCAAGGAGTCCAAAAGATTTAAGATCTGGGCGCCCCCGCCCCCGGTTAGTAGCACCTCTTGTCGGGCGATCCAGGTGAGAAGCTGCCCCGTCCACGGACCCAAACCGGAAAGCTGATCCATCTTTTCGATAAGAACAACTTCCATTCCGGCCTGGCGCGCCGTAAGCGCTGCCGCACAGCCCGCAAAACCTCCCCCCACCACCACGACTTGCCGCATATTATAACTCGCCGAAAGACTCACCAAGCTACGAAAGGTGCCTCTTCAAAGCATTCCTGAGCCGATTTTGTCTTACCGGGCTTATTTTACCTTCCACACCCCCTCGAAGTACCAGCGATTGTCCGTCATGGCGGGAACATAACCTTGAACCTTGGTGCTGTGGGCCACATAGTTAGCTCCATGCATAATGGGAAGCATCCAGTAGACGTCCTCCACCATCTTCCGATTCAGCTCGTTGTAGATGCGGCCCCGCTCCGTGGCGTCGTAGGTGGCATCGGCTTTTTTCATCAGGGCGTCGAACTCGGGATTGGGAACCATTTGGTTGTTATAAGGGGCGCTGCTCAACGTATCGTAAATGGAGTAATAGTAGGGATCGACGCCGGTACTGGTGCGACCAATGAGGGCCTGGAAATCGCCTTTCTTCCAACTGTCCAAAAAGACGGCATATTCCACTGTCTTAAGCTTAATCTTTATGCCCACTTTTGCTAGCTGACCCTGGACTGCCTCACCCAGAGGGATGAGGTCGGGCACGCCACCGCTGACCAAAGCCTCCACCTCGAAACCGTCGGGAGAGCCCCCCTCCTTGAGCTTGGCCCTGGCCTTGTCCAGGTCGAAGCGGTACATCTGCTCAATGGCGGGGTCGTAGAACCAATAGCTGGGGCTATAGTGGCCGTAAGCCACTGGAGCCAGCCCCAAATACACTCCCTGCTGTATGGCCTCTCGGTCTATGGCGTAGGCAGCCGCCTGGCGCAGCGCCTTATTGTTAAAAGGCGCTTTCTTCGAGTTTATCGAAAGGCCTCTGAGAACCGGGACGGGCCCCCCGGGCACCTTGATGTTAGGATCGTTCTTTAGCTCCAAGACGTCTTTCGACTGCATTTGGGCCATGAAATCGATCTCCCCGGTACGGAGCATGGTTATGGACACAGTTGGATCTGGGATCACCTTTACATACAGCTCATCCAGGTAGGGCACCCCGCTCTTCCAGTACCCGGCAAATTTTCGTAACGTGATGTGATCATCCTGGAACCATTCGCTGTGCTGGAAAGATCCCGTCCCCACCCCGTTCCGTTTCAAATCGTTGTTGAACTTTTTTACCGCCTCTGGGGATACCGGTGAGACGAAGTGGTCGCCGGCCACGATGGCCAAGAACCCCGCTGAAGGCGCCGGCAGTTTATAGGCCACGGTATATTCGTCAACCGGCTCCACAGACTTGACGGACTGGCCTACAAAAGGAGCGCTGGTGGCCTTTGTGGCGGGATCCATTATCCGCTCATAGTTGAACTTCATGAGCTGGGCATTCAAAGGGACCCCATCGTGGAGTTTCACCCCTTTACGAAGTTTAAAAACCACCCGGTCTGGCTCCGGGATCTCCCACGACTCTGCCAGGGATGGAACGTGCTTGCCTTTAGGATCGATCCAGATGAGGTTGTCATACATATTGTTCCGGACTACGCCATCCAGGTTGCCACCCAACTGGAGAAGAGGGTCCTCCGACAAAGTGGCTGTAGAAGCAATCCGCAACCTGCCTCCCATAACAGGCTGAAGCGACGGGGTGGGGGAACCAGGGACGGCGGCCGGTTTTGTAGGGGCCGGTTTGGGCGCTGCCGGAGCGCAACCCAGGAGCGCCACCGTGCCTACACCAGCCAGTGTGCCTCGAATGAGACGCCGGCGAGACAGACGGCGCCGCAACAGGGTGTCCCAATAGTTCTCTTTCATTTGTCCTTTTCCTCTTTCTAGAGACGTTGCACTAACTCTACGAAGTTTCCCTCCGGGTCTCGGCAGATGCAAGCCTTCCAGGATGGACCCGGGACCGGTGGCGAGACGAAGCTGACCCCTTGGCTCACCAATTCCCGATAAACTGCTTCCAGGTCCGCCACAACGAGACCGGGCCACTTTACGCCTATATCCCAGAGCCTGAGGGGCTCTGCCAGGGGCCTTCCCACTGGATACTCCCATTTGGCGATGTCGATACGTCCGTTGCGAGCCTCCAGCTGAGTGTCGGCGAAAAGGAACCAGAAGTCTACCTTCGGTCTGGGCAAGGAAAACCAGGTCATCAGGGCCTTCTGCCGCTCTTCTGGGGGTTCTGGTGGGCCGGGGGGGCCCGGGGAGGCGGTGGCCGGGTTGAGCCCCAGGGTGTCCCGGTAAAAGGCGAATACTCTTTCTTGGTCTATGGTGTTGATGTTCAGGTGGTTGTTGTTGGTGAGCTCCACGAAGGTGCCGTCGGGGTCTCGACAGAAGGCGACTACGTGGGTGGGGCTGCGACGAAGGGGTGGCGACAGAAAGCGGTGGTAGAGGGAGGAAGGCTGGTTGGCGTAGAGGGTATCCAGGCCTCGAATGGGGATGCCTATCCAGGTGAAGGCCTGGTCGCAGGCATCCATACTGAAGGGTCTCCCCGGGGGGAAATGCCATTGAATGAGCTCGAGAAGCCGTTTCGTTGGCTCCCGGGGAGGCTCGGTTTCGAGAAGAACGCTCCTAAGCTGCACTCCCTCCGCTCCGTAGAGTCGATCGTATAGCTCTCCGGCTCGTTCTTTATCAGATCTTACTTTCAAACCCAGATAGTCTCGGTAGAACGCCAGGGATTTATCCATATCGCTCACCGAAAGGGCGGTGTGGTTAAACTCCTGTATCCTCACCATTAGAGCCTCCTTTCCTGCCTCCGTTGCTGCCTCACTGCGGCCGTTTGTAAAGGGTAATAATAGCATAGCCCCCCCCTCTGTCAAGGCCCTGTACCCCTCCGGCACAGTAGTGACGCCGGCCTCCCTCGGGAGGTCACACCGGGCCGGGTATGGGGTGGCGTGAGCAGAAGTCTGCCAGGGCCTCGGCCATACCACGTGCCGCAGCTTGGTTCTCAAGATGCAGGAAGTGCGTAGCGCCGGGGAGGACAAACCCTTCGGCGTGCGGCAGCCAGTCCAGCAGGAGTCGGTACGTCTCCTCGAACCGGGGAGAGAGGGCGACGCTCTCGCTGCCGAGCACGGCGAGGACTGGTTGGGTGATACGTCGTGCCTCCGCCTCGCCGAAGCTCCAGTCCAGCCATCCTGGTAGTTCCAGCTCGAACGAGGTCGCCGCATCTGTCACCGCCTGCACGAAGGCCCCCGGCAGGATCCGGTCGAGGACGGCGCGGTACCCCGGCCAACGTGCCTGCAGGAAATCGTCTACGATAACCGCTGCGGGTCCCTCCCGGTACCGTTGTTGGCCGCGCACCAGCGAGTCTCGGTAGGACTGAGCGCTGGCTCCGACTATCAGCGCCGGCTCTAGCAAGGCCAGCGAGTGGACGACCTCCGGGTCGCCCAGCGCGAGCTGGAGGGCGATGCAGCCGCCTAAGGAGTGCCCGATGATATGCGCCTGCTCCACGTCTAGATGACGCAGCAGCGCACGGCAATCAGTAGCCTGCCGAGCGATGCTAACGGTACCGGGCTTGTGGCTGCTGCCCATGTAGCCCCGGCGGCGGTAGGTGATAAGCCGGTAACCATGGGCCAAGCTGGGCTCGGCCAACAGGGGCCGGAAAGAGTCCGCGATGAGCGCACCGTGGATAAAAACCACCGGCTCACCTGAGCCGGAGACTTCGTACTCTAGCGTGATGCCGTTGACAACTGCCTTTTCCACATGTCCTCCTCATTGGCCGATAAAACAAGCCACCGGGGACTACCATCATCGGAACCTAGTCCTTGCTGGCCCGACGTCGGGAGGGTAACCCATCTGCGGATTATGATACCTGTCCCGGTGATGGCCAAGGAGATAACGAGATCGCCCCACACGTAGAGGTCACCCCACCCGCTGATCTCGTCGGTGAGGATGGCGACCAGGCCGAATCCGATAGCTGCGGCGAGGGCAGTTACTATCAACGCCCAAGGTCGCCCTATCACCAGCCCGACAATCAATCCCAAAAGAGGCAGCAGGTTCATGATGAGGCCATTCTAACAGGCTTGCGGGGTATGGGCAACTTTTTTGCCGTGGCCAATACTGGCTCACCATTCAGTTTGTAGAGTGGGGGGAACCCACCTTCACTTTTTGTGATGGGTTTCGTTTCGCTTCACCCACCCTACGGCTGGAGACGGCTATGAGCCGGTATAACGCCTGACACGGACCGTGGACAAACGTCGCCTGGTCAGCTTCCGAAGCTCACTGCCCTCGCCATACCTTGCCCAGGTGAACAAGGCGCTGAAGATCCACCTGAACTTGAAATAGGGCGCTTGGTGCATTGAGCCTGGGGTATCGCGAGCTAGCGACCTATTACAGAGATCCCCGGGCTAACGGCGCAGAGAACACTCGTGTGGGATAGGGAAAGACTGCATATGCGCCGGATATCCAAGGGGCACATCAAACTGATTCCAGCGTAGGAGGGCAATCCGAGCCGAGGAAGAATACCTACAGGAATTATCTTCGACCCACAGCTTGTAAGAATTCCTCTTCGCCAATCTCAAGCTGCTTGATAATATCTGAAAGCAGGTAGGGGCTGATAGTTTTAGCAGGATGAATCGGGATGGGGGGCCCGACGGCAATCCTCACGGTGAAATATAGCGTGGCTGCCCTTTTGTCGAACCCTCTCGAAACCCAATGTCTGGAGACCTCTAACTACCTCCTTCGCCTTAAGAGAAGGCAGTCTGGTCATATAGCAACTGTGACCTTCTTCGCATCAATTTCCTCCGGGATCTCCTCACCCCGCTCTTTGCGGTACTCGAGGCAAAGCTCAAGCACCTCTTTGATATTGGCTAGGCACTCCTCATAAGTCTCGCCCTGAGCATGGGCTTCCGGGATAAGAGGGCAATTGGCTATATGAAATCCGTCTGGTGCTTTTCTCACGACAACCGTATACTCCATCCCTTTCCTCCTGACCAACCCCATTATAGCACACTCTCTGAAGAACCCTGTTCCCGGGCTAACGACGCAGAGAATCCGGGTGTGGGATAGACTCAGGATTAGCATAGCAAGAGTATGTAGGGTGGGTGGAGCGCAGCGGAACCCACCTTCACTTTTTGTGGTGGGTTTCGTTTCCTCCAGAGGCGGACAGGTCACTTCACCCAACCTACGATCTGGCAACAACCGTGTTTAGCACCGTGTGCGGCTATGGTGCAAAGAGGGGCCGCCTGTCTTTGACATTCGTGGTGACAAGGTAAGGGAATCCTTCATTAGGATAACGCTGAAAATCCGGCATCCTGTCCCCTCAGGAACATTCGGCAGGTCGGGTTAGGAAACCCGACCTACTTAACTTAACTATCAAGTAGGGCAGGTTTCCCAACCTGCTCTGCCCAGTTTGTAGAGTGGGGGGAACCCCCCTTCACTGTTTGTGGTGGGTTTCGTTTCACTTCACCCACCCTACGGCTACCCCTCCTCCCCTATCCTCCGGTACATGCCGGGCACCCGCCACCTGGGGAGGTAAAAGAGGCTTTGGGCCTCTTTCTCGATCTCTTCCGCCACCGCTATGGTAGCCACTGCCAGCCCCTCCGCCTCGTCCCCCGTCTCGGCCACGATGTGGCCCCGGGGGTCGACGATGAGGCTGTGGCCGTAGTAGTCCGTCTCTCCTTGGTCGCAGAGGCCCACCTGGTTAGAGGCGATGAACCAACGGCGGTTCTCCAGGGCCCGAGTGCGGCTGAAAAGGTCGTAGAAGTAGCTTGTCGTCTTGCCCCGGGCGGTGGGCATGACCAGGATTTGGGCGCCGGCCAGGGTCAGCTCCCGCGTTGACTCCGGGAAGGCCTGGTCCCAGCAGATGAGGAGCCCCACCCGGCCCAGGGGGGTGCTGACCACCTCCCAGGACCGGCCGGGGCGGAATATGTTCCGCTCGTCTCCAGGGAGGTGCACCTTGCGGTAGACGGCGGCCAACCCCTCCGGCCCCACCATCACCGCCGAGTTGAAGAGGGTAGGTACATGGTTGGCCGGCCCCACCTCCGTCATGCCAAAGACGATATACATCCCCTTTTCGCGGGCTTGCTCTGTGAGAAGCTGGGTGCTCTCTCCCGGCACCGGCTCGGCGTTGCGGTGATGATACTCCAACTCCTCCGGGGTGAACTGGTGGTCCAGGCTGTAGAGATACCCCTGGAGGGACTGCTCCGGAAAGACCACCAGGCGAGCCCCCTTCTCCGCCGCCTCCTCCAGGAACTCCAGATACCGTTTCAGGTTCCTCCCTTTGTCGTGGACAACTCGCATGGCCGCGGCGGCCACTGTGACCGGCCCTTTCTCCGCCATAGGTAGCTCCCTTCTCCAATAAGGCTGTCAGGCTGCCATGATAGCACGCATGTCGTGGTTCAATCAATATATTGTTGTACGGGTAGCGTCTCAACGATTCATGCTTTAGTTTAGGGCTTGCCTTCGGTGCGGAGACTTTGGTCTTTGTGACTATACCACGTGCAACACCCTCTTGACAGTAGTCGCGGACTGGTAGTACATTCGGCTCATCTCGGTGCTCACGCAGCACTGGGGAAAATTAGGTTTTGAAGGAGTTTGGAGATTTAGATGGCACAGGAAAACAACTACTGGACGGAGGTTTTTCACAAAAGAATATCCCGTCGGCGAGCGCTAGGGGTGGCTGCCCGGGCCAGTCTGGGCGTAGCGGGAGCGGCCCTTTTAGGGTGCGCCGCCACCCCTGCCCCCACGCCCACTAAGGCCCTGGCAGTCTCACCGGCCGCCGCTACCCCCACTCTCAGACCAGCTGTTACTTCTACGCCGGTGGCAAAAACCTTAGATAAGCTTGTGATAGCCCATACCAGGGACATACCCAGTCTTGACCCGCAAGTACAGTCGGGAAATATCTCACAAGGCGGATACTGGGATATGCTCACCGACACCCTGGTGACTTTGGCTCGGGAGGAAGAGAGCCTCAAACTGGTGCCCGGTTTAGCCACCAGTTGGAAGGTCATGGAGGACGACCCCAGGACCTGGGAGTTCAAGCTGAGGCAGGGGGTAAAGTTCCACAACGGGGAAGAGTTTGACGCCGACACGGTGGTCTATAACATCGATCGCAACAAAGACCCGGTGCTCAAGCTTAACATGATGCCATATGTTAAGGACGCCACCGCCAAGGCGATAGATAAGTATACCGCCCGCCTGACCTGGCCTCAGCCCTATCCCCTGGCGGCAGCTCGGCTCGTGGGATTCCCCATCGTCCCCCGGAAGTACATCCAGGAGAACGGGGAGAAGATCATGAGTGAAAAGCCCATTGGTACCGGTTACTACAAGTTTGTCAAATGGGTCAAGGACGACTATGTGGAGATGGAGTGGGCGGGGAGCCACTGGCGAGGGAAGACGCCGACGGCGAAGACAGTAATCCAGAAGGTGATACCGGAGATCGCTCCTCGTATCGCCGCTCTCCAGACAGGGGCAGCGGACGTCATCTTCGATATACCGCCCGACCTGGTGTCTGATGTGAGCAAAGATCCCAATGTGGGTATTTACAAGTCCACCAATACGGCCGTCCCTAATTTTGGAATCAGCCAGATGAAGGAGGGGCCCTTGCGGGATAAGCGGGTGCGGCTGGCCTTGAACCTGGCCATAGACAGGGAGACCATTGTTAAGACCATGTTCGGCGGCTTCTATCAGGTGGTACCAGATACGGTGGTACCGCTTGCCTTTGGCTACAATGCTGATTTGAAGCCATATCCCTACGATGCCAAGAAGGCCAAGGATCTTTTGGCAGAGGCGGGCTATCCCAATGGTTTTGATACGGTGATCGACATGGGCAAGGTGGCCTATCCGCGATATAAGGAATATACCCAGGCTATTGCCGAGTACTGGCGGCAGATAGGGGTCAAGGCCACCATCAGACCACAGGAAGGGGCGGCCTCGTGGAGTGACTGGGGCATGGAGGTTCGGACGGCTGGCAAGGGGCCTGAGGGAGTATACCTGCAAGGCTATTGTGATTGCCTACTGGATGCGGATGATACGTGGCGCTACTACACAACCTGGGATCCCAAAGCTGGTTCGGGGACCTACTCTTGGATCGAGGATGCCAAGCTGGATAAGATGGTCGCCGATAGTCGTAGCACCATGGATCTGGAGAAAAGGAAGAAACTGCTCCAGGAGATCCAGGCCTACAACCATGAGCAGGCCTATGCTATCCCTCTGTGGGTCGCGACCTTCAACTGGGGCTACGCTAAGAAAAGGATCAAGAATCTTTACGCCCGACTCTTCCGTGTGTTCGTCTGGGATGTCGAGCTGGCCTAGCTGGGGAAGGCGGCCTTTAGAGGCAGCCTGTCCTTATGGAAGGGTGGCCTTTGATGCAACAGATTGCTGTGGGCCAAGGCAGCCACTCCCTCCTTACCGTAGGCTGCCAGTAGACGCCGCATATGCCGCACCAATTCAATGAAACCCTCTCTTTCTTCATAGGTTGACATTTTCACTAAACCATTAGGTGGTGTCATAATCACAGAGCTGCCACACTCACAGGTTGCCGAGGGAGCCGGAGGGTCTTACAATGAATCCATCTTGGCTCACAGAGTGGAAATCCAGGTTGAGCGACCGTGGGGAAGGCTGGTCAAAAAGGCCTGGCTCAAAGAGATTGTGCTCACCCTTCTGGAAGCGGAGAAGGTGGGGGGGCGGGTGACGGTGGGCGTTCTGCTCACTGGCGACGAAACCATCCAGGCGCTGAATCGAAGCTATCGAGGGCGGGACGAGGTGACGGATGTCCTCTCCTTCCCTCTGGAGCCGGAATCCTTCCCCACCCCCCCCGGCCAACTCCCCTACCTGGGGGAGGTGGCCATCTCGGTGCCCCAAGCCAAAAGGCAGGCTGAGGAGGCCGGCCACTCCCTGGACCAGGAGGTGGCCCATCTCCTGGTACATGGTTTGCTGCACATCCTGGGCTACGACCACGAGGAAGAAGAGGATGCCCAAAGGATGGAGGCAAAGGAGGCGGAGATCCTCAACCTGCTGCCCCGGACTTAGCCTGGTTAGAAATTGTCCATTGACGGCAACTCTTTGAGTCCACTATGTACATACATCTGCCGATGTGGGGAGTCCAGAGAGCGAAGCCCTTTCCTCCAGGGGTAGGCAGGTTGGCGGGTGGTGAGGGCTTTTTCAAAAAATCGCTGTGTCTGCCTCTCAGGGCTTCGTTGACGGTAGACCCCCGTAGTATATAATCTAAGGCGACGGGGGGATGGCAATGGCTCAAGAATCATCTCAGGTATACTATCGTCGGTGGCGGCCCCAGAGCCTGTCCCAGGTGGTGGGGCAGGAGCCGGTCACCCGTACCCTCCTTAACGCCCTGGCCCTGGGCCGGGTGGCCCATGCCTATCTCTTTTGCGGCCCCCGGGGCACGGGGAAGACCAGCACCGCCCGCATCCTGGCCAAGGCGATAAACTGCTTCCAGGGGGGTAAGGGGGAGCCGTGCAACTCCTGCGCCATGTGCCAGGCCATCTCCCAAGGCCGGGCTATGGACCTGGTGGAGATGGATGCCGCCAGCAACCGAGGCATTGACGAGATCCGGGAGCTTCGGGAGCGGGTCAACTTCGTTCCCAGCGAGGCACGGTACAAGGTCTACATCATCGACGAGGTTCACATGCTGACCCCCGATGCCTTCAACGCCCTTCTCAAGACCCTGGAGGAGCCACCGCCCCACGCCATATTTATTCTGGCCACCACTGAGGTGCACAAGCTACCCGCCACCATCCTCTCCCGGTGCCAGCGCTTCGATTTTCGACGCCTCTCCCAGAAATCCGTGGTGGGCAGGCTTCAGGAAATCGGCGACCGAGAGGGGCTCCACGTTCCCTCGGAGGTCTTGGCTCTAATCGCCCGGAATGCTAGCGGCAGCCTTCGGGATGCTGAGAACCTTCTGGAGCAACTGACTGTTTCCTATGGGCCGGAGGTGGGCCTAACCGAAGTGCGGGCCCTTCTGGGCATTACCGGCGATGAGCGAGTGCGAGAGTTGGTGCGATATATACTGGATAAGAATTTGGCCCAAGGCTTGGCGACCATCAACGGTGTCCGTGACGATGGCCTGGACTTGCGCCAGTTCCAGCGGGAGGTGGTGGACTACCTTCGTAACCTGCTCCTCATCAAAACGGGGGCTCAGGGGGTGGTGGATGTTTCTCCTGATGAGAAAGAAGAGATGCAGTCCCTGGCGGCCATTGCCTCCATGAAGGAGATGGTGGCGGCCCTCAAGCTCTTCGCCGCCGCCGATATGCGCTGGGACAACTACTCGCCCCTGCCCTTGGAGCTGGCCCTGGCGGAGTGCTGCCTTCTCCAGGGAAACGCGGGGGCGAAGGAACGAGGTGAAGTAGCTGCCCCTTTGGCCGCCCAGGTGCCCCAGGCGAAAGACGGCCATCCCTCTTCGTCGGGGGGCGGTGGAGGCGGGGTGGAAAGAAAAGCCCCGGCTCCAAGAGAGGAAAGAGCGCCCTTGCCCGAGCTAGCACCCTTGAACTCGGGGCCGGAGAGCGCCCTGAGCTATCTCAAGGCCAACTGGAAACAGATTGTGTCCCGGGCCAAGGGCCTCAGCCCAAAAGTCCCCATGTTGGACGCCTACTTGCGCAGCGCCTGTCAGCCTTTGACCGTGGAGGACAAGACCGTCGTCCTCGGCTTTTACTACCCTATGCAAAAGGATAAGATCGAGGAGATGGAGAACCGTCGCATAGTGGAGGGGCTGTTGAGCCAGGCCCTTGGTTCTCCCCACCAGGTAAGGTGCGTCTTGACACAACGAAAGGTCGATAACCACCTGCTGAGTGCGGCCCTGGATATGGGGGCTCGCGTTGTGGATGAAGGAGACGAGAATGAATAGAGAGATGCTGCGTCAGGCCCAACAGCTTCAGGCTAAGCTGGCGAAAGTGCAGGCGGAGTTGGAGAATATGGTGGTGGAGGCCAGCGCCGGGGGTGGCGCCGTCAAAGTGGCCATGACGGGTCAACAGAGGGTGAGCTGGGTGAAGATCTCGCCAGAGGCAGTGGACCCCCAGGAGGTAGAGCTTCTGGAAGACCTGGTCATGGCGGCGATGAATGAGGCCCTGGACAAGGTGCAGGGAGAGGTAAGCCGCCGCTTGGGCCCGCTGACCGGGGGGCTGGGCCTGCCCGGCATGAAGAAATAGGGGGCACGATGAACAACCCGGTCACTACGGCGGCGCCGGTGGGCCGCCTTATCCAAGAGTTCCACAAGCTCCCCGGCATCGGGCCCAAGAGCGCCCAGCGCCTGACCTATTACTTACTCAGAGCCCCCGTTGAGGAGGCTCGCTCCCTGGCCCAGGCCATCCTAGATATGAAAGAGCGCGTCGTCCTCTGCTCCATATGCCAGAACGTCACCGATAGCGACCCCTGTCTCATATGCCGTCGTGGGGACCGGGACGGAGGCCAGATCTGCGTCGTGGAAGAGCCCCTGGACATCCTGGCCTTGGAGCGCACCGGGGAGTACAAAGGGCGCTACCATGTCCTCCACGGCGTCATCTCTCCCCTAAGCGGCATTGGGCCGGAGGCCCTAAAGGTTAAGGAACTTCTCGCCCGACTGCGGGATGGGTTGGTGAGAGAGGTTATTATGGCCACCAATCCCAATCTGGAGGGGGAAGCCACCGCCATGTACCTTCAGCGCCTTATTGCCCCCCTGGGCATAAAGGTCACCCGCCTGGCTCGGGGTCTCCCGGTGGGCGGCGACCTGGAGTACGCCGACGAAATGACCCTGGCCCGGGCTCTCCAGGGTCGGCAGGAAGTATGACGCCCCTTGATTCCCCGGGTCTATAAAACAGAGGCCATCGTGCTCCGGGGCATTCTCCTGGGGGAGGCGGATCGTATCCTCACCCTGTACAGCCCCTGGCGGGGCAAGGTGCGGGCAGTGGCCAGGGGAGTGCGGCGTCCCACCAGCCGTCTGGGAGGACACGTGGAGCCCCTTATCCACGGCTCATATCTCTTGGCGCGCGGTCAAGAGTTGGATGTGGTGACCCAGGGCGAGACCATCCACAGCTTCCCCAGGTTGAGGGATGACCTGGGGAGTATCGGCGGCGGGCTTTATGCCGCCGAGCTCATATACCACTCCACGTCGGAGGGAGTGGAAAACTACCCCTTGTTTCGTCTCCTCCTGGATACGTTGATGCGGCTGGACGGAGAGGGATCTGTGGAACTGGCCCTGCGTTACTTCGAGCTTCATCTCTTGGGGCACCTGGGATACCGTCCCCAGCTTGGGCGATGCGTCGCTTGCCAGGGGGCGCTTCCACCCACGGTCAACTTTTTTACCGCCAGCGGTGGCGGTGTCTTGTGCCCCTCTTGTCATCCCCCCGAATCCAGCGTGAGGCGACTATCCTTGAACGCCCTCAAGACGCTACGCTTCTTTCAGGAAAAAGACTGGGCCCAGGCCAGCCGTTTGAAAGTGAGCCCCCCGCTGATGGCCGAGATAAAGGGCGCGCTCCGGGAGTTCATCCTCTATCATCTGGAGAGGGAGCTGAAATCGACCCTCTTTATGGACCTGGTAGGCGGGCACGGGTCCGCAGCTAGCGGCGCTACTGTCTTACGGCCCGCCCACGGGCGCTAAGCGATAGATGCCCTCGTTGCGGGACAGGATGTACAGGTTGCTCGCCACGTCCTGGGCGAAGGACGTGATGGAGAGGTTTGAGTCCACCAGCAAAAGGTGCTCAGTGACGGACCGGCCATCGTGCCTCAGGCCCCAGATTTTGCCGGAGCAAAAGTCGCCGTAGACGTAGGCCCCCTGGAGGGATGGAAGGCCAGGGCCCCGATACACGAAACCGCCGGTGACGGAGCAGCCGTCATCGCGGCCGTACACCGCCACTGGCATCTCTAGGCCTGCGGTATTGCAGCCAGTGGGCGGTGAGAAGCACAGGCTTCCCTCCATTTTGTTCCAGCCGTAGTTGCCCCCCTTCATGATGATGTCTGTCTCCTCCTGACGGTTCTGCCCCACATCTGCGGCCCACATCCGGCCCGTGGCTCGGTCGAAGGAGAACCGCCAGGGGTTGCGCAGGCCGTAGGCCCAGATCTCGCCCCGGGCACCGGCCACGTTGACAAAGGGATTGTCCGGAGGGATGCGGTAGGTCTGTGGGGGCAAGGCACCGCTGACATCAATACGCAGTATCGCCCCCAGGAGAGTTCCCAGATTCTGCCCGTTGCCCGAGGGGTCACCACTGCCTCCACCGTCGCCCAGACCGATATAGAGAAAGCCGTCCGGCCCGAAAACGAGCTGTCCTCCGTTGTGGTTGCCGAAGGGTTGCGGTATCTCCATGATAATTAGCTCGCTGGTGGGGTCCGCCATGTTGGGGTCCGCCTGGCTGACGGTAAAGCGAGAAAGGATGGAGCGCCGGGGGTTGGCAGCCGAGTAGTACACGTAGAAATGGCCGCTGGAAGAGAAAGCGGGAGCGAAGGCCAAACCCAGCAGCCCCTCCTCATTGTGGGCCTCGCTGACCTTGCTCCGGATGTCCAAGAACACCTGGGCCTGGGCTGCCCCCTGGTTGTCGGGGAAGACCAGGATACGGCCGGGCTGCTCCGTGACAAAGATTCGCTTCGAGCCATCGTCGGGCTGGACGAGGTTGGTAATGCGGAGGAAAGTCAATGCGGGGAAGGCCCGCTCCACCCGCATGGCCCTTAGGGGCTGAGGCGACGCGGAAGTGCCGCTGGCGGTGGGAGTGGGGGTAGGAGAGGGAGTGCGAGGGGGTGGGGATGTCGGTCTCGGTGTGAGGGTGGGAGTGGGGAGAGGAGACTGAGCAGCAGTTGGGGTTGAAGTAGGTGTTGCCTGGAGGGAGGGGGGGGATGCCGGTCCTCTTACGGAGCAACCGGCAGTTAGGAACGTCAGGATAGCAGCCAGGGCCACAAACAAGGCCACGTCAGCACCTCCGTACCTATGGATGGCAAAGGACTTTAATCCATTATACTAGACATTCGTGCCTGACCCTCCCTTTCTCATTATGCTTTCCATGGCGCATCCCTTGCCGGGGGTGTTCTTCTATCAAGTATGGCGTTCCGGACAGGGACAGCATGATGTATGAAGGGTAAAGCTTGCTCGAAGAGCTTCACTTTGGTTTATTGACAATACCCGCAATTGACAAAATGGCTTACTGTTCAGGCACTTCCGAAACCTGCGGGCTACAGTACTCCGTTACAGGCGTCATGTCGGTTCGTGTTACGATTTCGCCCAAGATCGCGTAGGTGCCGATGGCTGATGTGCGAACATCAGAGAGCGTGACTTCACCGTGGGCCTTACTATCTAGTTCGTTCAAAGTGCTGATAGAATGGCATATGCGTTCCACCTCAGCACGGAGATAGGCTCCAGTTTTTCCTGCAACACCCTTCTGATGCAGATACGCACCCAAACGATTCACATAATCGCCCTCAGTTACCCGCATCTTGCCATTCTTTCCTTGGCCTGGCAAATATTCATAGGTCTTCCGGGGGTCAAGCCATAGATGGGCGGCAAGGTCATGGAGAATATCCCGGCCACTCCACATAGCGTTTCTCCACTCCTGTGGATTGTGGGAATTCAGTCCATTCCGTATTGCATCTATATGTAACGACACAAGTAGTTGCGCATTATGATATTTTGAGTTATATTGGGAGCAAAGATTGTTTGGAGGTTGCTCCCAATGAAAAGGATAAGCATTCCAGATGCAGAGACTTTTGTCGCCGCAATTCAAGACGAAA
>JACPEP010000009.1 GCA_016183425.1 Chloroflexota bacterium
GGCGCAAGGGGTACTGCGTCCCCAGTCGAAGGACAGAGGGCTCCCGGTGCTCCTTCACAGTATCCTACCTATTCCACTATACGTGCCGAAGGGGTGTCCCCCAAATATCATCCATCTCCCCTTCTCCCTGAGGGAGAAGGGGATTAAGGGGATGAGGGTGTATTTTCATACTCTGTGGTGCCCAGCGCAAGCGGGCAGGGGGGATTGCTATGAAAATAGCCCGCTCACCCTTCGACGGGCTCAGGGTGAGCGGCTATCGCTCATGGTTCGACAGGCTCACCATGAGCGGATATTTTTATCCTTTGTAGCCCGCCTGAGGCAGATGGGCGATTCTGATCTCCGCCTATGGCGGGGAGAAGAATCTCTGTCATCACGCACGTCCTATTTGCATAGGACACCACAAAGGATGAAAATGCGGGCAATCCAGAGGAGTTCGCTCCTCTGGCGGGGGTTTCAGGGGGTGTCCCCCTGATTACAATTCCTCCCCCTCTCCCGCGAAGTGGGAGAGGGGGACAGAGGGGGTGAGGGCATCTTTCATAGCAATGACATTAGAATGACATTTTCAAACACACTCTATTAAGGAGAAACTTTACAATAATAAACTTTCTGTTGTTTTTTCGTAAACTCTTTAGCAAAGGCTTGACAAAGCCTGGCTAAGCATGATAAAAGAAGAAAGTGTTTCATGTCCTGAGGCGAAAAGGGGGAGTCGTGATGAGCGATCAGAGTTGTAGGCAAGGCAAAGAGTGGGGAGGGGCGGTGGTATGGCTCCTGATGACAGCGGCCCTGGTTTCGGCGCTGCTGTGGGGGACCAGCTTCATCGTCAAAGGGGGAAGTAGCGCGGCCGCCGCCAGTCAGGTGCCCCTGGAGGGTGGTATAAGTACCCGCGCCTCGGTTCTTCCCGTGGTGGGCACCAGCGTCGTTATCACGCCCACTCCCCAGACCATAGCCACTGGCGAGAGTGCTCAAGTAGACATCCAGATTCAGAACGGCGTTAACCTCTACGCCGCCGAGGTGGATGTGCGCTTCAACCCGGCGGTTCTGGAGGTTCAGGACTCCGTTCCTCTTTCCCCCGGAATCAACATCCAGCCCGGGACTTTTCTTAACCCCGCCTCAGGTTTCGTGGTGACCAACACCGCCAACAACGTTTCGGGCACCATTAAGTACGCCGTCACCCTCCTCAACCCCGCCCCGGGGGTCACGGGCACCGGCACCCTGGCCCGAGTCACCTTCAGCGGCAAAACGCCCGGCACCAGCCCCGTGACCATCACCTCTGCCCTGCTGGCCAACCGGGATGGCGACCCCGTCGCCAACACCACCCAAAATGGCACGATAACCGTCACTGAGATAGTGGGCAACGTGGACGTCCTGCTGACGCCGTGCCTCACCGACACCGGCAAGTCTCCCCGCCACCGAGTAGGCGAGATATTCACCGAAACAGTGCGTATCAAGCCCATAACTAATCAGCAGGTCAGCGGCGTGGACGCCTTCCTGGACTTTGAACCTTCCATTAAAGAGGTACTGGGCCTCACCGATGGCGGGACGCTGGGCGTCACCTTCGGCACCAACGGCTACAACAACACTCTGGGCGTCATCACCTACGGCGCCGCCACCTTCTCCAGCTTTCCCACCGGCGCCTTTGACCTGGTGCACATCCGCTTCCGGGCCAAGTCCGATAGCACCGGCTCTCCCGTTTCTTTCTCCACCGCCGAGGGACGCCTGACCAGGGTGGACAACCTGGGAACCGACGTCACTCGCTTCCGCCGCGGCTGCCTCAACGACATCGTTTTCGATGTGCCTATCATCGTTGATCCACCCCTCAAAGACGCTATGGTGGGCCAGGTGTTCACCACCGCCGTCGTCGTCAACCAGTCGACGGGGGTAACGGTGAACGGCGTGGACGTTTTCATCGACTATGACCCCACCAAAATAAGGGCGGAAGTGATCACCGACGGTGGGGTGTTGGATGTCGTTTTCGGCACCAACGGCTTCAATAACAGCGTGGGCGTCATCACCTACAGCGCCGCCACCTTTAGCCGGGTCATCACCAGACCCTTCACCGCCTTTACCATCCGATGGCGGGCCAGCGGCGACACCATGTCCAGCACCACCCCCATCGCCTTCTCTTTCGTCCCCGGACGAAAGACCAACGTCATCTACAACGAAGCTACCATTGCTGGAGAGCATAGGGACGGGGCAGCCCACGTCACCTATGACGTTCCCGTGATCCTTACTTCCAGCGTCCCCACCGCCTTCATCGGCGTGCCCTACGTGGTGAGCATCGTAGTGCAACCAACTACCCCGGTATTCGTCGACCCACCGGTGGATATGGTTAACACTTACATCAACTTCAACCCCTCATATCTGAGGGTGCAGGCGATCACCCCCACGGCGGCACTGCCCACCACCCACGTCATCACCTGGAACAACTCTACGGGCACCATCGACTTCTCGGCGGGCAATCACGTTGCCAGCAGCCGCCCCACGGATACCTTCACCGCCGCCATCGTTACCTTCGATCCGGTGACCACCACCATCACCACCACCCACCTGGGGCTGAACTTCGCCGGAGAGCGGTTCACCACCGTCATGGATCCCGATGGCAACGTCGTCCCCGGCTTCCACCAGGATTATGATGCCGCTATACAGAGCGGCGCTATGCTGGTGCTGTGGGCCCAGTTTGAGGGCACTCCGAGTTGCGCCGGCCTCATGCCCATCACCGTGTCCATCTACTACCCCGCCTACCCGACCCTGTACGCCTCCCAGGTCTTGACGCCGGTCAAGGTTGGCAAATGGGGCTACAACGGTGCGCCCATCCTGGTTACGCCACCCTTCGCCAACTACGACATACGGGTGGACCAGCAACATAGTCTGGCCAACCGCGTCAGCAGCGTGGTGGAGGTCAGAGCGCCCACCACTATCGTGAACCTGGGCACCCTCCTCGAAGGGGATGCCGTCGGCGAGGCCGGCCCCTCCAGCGGCCAGGTGAACATCGCCGACTTCGGTAAGCTGGCGGCGGTCTACCTGCGCACGGGTACCGCCTGCGGCATCGGCAACGCCGACTTCGATGGCTCCGGCCAGGTGAACATCGCCGACTTCGGCCTCCTGGCCAAGAACTACCTGAAGACGTCGCCCCAGAGCGTGGCGCCCATAATCACCTACAGTAGCACCAGCGCCGGGGTGTTTGGCGCGGCAATGGAGACGCCGTCAAAAAAAGCTGATGGCCGCCCGGCGGCGGCCACTCCAATTCCTCCAGCAGCGTTAGTTGCCACCAGGGGTAGCTCTGACGACGGTTTCCACGGTACCCTGATGGCGGCACCGCCCCAGCCCCACACGGCATCGACGGTGGACATCCGCTACCTGCCTACCACCCAAACGGTGGCCACCAGCGCCGCCTTCACGGGCACGGTGCGCATCGAGCCCAACGGTCAGCAGGTAAGTGGCGCCGATACCTTCGTGGATTTCGATAGCTCGCGGTTGGAGGTAGTGGCCATCACCAATGGCAGCACCCTGGGCGTGACCTTCAGCACCAACGGCTACAACAACAGCGTGGGCGCCATCACCTACAGCGCCGCCACCTTCTCCGGATACCCCACCTCCAACTTCACCCTGTACGATATCGCCTGGCGCTCCAAGACAGTTACCGGAACGGCGGCGGTAAACTTCTCCACCTCCGAAACCAGAAATACCACTGTCGACTATCTGGGCGATACCTCCATAATCAAAGACCGGATCAGCGGCACGGTGACCATCGTAGCGCCGCCCACCGCCGACTTCGTAGGCAGCCCCACCTCCGGCAAGATACCCTATATGGTGACCTTCACCGATACCTCCACCGGGACATCTATCAGCTCCTGGCTGTGGAGCTTCGGCGACGGGGTGACCAGCACCCTCCAGAACCCCCCCCATTCTTACAACAGCACGGGCGTTTACACCGTCAGCCTCACCGTTAGCAACGCCGGCGGCTCCAGTACCAAGACCCGGACCAGCTATATATCGGCCCAGGCCATGAACGCCGAGTTCGGCAGCAGCTCAACCCAGGGCCACACCCCCCTCACCATCTCCTTCACCGATGCCTCCACGGTGGCCCTGGGCTCCATCGCTTCCTGGTACTGGAACTTTGGCGATGGCAGCACGGCTACTACCCAGAGCCCTACCCATACTTACGGTTCGGCGGGCTACTATACCGTTACCCTGACCATCACCGATAGCCTGGGCCTCTCCGATACGGAGGTCAAGGACTACTATATTTCGGCCCAGGCCTTACACCCCATGTTCACCGCCAGCCCCACCAGCGGCAAAGCCCCGCTCACCGTGGCTTTCACCGACACCTCTATCGCGGAGATCGGCTCCATCGTCGCGCGGTACTGGAACTTCGGGAACAGCACCAGCACCGCCCAGAACCCCACCTTCACTTACAACAGCAACGGCATCTATACCGTCTCCCTCACCATAACAGACAACCTGGGGCTGTCCGCCATCAATACCAAGAGCAGCTACATCACGGTTACCGCCGACGCCAACTTCATCGGCTTCCCCACCAGCGGGCGAGTGCCCCTCACCGTTCAGTTCACCGATACCACCACGGGCACAGTGAACAGTCGGCTGTGGAGCTTCGGCGACGGCGGCACCAGCACCACCCAGAACCCCAGCCATGTCTACGCCGCTAACGGCATCTTCACGGTCAGCCTCACCGTTACCGACACCTTTGGCCTCTCCGACAAAGAGACCAAGGCCAGCTACATCTCCGTCACCCCCGACGCCGAATTTACGGCCAGTCCCACGTCCGGCCCCATACCCCTCACCGTCCAGTTCACCAATACCACCACCTCGGGACTGTTGCCCGTCGGGTGGGACTTCGGCGACGGCGGCACCAGCACCGCCCAGAACCCCACCCATACCTATAGCAGCAACGGGGTATTCACGGTAAGCCTGACGACTACCGACACCTTCGGCCTCTCCGACAAAGAGACCAAGACCAGCTACATCTCGGCCACCGTGGACGCCAACTTCACCGCCGCCCCGGTATCGGGGACGGTGCCCCTCACCGTGTACTTCACGGATACCACTTCGGGCACACCCACCGGCTGGCTGTGGGACTTCGGCGACGGCTATACCAGCACCGCCCAGAGCCCTAACCACGTCTACAATAGCAGCGGCACCTTTACCGTCACCCTGACCGCCTCCGGAGCCGGCGGCGCCAATACCGAGACCAAGACGGAACTCATCACCGCCACCGGCGTCAACCTGGTCCTTCAGTTGGCCTTCCAGGGGGGCAGCTCGGGCAGCGATCGCTACGTCAACCCCATAAAGGTCACCCTGGCCGCCAGCCCGGCCGTCAGCTACGTGGTAACTACCACCAACACCGGTGTCCTGACCCTGTCTGGCATCCAGCCGGGCACCTACACCATCACCACCGCCGGACCCCACGCCCTGGCCAACCGCAAGACCGGCGTCGTCGTTAGCGCTCCCGCCACCACCGTGGACATGAGCACCCTCAAGGAGGGGGACGCCAACATGAGCGGCCAGGTGAACATCTCCGACTTCGGCATCCTGGCTGGCTCCTACCTCACCACGGGCAGTCCCAGCGGCTGCGTGCCCGATTTCATCCAGTGGGCGGCTACGGGCACCTGGAGCTTCACCCGCACCGGTTTATACCAGTGCTGGGCCGACTTCAACAAGAGTGGGCAGATAAACATCTCGGACTTCGGCCTCCTGGCCGGCTCCTACCTGCAAACGGGGCCCGTGGCCGTGGGCTACGAGAGCGCCGTCAATACGGACAGTACCGCGCCTGAGGTTGTTCAATAAATATAAATCTAGCCGTTGTTTTTTCGCCCTTCAGCAAAGGATGTTTAATATCAGGGGGATGGTCGAGGAACGTTGTTAAACGCTCTCTTTAGCAGAGACTGTTTAACAAAAGGGAGTCCGTCCTTCCCAGGAAGGATTGGCAGGGGGTCCGGGGGCCCGCCCTGAGCCAGTCGAAGGGATGTGCCCCCGAAGAACTCTAACCCCGAAGAGGTTCCTTGAACCCCCTCGAGGGGGTTTGGGGATAATATTAAACAGTCTCTTTAGCAAAGGCTTGACAAAGCCTGGCTATCATGCTAAAAGGGGGTAGTATTTTGACCCTGAGACGAAAGGGGAGGAATTTTTAATGAGTGATCACGGTCATCGACAAAGTAAAGAGTGGGGAGGGGCGGTGGTGTGGCTCCTGATGACGGCGGCCGTAGTTTCGGCGCTGCTGTGGGGGACCAGCTTCCTCATCAAGGGGGGTGACGGAACGGCGGCCGCCGCCGGTCAGGCTCCCCGGGAAGAGGCGGTGGCCGCCAAGACGGCCAGCATCCTGCCCGCTGTTCCCCTTCAGGCACCCAACACGGTAGACCTGAAGATCCTGCCCTCTCCCTACACCGCCGCGGTGAGCAATACCTTTGAGATGCGCATTCAGGTTGAGCCAATGACGAAGGTGGCCGGAGTAGATGCCTTCATCGACTTCAACCCCAACTTCGTCCAGATTCAAGCCATAACCGACGGTGGGACGCTGGGGGTAACCTTCGGCACCAACGGCTTCAACAATAGCGTAGGCGTCATTTCCTACAGCGCCTCCACTTTCAGCGGTTTCCCGACCACGGTATTTACCCTGGCCAGACTGGCCGTCCATGTCATCACCGCCACGCCACCCGGAGGCACCAATCTCACCTTCTCCACCGCCGAGGGCCGCGTAACCCAGATAATAGGGGGTGAAAGTGTTGCCGACAATGTTACGGGTAATCTTATCAGCGGCACCATCAACGCCTACATTACCCCGACTGCCAGCTTCGAGCCGTCGGCAGCCATCACGGGGACAGTGCCCCGGACGGTAGCCTTCACGGATACCTCCCAGTTCAACCCCACTAGCTGGCTGTGGAGCTTCGGAGACGGCGGCACCAGCACTTCCCAGAACCCCACCCGCACCTATACCACTAAGGGCAACTACACCGTGACCCTCACTGCCACCAACGTGGCCGGAAGCAGCGTGTTCAGCCGCACCAATCTGGTCAACCTCTACAACCCGGTGACGGCTACCAAGACCGCCTCACCGCTGACGAGCACCGTGCCTATGACGGTGGTCTTCACCGATATCTCCACCGGCGATGTGGCCTCCCGGCTGTGGAGCTTCGGCGATGGGGTGACCAGCACCCTCCAAAACCCCACCCATACCTACGCCGCCAAGGGAGTCTACACCGTGACCCTGGCCGTGAACGGCCTGGGCGGCGACTCCAGCACCGACACCAACATAGAGTTCATCCACGCCTACAACCCGGTGGTGGCCGACAAGACCGCTTCGCCTCTGACCGGCACGGTGCCCTTGACGGTGGTCTTCACCGACCTCTCCACCGGCGATGTGGCCTCCCGGCTGTGGAGCTTCGGCGACGGGGTGACCAGCACTCTCCAGAACCCCACCCACACCTACACCTCCAGGGGAACCTACACCGTGACCTTGATGGTGAACGGTTTGGGCGGCGACCCCAGCACCGATACCAACACGAACTACATCCACGCCTACAATCCGGTGACGGCTGGCCTCACCGGCACACCTCTTACCGGCGTGGTGCCTCTCAACGTCACTTTCACCGACGCCTCCACCGGCGATGTGGCTTCTCGACTATGGGGCTTCGGAGACGGCGACACCAGCACGGCTCAGAACCCCACCCACATTTACACCACAGTGAGTTTCTTTGACGTGTTTCTGACGGTGGACGGCCTGGGCGGAGACAGAAATACCCTGACGCGCACCGCCTACATTAGGGGCCTATCGCCCCTCTTCGCCAACTTCGTTGGCGTTCCGGTGACCGGCGGCGTCCCCTTGACGGTGGCCTTTACCGATACCACCACGGGCACCGAGGGGCACGGCGCCCTTACGTATGCGTGGAACCTGGGAGATGGCGCAACCAGCGCTCTTCAGAACCCCACCCACACCTACCAGGCGGGCGGCATCTACACCGTGTCCCTGATGGTGACCAGTACCTACGACGCCAAGACCGCGGTGAAGGGGAGCTACATCACCGCCGTGGGCAACCCCATCGCCAACTTTACCGCCAGCCCCATCACGGGCAACATACCCCTCACCGTCTACTTCACCGATACCTCCCAGGGCGATATCCTTAGCCAGTCCTGGGATTTCGGCGACGGCGGCGGCAGCGCGGCTCAGAACCCCAGCCACGTTTACTCCAACATCGGTAGCTTCACCGTCACCCACGTCGTGACCGGGCCCTTCGGCGCCAACGTTATCGTTAGGACGGACTACATCACCACCACCGGGGCCGACATCTTCGGCCAGATAGTCCTGGACGGCAGCCTGCGGCCCGCCAGCGGCTGGGCGATACCTCTTCTCGTGACCCTGACCGCCAGCCCAGTACAGACCTACATCGTGACCACCACTACCAAGGTGGACAGCACAGCCGTCTTCACTGTACCCGACGTGGCCCCGGGCACCTACACCATGACCATAGTCGGCGCTCACAACCTGGCAAACCGAAAGCTGAGTCTGGTAGTCACACCGCCTACCACCACCGTCAACATGGGCATGCTGCGGGAGGGGAACATCAACATGGATAGCCAGGTGAACATCGTCGACTTCGGCCTCCTGGTGAAGCACTACCTGACCTCGAGCAGCCCCGCGCACTACCTGACCTCGGTCAGCCCCGGTGGGTGCCTCTATGAGTTCCTGGACTGGGCTGCCGCGGGCGGCACTCCGTGGATAAAGACGGCGCGCACATACAACTGCTGGGCCGACCTGGATTGGAGTGGCCAGGTCAACATAGGTGACTTCGGCCTCATGGTTAAGAGCTACCTGCGCAGTAGTCCTATTGACCTGGCGGGGCCTCGCACGGGGGAGTGATTATGTGACGTTTTTCAGAGCGACCTTGTCGCACGTAATTTTTAGTAGATAAGGAGGACCATGAATACAACCAAACTGAAGTGGCTCGTTCCCTTTCTCGGTATTGTCCTACTCTTAGGTGGTATCGCGAGCCTTCGTAGTGGAGCAGGGGCGCTGGCCAGCCCGGGGCCGGTGAGTCTGAGCATTCTGCCCGCCGCCCGGGACATGATGATGAACTCCACTGCTGAGTGGCAGATCCAGGTGGCCGCCGGAGTAGGTGAATCGGTAATGGGTGTGGATGCCTTCGTTACCTTCGATCCCGCCGTCTTCCAGGTGGTAGGGACCATCACCGACGGCACAACCTCGTTTAGCGTGCCCTATAAAGATTTCAATAACAGTGTAGGGATCATAACCTACAGCGCCATCACCGTCACCGGCTACGTTACTAACTCTACCTTCACCCTGGCCCGCTTCGCACTAAGTGCCGTGGCTACGGCCACCGGAAGCTCGATAAGCTTCTCTAGCACGGGACTCAATACGACTCGGGTCGCAGACAAGGACGGCAACCTGTATCCCGCTTTGACCCTCAACGGGGCCACCGCCAACAGCCGGGCCATCGATGCCGCCTTCGCCTGCCCCTCCGCCGTGGTCAACACTCCGGCTTCTTTAACCGACCAGTCCCTAATAGCTTCGGGGGGCGCCATTACTCAATGGCTATGGGGCTTCGGCGACGGCATGAGCGCCCTGCTGACCACGTCGGGGAGCACCACCCATGTCTACACCCAGACGGGGGTGTACACCGTCTCCCTGACAGTTACCGGCACGGTATCCAGTGTCACCTACTCCGATTCTGAAGTCAAGACCAGTTGCGCCACCATCCGATCCGCAGAGGTGGCGGCACCGACACCACCTCTGACCACTATCAAGGGCTCCGTCTATGAGGATAACAACGGGAACGGCGTCATGGACGCCGGAGAGGCCGGGATTAGCAACGTGGCCGTAAGGGTCACCAGCGATGGCTGGACCAAGGACACCCTCAGCGGCTTAAACGGCGCCTACGAGGTCTGCTGCCTCACTCCGGCCACCTTCAAGGTCTCCATCACCGTACCCGGGGGCTGGACGAACACTACGCCCACCCTGGTAGCGGTCACGGTGTCCGGTAACCCGCCAACGGTAGTAGTAGACTTCGGCCTGGCCAGGCCAGCCGCGGCGACGCCGGCGCCAGCGCCTCCCGCACCCACGCCCACACCCGTGGTAGTGCCAACGCCCACTCCAGTAGTGCCCGGGGTGCCTCGTACGGGCACGGGCGGTCTGGATTCTCCCGGGGCCACCGGGCTCTGGATAGTGATCGCCCTGGCGCTTCTGGCGGCGGTCGGGTGGGCGGGGTCCGCCTTTGGCGGAGCGAGACGAAGGAGCTAAGAAACTGCTAAGCACCTTTAAAAACAGTTAGAGCTTTTGCGGTGGGGAAGCCCCGTCAGAGGTGGGGCTTCCCCATCCTCTTTGAGATACACAGATGGTGTTTAATAAAGGGGGTTCAAGGGATCTGGTAGAGGATGCTTGACTATGTCATTCTGAGGGAGTCCGCCTTAGGCGGACGACCGAAGAATCTCTTCGTAAGTCTTTGAGATCCTTCGCTCCGCTCAGGATCATCGTGTCCCACTTACTATAGGACACCGCAAGAGGGTGAAAATACGCTCTAAGCCATCACCCTCTTGGTCCCCTCCTCCCGCCACCGAGCGGGAGAGGGGAGATTCGGGGGATTTGGGGGTGTCCCCCAAATCCCTGTCAGGGGGGCCATGCCCCCTGAACCCCCACATTTTTAGAGGAATGACCAATCATATTTCTAAACACCTTAGAAAATAGGGAGGTGACGGCTTTGAAGAAGGGGTATAGACTTCTCCCGCTTGTGTTGGGTATAGGGCTGATAGCAGCGCTCCTGGTGGCCCTAGGAGTTACGTGGCACAAAGGCCGCCCGGAGGCGGAAGCATTTCAGGGGGGAACGGTGGAGGTGAACCTGGAACCTGCCTCGCGCTCGGTGGCGGTAGGGGAGGTCTTCACCATGACCATCCAGGTCGACCCTCACGGCCAGCCGGTGAGCGGGATAGATGCCTTCATCGACTTCACCCCTTCATACCTACAAGTTCAGGCGATCACCAACGGCGGCACCCTGGATTTCACCTTTCCCACCAACTCCTACAATAATACCGCCGGCGCCATCACCTATAGCGCAGGCACCTTCACCAGCTTTCCCACCACCCCATTCCCCCTCGCCGTTATCACCTTGAAGGCCCTGGCCGCCACGCCGGGAACCAACTTCGGCTTCTCCATCGCCCCCGATCGGCAGACCCGGGCCGACTATCTGGGGCAGGACAACATTACCCGCTGGGTAAAGGGGGCAGTGGTGGCCATAAGGGAGACCAGAACGCCCTTACCAAGCCAGGCCACCCCACCCCCCACCCCCACCCCCAATTTGAAGGTGGAGCTTCCTACGGCCACCCCTCGCCCAACGACTCCCACTCCAGGCGCCCCTGCCACACCACCCACCGGCGTTGCCACGCCGCGGCCTGGCGGCGTTACTGCCACCCCACCCCCCGAAGCCACTCCTTCCGCGATCTTCACCCTAGGGAGCGTTTTTTCTCCTTGGCTGTGGGCAGCGGCCATGGCGGTGATCATCATACTGGTGGGCGGAAGCCTGGTGCTCTATGGGCGAAGGGGACAGTAGTGGAAAAACTCCCACCTTAAGACGAGGACACTAAGGGGCAGGACACCCCATCAAAGGGAATTTCATGGAAAGGCCGCGGGGGAAGGGAAGGCTGAGTGCCAGACTATCTGGTCACCACATTTACCAATCGCTGAGAGATGTAAATCACCTTCTCCACCACTTTTCCGTCCAGATGAGCCTTGATGCGTTCCCGGCCCAGGGCCAACTCTTTGGCCTCGGCCTCAGTGATGGATACGGGCGCCGATACCCGATCTCTCAGCCGGCCATTCACCTGGATGACCAGGGTGAACTCCTCTTGGGCGGCCAGCGCCTCGTCCCATGACGGCCAGGGCTGACCATGGATACTGTAGGGTCGGTTTCTCCTCTGCCATAGCTCTTCCGCCAGATGGGGGGTGCTGGGCGCTAAAAGCAAAAGCAGGCTATCGATAGCCTCCTGCCATGTCTCGAAGTCTACGGAACCCTCCTCCTTCAGTCGGCTTAGGTCGTTGGTGAACTCCATAAGGGCGGCGATCATGGTATTGAAGCGAAAGCGCTCTATATCGTGAGTGACCCGCTTAATAGTCTGGTGAGTTATGCGTCGTAGCTCTTTAGTTTTTTCCTCAGTAGCGGTGCTGGGGGAGGGGGGCTGGGTTAGAACCAGGTGCCATACCCGGTGCAGCCATCGAGAGACCCCGCTGAGTCCTCGATCGTTCCAGTCGCCACCCTGATCCCAGGGTCCGACGAACATTAGATAGGCCCGCACCGCATCGGCTCCTTCCTCCTCCACATAGGCATCTGGGTTGACCACGTTGCCCCGAGACTTGCTCATCTTCTGCCGCTGGGCGATGATGATGCCCTGATTGTAAAGGCGGAGGAAGGGCTCATCAAAAGAAAGCAGTCCCCTGTCACGCAGGGCCTTTGCGAAGAACCGGGCGTAGAGGAGGTGCATGGTGGCATGTTCGGCGCCGCCGGTGTACAGGTCTACCGGCAGCCAGCAGGCCATTTTGTCGGGGTCAAAGGGGCCGTCCTGGTAGTGGGGGCTGGTGTAGCGCAAGAAGTACCACGAGGAGCAGATGAAGGTATCCATGGTGTCGGTCTCCCGCTTGGCAGGGGTGCCACAGTTGGGACAGGTGGTATTCACAAAGCCCTGGTGGTACTTCAAGGGCGATTCGCCTGTGGGCCGGAACTCGGCGTCCGAAGGCAGAAGCACGGGCAGGCGCTCCTCGGGCACAGGGACGATGCCGCACTTAGGGCAATAAACGATGGGAATGGGCGCTCCCCAGTAGCGCTGACGGGAGATTAGCCAGTCTCGCAGGCGGTAGGTGATGGTGCGTCCTCCCCAGCCTCGCTCCTCAAGATGGTCAGCGATGGCCTCTTTTCCCTGAGAGTTGGGTAGGCCGTTGAAGGGGCCAGAGTTGACCATGGTTCCCTCTTCCAGGTAGGCTTCACTGAGCTCCTCCCCCGACCAACTGGGCGGGGCGATCACCACTGGTATCGGCAGTCCGAACTTCTTGGCGAAGTCGAAGTCTCGGGCGTCGTGGGCGGGAACCCCCATCACGGCTCCCGTCCCGTAGGTCATTAGGACGTAGTCGGCCACCCAGATGGGAACCGGCTGGCCGTTGAGACGGTTGATGCAGCAAGCTCCGATGAAGACTCCCGTCTTTTCCTTCTCGGTAGACAGGCGCTGAATGTCGCTGAGGCGTCGGCTCTGGGCTACGTAAGCGCTTACCTCCTCCCGACGCTCTAACGTGGTCAGCCTCTCCACCAGGGGATGCTCCGGAGCCAAAACCATGAAGGTAACGCCATAAACGGTATCGGCCCGGGTGGTGAAGACGCGAATCTCCTTTTCTTCAATTCCAGGCACATCCAGGGCAAAGGAGATCTCGGCTCCAGTGCTCTTGCCGATCCAGTTTTTCTGCATGAGCTTGATGCGCTCTGGCCAATCTATCTTAGAGTGGTCCAGTAGCTCATCGGCGTACTTGGTGATGCGCAAGAACCACTGCTCCAGGTCTTTCTTGGTCACTGGAGTTTGGCACCGCTCGCAGGTTCCATCCGCAGTCACCTGCTCGTTGGCCAGCACCGTCTGGCACTGGGGACACCAGTTGGCCGCCGCCTTGGCCCGATAGGCCAGGCCGGCATGATAAAACTGGAGGAAGAGCCACTGAGTCCATCGGTAGTACTCGGGGAGGCAGGTGATGACCTCGCGGCTCCAGTCGTAGATGGCGCCGATGCTCTTCAACTGGCGGCGCATATTCTCGATGTTTTGCATCGTCCACGTGTGGGGGTGGATGCTTCGGCTGATGGCGGCGTTCTCCGCTGGCAGGCCGAAGGCATCGAAGCCGATGGGATGGAGAACGTTGAACCCCTTCATGCGCATGTATCGGGCATGGGCGTCAGAGGGAGCCAGGGCGTACCAGTGGCCGATGTGGAGGTCGCCGGAGGTATAGGGGAACATGGTCAGGGCGTACCACTTGGGCCGGCTGCTATCCTCCGTCACCTGGTAGAGGCTGTCTGCCGCCCACCGCTCCTGCCATTTTCTCTCGATATCTCTGGGCTCATAATCAGCGGACATGTTTGTTACCTTATGAGATAGACGCTCTGTGAAGGGTCTCTGAAGGGGGATTATATCAAACCCAGCCTGGAGGCACAAGGACGGGGGCTGGTAGGCTGAACATCACTGATAACCCCTGTGGCTTTTGAGTGGGCCTGGAAAACTTAAAATGAAGGAGTTAACCAGCGAGTGCAAGACAACACTATCGCCTTGGGTTTGCCAGAGTTACGAGTATTCTGTTCGCTCTGTTGTTCTGTCGCCGAAAGATGTATAATAGTCCCGACCTTTTCGCCGGCGGTGCATATCGGAGATGCACTCGAAAGCATGGAGAGCGGCCGATTTGAGTGAGAAAGTAGAGCAGACTAGCGCCCCCTTTGGTCATAGTACCAGCCGTGTTTCTGATACGGCAGAAGAACGGGTGTTTCGCGATCAAGCGGTACGGCTTTTCACTTATCTACGTGAGCTAACCCAACTCCGGTCGAAGACCATTAGAACCCTTGACCAATATGAGAAAGTGCTGTGGCTGTGTGACATACCGCGCCAACCCGGCTGCCATTCAATGGCTTGGCAGTCTGCTGAGGAAAGGCAAGGCGCGGAGACATGGGTGGAAATCCACAAGCCACCATTAAAAGCTGCACCAAGGCCACCAAAGACACTTCTGGACTGGATGGACAACCGTGAAATAGACAATTCCTCACTCGATATGCCACCACTGCGAGAGCGGATTCCGGCAGGCGCGCCCCCCTCGGGAGAAGAAGTCACAGGTTCTGGGCAGTTTCGGGAGTTGAAAGACTGTCCTGAGGTCAAGATGCTGTGGGAGAAGTACGTTGAACAGGAGTGGTGGCCCTGGGCCGAAAAGGATCGGGAGCTTCAAAAGATCCAGAAGGTCTACACCGACCTGTTCTCAATATATCAAAAACAGCAGCGTTTGGGCGAACAATATGAAGTGGTCCTCGGTCTGGGATGCCTCGCTTGGCGGACGCCAGAAGGACAAGAGATAAAACGCCATCTCATCACGGCACAAACCGCTTTAACCTTTGACAGCGTACGTGGGATCATAACGGTCGGACCTGCGGGTGAGGGAGCTAAGCTGGCCCTAGAACAAGACATGGTGGAGCCGAGCCAACGTCCAAGCGCAACAGAACAACAGACTATCGAAACCACAATAACCGAAATCGGGGACGAAATATGGGACGGTACCCTCGTCAATGATGTGTTGAAGAGTTGGGTTCATGCAGTGTCGGAAAGGGGACAGTTCGACGATACACTCGAGCCTCCTTCAAGAACCGACGTAAACCCAATAGTCCACTTGGCGCCGGCAATCATTCTGCGCAAACGCACCGAACGTAACCTGCTTCGAGTTCTCCAAAAAATCATTGACCAGCTTAGTAACGAGGAATCGCAAATACCGGTAGGCATTAAGCGTTTAACTATGATCATGGATGACACGACTCATGTGGCTCGGGAGGACGAAGATTTTGACGCTGAATCGGCGGTAGCTCAGGACATTTACTTCCCATTACCGGCCAATGAGCAGCAGATAGATATTGCCACTAAGCTATCGGCCAGGCAGGGAGTGCTAGTCGAAGGGCCGCCGGGAACGGGCAAGTCACACACCATCGCCAACTTGGTGTGTCACCTGCTTGCGACAGGAAAGCGTGTTTTAGTCACCAGTCACACCTCACGAGCTTTGAGAGTTCTGCGAGACAAGTTTCCAAAGGACGTAGCCCAGCTCTGTATCGTCCTTCTTGGAGATGATATTAACGCCATCCAAGCACTCGAATATTCGGTGCAAGGGATTACTGATCGCAACAATCGCTGGAACCCACAAGCCAATCGTACGTTAGAGGCAAACCTGGAAAAGGAACTTGACGAAGCCCGGAGGCATGAAGCGCAAACATTAAGCAAACTCAGAGCCGTTCGAGAAGCCGAGACATACAGACACATGCCTCTCTTCGGCTCCTATAAAGGCACGGGGGCAGCTATTGCCAGCCAGCTCAGAGAGGAAGAAGCGCGTCATTCGTGGCTCTCCGTGGAACCAGAGGCAGAGCACGAGCCACCTGTTTCGGACGAGGAAGCGGTAGAGCTTCTCCAACTCCTCCGGCTAATCAGTACCAGAGGGACGGAGGAATTGGCCCTAGTGTCTTTGAAGCCAGAAGTGCTTGTTGCTCCTGACAAGTTCGCAGCGATGGTCTCGGCAGAAAAAAATGCCTATTCACGGCTTGCAGAGGCAGAACGGGAACGTAGTCACTCGGCATACCCCTTGCTGGCGAAGGCAAGGCCAGAACAACTTGGAGACCTGTCTAACGGGCTGGCAGATTTCGTCAGGACCTGTGAGGCAGTCAGCAATCACATTCAACCCTGGGTGGCAAGGGCCGCCAAGGAGATCACTGCAGGTTTGGATGGGCGCTGGCGAGAATTGTTCAACATGACCATGAGCCACCTTGCGTTCGTTGAAGATCGCTGTCGGCAGGCATCTGAGCTTCAGATATTAGGGCTGGGGAATCGGGATCGAAGCATAGTAAGAGCCCATGCTTCCGAATTGTTACATCACTTGGAAACAGGTGGCAAGCTGGGTTTTTGGCCATTTGTTCCGAAAGTTGTGAAAGAAGGTAAGTATCTGATCAAAGAAGTCTACGTTGATGGGCGTCTATGTGACAGCCCCCAATCTTTGAAAAAGCTTATTGAATGGTTGGAGATTGCCGACCATTTGGAGGTTATAAAGGGGAACTGGTGCGAGGTTACCGAACCTCCGTCTGGAACTTTCGCCACCCAGGTTTCAGGATATTTGGATTTGTGTAAAGCGCTCGAATCGTCCCTGGGGCTACGTGACAAGGTCTTGGCCCTCAAGGAATTAATTGGTGGTATACCAGGGCTTCCTGAGCCGACCTGGCACACGGTCCAAGATCTAAAGTCTTTGCAGAGAGCCACTAAGGCGGCCATGCTTGAGAAGGAACTCGAGCGAGCCCGAAAGCCATTCGAAGATTTGGAGAATATCGTGCGGCCAGTAGCATTAAGTCCCCAAGCTCACCCAGCGAACAGAGAAGTCCTCGAATCCGTTGCTCAACGGGACGTTGACCGCTACCAAGAGGCGTATTCTAAGCAGTGCAATCTTAAGGAGTCCAAGGAACAAGTGCGACGCCGAAACTTCCTAAGAGAACGGCTAGAGGCCTGCGCGACAGAATTGGTAAAAGAATTGGGCTCCAGCTTTCAAGACGAAAATTGGGATAATCGGATGGCCCAATTCACCGCCGCGTGGAGTTGGCGTAGGGCTGACCGCTGGCTAAGAGAGCTTCGCGATTCCAATGCGCACAGACAACTCGTACTAGAGCTTGATGCGCACCGACGTCGGGTACTCGAGCTAACCAGTCAGTTGGCCGCCGAAAAAGCCTGGGGGCATGTTTTTCACAGACTGGACGAAGAGCAACGCCAGCACCTCGTGGCTTGGACAATGGCTATCAAGCGCATCGGCAAGGATAAGGGGAAATATGCCAGCATGCACCGCAGGGCGGCTCGCGATCACATGGAAAAATGCCGCTCTGCAATTCCAGCTTGGATCATGCCAATTTATCGGGTAGCAGAATCGATCAATCCAGTCACAGATGCATTCGATGTAGTTATCATTGACGAAGCCAGTCAGTCCGGTCCCGAAGCTCTCTTTCTCCAATATCTTGCAAAGAAAATCATCGTAGTTGGTGACGATAAACAGATCAGTCCAGATAATATCGGCATCGTCCGTGAGAACGTGGAACTTCTGAGGCAGAAGTATATCCCAGACTTACCACATAGTGATGCCTTGGGTTCCGACAACAGCTTCTTCGATCAAGCCAAGATTCGCTATGGAGGAAGAGTCCGATTGCGAGAACACTTCCGATGCATGCCTGAAATCATACAGTTTTCTAACAATCTCTGTTACGGCACGGAACCTTTGGAGCCATTGAGGCAGTACGGCGCAGATCGTCTAGAGCCGGTCATAGTGCGCCCCATTATTGATGGGTACCAGAGAGGCAGTAGCGGTAGAATAGAGAACCCACCGGAGGCTGAAGCGGTAGCCGACGAGATTAAGCGTTGCTGTCAGGACCCTGCATACAATGGCAAGTCGATGGGGGTGATTAGTCTTCTAGGAGAAGCCCAAGCAAACCTGATCCATAAGCTGCTTCTGGAAAGGATTGGACCCCAAGAGGTTGAAAAGAGAAGCCTCGTATGTGGGGATTCTTATGCTTTTCAAGGAGATGAGCGCGATGTAATGTTTCTAAGTCTTGTTTCGGCTCCTGGTGAAGGTCATCGAATCGGGACTCTGACCAGCGACCGAGACAAGAGACGGTTCAACGTAGCTGTGAGCCGTGCGCGGGACCAATTGTGGCTGTTCCATACCGCCACTCTAAATGATTTGAGCCACGATTGTCTGCGCTATCAACTCCTAGATTACTGCCTAAACCCTAAAGTTGAGCCGCGTGTGTTGGAGGGCATAGACACCGATGCGCTCCGCAACGCAGCCAACAACTCATCCCGCAGACAGGACGCCCAATCACGCCCCTTTGAAAGCTGGTTCGAGGTCGACGTTTTCCTGAAGATCTTGGAGCGAGGCTATCGGGTAATCCCACAATTCGAGGTTGCGGGACGGCGGATTGATCTCGTGGTCGTGGGGATGCAGGGCCGGCTTGCAGTTGAATGCGATGGTGATGAGTGGCACGGTGCTGAAAAATACGATGAGGATATGGCACGCCAGAGGATACTAGAGCGATGCGGCTGGACATTCTGGCGCGTTCTGGGTAGCGAATTTTACCGAAACCAGGATCAGGCACTGGAAAGCCTGTGGGAAACTCTGGACAAGCATGAAATTTATCCGCATGGCAGAACTCGGCGTGCCCACTCTGGCAGCGTCCCCACAGAGATCATCCAAACATACGTAATATCTCCTGACGGAGGAGAAGATGCACTAACATCTGCACCCGGCGAGACGGAAGCTAACGAAGAACACCAGCTAGGATTCGAGGGCATCGAAGCCAATAGTAGCGTCGGTTCCGGCGAAGTGGCAATGCCTGCACGTCAAGTGTTAAAGCTGCAGCGAGGGGCTGAAACTCGACGCGAGAATGGCGTTGGTAAAGGCTCCGCAAACTTCTTCCTAGCCCCGTACCGGGGCTGGATCGCTAAGCCTCTACCCGATCCGCGCACAGCTTCCACAAATGAGGTAGAGCTTGCTCTCGTTGAGATCATTGATGCAGAGGGGCCCATGCCGTGCCACCGGGCCTATCACATATACGCAAAGGCGGCTGGCATTCACAAGGTAGGTCGTCAGATTCGCGATTTATTCAACCGAGCTATCTCGCAGGCAGTCGGCTATAAACTCCTTGAAGAAGCCCACGAATACGGAACTAATGACCAGATGAACAAGGTTGTGCGGAAGTATGGCACGTCGCCAGTAGTGCCTCGGCTCCGCAGCGACAGGCAACTTGATGAGATTCCCCCCTCTGAGTTAGCCGCAGTGATGAACTGGTTGCTGCAACAAAAGCCAGGCTTTGATGATGAAGAGCTGCTTCGGCGCATCTTGGACATCTACGAAGTGGAGCGCCTGACGTCGGGCATTCGGGAAAGACTGTTACAAGTTAAGAGACGACTCTCGATTTAGCAAGTCGCTACTGATTCTGGTCTGTCAACGTTTAGCATAGGGTAGAGCCACAGGAAATCGCTTTTTGTCTGTCGCTTCCTCTCCCATACAGCCGCTCGCGAAGGCTTCCCCCTTCGACTGAGACTTGACGGCGAAATCTTGAGGGCTCAAGACCGAAGGGTATCCTTTTTCAGCACCCGTGGTGCTCATGGAAAGCGCCTATCACATCATGGTCAGGCCGCCGCTGATGCTCAGGGTCTGGCCGGTGATGAAAGAGGCATCGTCGCTGGCGAGGAAGACTACGGCGCTGGCGATTTCCTCCGGCCGAGCTAAGCGGCGCAGTGGTGTGGCCTGAACGATAGCGTCGATGACCCGCTTTCCCCACTCCTGGCTGGTTATCTCTGCCAGAAGGGGGGTATCGGTGATGCCGGGACAGATGCAGTTAACGTTGATGTTGTAGCGCGCCATTTCCCGGGCCATGGTCTTGCTGAAGGCGATTATGCCGCCTTTGGCCGCGGAGTAGACGGCTTCCCCGGTGCTCCCCGCTCGCCCGGCGTCGGAGCTGATGTTCACGATCTTGCCCCGCTTCCGCTCTATCATCCCGTCCAGAACGGCCCGGGTACAGATGATGGGCCCCAGTAGATTGATGGCGATAAGCCGCTGCCACAGCTCCTCCGAGTTCTGGACGAAGAGCTGAAGCTTATCCCATCCGGCGTTGTTCACCAGGATGTCAATGCGGCCCATCTCCTGGATGCCCCGCTGCACCGCCTGATTCACCTGAGAGCTTTGGGTGACATCCATCTCCAGGGCTAGGCCCCGCCGCCCGATGGCCTCGATTTCCCTAGCTACTTTAGTGGCCCCTTCTCGGTCCAGGTCGCCCACCAGGACATCGGCCCCCTCTCGGGCCAGAGCAAGACAAATGGCCCGCCCGATGCCTCGCCCCCCTCCGGTAACCAGGGCGACTCTATCCGCTAGCTTCATCTTTCCCTCCTTATGTCAACAACCACCTCATCAGCCACCGAAGAGAATCCGCTCCGCATTGCGATAAAGCACCTTTTCCATGGTGCTGCTTTTCAAAGGCAGGGCACAGAAATCACGTATGTTGTCCCCAATGCCCTGGGGAATGGCGGGCCAATCGGAGCCGAAGATTGTTTTATCGGCGTTGCGCTCGAACTCGGGAAAGTAATCCAGGAGGCGCTGGGGAGGCAGACCAGAAATCTCCATGTAGATGTTGGAATGGTGCCGGGCCAGGAAGAAAGCTCGCTCATAAAAGGGACCCCGACCGCTGTGGGCCATGACGATGGTCAGGCGGGGGAAATCCACGGCCACATCGTCCAGGTAGAGGGGGTCGCCGTACTTCATGCGCGACCCTCGAAAGGTAGAGGAGCCCGTATGAATGAGGACCGGTATCCTCAGCCGCTGAGCCTCGGCATAGACGGGGTATATAGAGACATCGTTGGGGTAGTAGAGGCCGTAGGGAGGCAAGAGTTTGAGCCCTCTCATGCCCAGTTCCTCGACGCAGTAGACCAGCCGGGCCGCCGGGTCGGCCTCATTGTTGGGGTTGATGCTAGCAAAGGGGATGAGCATCTCCTCCCCGCGACAGAACTGGGCCACGAACTCGTTGGGCACCATGCCCGTGGTCACCGGAGCGTTCTCGGCCAGAATGACGCCATAGTGCACTCCCTCCTTCTGGAGATGGGCCTTGAGGGAGGCGGGGTGGGCGATGATAGCCATGCGCTCCTCGAAGGTCTCCGGATTCAGACGGCGCACGAAATCCAGGGAGGGAGGATTGTACTGTTCCTTCTGAAGAATGTGAATATGGAAATCGATGACCTCAGGCATTTTCCTTCTCTTTTAGTTCTTCCTTGTCAAAATAATAATAATCGAGGATGTTGCGTTTGTCATTTTGAGGAGTCCCTGCCAGCGGGGATGACGAAGAATTTGAGAGATTCTTCTCCGCCTCTGGCGATCAGAATGACAGGCTGCGAATTTAACACTCCTCTTAATTTGCTATTATAACTGGCAGGCCACCAGAAAGGCCTCATGAATGGCGTAGAGGGCGCTCCGGGGCCTTACCGCATCTCCCACCAAGTGAATCTCCTTGACGTTGCTCTTGAGAGCGTTGAATAGTCTATTTTCGGGCCAGGCGCCCACCGCCAGGACTATTGTATCCGCCGGCAAAAAACGCCGCCCCTCTTTGTGGGAGACCCAGACCCCCTCCTCCGTTATCTCCTCGGCTCTGGCTTCCGCAACCGTCTGAACTCCTGACTTTCTTAAGCTGAGGAGGGTGCTCCAACGGGTGGTGCGGCCGATGTCGTTGCCCAAGCGGGGCAGCATCTCCACCACCGTCACCTCTCTAGGGCCGCGGGTGGCGGCCAGCGCCTCTTGATCAGGGAGAACCTGGTAGCGGGTCAAAAAGAGGGACGCCTCCGGGTTGGCCCCGCCTTGATAAGCCAGGAATAGAGCGACGTCGCACCCCACCCCACCACCCCCGATGACCACCACCCGGTTTCCCGCCCCAACCTTGCCCTCCAGAATATCATTGGCGTGAACCACGTGGGGGAACTGGGCACCCGGGATAGACAGCGTCCTGGGGTTGGAGCCGGTAGCCACGACCACCGCCTCCGGGTTGAAAGCTGTCACCGTCTCTACGCTGGCGGTTCGGCCCAGTTCCACCCGAACACCTTTTTTCTTAAGCTGAATCTCCAGATAGGAGAGGAGGCGCTGAAAGTCTCCCTTTTCCGGGGAGGCGCTGGCGGGATGAAACTGGCCCCCCAGATGGTCATCCTTCTCCCATAGAGTGACCTGATGGCCTCTTTGGGTGGTCACCAGGGCGGCTTCCATTCCTCCTGGCCCGCCTCCGATCACCAGCACCCTCTTCCTGGCAATGGCCGGACTTACTTGTCGTTCCCCCTCGTAGCCAGCGCGAGGATTTACCAGACAGGTAACCGGCTCATCGGCGAAGAGCCTATCGAAACACCCCTCCTGACAACCGATACAGGGGACGATGTCTTCCACACTGCCCTCCAGAGCCTTTCTAGGGAAATAGGGATCGGCGTGGAGGGGCCGGGCCATAGAGACGAAATCCACCAAACCCTCCCGAAGCGCGGACTCTGCCAGTTGGGGCTCGTTGATACGAATACCGCCGATAACGGGCACCCGTACCGCCCTCTTTATCTGGTGGATGAGGGGCATCCATGCCCCCGGCGGCACCGCCGAGGGGGTGATGGGGACGGTGGTCTCATGGCCACCCATAGTGACATGGATGGCATCCACCCCGGCTGTCTCCAAGGCGCCGGCGATGGCCTTGGCCTCCGGGAGGCCGTTGCCGCGGGGCAGCAGCTCATGTCCGGAGATGCGGCATATGATGGGGTAACCTCCCACCTCCTCACGGGCGAGACGGATTATCTCCAAGAGAAACCGTAGGCGGTTTTCTAGGCTGCCGCCGTAGTCATCGTTACGTTGGTTGGTGATGGGTGACAGAAACTCCCGAACCAGATAGCCGGTGCAGGCATTTATCTCCACGGCGTCGAAGCCGACCCGCCGCCCGCGGTCGATGTCCTCCACGAACTTCCTTTGTATCTCTTTGATCTCGGGCACCGTCAACTCCCGAGGAGTTTCGCCGGTAAAGCGAGATGGGATGGGGGACGGGGAAACGGGGGGGCCGCCGATGACGCTAGAATGGGCGTACTTGCCTGGGTGAAAGAGTTGGAAGGCGGCCAACGCCCCCTCAGCGTGAATGGCCTGGGTGAGTTCCTTCAGGCCGGGGAGAAACCGCTCCTCCCCGATGCCGGGGGAAAGGGGGCCTTCCCGCCCCGACCCCTCGTCTACTTGGTAGGCCCCGGCAATCACCAGGCCAGTCCCTCCCGCCGCCCGCTCTCTGAAAAAATCTACCATCTGCTGGCCGACATAGCTGTCCTGGGCGTAGTTGGTGTCTATACAGGCCATGACGATGCGATTCTTGATGGAGAGAGAGCCAAGGCGTCCCTCTTTAAAAAGGTGCGGAAACATCGTTGTCGAGGCCACAGCTAGAGATTGTAAACGCGGAGGGCATTGTCTCGCAAAATCTTTTTCTTTGACTCTTCTCGGAGCCCCAAAGCCTCGACCTGGGCCAGCGTCTCTTTGTGCTGGAGGCCGGGGAAATCGGTGCCAAAGAGGACCTTGTCTGCGCCGCGGGTGTTGATAAAACGCACCAGAGAGGGATCCCAGTAGCGGGGAGCGTGCATGCTGGTGCCAACGTACACGTTGGGATGCTTCCAGGCGATGGCCAGCATCTCTTCTACCCACGGCCAGCCGGTGTGCGCCCCGATAAGCTTGAGGGTAGGGAAGTAGAGAGCGATGTCATCCAGAAAGATAGGCCGAGCGACGGCGCTGGGCATCATCTCCGCCGAGTGGCCCACCTGGATCTGCACCGGCACGTCCAGCTCGGCGCACTTGGCATAGAAAGGGAAGTAGAAACGGTGGTTGACGGGAAGCCCGAAGCCATAGGGGTGCAGATGAGCCCCCCCGAAGCCGTACTCTTTAACTGCAATCTCCACCTCCCGCACCCCCTCCATGCGTCGCCAGGGATTGATGCCCATCAACCCGTGGAAGCGGCCCTGCCCCTGGGCCACCACCGACGCCACCTCTTCTGCCGTCATGTCCCAAAGCATCTCACCGGTGCGGTAGGAGCGCATCTTGACCGCCGGGATAAGAACCTTCTCTACCCCCGCCTCATCCAGGAGGGATAAGAACTGAGGTATGGGATAACCCTTTATCCGTTCTTCCATGCGCCACCAAGAAATGACCTGGCGGATCTCCTCCGTTTCAAACCAGTAGTGCCGTACCGCCTCCGGAGTGAACAGGTTGCACCAGATGTCGATGGCGTCCGTCAATGCTATAAATGTCCTTCTTGATACCTTGTCTTGCCTTCCCCACCATGGCGGGCCAGGCTGACTATATCACAGGCGCCGAAGGGGTGTCAACGCAGGGGGGCATTGGCGCGAGGGCGTAGCCGTTGCCCGTAGGAGGAGGCGATGATATAATGGGCAAACCATGGCTGGAAAGGAAGAACGTCGCCGGTTGAGCCGCCAGGAGGTGGAGCACATTGCTCTCCTGGCCAGGGTGGGCCTCACGGAGCAAGAGGTAGAGAGGTTTCAGGGGCATTTATCCCAGATACTGGACTATTTCGCTATCCTTGAGGAGGTGGATACCAGCGGCATATCTCCCACTGCTCAGGTCATAGCTCTGGAAAACATCTTTCGTTCCGACGTGGCCTCTCCTTCGCTGCCCCGGGAGCAGGTTCTGGCCAACGGCCCCCAGGTGGAGGAAGGCTGCTTCAAGGTTAAGGCAGTGCTGGAATAGGAAACTCGATCTCATGCCTGTGAATATCTTCCAGTGGTAAGACACGATTACAGTGAACCAACTGGGCTATTATCTGAAAGATAGGTCTGGTAAAAGGGATTTGATAGAATATGTTAGGCAAGTATTAAGGCAGACGGTTCAACCAAGCCAACAACCCACACCGACGAACCTTCAATACTATGTGGACCTGTTTGGTGAGCAAGTTACAGAAGACGCTGCTGCTGATCTAAAAAAGTATTTCCAATTTCAGCAAGCAAGAGGAGTAACTATTAGTGGCCTGCCCACCGGGCTATCACCTTTGGCTATTCACACAGGAAACATCAGGCCAAGTAACACAGCCATTGCGGTTGTAGGCGAGGGTTTGGCAGGCTGGTTCTTCATGTAGGAATGCAGCCACTGGCGCGACCGATTGAGTGGCCCACCGACCTGGTATTTGCCGACTCGCAGAGAAAGAGGTATGCTTTAGTTCAGGTGAAGGCTACCCAAACCAGCAATGTGAAAGGACAGATCAGTTCAGCAGCTGTAGACTACATCGAGCATGTAAGGCATGTCCAAGAGATGGATCCCAATACAACCTATATCTGCCATTTCATAGGGGTAGTCATCAGAGATGGCAACGACTTCGACCTATTGAGCCTTTCCCTGGACATCGTTTAGGAGGGCACCATGGCAAGTAGCGAATTACTACAAGAAATGGACAACTCCAATAACCCCTTCCTATTGAAAAAAAGAGGAGCTTTTGCTGAATCCTTAGATGCTTATGCTGAGGAGTACGTTCAAAGCATACGGCGTGGTAGTAACTTCATCTCAGAGCTTTGCTTTGAGCAAATGTTCGATATAACGCTGCTCATATTCTTGAAAGAAAGTCGAGAATTTGCAAACAAAGAAGAACTCATTTCAGCAATAAAGGAGGAGCTTTTCGAAAAACTGCATGAGAAACGAGTTTTTGACTGGGAGAATTTCGGTAACTACTTTAATTCGTGTAGAGAGAAGCTTTTCAGGAGGCGGAGACAAACGCCTTTTAGTGTTACTCCAGCCCTGTTGCTAGCAACAGAAAAACGAAAGCTAGCCGCCGAATAATCGTGCATGCTTGAGCTTCATACTCTCACCATCCACCAGGCCGGGGACCTCCTCCGTCGTCGAGAGATTACCTCCTCAGAGCTGACCGAGGCCGCTCTGAAGCGTATCCAGGAGGTGGAGGGTCGACTTCGCGCTCTGGTCACGGTGACTCCTGAGTTGGCTCGACACCAGGCTCAGGAGGCAGATCAGCGGATAAAAAGTGGCGAGGCGACCCCTCTTACCGGCATACCAGCCATCATAAAGGATAACATCTGTACTCAGGGTATCACCACAACCTGCTCTTCCCGTATGCTGCAGAACTTCATCCCCCCTTACGATGCTACCGTAGTGGAAAAACTCAAAGGGGCAGGCATGGTGATGGTGGGCAAATCTAACCTGGACGAGTTTGCCATGGGCTCATCCACAGAGAACTCAGCCTTTTTTGTCACCGCCAATCCCTGGGACCAGGACCGGGTTCCTGGAGGCAGCAGCGGTGGCTCGGCAGCGGCGGTGGCAGCGGGAGAAGCCATGTATGCCCTGGGTTCAGATACTGGCGGCAGTATCCGCCAACCGGCGGGCTTCTGTAGCATCGTGGGCCTGAAGCCCACCTATGGCCGGGTAAGCCGCTACGGCCTGGTGGCCTTCGCCTCTTCCTTGGATCAGATTGGCCCTCTAACTCGGGATGTAACGGACTGTGCCCTGGTGCTTCAGACCATCGCCGGACACGACCCCAGGGATTCCACCTCCGTGCCCCAGCCGGTGCCTGACTACTCTCAAGCCCTTGTGCCTGACTTGCATGGCTTGAGAATCGGCATTCCCCAAGAGTATTACCCAGGGGAGATGGAGCCCCAGGTGAGCTCGGTGCTAAAGGGGGCCATCGCCAAATTGGAGGAGCTGGGGGCGGAAGTGCAATGGGACGTGTCCCTACCGCACACCCGCTATGCCCTGGCTGCCTATTACATCATCGCTCCTTCGGAAGCCTCAGCCAACCTGGCCCGCTACGATGGAGTGAAGTACGGTTATTCCTATCAAGAGGCGGAAAACATGTGGCAGGCCATGGAAAAGACCCGCCAGTACGGCTTCGGGGCTGAGGTAAAACGGCGCATTATGCTGGGCACTTATGCGCTTTCCGCTGGCTACTACGATGCCTACTACCTCAAGGCCCAGAAGGTGCGCACTCTTATTAAGCGAGATTTTGACCAGGCTTGGGAGCGCGTCCATGCCCTGGTGGTTCCCACCTCTCCCACCCCACCCTTCAAGATCGGTGAGAAAGTGGAAGAACCCCTCCAGATGTATTTGAGCGACATTTTTACCATACCGGTGAACATCGCGGGTATACCTGGCATTGCGGTGCCGGCAGGTTTTGTGAAAGGGCTGCCAGTGGGTATGCAGATATTGGGCCGACCCTTCGACGAGGCGACCCTGTTCCGCATCGCCTATGCCTATCAAGAGGCGACGGAGTGGCACCAAACGCTGCCGGAGCTCAGAGATTCAGCGCTGTAATCCCTAAGCTTTAATTTAATCAAGCGTTGACCCTATAGATGGGAACAGGATATAATGCATATGGTGTCTTCTTAATTCTGGGCGTAGCTGGTCGGTAGCGGTCTCTAGTGAGGGCACATTGAGCCGTTCCTGGCACGAAGAATGTGGCGTTTTCGGGGTTTACGCCCCAGGAGAGGATGTATCTCGAATCACCTTCTTTGGACTCCATGCCTTACAACATCGGGGGCAGGAGAGCGCCGGCATTGCCACCACCGATGGCAAACTAATCCATATTCACACCGGCATGGGCCTGGTGTCCCAGGTCTTCCGTGAAGAGCATTTGCGCCGCCTGCCGGGTAAGATCGCCATCGGCCACAACCGCTATTCTACCTCCGGTGCCAGCAAGCCAGGCAACGCCCAACCCATAAAGGGCCAGAGGCGACCTGCCTCAGAGGGGATAGCCCTGGCCCACAACGGCAATCTGGTCAACACCCAGGAGTTGAGGCGTCGGCTGAAAAAACCCCACCACTTCCCAGTAGAAACAGACTCTCAGCTTATGGCTCTTCTCCTCTGTACATCTCCCGGTCGTGACTGGATAGAGAGGGTTCGCCATACCATTCCGGAGTTCCGGGGCTCTTACTCTCTTGTTCTGTTGACCCGGGACAGCCTTATGGGGATACGCGACCCCTATGGCGTCCGTCCCCTCTGCCTGGGGAGATTGCGGGGAGGATGGGTGTTGGCTTCGGAGAGTTGCGCCCTGGACCACATTGGCTCCCAATTCGTCCGAGAGGTGGAGCCAGGTGAGTTGGTGTGCATCGACAGTCGTGGGGTTACCAGCCTCATGATAGCCCAACCCGCCAAAGGCGGGCGGGCATTGTGTATGTTCGAATTCATCTATTTCGCTCGCCCCGATAGCATCATCAACGGCCAGCTTCTTTATCCGGTGCGTCAGGCCATGGGGGCCCAGCTAGCGGTGGAGCATCCGGTGGCGGCGGACCTGGTCATAGGGGTGCCCGATTCGGCCACGGCGGCGGGCATTGGATATGCTCAGGCCTCGGGAATCCCTTTCGTTGAGGGACTTCTCAAGAATCGCTACGTAGGCCGTACCTTTATCGAGCCTGACCAACGCATCAGAGAGTTGGGGGTACAGCTAAAGTTCAACGCCTTGCCCGAGATTCTCAAGGGGAAGCGAGTGGTAGTGGTGGATGATAGTATTGTGCGAGGCACCACTACTCCCCGCATCGTTGCCCTTTTGCGTCGCGCCGGTGCCAGAGAGGTGCATATGCGCGTTTGCGCCCCTCCCATTCGGTATCCCTGCTTTTACGGGGTGGACATGGCTACCCAAGGAGAGCTCATCGCTGCCCACAAAAGCACTCCTGAAATCGCAACTATCATCGGTGCCAACACCCTGGGGTATCTGAACCTGGACGGCCTCATCCATGCGGTGGGGCTGCCCCGGAACATTTTCTGTCTTGCTTGCTTTACCGGTGACTATCCCATCCCCTCCCAACCAGAAATGGAGCGAGAGCTAACTGCCGTTCCCCGAGGGGATCGGGAGGGCATATCTATACTTTAGTCCTCGCCCAGGAGCCATTGTGACAGAGACCTACGCCGCCGCCGGGGTAGACATAGACCTCGCCAACCAAACGGTAGCCCTCATAAAGAAACACGTGCGTTCCACCTTTGGCCCCCAGGTGCTGGGAGATATAGGCCTTTTCGGCGGGCTGTTTCATCTCCAGGGATACCGAGAGCCGGTGCTGGTTGCCAGTGCCGATGGGGTGGGCACCAAGCTCAAGGTGGCCGCTCTCCTGGGGCGCTATCACTCTCTGGGCCTGGACATTGTTCACCACTGCGTCAACGACATTCTCACCTGTGGGGCGGAGCCCCTTTTTTTTATGGATTACGTGGCCATGGGTAAGCTGGTGCCAGAAACCGTGGCATCCCTGGTGTCCGGTATGGCCGAGGCCTGTCGTGGAGTGGGTTGCGCCCTCCTGGGGGGCGAAACAGCGGAAATGCCGGGCATCTATGCTCCGGGGGACTTAGACCTGGTAGGGTTTATTGTAGGGGCGGTAGAACGGGAGAATGTCATCGACGGCCGGTCTATCCTCCCCGGCGATGTGTTACTAGGTCTTCCTTCCCAGGGGCTACACACCAATGGCTACTCCCTGGCGCGCCGTGTGTTCAGCATTACTTCTCAAGATCCAGTGGCTTCCTGGGACATATCTTACCCTGAGCTGAGCCGTTCTCTAGGGGAAGTGCTGATGGAGCCTCATCGATGCTATTATCCACTATTGAAGCCAGTGCTACCTTGTATCAAGGGTATAGCCCACATTACGGGCGGGGGTCTGGTGGACAATGTGCCCCGGGTACTGCCTGACGGCCTGGCGGCGCGCTTTTATCGTGGCACGTGGCCGGTGCCCGCCATATTTGGCCTGCTTCAAAGGCGAGGCGATGTAACAGAGCAGGAAATGTACCGCACCTTCAACATGGGCTTAGGGATGGTCCTCTTTTGTGCTGAGAAGGATAGAGAGTGGTTGCAAAAAGCGGTGCCCGAAGCGATGCGGGTGGGGGAGGTGGTGGAACGACAAGGTGGGGACGGAGTAATGCTGCGCTAGTAGCTGCAATAGGAGGGTAAGGAGTGCGTGCTATTGTAAGCGTCTTTGACAAGCAGGGGCTGTTAGAGCTAGGTGGCGCCCTGACGTCGCTGGGTGTAGAGCTTTTCAGCACGGGAGGCACTTACCGCACCTTGGCCGAGGCGGGCATTCCGGCGCGGCAGATCAGCGACCTCACCGGATTTCCAGAGATACTGGACGGCCGGGTAAAGACCCTCCATCCCGCCGTGCATGGCGGCATTCTGGCGCGGCGGGATGTGCCCAGACACCAGGATGAGCTAAATCGGGCAGGTATTCATCCCATAGATATGGTCATCGTCAATCTATACCCCTTTGTGGCCACCGTTTCGCGCCCCGGGGTATCTCTGGAAGAGGCCCTGGAGAACATTGATATCGGCGGCCCGACTATGATTCGGGCCGCGGCCAAGAACTATCCCCACGTCACGGTGGTGGTTGACCCTGCCGACTACAGCTCAGTGGTGGAGGCCCTGCTTGGGGGAGGAGTAGATATGGCCATACGCCGCCGCCTGGCGCAGAAGGCCTTTCAGCACGTGGCGGCGTATGATACCGCCGTTGCCCGATACCTTCGACAGGGTGAAGAGGGCTTTCCGGAGCAACTCACTGTGGCCCTCACCAAGAAACTGGACCTTCGCTATGGAGAGAATCCTCACCAGAAAGCGGCCTTCTACCGGGAAGACTCCCTGGGGGAAGCCACCGGGGGCATTGCCGCCGCCACGCAGCTAGGGGGCAAGGAGCTCTCTTTCAACAACATCCTGGACGCCGACGCCGCCTGGCGGGCCGCCTCAGACTTCCCCGAGCCTACAGTAGCTGTGGTTAAGCACACCAATCCCTGTGGCCTAGCTAGCCATCCCGACCTGACAGAGGCCTATCGCCGTGCTCTCGCAGGCGACCCTGTTTCCGCTTTTGGTGGCATCGTGGCGGTCAATCGGCCCCTGGACGCCGCCGTCGCCCAGGAGATAAGCAAAACCTTCTACGAGATTGTCATCACCCCCGAGTTTACCCCTCAGGCCTTGGGAATTCTCCAGAAAAAGCGAGACCTGCGTCTCCTGGCTACGGGATCCTTAGATAGTAACACTTCACCGGGATGGGACTTCCGCCGCGTTCCGGGCGGTTTTCTAGTGCAAACCTTTGATTGGCATGGGAACGAGGAAGAGGTAACCCTAAAAAAGGTCTCCGAAAGAGCTCCCACGGAAGAAGAGATACCAGATCTTCTCTTCGCCTGGCGGGCGGTGAAGCATGTGAAGTCCAACGCTATTGTGCTGGCCAGAGACAAGGCCCTTTTGGGGATGGGCGCTGGACAGCCCAACCGGGTGGTAAGCGTCGCCATCGCCCTGGAAAAGGCGGGGGAAAAAGCCGGGGGAAGCGTTCTCGCCTCCGATGCCTTCTTTCCCTTCCCCGATGGAGTAGAAGCGGCGGCCAAAGGGGGTATCACCGCCATCATCCAGCCGGGAGGCTCGGTGAGGGATGAGGAAGTCATCCAAACGGCCAACCGCTATCACATAGCTATGGTTTTTACCGGGGTGCGCCACTTCCGGCACTGAGCTTCGGGAGCGCCTTTGTATGGCGTCCCTTGCCGGGAATCTGGGCTGCTCTAAGCCCATGACCGCGTCGGTTTGGAGCTGTTGCATGATATTATTATGTTCATCATATAGAATATATGAAGGGGGATAGGCAATGGGCTCTCTTTATCTTAACAGGCTCTCAGCCGGAGAGCACGAAATTTTGATTGGGAAACTCCATCAGACGCAGAAGAGCAAGTGTTTTATCTGCGAAGAACTGATAGACCTTGTTCTACACAAAGATTCGATAGACATAGATCATATGATACCAACAAAACTTGGCGGGAAAGATGACCCATCTAACTTCGCTCTAACTCATTCGAGTTGCAATCGTTCCAAGCAGGCGGCAAACTTAGAAGTTGCACGTATCCTTCAAAGATTCACAAAGCTTAAGGAACAGGTGGGGAAGGAGAACCGCAATCCCAATCTGGACGACGTTCTTCGGCTGTATGGCGGCTCAAAATTCGAACTGCCGGTCATGCCTGCCTCAGACGCAATCCGGTGCTCGCTTCCTGATCTTGGAAACAACGACGTCTCTGTTCTGCCGCTATACACTGATGAATTAAGCGGATTCAAATACTTTTTCGTAAAACTGCCGATCGAGTACCTCCATCACGACGAGAAGATAAACCCACGGTCCATCGGGCAGAATATCTCCAAACTGGTTGAGGAGTTTTACCATAAACGCCCACAACTTCACATCTCACTTGGCTGGATAACGCTTGATCAAAATCTTCGCTCTCCAATCCGTATCTTCGACGGCCAACACAAGGCAGCCGCCCAAGTTCTGCTGGGAATTAGAGAATTACCGGTTCGGGTGTTTGTGAACCCGGATATTGACACGCTGTTAACAGCAAATACAAACGCCGGAACAATACTGCGCCAAGTGGCATTTGACAAGTCCGTCCAACGTCATTTGGGAAGTGCTCTGTATGTTGACCGTGTAGAGAGATACAAGAAAGACCTGAATCTTAATGAGGAGGATTTCAATTTCTCGGAGAAGGACCTCGTGAGATTCTTTAAGGGTGAGTCTCGCGAGATGAAGCGCTATATTCTTGATGCAGTCAGGGATTCTATTACCCACAACCCCGAAAATAAGCTGAAGGACTACATCGATTTTGGAGGCCGCGGAAAAGAACGCCCGCTCTCATATTCAACGGTGGAGAAGACCTTCTATTCGTTCTTCATCTACCAAGACGTTTTGGAAACCGCTATCAACTACCAACTCGAAAACGGAGAAAACCCTCGTGAGATGGAGAAGGAGCAGATTCTTGAATTGATGAATATCATCGCCGAGGAAATCTACATTGGCAAATATGACAGTGATATTGGCACCTATCGCATAGAATACAAGTTACAGGCAGGCGAACTATTGCCTCTTGAACACGTGCGAGCTTTCCGTATGAGTAGGGAGGAAATCCTTTGGAACTGGCTAAAGTACGTGTCTCAGATCATTCGCAACTTCTTTATTATGCAGGGTGTCCCAATTGAGGAGAGCAAACTGTTTCAATACAAGTTCCCGGTGCCTCTCTGGGAAAGGATCAGAACGTTTGTCGGAAACTTCAACTGCTTGTCTTTGTGGTCGAACACACAACTATCAACGACCGTTTTTGGTGGCAAACAAAATTATGAATACTGGCAACACATATTTGAGAAAGGAAAAACGCCGCAAGGTCAGCAGATACTCGCAGAACCGATCAACCTGATCGAGCTGATGAAGACGAGATGATATGAGGCGAACAAGGCAATCCAGCTGGCTCGTTACACTCGCAATTGATTTTTGATGTTATGATTTAATGTTCCATGGCTTTTCATGAGGGGTTGGGTGGTGTGAGGCATGCCTTCGGTAGATATCGTCATCCCGGTCTACAATGAAGAACGGACTCTGGATGGAAGCGTGGAGCGGCTGGCAAACTTCCTCCAAGACAGTGTAGCTCTCCCCTGGCGCATCGTCATCGCCGACAACGCCTCCACCGATGGCACACTAGAGCTGGCCCGCTCTCTGGCTGAAAAATACCCTCAGGTTGCCACCATCCACCTGGATGAGAAGGGGCGCGGCCGGGCCCTACGGAGGGCGTGGCTGGAAAGCCCCGCCGACATCGTCTGTTACATGGACGTTGACCTTTCTACCGATCTCTCCGCCCTCCCCCCTCTTCTAGCCGCCATCCTGGAGGGCTACCCAGTGGCCATTGGGTCACGGCTTCTCCCAGACTCACAGGTGCGCCGCTCTGTAAAGCGAGAGGTTATATCCCGGATCTACAACCTTCTTGTTCGGCTGCTCTTCTTTTTCTCCCTCTCTGACGCCCAGTGCGGCTTCAAAGCCCTGAGCCGGCAAACGGTTCGGGAGCTTGTGCCATTGGTGAAGAATCAGGAGTGGTTTTTCGATTCCGAGCTCCTTATCTTGGCCCTACGGAAGGGCTACCGGGTCAAAGAGGTGCCGGTGACATGGGTAGAGGATGCCGATAGCCGGGTGGACATCCTTAAAACCGCCTGGGAAGACATTCGGGGCCTGCTGCGCATGCGCTTCACCCCTTTGTCGAAGTAAGGAGGGGTCCCCTTCGCTAAACCCACCCTACTAACTACTCCTGCCGACCGCTGCGATCGCGAAGCCACCGAACCTGGATCCGGTCGCTGAGGAGGTGCCTGATCATGCTTGAGCACACTGATGCCCTGTCCGCTGAGAAGACAGTCATCCAGAGGCTCCCCGTTCTGGACCGCTACCTTACGCTGTGGATTTTCCTGGCCATGGCCTTCGGGGTGGGTCTGGGGTACCTTGTTCCCCGAGTGGCCGACCTCATTACTTTATTTCAGGTAGGCACCACTTCTATCCCCATAGCGGTGGGTCTCATCCTCATGATGTATCCTCCCCTGGCCAAGGTCAGATACGAGGAGATGGGGCGGGTGTTTCGCAACTGGCGGGTACTGGGGCTTTCACTAATGCAAAACTGGCTTATAGGTCCGGTGCTCATGTTCTTCCTTGCCATCATCTTCCTACGGGGCTATCCCGATTACATGGTAGGGCTTATCATGATCGGCCTGGCGCGATGCATAGCCATGGTCATCGTATGGAACGAGCTGGCCAAGGGAGACACGGAGTATGCTGCTGGTTTGGTGGCCTTAAACTCCATCTTTCAGATAGTCTTCTATTCCGTTTACGCCTACATCTTCATCACGGCAATGCCGGGGTGGTTTGGGCTGGGTGGGGTGATAGTGAGCATCACCATCCATCAGATCGCCGAGAGCGTGCTCATTTACCTGGGCGTACCCTTCTTGGGAGGCATAGTGACGCGCTTTGTGCTCATCAGGGCAAAGGGACGTCATTGGTATGAGGGCAGGTTCATCACCAGGATCAGCCCCATTACCTTCGCCGCTCTTCTTTTCACCATCGTGGTGATGTTCTCCCTGAAGGGGGAAATCATCGTAAGGCTGCCCATGGATGTGGTGCGCATCGCTATCCCGCTGCTACTCTACTTTGTGCTCATGTTTCTGGTCTCCTTTTACATGGGCAAGAGAATTGGCGCCGACTATTCAAAGACAACATCCATAGCCTTCACCGCTGCCAGCAACAACTTTGAGCTGGCCATTGCCGTGGCCGTGGCCGTATTCGGCATTGGCTCTGGGCAGGCCTTTGCCGCCGTAGTTGGCCCACTGGTGGAAGTGCCAGTGCTCATTAACCTGGTAAACGCGGCTCTCTATTTCCGGCGAAGGTATTTCCGCCACGAGCTACAGATGGTGATGGTGCCAGAATCAGGGAATGAAAGGTAGCCTTCGTGAGATTAGGAAGGAGTAGAGCTTCTCAAATCTCCCTGGTCACGGTGAGGCCCCAAACGGAGGCCGCGCCGGCCTCCTTAAGGGCGGCGGCACAGGCGTTCAAAGTAGCTCCGGTGGTGCACACGTCGTCGATGAGAAGGACATTGCTGCCATCAAGTCGGCGGGAAAGGCAAAGGAAGCTCCCTATTACATTTTGACGTCGTTCCTCCACACTTAAGGCTTTGGCCTGAGCCGGACTATTCCTCTGGCGCGATAAAACATGCTCCTCCACAGGAAGGCCAGTAAACTTGCCCAGCTCTCGGGCCAGCAAAGCGGATTGATTATAGCCCCGGTCCCTAAGCCGCTGGGGATGGAGGGGAACGGGGACCAAGATCTCCCCGAAAAGGGGATGGGCCTCCAAATAGCAGGCCATTAGATGAGCCAAAGGTGCTGCCAGGACCGATAGATTCCGGTACTTCAGGTGGTGGATGGCGTTTCTGGCCAGCCCTTCCATAAGGAATGGGGAGCGCAGGCCGTCTAAGGCCCACCAATCCTGGCAGCAATAACCTTTATTGACGCCTGGCTTCCCGCACCGGGTACACATGGGCGAGGGCACCATAGGTAGAGAGGCGACACAGGCGGAACACAAGAAGCTACCTCCTGCGCCACAACCCAGGCACCGGGGAGGAAAGAAAAAGTTCAATAACAGCTGGGGAAGTTCTCTAATAAAGGGACTGGTCATGGAATTTCAGGAGGAGGCCTTAATACCTTCCTGGATGGCGACGATGATATCACCTATCCTATCTGTACCCATGACGACAAAGGTAGCTCCCATAACGAGTACGATAAACAGAACTACCATCCCGTACTCGAACCAGTGGGTTCCCCTAAAAGGACTATTCATCAAATAATCTCCCTCTTTGAGCAAGGATCGGCTGCTTCTATGATAACACAGTCTCACAGTATCGATTTCTTTAAGTACAAGTGTTCACATTCTCACGAAAATACCGCTGTGGCGAGTGACAAGGGGAGATGCCGCGATATCCCCTCTGGGAGTCCAGGGGCCCTCTGGCGGGGGGTTGGGGGTGTCCCCCAAATATCACCCATCTCCCCTTCTCCCTGAGGGAGAAGGGGATTAAGGGGATGAGGGTGTATTTTCATACTCTGTGGTGACCAGCGCAAGCGGGCATGGGGGATTGCCCACCAATTTCTAGGGCGGGCGGGGGGGGGCAAGAGAGATGTTAAACCTTGTTGCACATGGTCTTGACAGGGGGTGAGGGTGGGGTTATAATCCATCGTGGGGAAGAGTGAGGAGGACCTTAACAACTGAATAGTGGATGGGAAGGTGGCGGTTTGGTGTAGATAGAGAGGGTTTGGGGACAACCCAAGCCCTAGTAGAAC
>JACPEP010000008.1 GCA_016183425.1 Chloroflexota bacterium
TTCGTCTTGAATTGCGGCGACAAAAGTCTCTGCATCTGGAATGCTTATCCTTTTCATTGGGAGCAACCTCCAAACAATCTTTGCTCCCAATATAACTCAAAATATCATAATGCGCAACTACTTGTGTCGTTACATATAAATAAAAATGGGGGCGGTTAGTACTCAGGGTCTCTCACTGGGGAGTGATCTTCTCATGGGCTCGGAAGACCCACTGTTCGGGGGGAACGCCCTCCTTCATGCCGTAGCGGGGATCCGGCGGGTCTTCGATACGGATGGACTGAAGGCCACGCTTCTTCAGCGCCGCCCACATCATGGCATGGGATGGCTCAGGCAATACCGCCCCCTCTTTGCGCAGCTTGTTGGGACAATCCCGAAGGCTCAGATCCGTCATGTAGCGATTGATCTCATCTGGCCCGAGACGTTCGTAGCGGAAGTCGGCGTAGCCGAGCTGGGTGAGACGGCCAGCTATCTGCTCTAACATATCTACGGGGTCTTTTATACCTTCCAGGTTCAACTCTTTTTCCATCTCACCGTAAGCGATTTCTCCCGCCAGGTCTCGGATCTTTTCCTGGGTCTCCCGAGGCAGCAACCGGTTCAAGGCGCTCCAAACGGCATAGACATATAGGTTCCACAGATCCTCACTAACTACCCGAAGACTCATCTCCTAACCTTCCTTTCTCGCTCGTCGCTATAAACACTAAGATGCGCACCCTTTCCTTATCTCAGGCCAACCTCCTTTCATAGATGCCAACGATGCCAGCGTCTTCCACTCGCTGTCGAATTATATCCTTGTCGGTGGTGAGAAATCCCTTTTCGCGCCAGATAGGATTGGGGGGCCTCTTTTCGCGGGAATAGATGCTGTGGCCTCGGGGATGGCCCGGGCTCCCTTCTTTAACCTCGTTAATATATAAACCGATGAGGGTTGAAGAGGGGATTGTGATGGGTTCCAGACCGAGGGCGACCCTGGCCGCGTTGTGACCTGCCAGGTCGCCCAAGAACTGACAAGTGGTCATGGCGGATGCAGGGCGGGCCCGTTCCCCACCTGCAAAGAGGTTCGCCAAACCGTTTACTTTGAGGGTATTGTCGCAAGGGGCCGTTTTCTTGACAAAGACAGCGTTCCCTTCTGCCGAGAGGGGGGTTGCTGGGAAGGCAGTTTCCAAACCGGGAAGACGGTGAAGAATGCGGGTGGGCAGGTTGATATGCACCTTGAGCCACGGAGTGTATAGGATGATGAAGGTGGGCAACTCTGGGGTAGCGACCACGGTTTCAGGGGCCCGGTCGGGGAAAAGCCACTCATCCCTGATGTCCATCCCGATCATCTCTTTGGGCACAGTATAGTCGTATCTTCCCGGAAGCGGGCCATTTTTCAGCTCATCGATGATCCAGGGGGCAACGCTGTCTGGTAAGAGCATGGTGGCTTCCATATAGCGTATGCCGCTCTGGGCGTATTTGCTTTGCACCGCCACGTCGGACACCCCGGCCTTTTCCGAAGTGTGTACACAGTCGCCGAAGAGGGGGCATTTCAGGGCGCACAAAACGCACCCTTGGCCCAAGGTGGCGCACATTTCCTGGAAGCCCGTTCGACCCGTGGCATCCACGAAGGCGTCTCCTTCAATGCGATCTCCGTTGTCCAACACCACCGCCTTGATCCCATTGCCTCGTTTCTCCACATCCATCACCCGGCTTCTTAGCCTCACCGTTACCCCAGCCGGCTCCAAGATGTCCCCCATGGCCTGGTGAGCCTTCATAACATCGTAAATGAAGCCCAGATCCTCTCCATTTTCTCTGGCGTGGAAGAGGGCGTATTTCTCCAGAGAGTCGGAGACCTGGATTCCGCCACCCCCCATGAGCTTCATTTCCTGTTCTACTTGGGTGCCCCCCGTCTTGCCTGACCACACGGCTAGGCCGCTAAGGCTGTCGTTTCGCTCTAAGAGGATAACGTCAACTCCCGCTTTGGCGGCGGTGATGGCAGCGCTACACCCGCCCACCCCAGCACCAATAACAACTACTTGTGCCAACTTTCCTCTCTTCTCAGCTCAAAGCCGCGTGAATATGTAATCCCCTCAAAGTTTTTTGATATACCTCTTTTTATTAAACCAACCTCTGCTGGTAGAGCCCCACCAGCCCCAGCCTCTCTATCCGCTCTCGGGCGAGGGCTATGTCCCGACTCATGTCCCCCGTCACCAGTCCCCGCTGCCGATAGGCCGGATGTTCCGGCCGCCGGATATTGGGATCGGGCTTATAGGGGATGAAGGCGTTGTAGCCGCCGCCCGGGTTCAGCTTGACCACGTTGATGAAGAGGCCGAGGATGGTGTCGTCGGGGAGCACGATAGGCTCCAGACCTACGGCGCACCGGGCGGCGTTATAGCCCGCCAAGTCCCCCAGGGCCATGGCTGGCGTCATGCTGGAGACGGTGCGGGCCCGCTCCCCGGCGGCGAAGAGGTTGGCCAATCCCTCCACCCTCAGACCGTTGTCATTAGGGGTGATCCTTTTGAGAAAGGTGGTTTGCCCATCAGGGGAGAGAGGCGTCACCGGGAAGGCGTCTCGAAAACCGGGCAGTTGCCGAAGAATATGGAGGGGGACGTTCAGGTGGACCTTCAGCCACGGGGTATAGTTGATAAGAAAGTGCTCTTCCACAAAGCCGTTGGGGAGAGGGAGGGGTCGATGGGGAGAACACCACTGGGAGGTCACATCTTTACCCAGCCATTCCTCGGGAACGCGATACCAGTAGACTCCTTTGGCGGCGAGCATTTCGTCTCTGAGCCAAGGCTCTACGCTTTCCGGTAGGACCATGACCGCCTGGAAAAAGCGAGGACCGCCCGACTGGTGATGCCCCTCGGGATAGATGTCGGCGGCACCAGCTTTGACGGCAGGGCTGATGCACTCTCCGAAGAGGGGACATTTCAACACACACATGCCACATCCCTGGCCCAGCGTTTCGCACCACTCCTTCATCAATCCCGCTCGACCCGTGGCATCCACGAAGGCGTCCGCCTCTACTCGGGTGCCGTTGGCGAGCACCACCGCCTTAAGACGGTTGCCTTCCTTCTCCACGTCCACCACCTGGCTGCGGAGCATCGCCTTCACTCCAGTGCCCTCCAGGGCCTCCCAAGACGCCTGGTCCGCTTTCATGACATCATAGGCGAAGGATTCCTCCCGATCTCCCAGGTTGTCCTGAGCGGAGGGCAGATCATGCTCCCAGAAAAGGGCATACCTCTTGAGGGAGTCGTGCCAGCGAATGCTGCCACTGCTCACAAGCCGCATTTCCTCCAGAACAGGCCCGCCGCCGTGGAGGCCAGACCATATACATAGACCGGAGAGGAAGTCGTTTCGCTCCAGGAGAATGGTCTCCACCCCGGTCTGAGCGGCCGTCAGGGCAGCACCCAGGCCGGCCACACCAGCGCCAATAACCACCACACGCGCCATTATTTATCTCCTTTCAGATCTCAGAATCAGGAGGATGGCGCATCCTCCAACTGCTCCAAATCATTGAACCCCACCAGCTTGTAAACTCGGTTGGTGGAGGAGATGAATCGGGCTGGCTTCGCAGGGTCGGCGTTGAAGTGCTGATGCGCGGTGTTGATGGGGATCCAGATGGCGTCCCCTGCCTCCCAATCGTGTCGCGTCCCCTGTTCCTGAACCTTCAGGTCGTATTTGTCTTTGATCTCCACGTCCACATCCCAGTGGATGTCATAGCCCTTGCCCTCTAGGACGTAGATGTACTCCTCCGCCATGTGACGATGCTTGCCGGAGCGGCCACCGGGGGGTAGCTCCTGCATATAGATGTCCAGCGACCTGAGGCGGGTGTCCATCTTCTCGTTCACCAGGTGTTTTAGCTTGCCCTGGGGACAATCCTCCCAGGGCATCTCCTGGTGGCGAATCACCGTCTTCTCCCGGGCAGCCCTTTCCTTCTCCTCTTTCGCTTGGCGAAGGGCCTCCTGGTAGAAGTTGGCTCGCGCTGTCCCTTGTCGCGATGCCTTGGTTTCCTGGTCAAACATCTTGTCTTCTCCTTCTGCCACAGTAGTCTCAGCTACCCTGGGGGCTCCAGGGCGGCTCCACCTGCTTTTGCTCCATAAGGTTGATGTTCAGGTAGAGAGGTTTACCTCTGATGACCAGCGCCACTGCCCGCTGGGTATCGCTGGCGTTGAAGTGCTGATGAACGCACCCCGGCGGCACTATGCAGACGTCTCCCGCCTCCCAGTCGAAGCGTTCCCCATCGTGGATGTCATAGCCTTTGCCCTCCAGAATGTAAAAGATGGCATCATTCTGATGGCCGTGCTTGCTGGAGCGTCCCCCCGGGGGCAGCACCTCCCAGGAGGCGTCTACGGTGCGCAACCCGGAGTTGGACGGGCCGACGCTGCCGGGGTGACCCTTTTCAAACTGGGCCAGGGGGTTCTTTATCACCCTGGGGTGGCTCCGTATCCTTCTCTTTTCCTCCGTCAGGCTATAGTCTCGACGCCACGCCTCGAGATCTTGCACTATTACCTCCTTTTGACGGCTCTATCTGTTGACTGATGGGAGTCTATTTTTTCAGCCAGGTGGTGCGATAGTCGCTGGCGAAGCGCCCCGGTAGCGTCTCGAAGCCTTGAACCTCCTTCCGCCACACGAATCGGGCTATCTGGTAGACCAGGAACAGGTTCCGGTACACCTCCTCCACCTGGATCTTCTGGAACTCGGCAATGATGGGCTTGCGCGCCTCTATACTGAAGGTGGTGTCCGCCTTGTCGACAAGGGCATCGAGGCGTTTCACCAGAGGGTCATCCTTGTTAACTGTGTTGCCCACCCGGTCATTGCGGCTGTGGCCCACCTCCATGAGGTGGGCGGTGGGGTCAGGAGCGCCGGAAGAGCCGTACATGGCGGCCACAAACTCCCCCTTGTTCATCATATCCAGGGCCTTGGCCCGCTCGGTAACCTGGAGCTTGGCCCTCACCCCTATCTTTCTCAGCATTTCTTGTATTACCTCTGCTGAGGCGATGTACTCTGGCTGGGCCTCACTGACGGTGATATCCACGTCGAAGCCATCAGGGTAGCCACCTTCCTTCAGCTTCTCTTTGGCCTTAGCCATATCGTAGGGGTAGCCCTTTATGCTGGGGTCATAGGGCCATGTGCCCGGGGGGAACCAGGCATCGGCCGGTGGTACCAATCCCTGGAAGACCACGTCTGAAATAGCCTTTCGGTCTATGGCGTAGGCCATGGCCTGGCGCACCGCCAGCTTATCGAAGGGGGACTTCTTCAGGTTCATCTCAAAGCTTATCCACCCCGGCATCGTCTTGAAACCCAGCACCAGGTCGGGGTCGGCCTTGACCAAGGGCACCTCTTTTTCCGTCATCCAGTTGTCCATGTGGGCCTGCTTGTTCTTGAGCATGGTCAAGGCCACGGTGGTGTCCGGGATGACCAGCCAGGTTATGCCGTCTAGATAGGGGATGCCCTTCTGCCAGTAGCTGGGGTTCTTCTTGAAGACGATCTTATCGTCCATCTTCCATTCTTCGAACATGAAGGCGCCGGTACCGACGCTGGCTTGGCGCAGGTCGTTGTTGTACTTCTTCACCGCCGCCGGGGAGACCATCCATCCCACAGCGCCCGCGGAGGTTGTTCCGCTGAGGCCGCTATAGAGGAAGCTGACGCTAGGCCGGAAGAGGGTTATTTTGACGGTATAATCATCTAATGCCTCGTAGGTCTTAGCCAGCTCAAAATCGGGCGCCACTTTGGACTTAAACTTGGGGTACCCGATGCGGTCCGGGTTCGCCCGCCGGTCGAAGTTGAAGATGACGGCCTGGGCGTTGAAGTCGGTGCCGTCGTGGAACTTGACCCCCTTCCTCAGCTTCAGGATGATGGTGGTGGGATCAGGGATCTCCCAGGACTCGGCCAGGCCGGGGATGATCTCGCCCTTGGTGTTCAGGCTGGTGAGGCCATCGTACATGTTCCAGTGGTTAAAGGCGTCCCGGCCCCCGGATTGGTTGTCCGGGTCGAGGACGGTTGTGCTCCGCCCGGTTACCAGTAACTGTCCGCCATAGGTGGCGGCGGGGGTGGGGGTGGCGGCTGGTCTGGTGGTAGGCGTTGGAGCGGCTGGCGGTGCCCCTGGTGCTTTGGTGGGGGTAGGAGCAGGCGCCGCAGCGCAGCCCAAGAGGGTCGCTCCGGCTAAACCCAGCCCTGCCCGGGCGGCCATGGACATCAGCCGCCGCCGACTGAGGCGCTTCTGGGACATCCTGTCCCAATAGCTGCTCTCTTCGTTCATGGTCTTCCTCCTTCTCTTGTAACTTTGGGATCCTTTGACGACGAAAGATCGTCTTAAGGGGCCTCTTTCTCGGCGCCCAAGGTGGGGACTGTCGTGGAGTTTCTCAGCTTTCTCAACTTCTTTCGACTCCTTTCTTGTTTTCCTTTATTTCGAGACAATCTTCTCATGGGAGCGGGGGCCGTATAGGGGGTGGGGTGGCTCATCGGTGTGCTGGGACTCCAGCCTTAAGTTGGGGAACCTCTTCTTTATAGAAGCGGCCATAATGGCGTGGGAGGGGCCGGGAAGCAGGCCTCCCTCATCCTTTAGCTTGCCCGGGCAGTCGGGAATGCTCAAGTCCTGCATGTAGCGGTAGAACTCGTTGGGGCCGACGTGCTCAAAGTGAAAGGTGGCAAGGCCCATCTGAGTCAGCAGCTCACCAAGGCGTTCTAAGAGGGTCATCGGGTCTTTGATGTCTGCCAGGTTATGCCTGGCTTCCAACTCATCGTAGGCGATTTCCCCTGTCAGGTCTCGAATCTTCTGAACTGTCTCCCGGGGCAAGAGCCGGTTAATGGCACTCCAGGTGGCGTAGGTGTAAGTGTTCCACAACTCTTGACTAACAACGGTAGGGATGGCCATTTTGTCCTCCTATCTAGGGGCGGCGCTTGCTGCATTGAGGCTTTTCTGCCTCATAAGTCATTCTCCTTTTCGTCCCTTCGTGTTTTGCCGCTCACCCCACGACGATCTTCTCGTGGGAGCGAGGGCCGTGGACGGGATGGGGCGGCTCGTCGGTATGCTGGGATTCCAGTCTCACGTTAGGAAACCTCTTTCTTATGGAGGCAGCCATAATGGCGTGGGAGGGGCCAGGGAGCAAGCCTCCTTCATCGCGCAGCTTGCCCGGACAGTCGGGCAGGCTCAAGTCTTTCATGTAGCGATAGAACTCGTTGGGGCCGACGTGCTCAAAGTGAAAGGTAGCGTAGCCCATCTGAGTCAATAGCTCACCCAGGCGCTCCAGGAGGGCCACCGGCTCTTTGATCTCCGCCAGGTTATGCTTGGCTTCCATCTCACTGTAGGCGATTTCCCCTGCCAGGTCTTTAATCTTCTGAACTGTCTCCCGGGGCAAGAGTCGGTTAATGGCACTCCAGGTGGCGTAGGTGTAGGTGTTCCACAACTCTTGACTAACAACGGTAGGGATAGCCATTTTGTCCTCCTGTCTAGTTGGGGCAGGTTTGAAACCTGCCCCTACATTTTACGCCAGTCTCTGCTGGTAGATTCCCACTAAATTCGCCTTCTCAACCTCCTGCCGAATACGCTTTATGTCCTTCCCGCTGTCATCACTAATAAAGCCTTTTTCCCTCCACACGGGAGGGCTTTCCCCCTTGGGGCCGGTAAAGCGAGGGCCGCCAGCAGGAGGGTTGCCTATCCGAATCACATTGATGAAATAGCCAAGAATGGTGGAGGTGGGCAGGGCTACCGGTTCCCGGCCCAGGGCCACCCGAGCGGCGTTGTGGCCCGCTAGGTCACCCAGGGGCATGCAAGTGCCCATGCTGGAAACGGTGCGCGCCCGCTCTCCAGCGGCAAAGAGGTTGGCCAACCCATCAACCCGCAACGTGTCGTCCGTGGGGGCGGAGCGCTTGATGAAGACGGTGTTGGCATCCCCCGTCAAGGGGGTGACGAAAAAAGCGTCCTCGAAGCCGGGCATACGACGCAGGATATGGGCAGGCACGTTGGCATGAACCTTCATCCAAGGGCAATAGTTGATGAGAAACTCAGGCCCCTCGTAGAAGCCGGCCTCGGCGGGCAGTGGGCGATCCGGATGAAGCCACTCCCGACTCAGGTCCATATTCAGAAACTCCTGGGGGACATGGTAAAAGTAGCGGGCCTTGGCCTCCATACATGCCTCCAGGAGCCAGGGGGCGACGCTATCCTGAAGCACCATAGTGGCCTGGAAAAAGCGGGGGCCTCCCGCCTGGCGATGGCCCCCCTGGGGACGGACATCGGCGACGCCCGCCTTGGTACTAACGCTGGTGCAGTCGCCATAAATGGGACACTTCAATATGCACATACCGCATCCCTGGCCCCATCCCTCACACCACGCCCTGAAGCCAGCCCGACCGGTAGCATCCACAAAGGCATCCCCCGCCACCCGGGTGCCGTTGCTGAGCACCACCGCCTCCAAGCGATTTCCCTTCATGGCCACGTCCACCATCTGGCTCCGCAGCATCACCTTTACTCTAGCCCCCGACAAAGCTTCCCATGCCGCCTCATCCGATTTCAGGACATCGTAGGCGAAGGCCTCATCTCCCTCCCATACCCCCTCTTTCCAGTCCGATAGCTCGTGCTGCCAGTAGGTGGCGTACTTTTTCAATGCGTCATGAAAACGTAGGCTCCCCCCACCCATGAGCTGGGTCTCCTCTATAGCGTAGCCGCCCCCATGATGGCCCGACCAGACGCACAGTCCGGAAAGGAAGTCGTTTCGCTCGATAAGGATGGTCTCCACCCCTGCCTGGGCTGCAGTAATAGCGGCTGATAAGCCGCCCACACCCGCCCCCACAACCACCACACGCGCCATAGCCCTCTCCTTTCCCTATCTATCTATGGGCAATTAATGGGTGATCAACTCCACCTGCTTCTGCTCCATCAGGTTAATGCTCACGTACAGTGGCTTCGGATTGATGACTAAAGCTCGGGCCCACTCCGTGGTGCTGGCGTTGAAGTGCTGGTGGACACACCCCGGAGGCACAATGCAGATGTCCCCCGCTTCCCAGTCGAAGCGCTCCCCATCGTGTATGTCGTAGCCCTTGCCCTCCAAGATGTAGAAGATGGCCTCATTTTGGTGGCCGTGTTTGTTGGAGCGTCCCCCGGGGGGAAGGGACTCGATCCAGGAGATGATGGTTCGTAGCCCCGAGTTCTCCGTGTTGGCCAGGGTCAGGTGGCCCCGCTCCGATTCTGAGAGGGGCCTCCCCTTCATGACCCGAGGATGGCTGCGCATCCTCCTTTTTTCCTCGGTGAGGCTGTAATCCCGGCGCCAACTCTCCAGGTCTTGCATCGCACCTCTCCTCTCTAGTCCTTGCTCCGCCAGCAAGACCACAAACTATTAGAGGGTTTCACCCCTTCTTTTTATTCTGCTTTTCTGGCTAGTCTTCAATGCCGATGGCGCTACAGCCCGCCACGCCCCATCCCTTGATGCGGAAGGGCAGCGCCGTCAGCTTGAAGCGAGGTTTGGAGATCTCAGTGCAGTTCACCATACCGCCGATGGCCGCGATGCCGGCCTCGAAGAAGCGCATGACGTTCCGTCGCGGCCCGGGCCCGTGGCGTAGCTGGTCCTGCTCCGCCAAGAAGGCTTTGGCCTCTGAGGAAACATAGGACTTGGGTCGAGGTTGCAGCTTGCACCAGGTGGCCTTGGTCTGGGTATAGTCGGAGCAGTTAGCCACGTCGTAGCAGAAGAGGTTGCTTTTGTACCGGTTCATTATCTCCAGCAGGCGGACGCAGGCCTCGTCCGAGTAGTAGGGGCTGGTAAGCTCATACTTATCCCCCAGCTCCATCAGGCGCTTCTCTGTACCCCATCCCGTGCGCACCAAGATGGCATCTCCTTGCCGTACATCGGCCTTGGCCATTGCCTTATCGATATCGGCAGCCGTTATCACCTCCTCGGCACCTTTGGGAACATCCAAGATGGCTGTGTCCCGCAATACGAACTGCTGCAGGTCAATCTCGTCCAGTTTGGGGCTGTCCTTCTGCTCTACAGAAATGCTGGGCAGGATCATGCGAGTGCCCGGCTCAGAGCTGAAAATATGAACGCCCCTCTGGTGGCCGTGTTTCTCCCAGGTATAGATCCACTCCACCGTGAAGGGTTGCTCCTGAGGATAAACAGTACTGTAGCCCATGCCCTCAAAGAAGGGCATGGTAAGGTTGATCATACGCACGGGAACCTCCTTCTAGCCAATTCCTAATACCCGCTACTTTTTACGTCTTGACGTACACCTCAGCCGGCTATCTGAATCCGGGCACCTCCTTTCCCATCTTTTCAGAACTTTATCCCCCAAAAACCCCACCCCCCAACTAATCCTCCAGGGCAATGACATGGCAGGCGGCGGAGGTCACCCCCTTTATCCGAAGGGGCAAGGCAATGAGCTTTACCCGGGCACAAGAGATGGCACCGCAGTTCGTCAGGCCCCCTATGGCGGCAATGCCTGCCCCAAAAATATGCCCCAACATACGACTACTGTAGGCCGGCCCGTGACCGCGGGCCGCCTGCTGGGCGATGAAAGCCTTGGCCTCCGGAGAGGGCCAGGGTTGGGGCCGGGGGGTCTGGGCACACCAGGCTCGCTTCAGCTCAGTGTAATCGTAGCAGTTGGCCACGTCGTAGCCAAAGAGATCGCTCTTGTTTTGGACCATGAGCTCCGCCAGCCGTTTCAGGCTTTCATCGGAGTAGTATGGGCTCCGGAGCTCATAGTCTTCTCCCATGGTAACGTAGCTTTCGTTGTCACCCCACCCGGTGCGCACTATGATAGCATCTCCCTGATACACATCGGCCCTGACCTAGGCCCCATCGATATCTTCAGCCCTCACAACCTCCAGGGCGCCCTTGGGGACATCCAGAATAGCCGCATCCCTCATTACAAACTGACGAAGGTCTATCTCATCCAATCGGGGAGCATCTCTTCGCTCCACGCGGCTGCTGGGCAAAAGGAGACGAGTCCCCGGTTCGTTACTCATGATGTAGACGGCCCGCGAACTGCCGTACTCTGGCGGATATAGCCACCGGATCTCAAAGGGCCGCTCCTGAGGGTATACGTTGCCGTAGCCCATGCCTTCATAAAGGGGCATCGTCAGTTCGACGATGCGCACAGGAACCTCTTTCTTCACCTCTAAGCACCATTGAAGCCCAGAGCTAAGGCTTCTCGCTCTTCCCGACTCCGCAGCAAGCCCTCGATAGTCTCTCGGGGCACCGGCAAATCGGAGCGGGCCAGGGCCACCCCCAGGAGCATGGCATTGGCCATCCGGTAGCTTCCGTAGCGCTCCATGCTCAACTGGTTGGCAGGAAAGGTATACACCCGGTCGGTAGTCTCCTTGAGGTGGGCTACCAATTCGTCCACGCTGGGATAGCGGGCTTGCGTTTTGGGTTTAATAGTGTAGGTATTGACCACGGCCGTGGCGCCCCGAGAGAGATAGAAGGCGTTGCGCAAAGCCTCGGCCGCTTCCACAGCGATGAGGAGATTGGCGGCACCCAAGGGTAGTTCACCGGGATATACGAAGCGGCGCTCGTCGGAGCCATCTCCTCCTTCAAAGATTTCATAGCGCACCGTGGAGTTGATGGGGCCACCCCGCTGAGCGGAGCCCCGATACTCGGCCCCGATGACTCGATACCCTTGGGGCATACCGGCACTCAGGAGCAATGTCCCCAGGGTCATAATCCCCTGCCCCCCTACGCCACAAATTAAAATATTGTACTGCCTCATGCCTTCGCTCCCACCAGGTGGGGATTCAATTCTGTCTGGTGAATGGCCGAGTTGGGGCACAGGAGGCGACACGCCCCGCAGGCGTTGCACAGACCCTGATCGATGTAGTAGTAGGTGTTTCCATCCTCTTCGGCGCTTTGGATGGCGATGCAGGCGAATTGTGCAAAACAGATGTCGCACTTCTGGCACCGCTCCGGCTCAATATCGTAAACCTTCTTGACCGAAGCGGGTTGGTAGCGCAGCCGCCGCTGGGACTGGAGCACACACTCCCCCTGGGCGATGACTACCTTGACCCCAGGCACCTTCATAGCCTCGGCCACCGTGGCCGCCATGTCCAGAGGGCGGAAGGGATCGGCAGTGCGAATGTACTGTACCCCCAACCCCCGCAGAAGCTCTTTCAAATCTACATGGTCCAGGGGGTTGCCCTCCACTGTCTTAGGCGTGCTGGGCACAGGCTGATGTCCCGTCATGGAAGTCCAATAGTTGTCCAGAATAATGAGGAGAAAATCGGCCTTGTGCTGGACGGCGTTGACAACAGAGGGCAGACCAGAGTGGAAGAAGGTAGAGTCTCCGATGATGGCCATGACGGGCGTACCGGGCAGCTTATGGGCCACTCCTTGCCCCACTCCGATGCTGGCACCCATGCAAAGGCCCCACTGGGTGAGATTGTAAGGCGGTCCGCTGGCCATGGCGTAGCAGCCGATATCGCCGCCGCATATGCCCTCGTCGCCCTTGGCCAGCTTAATGGCATAGGCGCTGCCCCGATGGGGGCAACCGGGACAAAAGGCGTTGCCCCGGGCGGGGGCAGCTAGCTCCTGGCCACTGGCCATCCGGTCCCGACGCTCTTTGGCGGCGGCGAACTCCTGGGGCAAGGGCAATTCCAGGTGCTGGCTCAGCTTGTCGGCGACGCGGGTGGCGGAAAAAGCCCCCGTAGCCGGAAAGACCTCTTTGCCCACGATAGGAATCCTCAGGTCTAGGTCGTAGGCCAGGCCCTTCACCTGGTTCTCGATGAATCCGTCCAGCTCCTCTACGATAATCAGCTTCTTTAGACCTCTAGCGAAGCGAGAGATAAGGTCGGGAGCTATGGGGTAGACCAGGCCCAGCTTCAGCACGGGAACGTCCTTCAGGCCGAGAATATTTAAGGCCTCCAAGGTATAGCCGAAACAGGTGCCGGAGGTGATGACACCCCAGGGGGCGCTGCCAGGCAGAATCCGGTTCAGCTCCGTGTCCGCCGCTATGCGGCGGACCTTGGCCTCCTTCTCCAGAAGAACGATGTGTCCGGGAGGCCCCTCCTGGGACCCGGGCCCCCGCCGGTCGATGCGAGGTTGACCCTTAAATCGGCCCGCTCCCGGCCATGCCTCCGGCAACTCCCCCAACTCTAAGTCACCGGTGGAGTGACAAAGTTGGATGCTGACGTCTAACATCACCGGCATCTCAAACTCTTCGGAGATCTGGAAGGCCTCGATAGTAAAGTCCTTGGCTTCCTGGATGGTGCTGGGCACCACCAGGGGGACGTGAAACAGGGGGGCGTACCACCGATTCTCCTGCTCCGTGTTGGAGCTTATCTGGCCAGGGTCGCCGCCGCTGATGATGACCAGCCCCCGCGCCCCACCCCGATAGCCCACGTTACCCAAGGCATCGGCGATAACGTTGACGCCCTGGTGCTTCATGGCCGATATGGCCCTTACTCCCGTCAGGTTGGCGCCCACGGCACCCATAAAGGCCACCATCTCGTTGGTGCTGTATTCAAAGTGGAGGCCCTTCAGCTCATCTATCACTTCGTAGATGCTATCGCCCACTTCAGAGGCGGGAGTGCCCGGGTAGGTGCTGAAGTAGCCGATCTCCGCCTCCAAAGCCCCCCTGGCGATAGCCTCGTTGCCCAGGGCCAGAACCCTTCTTCCTCTATCTCGCATGGTGAGCACGCTCATGATAGGCTCCTCCGCATCTGAGCCAGCACCTCCGCCCCCCGGCCCTCCTGGCCTGAACCCACTATCAAGTTCAGCCCACGGACGCCACCATTCATCAAAGGCCGGGCCATGGCGACGATCTCCTGGCTATTCGCCTCCTCCAGCTTCACACTGGCGATAGTAGGCAGAGAGACCCAAGAGGCCACCGCTTCTATCTCTTCTAGCCTCGTCGAGGGGGTGAGAAGGGCGAAGGCAGCACCCATATCCATTTTCTTCCGTAACGATAGCTTCTCCAACTCCGGCTCCCCTCTAAGATTGACCACCACCCCCGGTGACACAGAGAAAGACCCGGCAAGGGGTCTCCCCGCCAGATCCCTCCCCCTGCCCATGTCTTGCATCATCTGCAATATCTGAATGACATCCAGGTCATACACTGGCTTGGCTGGAGCCAGTTGAGGCGAGTGCCCCCCGGTGGAGATCACCACCTCTTTTACCCCCAGGGCAGCCAAAGTTGCCAGGTCGGAGAAGAGGGCACGACGATTTCGATCTCGACATTGGACGTGAACCACGGGCTTCAGGCCCATCTTGCGAGCCTTGGCCGCCGCCACCAAGGGACTCAATCCCCCCTCTCCTTCCAGGATATGAACCACCTCGCCCCCCTTCTTCAGAGCCTCCAGACCTTGCAATAGGGGCTCCAAAGAGAGGGAACCGGGCGTCTCCCACTGGGCAGTGAAGAGAAACCCACCGTTGTTCTTCGTCATCTCGCCCATACCACCTGCCGGGGGGACATCCGGGACGACCAATCTCGCGCCGGGCGCACCTTCTGAAGGTAGTCCGTGCTGTTACGGGCCTTCAACCGGGCGTAAATGTCTGTCCAAGCGCAGGGCTTTTGGTAGCCAAAGACGTCACACATACCCTCGGCCACCTCCTCGCAGGGGCCGTTCAGGAGGCCTTTGGGACACATGGTGACGGGGCAAATGGCCGCCGTCTCCCCCAGGACGCAGTCGCCACAGGTGCTACAATACTCATAGAAGGCACCCAGACGGGCGGCAGAGCCGGGGAACTGGGTGTTATTGGTGGGGATAAGAGGCTTATCCACCACATGGGCCAGGGATTGGACCCCGATGCCACAGGTCATGACGACCAGGGCGTCCACCTGGGACAGCTCCTTGGACACCCGTCGCAGGTCCCGCCGGATAATACGCTGGTCGCAAGGGGCCTCGCAGGTAAAGGAGAAGACGATCTCCTTTTTACTCTCTTCCGTAAGCTTGGCGGCTGCCTCTTTTATCTGCTCTGAGCCTCCCGTCTGGCAGGCGGCGCAGCAATCGCCACAGCCGACGATACCCAGGGTCTGGTAGTCAGCCGCCATCTCCTGAACCTCTGACCACGGTTTTTTCGTTGTTATTAGCAAGCCAGCCCCTCCTTCCTCAATTCACCCGAGCCAAGCTACGGGGTAAACCACACCAGCTACTTTTGTATCCAGACCGGACGGTAAGAGGAGAAGAACCGCCCCGGGTACTGCACGTAGCCCTTGACCTTCTTGTGGTGCGCATGGCGGGAGGTCTCGTAGGTTAGGATGAGGCGGTGATAGGCCTGATCCAGCATAAGCTTCTGCACTTCCTTGTAGGCGGCCTTGCGCTCCTCTAAATTGAAGGTGCTGTCCCCTTTGTCCATGAGGGCATCCACCTGTTTGGTCACCGGGTCCTCGCCGTCCAGAACAAAGGGGCCGCGAGCGCTCTTCTTGCTGTGTATGCCCAGCAGGTCGGCGGCCGGCTCCACGTCGCCGGACCAGCCCACGGACTCCGCCTCGAAGTTGCCCTCGGCCCTCTGCGTGCTCATGGCGGCCCGCTCCACCAGCTCCACCTTGGTCTTGATATTCACCTTGGCCAGCATGGCCTGCATTATCTCGGCCGCCTGAACCCAGTCCGGAAAGGCGCTGGCTATTTTGATGGTGAACTCGAAGCCGTCGGGCTTGCCCCCCTCCTTCAGCTTAGCCCGGGCCTTGTCCAGGTCCACGGGGTAACCCTTCAGGGAGGCGTCGTAGGCCCATGAGGTAGAGGGGAACCAGGCCTCGGCGGGAGGGCGTGTCCCCTTGTAGACCACCTTGGTGATGGCATCCCGGTCGATGGCGTACCAGACCGCCTGGCGCAGGGCGGTGTTGTTGAAGGGGGGCTTCTTCTGGTTCAAAGTCAGGGTAACTGTGCCAGCGGTGGGTATCAGCACCAGATTCAGGTTGGGGTCCGCTTTTATGGTCTCCAGGTCCTTGAAATCGAACCAGTTATCCCACATAACCTCGCCGCTCTTCAGCATGGTCATGGCCGTCGTGCTGTCAGGAATAACCAGCCACTTTATCCCGTCCAGGTAGGGTATCCCCTTCTCCCAGTAGCCGGGGAACTTCTTCACAGAGACGCGCTCGTCCATGAGCCACTCCACGAACTCGAAGGGACCGGTGCCCACGCCCTGCTTTAGCAGATCATTGTCGAGCTTTTTCACCCCAGCGGGAGACACCATCCAGCCCGGGGCATCGGAAGCCATCTGCCCTCCCGTGCCCACGTAGAGAAAGGATCCGCTGGGTCCCTTGAGGATAATTTTGAAGGTATAGTCGTCCACTACCTCGTATGACTTTACGGCGACCAGGTGCTGCGCTGCTTTAGACTTGAACTTAGGATAGCCGATCTGGTCCGGGTGGAGAGTTCGATCGTAGTTGAACTTGACGGCCTGGGCATTGAAGTCCGTGCCGTCGTGGAACTTGACGCCCTTCTTGAGCTTAAGGACCACCGTGGTGGGGTCGGGGGTCTCCCAGGACTCCGCCAGCTCAGGAATGGATTTCCCCACTGGGTCCACGGCGGTCAGGCTGTTGTAGACGTTGGGGAACCGATAGGCGTCTGCCCCACCGGTTGCATTATCCGGGTCAAAGCCCTGGGTACTGTTTCCGCGCACGATTAAGGTGCCCCCCGCCGTGGGTGCTGCGGTTGGGGTCACTCTGGCGGCTGGAGTCGGGGTTGCACCGACTGGGGCCTTGCCCGGGGTGGGGGTGACTGCTGGCGCTGCCGCACAGCCCACCAGAGATAGTCCGGCTATTCCCATACCCAGCCGGAGGCCCGAACGCAAAACCGCTCGGCGGGAAAGTTTTCTGCCCCAATACCTCCGGGGTTCCTCACCATATCCCACAGCAATACCTCCTTTTTACTATTATCACGTTGAGACTCCTCCAGCCTCGCTGCCAATTGCGTTATGAATACTAGCTTGCCTGCCGCAATTTGTCAAGTAGTTGGACGGGTGGTAGCCTTCTCCAACTTCCCCGCTTCCCGCGCTACGCGCCCCGTTTCCGGTATAAATAGGCTGGCGATAAACACCAGGAAGCCAAAGAGAGAGGCTACCCCCAGGGCAAGGTCAAGGGAAGCTGTTCTTTCGTACATGACTCCTACCAGAAGAGGGCCTAAAGCCCCACCTACAGTAAGAATGGTATGAACCAAGGCCGTGGCAACCACAATCTCCCGGGGCTTCATCCCGGGCAGTTCGTAAGGGATAGTATTCAAGATAGGAAAAGAGATCCAAGCCAGCCCGCTGGCTACGGCGAGAAGGGCAAGGAGGGACACGGAGTTGGTTAGTAGCAGGCTATAACAAAGGAGAGGCAGTGCAAAGCCGGAGATATGAAGAATGGGCTTTCGACGGCCGATCCACTCCGATAGGAAGCCACTGAAAAAGGCTCCGCCAACAATGCCCACCTGGAATAGACCGAGGAGAAGGCCAGGAGTAGCTAACGGCATGGCAAAGGTGTCCACTAAATAAGTAGGCCAGAAGGTGAGGTAGGCTCCCCAGACCACCTCTGAGCCGAAGAGGCCGAAGCCCACTAGCCATAGCGCGCGCTGTTTCAGGATGACGATGAGGGGTGTCCCGCCATCCGTCGAGGTGCTGATACCCTCCCACCCCTCCCTTTCCCGAGCCAGGAGAACCCAAACTATTCCAACGAGGAACAAAGCAGCGGCCATAAAGTAGATGGTGTTTCTCCAACCTCCCAAAAGGACGAGAAGGAAGGGAGTCAACACCACCGCCACCGCTACCCCGCCGGAAGCGAAACAGGTGCTGAAGCCATTGACTTGGGCGATCTCTCGGGGCGGGAACCATTTCTGGATCAGGAGCGCCCTTACCGGCCCTCGTTCGATTAGCGCCGCCACCACCGCCAGGATGCGAGTCGCGAGAAGGGTAGCGTAGTCGGAAGCCCGCCCGTGAAGAAAGACGAACAATGCACCTAGAAAGAGAGACGCGGCCATTAGCTTTACAGCACTGTATCGAGACATCCACCAGCTAAAGGCGATGGAAAGGAAGGTCATACCTAACCAAGACACAGAGCCCAACCACCCCGCCTGCACGGGGGTAAGTCCCAACTCCTGGGTCATGGAAGGCAACATGATCCCCAAGGATCGGGACCACAAAGCCACCCCTAAGGTCCCCGCCCAAAACATTCCTATCATCACCCACCGATAGCGAGACGGCTTGCTGCCCCCATTCTCTTTGAGCGACACTACTTTACCCTGCGTCTGGCGGCCGTAGCCGGCCTCGCTCGCAACGGCGGCACCACTGGCAAGTGAGGGGGGACGAGGGGGACCTTCCCGTGTAAAGGATGTGTTCCTCCCGATCCGGAGGAAGCCGCTTCAGAAGCTCCCGCCACCAGGGACAAAGATAGTCTCCCCTTAGCTCCATGTCCTTCTCCTTCGTACTGAGTCGGTAGGAATTATGATATAGCAAGCGTCAAGGGTGTTGGCGATGCCTTTATGAAGATGTTATACGAAGTCTTTTGGCTCCACGGGCAGGTACTTCACCCGCTCAAAGTGCTGCTTTTCCGCCAGGGGCACCGTGGCGTCCAGGCCCATCTTCCCCCGGATGCCCTCCTTGGCGATGGGGTTTATCTCGTGGGAGCGGGCGCCGGTGATGACCATCAGGTCATGGGCGGCGTCGAAGCGAGTGGCCAAGGCCCACTCCACGTCCTGGGGGTCGTAGATATCTACGTCTTCATCCACGGCGATGACCATGTCCACATCTTTGAGGGTGTGGAAGACGGAGAGGATGGCGTTGCGCTGGAAGCCTTCGTGGATGGGGCTGGTCTTGGCTATTTGAACCACCACGTGGTGTTTGCCGCATCCCCCCATGGTCATGCACAGGTCCTGGACGATGGGCACCGCTCGGCGCACGTTCTCCAGGATGAGAGGCTCCTGGATGAGGGCCTTGAGCATCCACCGCTCCGAGCCGATGATATCGTAATAGATAGGATTACGCCGATGGGTGACGGTGTGGATGCGGAGGGCGGGGCCTCTTTCTATGGGACAGTAGTAACCGGTGTACTCGCCAAAGGGGCCCTCTTCCTCTATCTCATCCCTTAAAAGATCGCCTTCTATGACGATCTCCGCCATAGCCGGCACCCTCAGGTCTACCGAGCGGCACTTCACCACCGGCACCGGTACGCCCATGATGCCGCCCACAATCTCCAGCTCGTCCTTGCCGTAAGGAGCCTCGGCCCCCATGGCCGTGGCCCCCAGCATGACCGCCGGATGCAGGCCGACGATCACTGCGACCCCCAGATTCTGGCCCCGCTCCGTTGCCTTCTGGAACATAATCCCCAGATGTCGCCCCTGGTCGATCTTAATGCCGGTGCGATCAGGTCCCTTCACCTGGAGGCGGTGGATGGACATATTTTGCGCCCCCGTCTCCGGGTCCCGAGCTACCACCACTCCGGCGGTGATGAAAGACCCGGAATCGCCCAGGGCGTGCCAGGGGACGGGGAGGAGGCGCATCAGGTCTATATCTCTATCTATCACCACCTCTTGGCAGGGGGCTGTTTCCACCAGGCGGGGTCTGACCTGGCTGTGGAGGCCGTGGAGGAGGAGGTCACGGAAAGCGTGCATATCCGTCACGCCGAAGAGCTGGAAAACCCGCTCCCGCCGCGCCGTGAGGTTGGCCATGACTCGAAGACCGGGGTAGCCTTTGAGGCGGTCGAAGACCAGGGCCGGGCCGCCGTCCAGCTTTTTAGAGATGGCGCTCAACTGGAGGTGGGGATCCACCTCTTTAGTGAGATGAAGGAGATCAGGAGTGCCCTCCAGGAGGGAAAGACACTCCCGCAAGTCCCAAGATTGGTTCATTTCATCCCGCCTCTTCCATGGGATCACTCGATTATGCTGCGGCCGAACTTGTCCAGTATTTTCTGGCGAAGCTGAGGGCTGGTTTCTGCCACCGGCATCAAGTCGCCCATCCACTCGTAGGGGCGGCAGGCCTCGATGATGGCTCGAGAGTTAAAACCTTTCTGGTCGGGATGAAAGGCGGGGTCTGCCGAGCTGCTCCAGCAACGCCGGATGATATCGATGGACCTCTCCGGGTCGGAACGGGTGGCCAGAGCCCAGAGGACGTCGTAGATGTTGGAGGGGTCGATGTCCTCATCCACCACGATGACGTAGCGGCCCACATAGGCCCCAGAGTGACACTGAGCGGCGAGCACTCCGGCCTGCTTGGCATGGCCGGGATACCTTTGCTTTACAGACACCACATTAAGTAGCCGAGAGCCGCCGGCCTCGTGGCACCACACCCCCCGAACGTCGGGGACGCCCAGCTTCTCTAGCTCGTCCCAGATTAGCGCTGACCTTATGGCCGAGCGGTGGAAGGAGTGCTCGTGGGGGGGACGGGAAGGATTGGAACAAGTAAGGATGGGGTTGGTTCGGTACATCACCTTCTTGACCCTGACTATAGGCTCGGGCACGGGGAGCTTTCCCCGGTTGGCGTAATAGCCCGCCCATTCCCCGAAGGGGCCCTCTAAGACCGTCTCGCCCGGTGGGCATTCCCCCTCGATGACTATCTCAGCATTAGATGGTATAGGGAGGCCGATGACTTCTCCCGTCATCACTTTCATGGGTTCGCCCCGCAATCCGCCGGCGTAATCGTACTCGCACATCTCCCAGGGAACCTCCAGGCTAGAGGCCAGCCAGAGCAAGGGGTCAACGCCCATAGCTATCGCTATGGGAAGGGGCTTTCCCCGCTCAAAATACTTGTCCCGGTGAATCCGCCCGTGTTTCCCCGGATTGATATGAATGCCCAGGGTATTCTTATCATGCACCATGGCACGGTAGGTTCCCACATTCACCCACCCTTCGTCGGGGTCCCGGGTGATGCAAACACAGGCCGTGCCCAGATAGCGACCTCCATCCAGTTCATGATGGAAGGGGGCGGGAAACTCCAGAAGGTCGATGTCATCGCCATAACGAATATTCTCCATGACGGGGCCTTCGCCGACGACCTGGGGTGGTATGGGCTTTATGTTTTTTATCCTCTCTCCCATGGCCTTGACGAAACCCATGGGAGAGTAATCCAAGGGCATACCCAAGGTCAAGGCAGTGCGCTTCATGGAGCCTATCTGGCCAAAGAGGGCGCGGTAACCGGAGGGGTAATCTGGAATGTCATCAAAGAGGATAGCGGGCACCGGCTTAGGAGCCTCCCGGAACATGATGTCGCAGATAGCGCCCATTTCCAGATTCCAGTGGGCCCCCTGTATGCGCTTAAGCTCCCCCAGTTCCTCCACCTGCGTCAGCCAGTCTCGTAAATCTCGATAGGCCATTTTGTTCCTCCTTCAACGCGCCTGCCATGTTTCTGCCACCCGCCGCCGCTCCTCCTCCGTGAGGCCGTAGAGGTCGTAGACCAGGACGTCTATCTCCCTATCGGTGCGGGCGATCTCCCGCTCCAAGTCTTCTCTCTCACTCTGGGGCAGTGACTTATCCGCCTTCCGGCGATGCAGTTCCAGCATCCCCTCCACCAGGGCCACCAGCCGGCCATGCATCGCCTTCTCTTCCGGGTTATCAAAGTCGATGCGGGGAAGTGGGAGTTTACCAACATAATAGTCGTCAAAATCCATCGTTCTGATAGCATTGGAGAAGACGAATTTGTAGGCATACCAGGACGCAAATCGGGAATTTAACAAGGCTACAATAAATTGGTAGGCAAATCTTTGGTCGGTTAAGACAGTGTTCTCCACCGTATCTAAAGTAAGGACGCCGTCTTTGTCTAAGGCAGACATCAGGATTATATGGTCCGATGGTTGTAGCACATGAGCTACTATGCGTTGGGTCAAAACTTTGGGCTGGCTCAACAAAGAGACCTTTTCGTTCGCTGTTCTCAGGACTTTTTCGGGTAGCCTTTCAGATGATTTATACAGCGCATACCTCTGATTTATACAGCGCATACCTCGTAATGTGATCTCCTCGATAGACTGGCGGGCCTAGCAGGGTGTTGAAAAAGCCTGTCGGCGGCGCTACTTGAGACGGCAATCGTGGCTAACTGGACTCAACTTTGGCCCAAGAGGCCGAATTTCAACAGCCTGTTAGGCACTGACGACCGACCAGACCCCGAAAGCCCAACGAGGCTCGAAACCAAGACTGCCACCTGAAGACGGGGACGAAGACTCTGCCCAAATAAAGAGTCAGGTCTATTAGACATGATAGGTAATGCCGGCACTTGCTTCAAAATTCGCAGAACGTCCACAACGTGCGACAAATGTGCCTGCTGGTAGGTCAACCTCACAACTTGTCTTACCTTGCGCAAAGATTGGCGGTGACTGGTGGGGTGGATAGTGAAAAAGAAGTCCACGAATTTCGAAGCTAGAAGCCCACTGTCCTAGAGTTATCTTTACTGTTTGGAAGGTGGGTATACTGAATATTGCTTCATGGTCAACAATCTCAAGATGGTTTGATTCTCTCCACCACCCAAAACGAACTGTCTTTTCTGTCATATTTCATCATCTCCCTTTAATGTTTTTCGGTAATTCCAAAGCCCATTTACCCGCAATTCCCAATGCCTGACGTTCGGCTTCAGCCGCTGCGGCCCAGGGCGCGGACGATCTCGAGCATATGTCCTCCAAACGCAACGAGGGTCTAACTATTGATTAGGCAGCACCTTTGAAGTACAATGCTCCCCAAGGAGTATTATACCGCAACCGCCTCGATATCGCCCCCCCCTAGCCTTCTGGCACGCACACCATACGGTGACAATTCGGAGATGGGGCACTTCCGCTACTAATTATATGACTTTTGTCAATACATTTGTGACGAGGCCGTTTAATAATGGGGGTTACAAGGGGGCGAAGCCCCTTTGACGGGGGTCTGGGGGTACCCCCCAGATACATCATCGCCCCTTTCGCTGCCTCTATTCTATCCCTTCGCCATTCCATCCACCCGCCGCCGCTCTTCCTCGGTGGGGCGGCAAGGTTGCCGGTGGGCTAGAAAAGGCGAGGCCTTCTTTTATGGTAAAGGTCGAGATCGCACCCGACCTGGCGTCACCACGGTTATATGGCTGATCAACTCTTGCAAATCTCTGCCCTCCATGAAATGAGATAGAAGATGGGTCAAATCAATGGCGGTGTAGGTGTCTGGCGCCCTAATAAGAACTAGACCTGGGGGCGGGGACGTGGTTCTCGGAAGGGGAAAATCGAGGTCTCTGTAATAAGTATCCGTCCTTCCTGGGCGGCCTTTTGCCATATGAGGACGTCTTCGCTGCCCCTAAGGGGAGGATCGGCCACTTCTATGAGGTCATGTCCCTGGTCGCGGAGTACCTCGGCCATCTGGCGGGGGAGGTTCTCATCGAGGAGGAAGCGCATACAGCCGTTCTTCTGCTAGTGCCTCGGCGGCGTAGGCTAGGGCGGCCAGCACGTCTTCTTGGGCGAGCCGATATTCCCGGCAGACTTCTTCTACCGTCATTCCTCCCGCTAGAGAGCCGATGACGACCTGGACGGGCACTCGGGTTCCTTTGATGACCGGCTTGCCCCCCATTATCTCGGGGTTGATGGTGATTCGCTCTTGCCAATTCATAGACAGCGCCTCCTTTGCTGCCTCTATTCTACCCCTTTGCCATTCCCTCCACCAGCCGCCGCTCCTCATCGGTGAGGCCGTAGAGGTCATAGACCAGGGCGTCTATCTCCCTATCGGTGCGGGCGACCTTCCGCTCCCGGTCTTCTTTCTCACTCTGGGGGAGGGACTTATCCGCCTTCCGCCGATGCAACTCCAGCATGGGACTACCAAAGCTACTGCGACAGCATTACATTAGTTTGATAAACTCGTCCACCCCAAGACCAGCTTGTCTGATGATGGCGCGCAACGTCCCTCCGTCCAATTCTCTATGGTCAGGAACGACCACCTGGGCAAAGGGGTCATCTCGCCGCAAGATCATGTGGCTACCCTCTTGCCGCTTCAGGTAGAATCTAGCCTTACCAAGGGCCTTGACGCACTGGCGTCCGGAAACCCTCGGCAACTTGCTCATACTGCCACTACCAACGTTTCAAAGCGCTCCTCAGGAACAGGCAGGCCATCTTCCTCTAATGCGGCAACGTAGCCCCGAATCGCCTCTTTGATGTTGGCAATGGCTTCTTCTTTCGTTTTCCCCTGACTTATGCACCCCGGCAAGCTGGGGCATTCAGCCACCCAGTACCCATCTTCGCCAGGATAAATTATCACTTGTCGCATCTTTCACCTCCATGTGGTTCCAGGGCGAACAATAAGCCACTCATATTCTACCCCTTCGCCGCTCCCACCACCACCCGCCGCTCCTCCTCCGTGAGGCCGTAGAGGTCGTAGACCAGGGCGTCTATCTCCCTATCGGTGCGGGCGATCTCCCGCTCCATGTCTTCCTTCTCGCTTTGGGGGAGGGAGTTATCTGCCCCGTAGCAGGGCGATGAGTTCTTGACGAGACATCTCTATGTCTCGTCCAATCTTGAGCAAGATACCTGGCCCCAGGACCTCCCCGAGGTGCACTGGCACTACCGTGGCTCTGCCATCGGGGTGTTTCAGGAAAACATGGCTTCCTCGTTGGCGCATCACCTAGAAGCCGGCCTGCTCCAATGCTCGGACGACCTCGGCTCCAGTAAGGGCAGGGAGTCGGCTCACACAGCCACCCGCTGTACACCCACCAGTTCCAGGGGCTCCCTCCTCTTCGCCCTGCACCTCCAGGCACAGCCGGATAGCTTCCTTGATGCGCTCAAGGAGCTCGTCCAGGGAGCGGGCCTGGGTATGGCAGCCGGGCAAAGAAGGGACACTGGCTACCAGGTAGCCCTCCTCGTCCCGCTCGATAACCACCGTGAACTCTTGTGCCATGGCTCGCCTCCTTCGCTGCCTCTATTCTACCCTTTTGCCATTCCCTCCACCAGCCGCCGCTCCTCTTCCGTGAGGCCGTAGAGGTCGTAGACCAGGGCGTCCATCTCCCTATCGGTGCGGGCGATCTCCCGCTGGATGTCTTCTTTCTCGCTCTGGGGCAGTGACTTGTCCCCCTTCCGCTTGTGCAGCTCCAGCATCCCCTCCACCAGGGCCACTAGGCGATCATGCATGGCCTTCTCTTCCGGGTTATCGAAGTCGATGCACCGGATGGGGAGCTGGCGGAGGAACATGGTCTTATATATGAAAAAGCCGCCCATCTTGGGAACTGCTATTCGCTTGTAATAGTATTCAAGCAATTTGGAATTCAGCAATGCCAGCAGATAGAGCCGGTTGGCTCGTGTATCATTCTTCAAAACGATGCCACAAACTGTGTCAAGATAGAATTGCTCGCTTGTGGCTAAGGCAAACTTGGACTCCGACGCGATCTCTTGACAGACGATTTTGCTGACGGCCTGCTTATCATAACTGCGCTCGTTCCACAGCTCAAACCAGGCTTTGCCTGAACTCTCAAAATAGTGCCGTCCCGCAAGCTTATCTCGCTTGGACTGCAAGTAGCCATAAACCTTCGGATACAGCGCACTGAGATCTGTTTCCTCTAACGCAACGCTCTTGCCATTAAGCAAGGAATAGGGGTAAATCATGAGATGGGTCAGTTCTTCAAGATACCAACGTTCAACGTGTCTGCCTTGAATAGCAGGGCGAAGCAATGCTTCCTCTAGCCCAAGTTGCGCGGCAACTTGACTCGGTACTACGAACACTGAGTTCGCCCCAGTTACAACCCCCTCATTGATGCCCTCAACTAACTCTCCCAGGCGGTCAACGCGTCCCGCTTTCACTGCCTCAATAACTGACCGAGCGCTAGGTGATACAAAAGTCCATCCCCCGGCGGAAAGCGCCGACTGTTTAATTGAATAAGATTCCGCTTCAAGTCCCCCGGCAAAGTAAACGAAGAAATGGTTTTCCGGCCTCCGTTTCTGCACAATGAGTAAACACGTATAATTTATTGCACCTTCAAACACCTGGCTGTGCTGGAAGTCAACAATGGCTGTGATTGCTGTACGGTCTTTAAGTAACTCCCTAAGACGTGCACCATGTTGTCGCTTCATGAAATTGGTCGGGCAAATAAAGCCCAAATAGCCTTCTTCTTTAAGTAATTGAAGGCCACGCTCAATAAAAGGTAAATACAGGTCGAAACGACCAATTGCGCTGTAGTAATTATTGCGCAAATAAGGCTTGTCCTCTTCAAACCCTTGAAATCCCAGATACGGTGGGTTTCCCAACACCACGTCGAAGCCGCCCCCCTTCGACAGGCTCAGGGCAGAGCGGGCCATGATGTCGGGGAACCCCTCCTCCCAGGTGAAGGGGTGCTTATCACGCCAGGCGTCGCCAAAGTAGGGCTTTAGCTCCGCCTCGCCGCCGGAGATGAGGGAGTTGCCGCGGCGGATTGTATCGGCCAGGCTGGGCAAAAGCTCCTGCTTGGCCAGGGCGCGCAGGAGCAGGTTCAGCCGGGCGATCTGCACTGCCTGGTCGTCCAGGTCTACGCCAAAGATATTGCGGGTGAGGATGCTTATACGCTCGGCCCAGCCTAGCTCTGAGGGGGTCCTACCCTGCACCCGGGCATGATAGGCCAGAAGTTCGTCGTAGGCGCGGATGAGAAAGGAGCCGGAGCCGCAGGCCGGGTCGAGGATCTTCATATTGAAGACTTCATCATAGGTGCGCTCCGCCAGGAAGCGCCCCACTGTCTGGCGGACGATATAGTCCACCACCCACCTGGGGGTGTAGTAGATGCCCTGGGCCTTACGCTTTTGCTTCTTGGCGGCTAGCTCATAGCTCAGGTCTTCACCCTTGCCCAAAAGCCTTAACTGCCTTTCCTCTTGCCGAGCGCGCTCCTTCATCACTTCGGCTACATGGCCCAGGTATTGCTCATAGACGGCCCCCAGAACATCGGCGTCGATGGCGGCGAAGTCGTAACCGGCCAGGCTCCGCGGCCGTTCGTAGAGCCCCTTAAGGATGTCTCCCAGGATATCGCTTGTGACAAAGACGGAGTCCCAGGGATTGAGGACAGGGAAAAGGTCGCTGTCGTAGCGTTGGGCGAATTCGTGGAATATGCGTCGAACATCGTCGAGAAGTTCGCCCGTATAGCCGCCGTGGCTCCCTCGCTGGTGAAGGGCCGCCAGGAGAAGGTGCTCCTCGATGCCCCTGTCCTCGGCGGTGCGGATGAAGATGAGGCGATTCAACAACTGCTGGATGAGCTCGTCGATTTGAGGGAGGCTCAGCCCAGGGTGATACTTGGCAATTTCGTTAAACAGCGTCTCCCGCCACTGGCGCAACTGGTCAAAGAGGCTCTTTTCCACCGGAACCCTGGGGCGCAGCGCCCCATACTGCCTTGCCTCCCTTTCGAAATGGCCGCTCTGCCAAGAAGATTTGGAGAGAAGCCAGAGCTTCTCGAAGTTCTCCAGGTAGTCCTGGGAGTCCAGACTGATGAACAGTCGTTCCTCCTCAGCGCTAAAGACGCGCAACGCCCTGAAGTTGGTTAGTACCGCCCAGTTGACTCCTTTATTGTAGGCGTAAGTGATGGCCTGTCTTTTGAATTCAAGGTCATCCAAGTTCCGATAGGGACGTTTGACCTCGACAATGAACTGGGTTACCCCGCCAATACGGAAAATATAATCGGCCCTTTCGCGGGCCACGTTGTCCTCTACTGAGACTTCGTCGGGGTTCCGCACATCCCAGCCCAGGGCCTCGAAGAGGGGATTGATGAAGGACTGACGCGTTTGCGCCTCGTTCATGCGGCGCAGTTGGGCATCCGTCCGCCGGTGGAAGTCTGCCACCATTGTGTCGATCTGGCGCTGGGCCTCTTCCTTAGTCATGGAGAGAGCGTTTAGCAACCTTTTTCGACCATCCCCCTGGCCCCCTTCCTGGCCAGGAAGGGGGTGGTAATGTATCTGGGGGACACCCCCAGACCCCCGTCAAAGGGGGCTTCGCCCCCTTGCAACCCCCGTTATTAAACAGTCTCATGGAGGAGCTTGCTGTTTCCCCTTCTCTTTCAGCGCCCTCAACAGTCGCTCCGGGGTGATGGGGAGGTCTTTTATCCGGATGCCGGTGGCATGGTAGATGGCGTTGGCCAGGGCGGGGGCGGTGGGGAGGCCCGCTGGCTCCCCCACCCCCTTGGCCCCGAAGGGGCCGTTGGGGTCTACCGATTCCACCAGGATGGGCCGTAAGGGAGGGACGTCCAAGGCCGTGGATAGCTTGTAGTCGGCGAAGTTGGGGTTCAGGGTCTGTCCCTCCACCCGCACCAGATTTTCCCTCAGGGTGTAGCCCAGGGCCATGGCGATGCCCCCCTCCAATTGTCCTTCGGCGTTCATGGGGTTTATGGCCCGCCCCAGGTCGTGGGCGGCCGCCACCTGGAGCACTGTCACCTCCCCCGTCTCCGGGTCTACAGCCACCTCTGCCGCCTGAGCACCGAAGGCGTAGGCGTCGATGCCCCGCTCCGCGGGGTGGTCGAACTGGCCCTTGCCCAGAATGGCCACCCCGCCCTTGCGGTCGGGGGTGCCGGATACCTGAGAGAAGGGTATGGCCTTATCCTGGCTCCCAGCGACGAATATCTGCCCGTCGCGGATCTCCAGGTCGTCGGGGGAGGCCTCCAGCTTTTGGGCGGCCAGGGCCAGGAGCTCCTTTTTGGCTTCGGCAGCCGCCGCCCGAACGGCGTTGCCGGCAGTGAAGGTGACCCGGTTGGCCCGGGAGCCCAGGTCCAGGGGGGTGGTGGCGGTGTCCATGGCGATGACGCGCACCTTATCCACAGGCACGCCCAGCTCCTCGGCGGCGATCTGGGCCAGGATGGTGCTGGAGCCCTGACCGATGTCCGGGTTGCCCGTGAGCACCGTTACCGCATCTTCACTGATGTTGACATAAGCGCTGGAGAACTCCCCGGAGGCCACGCCGCTCACGTGGATGAAGCTGGCCAGCCCCACGCCCTGGCCTGGCGAAGAGCTTTTTCTCCTCTCCGGCCACCCGATGGCCTCTGCCGCCTGTTCCAGGCACTCCCTCTGGCCACAGGAGGTTATCTTGTTCCCCCAAGGGCTTCTGGTGTTGGGGAGGTTGGCGTTCTTGGCCCGTAGCTCCAGGGGGTCCATGCCCATTCTCTCTGCCAGCATGTCCAGGAGGGACTCCATGGCGAATATAATCTGAGTGCTGCCAAAGGCTCGGAAGCGTCCCCCCCAGGGGTTATTGGTGTAGACGGCGTATCCTTCGTACTGGATGTTGGGCACTCTATACAGGGAGCACATGACCCGGCCCTCCACGTCCGGCAACAGTGGCCCCACGTCGCTGTAGGCGCCGTTATCGATGATGATGCGGGCCTGCCAGGCCAGCAGGGTGCCGTCTCTCCGGGCGCCCACCTTAACCCAGATAATGTGGGGGTGGCGGGAGCGGGTGGAGATGAACTCCTCCTCCCGGCTGAGGACCACCCGCACCGGGCGGTGGCTTTTGCGGGACAGAAAGGCGGCGATGGCCTCCTCGGTGATGCGGGACTTGCTGCCGAAGCCGCCACCCACGTGCACGTGGTGGAAGCGAATTTTGTGGAAAGGCATCGGGAGCACCCGGGCCAGGTCCTGGCGGGCGTAGTAGGGGGCCTGGGTGGAGCTCCACAGGGTGAGGTCGCCGTTGAGCTCAAAATGGGCAAGGCAGCTATGGGGTTCCATACATGAGTGGGCCACCGGATGGGTGGTGAAGGTGTCCTCCACGATGTAGTCAGCTTCGGCAAAGGCTCGCTCCACGTCCCCGTAGTGTCGGCGGGAGTGGCCGATGATATTCCGCCCTCCGCCAGAGGCGGACACCAGGGGGGCGCCGGGCTGGGAGGCGGCTATGGGGTCGAAGATGGCGGGCAGGATCTCATAGTCCACCTGGATAAGCTCCAGGGCCTCCCGAGCGGTGTCCTCGTCTACCGCCGCCACCGCCGCCACCTCGTCCCCGATGTAGCACACCTCGTCCACCGCCAGAGGGTATTTGTCCTCGGTGTAGGCTGGCCCCATGAAGGTGTATTTTATCTTTGGGGTATCCTGGGCGGTGACGATCGCCTTCACCCCCGGCAGGGCTTCGGCGAGGTGCGTATCAATGCGCAGAATGCGGGCGTGAGGGTGGGGGCTGCGCAGTATCTTGCCGTGGAGCATCCCTCGGAGCTTTACGTCGCCGGCATAGCGGGCCTCTCCCGTCACCAGCAGGGGCCCATCCAGGCGAGGAATTCTCTTGCCAACCACCGAGAACTGGGTCATCGTTCCCCCCTTGCTATACGATGGTGGGGTGAAGGTTGAGGAATAGTCCAGAAAGCAGGGTTCGGGCCCTCTCCTCGCTGACGAAGTCAGTGAGCTTGATGCGCTCCAGGAGCTCCTGATCTGGATTGCCCAGCTCTGGGAAGGGACGGTCGGTGGGTTTGGTGCTGTCGATGATAAGCCCCCCCGTTCGCATATAGGAAACGGGGGCCGGATCCTGGCGGTTGGCATCCAGGTCGCCTATCTTCTGCACCTGATATGTGTTGGCATCCACCCGGGTGCCTAAGGAGAAGAGCACCTCATGGATGTCGAAGGGATTGATGTCGGTGTCCACAATGATGACGTTCTTGACGAAATCCCCGGCTGCCAGGAGGGTAAGCAGGCCGACCCGGGTGGACTCGCCGGGGTGGTCGGGCTGGAACTGCACTACCGCCACGAAGGGGGCGGGGACGTAGGCGGCTCTGACCCTGGGATAGGCCTGCTTCAGGGTGCGGGTCAGGGCCAGGGCCAGGCTGGTGGCATGATACAGGTCGTGGCGGGCGATGTGGGCGTCGAAAACCGGCTCCGCGGCCATGGTGATGGCCGTGGGGCGGAAGATGGGCTCCAGGGTCTGGGGAGAGTAGTAGCGCATGTAGTCTGTCCAGGGCCCGTTAAGGCCCCGTTCCGTGCAATGAAGGTAGCCCTCTAAAAGTATCTCGGCATCGGCGGGGACGAGGAAGTCCTCCCCCCAGGTTTCGGAGGGCGTAAGGCGCAGGGGTTCCCCCATGAGGCTGGCGGCGTAGTCATACTCATCCACGTCGTAGCCCACCCGCACCGACGAGGCCAGCATGAAGGTGGGGTAGTGACCCAGCACCCAGACACAAGGCATCTCCTCGTGGCCGGCGTCCCGGTAGCCCTGGAGGTAGCTCCACAGGTGGCGGTACTGGAGGCGGGCGGCGGCGCTCTGGGGGCCATGGAGGAGGAGACGGTGCCAGGAGAGGTTGTAGCGGCCGCTCTTGATCTCTCGGCCGATGGCCACGCCGCAGAACCAACCGGGGCGGGCATCCTTGGCGTCCTTGCGGTAGGCGGGGAGGTCCCTGAAGTCCATGTCGGAGCCGGTGATGACGGTGTGCTTCACCGGAGCCTCTTCCTTTTTCACCACCACCGTTTTCTGGGGCACGGTGGAGTGCTCGTGAAGGGTATTGATGAGGCCCTCCGCTGTCCACCGCTCTGGTGGCAGGCCACAAGCCACCGCCAGCTTGGAGAAGGTGCCATCGGCCTGGGTCTGGAGGAGGCCGGGCCACCTTTTGCCGTTGAGGGTGACTACGTTCTCGAAGACAGCCATGGGCCATTTGGACTGTCTCTCAAGGTGGTAAAGAAGAGCGTGGCACTCGGCCTCATGGGGCTTCAGTGGCCCTTTGGTGACCCGGACAATTTCCTCGGGGTGATGCTTCTCCAAAGTGGCGATGAAGGACTTGATGTTATGTGCCATATCTCTTCCTTACTAGCTCCGGGTTTTCAGTACCCGTTGCACTATTTCCCGAAACTCACCTTCGTCCAGGAGTCCTTTCTTGCGATGGGAGGCCTCTTTGACTTGGGCCAGGATGTCCCTGGCCTCCTCTTCCGTGGCGTTGAGGCCCATTTTGTCCAGCCACATGGTAATGGAGTCGATGCCACTGCTTTTGCCCAGCACGGTCTCTGCCGCCCGATGGCCCACCAGCTCCCAGCGGAAGGGGAAGACCTCCGTGGCGTGGTCATAGCCACAGTTCTTGAACCAGGTGGTGATGATGCCCGATTCTATCTGAAAGAGGCGGTCCCCCACGATGGGTTTGTTGGAGGGAAGCTGAAGGCCGGAGAGCCGGCGCACTGTCTGGGAGAGGGAGGTGAGCTTCTCGTAGTTGAGGCCCACATCTACCCCGTACATAGTGAGGAGGGCCATGACCGTCTCCTCCAGGGGGGCGTTGCCCGCTCGCTCCCCCAAGCCTGATACGGTGACGTGGGCCACCTCCGCCCCCGCCGCCAGCCCGGCCAGGGTATTGGCCACCCCCAGGCCGAAGTCGCCGTGGAAGTGGGTCTCCAAGGGCACCTTCACCCGTTCCTTAGTCTTGTGCACAAAGTAGGCGGCGGCGTGGGGAGAGAGGACGCCGAAGGTGTCCACTAAGGCCAGAGCATCCATGTGTCCCTCTCTGGCTACCCGTTCGATGAGGTTCAGGTACCAGTTCATCTCGGCCCGGGTAGCGTCGATGGGAAAGAAGACGGTGTAAAGCCCCTGCTCTCTGGCGTAGGCGGTGGCCTGGATGGAGAGGTCCAGGGCCTTTTCCAGGGGCCAGCGGTAGGCGTACTCCAGGATATGCTCCGAGCAGGGTATCTCCATGACGATGCCTTTGACGCCACAATCCACGGCTCTCTTTACGTCATCCACCATGCATCGGGAGAAGACGAAGATCTCCGGCCCCAGGTTGCGCCTTACGATCTCTTTTACCGCCGCCTCGTCTTCCACAGAAACGGCGGGCATCCCGGCCTCGATGCGGTGAACGCCCGCCTCCGCCAGCATCTCGGCGATGCGGACCTTGTCCTCTTTGGTGAAGGCTATCCCGGCCTGCTGCTCCCCGTCCCTAAGGGTGATGTCGTGGATTTTTATTCGAGGCGAGAAGGTGAGGCCAGCCGTCACCTCCGGCTGGTAGTTCCAGGGGCTGACGAACCAGTTCTCGGTCTTCCAGGGTTCAGTCAACGGGCACCTCTTTTTCTATTCAAGATTTTCCAAAAGTAATCTGTATATCGAGGGCTTTGGCCCTCCCATGATCTGGCGGGTCTTTGCCCTCACCCCCTCTGTCCCCCTCTCCCCGCCAAAGGCGGGGAGAGGGGGACGAATTTAAGAATCAGGGGGTGTACCCCCTGAAACCCCTGCCAGAGGGGCTGCGCCCCTCTGGACACCCCGCGTTTTCATCAATAATTTTCTGTTGCCCTAGCCACCGCCTGGGCTATCTGAAGGGTCTTCTTTGCCCTCTCGGCCACGGCCACATCCACCATCCTCCCCTCCACGGACACCGCCGCCGAGCCCTGGGCTACGGCGGCCTGAAAGGCCGCCACTACCTTCTGGGCGTTGGCGATCTCCTCCGGTGAGGGGGAGAACATTCTGTTCACTATTTCCAACTGGTCGGGATGAATGAGACATTTGCCCACAAAGCCCAGATGTCGTGCCAGATGGGCCTCCTGCTCCAGCCCCTCCCGGTCTCTGAAATCGGAGTAGACGGTGTCCACAGCGGCGACGCCCGCCGCTCGGGCGGCGACGACGACTTGAGAGCGGGCGAAGAAGAGCTCCCTGCCTCTTCTGGTGCGGGTTATCCCCATGTCCAGAGTAAAATCCTCGGCTCCAAAAAGGAGGCCCACCACCCGCGGGCTGGCCGAGGCCACTTCCAGGGCGTTCATCACCCCCTTCGCCGTCTCAATAATGGGCAGTAGGGTGACGCTGCCCACTTCCAGCCCGTGCTTTCTCTCGGCATCAGCCAGGAAGCCCTCGGCGAGAAGGATGTGACCCGCCGACTCTACCTTGGGGATACAGATCCCGTCCAAACCTGGTCTTACCACGGCCTCGATGTCCAGGGGAGCCAGCTCTCCCGTCACCACGTTGGTGCGAACGTAGACGCGGCGCCAGAGCGTCCTCACACGAGGGAGGGCGTCTCGCACCATGGTACGGGCGGTTTCCTTCTCTGCCAGGGGCACCGAGTCCTCCAGGTCCAGGATGACCCCGTCCACATCCAGGGTGGCCGCCTTGTCTATACGCCGGAGGGAGTTGCCGGGGACAAAGAGCAAGCTTCGGAACAGGGCAACTTCTGTCATCTCACCCCTCCCCGCTAAGCGTTAAATAACCCCTTCCGCTTTGAGGTTTTCTCTTTCCTGCTCGTTGAGGCCCAGGAGCTTGCCGTAAACATAGTCATTGTCCTCCCCCAGAAGGGGGGCCGCCTTTTCTACTGCCCCCGGCGTCAGGGACAGCTTGGGGGCCGGCCCCTGGAACTTTAGCTTGCCAGCCGTGGGGTGCTCCACCTCCACCAGGGCGTTTCGGGCCTGGTACTGGGGGTGGCTCACCAGGTCGGCCACGGTGTTCACCGGCGCCACCTCGATGTCGGCGGCAACCAGAATTTCCTCGATCTCTTTGGTGGTTCTCTCCTTCACCCACTGGGCCACCGCCCCCTCGTAGTCCTCGATGAACTTGGCATCCAGGGGGTCCCGAGAGTGTTTGGGGAAGAGGGGGTGGGATAGGATATCCTCCCGACCTATTGCCTTGAGGAGTTGCGCCCGCTGTTGACCGCCGGTGATGAGAACATCGCCATCTTTCGCCTCGTAGGTACGGACGCCCGGGGTGGCAATGCGGGCACCCTTCCGCCACGCCACCTCTCCGAGGGATGTGAAGTGGAGGATCTTGTGCTCCATACAAAAGGCCGCCGATTCCAGAAGGGAGTTGTCTATCCACTGCCCCTGCCCCGTCTTCTGCTTGTAGTGGAGGGCGGTGAGGACGGCATAGGTATTGAGGAATCCTGCGATGTAGTCCACAATGGCGATGCCATAGAAGGTGGCCGGACCGTCGGGTTCTCCGGTGACGCTCATCAGTCCGCTGGCCGCCTGGGCGATGTAGTCTCGCCCTGGCCGCTGGGCGTAGGGGCCGGTGGCACCGTACATGGAGACAGAGAGCATGATGATGCCTGGATTGACCTTCCTGATCTCCTCGTAGTCTAAGCCCCACTTGGCCAAGGTCCCCGGCCGGAAGTTCTCTGTCACCACATCGCTGATCTTCGCCAGCTCTTTGAACAGCTCCTGGCCCCTCTTTTTTCTCAGGTCCAGGGTGATGCTCTTCTTATTGCGCGCCGACCATAGGAAATAGGGACCAATGCCTTTCACCAGGGGATGGTAACCATACCGCAAGGGGTCGCCCTGCCCCGGCTCCTCATAGCGAATGACCTCGGCCCCCATGTCTCCCAGCAGGGTGCCCACCAGAGGAGCGGCGAAGTATCGCCCCGATTCTAGAATCCTGATGCCTTCCAGGGCCTTGGGCATGGCTACTCCTTTCACCCTAAAACTTTCTGTAGCAGAGGAATTATCTCATTGAAGGTATCGGCCACATAGGCCCCCGCTTGGCGCAGCCGAGCGATCTTTGTCGAGGGCTTGCCCCGCTCTCCCTGGATTATGGAGGCGGCGTGGCCGAAAACGGTGCCCTGGGGCATCTCCTCCATGAAGAGGCCAGCCACGTAAGCGATGAGGGGTTTGGTAAAGCCCCCCGCCTCTATGAAGTCGGCGGCCTCCTCCTCGTAGGCTGTTCCCGGCTCGCCAAACATTAGCACCCCTTTGGTCTCATCGTCCTTTTGGAACATCTCCAGAAGGTCTCGGGGGCTGGAGCCGATGAAGGGGTCGCCTCCGATGCTGATGCAGGTGCTGACGCCGTAGCCGGCCCGCTTGGCCATCCAGGCGCACTCGGCGGTCATGCCGCCGGAGCGGGAGATGACCCCCACTGGGCCCGGGATGAAGCAGCGCTCCACGTTGTCGCCGCCGATGGCTCCCATCTTCACCCGGTGGCGCGGGCTGATGATGCCCACGGAGTTGGGACCCACCACCACGGTGCCGCGACTCCTGGCCAGATGAAGGACCTTGACCACGTCCATCTGAGGTATCCGCTCCGTTATGATGAGGACGAGCTTCATGCCGTTGTCCATGGCCTCCAGGGCGGCGTCGGCGGCGAAGGCGGGAGGGACGTAGACGATGGCCGTGTTCAACTCATGCTCGCGGCAGGCCTGCTTCAAGGAGTCATACACGGGCACGCCGTGGACGTTGTCCCCACCCCGCCCGGGAGTGACCCCGGCCACGATGGGGGTTCCGTAGTCCAGGGAGTGGCGAGTGACCATGGAGGCCTCTCGCCCCGTGATACCCTGAATGACTATTCGGGAGCGCTCGTCGGCAAGGATAGCCAATTTATACCTCCTCAGTAACTGGGGTGGGCCTGTCTCATCCGTTCCACCATCATGCGGGCGGCGTCCTCCATGGTGATATCGTCGCCGTGGTAAGGAACGCCGGCTCCCTCCAGGAGCTCTTTGGCCCGGGGCTCGTTGACTCCGGCCATGCGGATGACGATGGGGAACTCCTTGACGTCGATGTTCATATCCTTGAGGGCCCGCAGCAAGCCCTCCGCCACCAGGTCCACCTGGGTATTGTTGGTAATGTTGATGCTCAGGAAGAACCCTTTCAGCCCCGGCTTGGAGAGGATACCTTTGGTCAGGCCGTACATCTTACGCTCCGGGGGGTTGCCGCCGAACTCGGTGTAGTTGGCGGGTCGGCCGCCGTACTTGCGAAGGGTATCGAACATGAGGAGGCTGCCGCCGCCCCCGCCGCAGAGGAAGCCGATGTCGCCTCCCTCTAGCTCCGTGTAGCGGGCGGTGCCCCGATAGGGGTCTTCGGCATCCACCTGGATGATGTACTTCTCGATGTCGGTGAGGGGGCGCCAGGCGCGGTCGCTTCCCGGCTGGATCACCGAGGCCAGGTCAGGGTGGCGGTAGAGGGCATCGTCGTCCACGGCCATGAGGACGCCGGCGGCCACCCCCTTCCCATCCCCGGTCACCGCCAGAGGGTTGACCTCCACGATGGTAGCATCGTACTTTTCAAAGCACTGATACATTCGCCACAGGATGTCCGTAGCCACCCGCAGCTCGTCACCCTTGAGACCCAGATCGCACCATATCTCCTTGGCCTGGTAGTTGGCCAGACCAAGGTAGGGGTCGACCTGTTTTGTAACTACTTTCTCCGGATAGGTGGCGGCCACCTCTTCCACGTCCACCCCCCCCTGGGAAGAGGCGATGACCACGGGCATCTTCTTAAGCGGGTCGTAGGTGACGCAAGCGTAGATCTCCCGGGCGATGTTTACCCTCTCCTCCACCAGGATCTTTTCCACCGGAAAGTGGTATACCTTCATTTTGAGGAGCTCTTGGGCGGCGGCGGCCGCCGCCTCGGGGGAGGCGGCGAACCTTACGGCCCCGGCTTTGCCCCGCTTGCCCACCGGCACCAGGGCCTTGAGGGCCACGGCCCCTCCCAGCTCCTGAGCTGCCTGGCGGGCCTCCTCAGGGGTAGCAACTACCTTCCCCCGGGGCACCGGAATACGGAACTGGGACAAGAGCTTCTTGCTTGCGTCTTCCAGTAAACGACTCATCCTTCACCCCCCTTATTCCAGAGTAGTGGCGTAGTCCACCGCCATCGGCGTCCCCGCCGGAGCCCGAGGCCACCAGATGTAGTCCGCCTCCGGGTCAAGCCCCAGTTCCTGATAGACCCGCATCAAGTTGTTCTTGATGGTGACCCGGCGCAGCTCTTGATATGAGGAGCGGCCGCGGCAGTCAATCTCCACGCTCAGGGGCCCGAAATTCTCTACCTCAAACTCCCACACCGAGTCTACCATACCGAATTCGGGCCAGTAGTTGTTGACCACCTTTGTAATCTGGCTGCCGTAGAGGGCGGCACAGCCCCCCACTGCCTGGAGAAAGGCGGCGCCGTGCTCCACCAGGCCATTGATGGCCTCTTGCGTCAGCGTCCCTTTGCCTATGATGAGGCGAGGCCCCATGGCCCGTAGCAAAGGGGCGACAAAGGGGGAAAAACGGGAGCTGGAGGTAGCTCCCACGGACACCGGTCGCCATTGCCCCGCGCCAATCTCCTCTATCACCGGGCCGCAGTGGAGCACGGCCAGGTCCTTGAGGCTGAAGGGCACCTCCCCCAGCTTGTCCTCCTCCAGGTAACGGGCGATGCGCTGGTGCGACCAGTCCCGAATGGTGAATATCCTTCCCGATAGGTAGACGATGTCTCCCAGGTGGAGTCTATCCACCTGGTCTCTGGAAATGGGTGTCCGGAGGCGATATTCCTCAGTCATGGGTCATCTCTCCTAATTGGGGATGGGTGATGTACTCCACGCGGCCGTCGCCGTGGATGCGGGCTTTGGAGTAGCGCGCCGCCCAGCAGTAAAGGGCCACGGCGATGGGGAAGACGGCGGAGTGGGTTCCTGCCACCTCCATATGAAGGCCCAGGCAGGTGGTGTCTCCTCCTACTCCCAAAGGCCCGATGCCCAGCTTGTTTACAGCTTGAAAGAGCTTCTTCTCCAGGGCCGCCACCTGGGGGTCGGGGTGGCGGGAGTTCAGAGGAGAGCGAAAGATGGCCCGTCGCGCCAGCGCCTCGGTATAGTCCACCCCGAATCCCCCCACCGCCACGCCGACGATGTTGGGGGTGCAGCTCTCGCCCCCCACCATGGCCACGGCGTCGACGACCGTCTTGAGGATGGTTTCCTCTCTGGGGGCACCGGGTATGGGCACCACGCAAGACCACTTCAGCTCCGCCCCACCCCCCTTGGGGATGGCGGTAATGTCCAGATGGTCAACCCCGTCTTCATAGTCGAAAAAGATAGCGGGCATCCCCCATCCCACATTGGTGCCCGGGTTCTCGCCGGTGAGGGGATGGGTCACCTGCTGTCTCAAGGGCGTTTTTTGAGTGGCCCGTACCGTGGCCCGATGGATGGCTTCTCTGAGATTGCCCTGGATGGGCAACTGGGAGCCTAAAGTTATGTAGTACACCGGCACCCCGGTATCCTGGCAGATGGGCAGGCGGCGCTCTCGGGCGATGCGCAGGTTCTCCAGGATGGCCTTGAAGTAGGCCCGGGCCTTGGGCTGGGACTCCCGCTCAGAGGCCGCCCCCAGGGCTACCTCTACCTCCGGGGGCAGCTCAATGGAGGCGTAGCTCAGGAGCCTACAGCAGACCTCTTCCACCAGGCTGGCCGATATGTGGCTAATGGTATCTCTCCTTTATCTTTGTCTGTTAGCTAAAAGGAAGAGGAAGCTGTGTCCCCTTCATTTCTTGAACAAATTTTTCTGCCGTTAGACATCTTACTCCCAAAGATTCCGCCTCTCTCGTAGCTGCTTTATCATCAGTAACCAAGGTGCCTTTTCGGTGGTAGGCCATAGAAATAGCCTGGGCTTCACCGTCATGAACTCTTCCTTTTTGTAGCAGCCTCAAATAAAGCTGGTCTTCTTCCCCAACAAATTGTGCCTCGCTGCCTTCCCGCAGCCAACTTGCTAAGCGAGTAATCCTAGAATACCCTCTTTTCTTACCCTTAACCTCTCTGGCTACACGTGATGGGACGACAAAGTGATTTCCCGGCGGCCCAGGATGTCTTTAATATGTCTTTGGTTTTGAAGGTTGATGAGAGAAGAGGTATCGAATACATATGGGCCGTGGGGATTTGATGCATCCACCACTTAGCCATTGCTCCTCGATCCACCTGGTGCTTTAATCTCTTTGTCTACCTCTTCTAAGGCTTTCCCCACATCCAGTTCCAGGTATTGGGCCAACTTGCCCAGGGAGATATGCCCTTCTCGATGGGCTTCAAAAGCCAGGGAAACGTACCCTTCTCCGAGGCGTCGCCGCCATCTAGGTGACTTCGACCCTCGATGGGGTCCTTGCTTTCTTTGCTCCCACTCCAATATTAGAGAGTCAATGATTCCCGCTTTAAGCAGCTCTAATTCTTTCAGTCTTATTCCTACTGCCTCTAGACTAACTCCGTAGCGATTAGCGAGCGTTCTCAATTGGTTCTCCGTAGGCACTGTGCCTGCAAGCCCCACGCGCTCATGGAATTCCCTTTCCAGATCGGTGGCTGGCATCAGGAACACGGCGGCGAATTTGTTGGCTAATAATTCCTCCGATACCTCTACCTTCTTCAGATCGCATACGGTGGACGGATCGGAGCGTAAACGGTGGGCGTATTCGTGGGCTAGTGTAAAGCAACGGCGGCCGGGGTTGTCCTTAGCATTGATAAGGATGCAAGGCCCATACTCTTGATGCCACCAGGATATCCCTGCCACCTCGTTTCCTGGCACATCGAGTTCAAAGATCCTCACGCCCTGGCTAGTTAGAAGGGTACGCAAATTCTTAATCGGCCGTTCTCCCTGCTTCAAACGTTGCCTTTCGTGACTGGCCATTTCCTCAGGGCTTAAACCATTAGTCAATCTCTGAACGAGTATTTTTCTTTGCTTCCCTAAAAGGGCTTCTAATTCACTCTGAGCACGACACAATTCTTCGAAGCGAACAAGGACGTTTCGCACCCCCAAAGGTAGGTCGCTTATCCCTTTTCTCTGAACCAAACGGAAGTTGAGCTGCTCAGGCGGCGGCCTTTGGCGAAGAAAATAGTCAGTGCTACGCTGGTAAAGTTCAGCAAGCTTCCACAAGTCCTCCACCGAAGGTTGTGAGTAACCTTTCTCCCAGGCGTATAGGTCTTCAGGGTTTATCCCCAGGTCTTTCGCTGCTTCCTCTAGACCCAGCCCCAAGCTTTCTCTAGCTTGGCGAAGCTGGCTTGAGAGAATCAGTATTTTATCTACGGCGGCCACAACAATCACCCACTTCGATTATGTTCCATCCAACAGTTAGATTCAATCTCTCGGATTTTAAAGCAGATTGACACCCTTTGTCACCAACTTTGGGAAGACCGCTATTTAATTTAGTCTAAATCCAGCAGCCGGGCTGCGTTCCTCTGGAACATAGTTATCAGGCGCTCTTTGGGCACCCGGAAGGAGAGGAAGGTGCGGATAAAGAGGCGCATTCCCTCCACGGGGTGCGGGTTCTGGAGCTGGCCCAGGTCGGTGCCCACCACCAGCTTCTGCGGCCCCACCATCTCTATGAGACGCATCACCTCGGAGAAGCGGATGGTGAGGTTCATGATATTGGGCACGCACCCCTGGTAGTACAGGCCGATAAGGGCCCCTCTGTCCACCATTTCCTTCTGCTCCTCCACCGTGGCCTTGGTGATGGCCAGTTGAGGATGGTCCACCACTATCTTCTCCACCCCCATGGCCCGGGCCTCGTCGATAAGGGCCAGGCGGTCGGGGGTGGAGAGGTGGGCCAGCCCCAACACCTGGCGGTTCTCCGCCACCAGTTTGAGGACCTCCTTGGCCTCCGGCCTCAAGTGCCCGTCCTCGAAGACGGTGATGCCCGGCCCTGCCTTACCCGTGGCCCGGTGATGATGCTCTGAGTCCAGGGTGGGCATCCAAACGTACTTGCCACCGAACTTGATAGATGCTTCCACGGCGTAAGGGTTTATCCCTCCCAGGGCGCGGTTGAGAACGACGCCACCGATGACTTTTAACGGGGTATAGCGGGCATTGTTTTGAGCCTCTCGCCACTCGTCCACCGCCCGTTGCACCAGGATGCTCCGCGCCGACGATGCTGAGTGGTGGCACTTGAAGACCAATGCCCTCATCCCTGCCTGAGAAGCCGCCCGGGCTACTTCGATCTCGTCCCATACCCGCTCGATGGTGCAGGGCATGGCGTGAACGTGGATGTCCACCGCTCCTCGCATTATCTCGTCCTCTATCTCCTTTGAGTAGCCACAGCGGCTCCCCAGGAGTCCGTAGATATAAGCCGATTCTTGGTCTTGGGTTTCGGTCTCTTGGGCCAGGGTCAACTCACACCTCCTATTGGCGATGGCGCGGCAGCGTCGGCGTAGACCAGGGCTTTGGGCTTGCAGCCCCGGACGCACAGGGGGTTTCCACCGCACAAGTCACACTTGGCGGCAAAGCCCCGCTCCATGTTGAGGAAGATGGTCTCCACCGGGCACGCTCCCAGGCATAGCCCGCAACCGATACACAGGTCACGCTGAATGTAGACGATGCCTTTCTCTTTGTATATGGCTCCCGTGGGGCAGGGGGCGATGCAAGGAGCGGGGGCGCACTGGGGGCAGGCTCCGGCCAGGGAGATTTTGTCTCCTTGAGGCCGGATGCATGCCTGGTGGAGCGGCAAGCTCTTTCCCTGAATTGTCTCCAGGTGGTCGAACTTGTTCACCGGGCACACCCGAAGACAGATGCCGCAGTTGTTGCACAGCTCTTCTCTGAAGATGAGCCCGCGAGTTTGATTCCGGTCCACCACTGCCTCTCGGTGAAGAAAAGGAGAAGGCTGAAAAATGGTCCCCCGGCGCAAAATAAAAGAGCCGGCGGTATCCTGGTATCTTTTGAGGCCGAAGTCCACCACCAGGTCCCGAATGACGGGGTGGTTGGGCAGGGGCTCCAGTACCATGCCGTCCTCCAGCTTGGTGCAGCAGGCGCGACGGACACGACCGTTTATAGCCATGAGGCAGGAGCAGCACTGGCCTCGGTTGCACTGATAACGGCGGAAGGCGGGCGGGTGCTCCACATCCCGGGCCATATAGAAAAGGGCCTGGAGCACCGTTATCTCGGAGCCGAAGGGAAGCTCATAGGTAGCGTAAGTGGCTTCCTCCCCGGGGAGGTATCGGAATACCTGAATCCGACTGGTCATTCCTTTACGGTAACCCTTTCCTCATCAGGCCGCGGCGCCCGAAAGGAGACCTGCACCTTTCCTCCCTGGTTGGTAACCACGGAGTTTTGGGTCAGCTCATCCTTCAGATCAAGGAAATCGCGACGATAGTGGCCCCCGCGGCTTTCTTCCCGGTTCAGAGCACAGGCGAACATCATCTCCGCCACCAGAAGCATGTTCCGCAGTTCCAGGGCCTCTATCCACTGATAGTTGTATCTCCGCTCTTTGTCAGTGACGGCAGGATGGCTCTTTCCCAACCCGACCACCGTCTTTTTTCCATCACTCATTCCCGCCCCGTCTCTAATGGGGCCCAGACAGCGAAACATGGTTTCCTCCAGTTGTCCTCTGAGCCGAGCCGGAGAGTTACCGTCATTCCTGGCCTGGATAAGGGCCAAGGCGGCCTGGAAATGGGCGTGGGCGGCCTTTGTCAGCTCGGGGGTTGGAGAGACCCTGGCAGACGTCAGGCTGTGGCGGGCCGCCTCTCTACCGGCGATGTGGCCGAAGACGAAGACCTCGGGCATGGAGTTGGCGTCCAGACGGTTGGCACCGTGACACCCCCCGGCCACCTCACCGGCGGCGTAGAGGCCGGGGAGTGTGGTCTGGGCTCGCTCATTTATGAGCACCCCGCCACAAGGAAAATGGGCGGCGGGAGCGATCTCGAACATGCCCTCATGGATATCGACCCCGAAGAGGGAGAGGTAACGCCCCACCTGCCCCCCTTGTCGGCGCAGTATCTCGGCGGGAGCCAGGCCATCCAATGGGGACAGACTGGTGCAATCCAGGTATACCCCGCCGTGCTCGCTTCCTCGTCCGGCCAGGATCTCCAGGTACATGGCCTTTGTCTTTACGTCCCGGGTGGTCATCTCCTGACGCTCCGGGTCGTACTTCTCCAGGAAGGTCTCCCCTTGGCCGTTGCGATAGCGGGCCCCGATGGCCATAAGAGTAGTATCCGCCGGCACCAAGACACAGCGGGCTGCCTCGGGGTAGAGGATGGTGTAGGGGTTGAACTGCATGAACTCCATGTCGATGAGTTGGGCTCCCGCCCGAAAGGCCATGGCCTGACCATCCCCGGTCTCCCGGGAGGAGGTGGTGCGGAAGGAGTAGAGGGCCTCGTTGCCGCCGCTGGCCAGGACCACGCCGCGGCCCAAAAGGAGAAGGGACTCCCCGTCTCGGATGTCTATGGCGCTGGCCCCCACCACCCTTCCCCCCTCCACTAGCAGATCCAAAACGAAGATGTCTTCTAGGATCCTCACCCCCCGACGGGCCATTTCTGAGGTCAGGGCGTTGAGAAGGATGCGTCCCATATTGTCATCCAGCCAGCAGCCGCGGCGATAGGTATGGCCGGGGAGGGGGAGCTGCTCTATCTCGCCTTTCTCCGTCCGATCGAAGCGAACCCCCAGCTCTTCCAGGAATCTCACCTGTTCTGGCGCTCCATAGGCCAGGGTTCTGGCTACCGAAGCGTGGTTCAAATGGTAGCCGCCTTTCATAGTGTCCTTGAAATGCTGCTCCGGAGAGTCCTGAGAGTCTCTGGTGCCCAGGGACGCCGCCAGGCCGGGCATAGTCATGGGGGTCAGGCCGCTGCGTCCCACTGGCCCTTTGGCCACCAGGATTACCTTGGCGCCCTCGGTGGCCGCCGAAATCGCTGCCCGGCAGCCAGCGCCACCAGCCCCAATAACCAGTACATCCCCTGAGATGACCCTGGTGGTCATGTCTACGTCGGCTCTGGACGGCCCCCCTTGAGGCGCCGTACAAAATAGTCCCAGTATTGGTCGATGAGAAACTGGTTGTATTTGGAGGGGAACATCTTCACCGCTAAGTCGTCGGGAATGGGCTCCGGTCGGCCAAAAAGGGAAGCGATGGCTTGCATCTTTACCGCTCGCTCCAGGGTGATGGCGGTGAGCACTGCCCAGGGCACGCTCCGCTCCGCCACCACGATGCCGTGATTGCGGAGAAAGATAGCTCTCCTTGTTCCCAGGGCTTGGGCGATGGAGCGTCCCTGCTCCGGAGTGGTGATGAGCTCCGGGGTATCCTCGAAGAAAGCAGCGTCGTCCACAAAGAGCACGCCGTCATGACTAATAACGTGAAGGACCCGGCTCACCGAGCTGAAGGCGGTGCAGAAGAGGGGATGAGTATGGATTACGCAGCCCACTTCGGGACGCATTTTGTAGATCTCGGTGTGGATGGGCATCTCGGAGTGGATACCCCACTTTCCCTCCACCTGATGACCATCCATATGCATAGTTACTATATCTTCTATCTCTATCTCAGCCAGGGCCAGCCCCCGGGGCTTCGTGTATAGCAACTCGGTGCCTGGAATACGGGCGCTCATGTGGCCCAGGGTGAGGTCTTCCTGGCCTTCCGCGGCCAGAATGCGACAGCCTAGGGCGAGGGTTTCTTTAAGGTCAAACTTGGACATACCTTCCGTATTCTAACGCTTTGTCCTTCTCTATGTCAACGGAAATGTACCGAGGATGATTAATAACGGGGGTTTCAAGGGGCCCCTTGACGGTCCGCCGTAGGCGGATGGGGACGTCCCCTCACTCGCCTTTGGCGGGGACTAATTTCTAGACAGGGCGGGTGAAAGACAACACCCTCTGTATGAGAAACCACGTTGCCCGAGAAATTATTTCAGGACAAACAGCGCAGCGCCTGGCCTGGGCACCCCAAAGGTGTTCAGGAGGTGATCAATTCCTTGAGAAGAGTGCGGTGGCAGTGAGACTCGTCACGGCAGCCACAGAGGAGGGTTACCGTCTCTCCCTCGGCCCTCCTGGCTACGGCGGCTATTAACTCTGTCTTGCCCTTCATCTCCTCCCGGTAGCGGGGAGCATACTGTTCCCAGTTTATGCGTTGCCGCCGCCAATCCTCCAACAGAGCAAGACTGGGGCCCAGTTCTTTTTCCCACTCGTCCACCGCCGCCCTGGGTATACCTCGGGGCCATCGGCGCATGATCAGCAGCCGAAAGCCGTCCTGGGGCTCCCGAGGCTGATAGATAGACTTGGTCTTCACCATAGTGATATCCCTTTGACGGTCAGTGGTGCTATGGTAGTGAGACAGGCAGGGGAATATTCCCCTTTCCCACCGGCGACGGGTCCTTTATAGGGCCTGCATCTGCTGCCCCATCCGGGCCAAAACGCTGGCGTCCAGAGCTTCCTCAGCGATGGAGAAGAGGATGTAATCCTCCTTGTGGATATGTTCCCGCAACAGGCCAGTCATGTACGTGGATAGTTTCTGGACCTGGTTCACCGACTCGTTGGTGCCGTCGTCCAAGTCTGCCACCCAGATCTGGAACTCCCAGTTCTTGTTCCTCAGGTCCTGGTGCTCCTGCCGCATAACTGCGGTGGGCCCCCCCTCGGCCCCGATGACCGCTTCCAGGGATGGGAAGAGGACGTCCTCCTCTTTCCGGAGATGAGCCTCCAGCTCGTTGACAAAGAAGGCGGCCGTACCTTTGAGACTTACGATGGCTTCTTCAAAGTGAGAGCCGCCCCCTCTGGCCAATTGCCGACATGCCTTCTCCATTCTGTCCAGGTGTTCCAGTACCACAACGTGGTCTTGGCGCAGGGCTACCAATGGGTTGGTGTTAGTTGCTGACACTGTACCTCCTCGTCTAGAATCTATAATTTCTTGATATAAGCCACCCACTCCTGAGGGCCTTTTTCTTGGGACTCCCAGCTAAACCGACTTGCACGCTCGTGCATAAACTGGTAGTGCAAGGGCCGCGGGTCATGGTCGTTTACAACGATGAGAGTGTCCCCCGGAATCAGAGCATCAAAGGCATCAAATATTTTAGGATGCCTCTCCCAGGGGGGCGTCTCACGTACATCCAGAGTAACCGTTTTCTTACTCATGGCTTACCTTCCTTTTTGCTCCATCCGGCTAAGAAAAGCACTTCCCACTTTACGGCACCATTTTCCCCACTACCTGGGGACTCCGCTGCCGAGACAGGCTAGATTCAGATCAGCCACCAGCTTTTCTCTATCAGCATGGTGGATATTGCAGGCCATGTCAATAGTCACCGTGCCAGCCATAGTACGACGGAGGTTATCGTCTTGTAGCATTACAAAGCCGTGCTTGACGAAGACTTCTAAAGCCTGAGGAAAGCGGTCGATGAGAGGCCCCACCAGACTGTCCTTGGTGACTTTGAGGGCGACCGGAGGCGATGGCCTAACATCCTTACTGTTCCCATGGGCGACTGGGGTGGGGCGCGCTTCACCTTCGTACCAGCGTTGGTCTATGGTGCGCCAGATGTTGTAGCCGAAGAATACGGTGGCCAGGAGCTCGATAAAGCCCGAGCTACCCATGATAGGGAAGAACACGCCGCCAAATATATCGGCCAGGGGCTGGGACACCACCCTGAGTCCATTTCCCAGATTGAGGAGGATAAAGGCAGCCATCATAAAGCCTCGGTTGTACAGCCGCACTCCTCCGAACACCGGTAAGATACGGTGGGCCATGCCAAAGATCATCATAGTGATGAAGCCTACGGTCAGGGCGTGGCGGTAGGCACCCACCAGGGAGTGAGTCACTTGGTTGCCAGTGACGCCGCTGTAGATAGTATAGCCAACGGACATCAAGGTGGCCACTACCAGCCAGAGGTAGGCGGCCCGCACGAACACCTCGTAGCCCCTCTCCACCCCGGGCTCCGCCCTGTCACTCCTTGAACCCGGGAAGGGATTCAGGAAAGCGACGTAAGAGAGGATAGCAGCCATCTCTAAAAGAGCGCCGGCCGCCGCCAGATAGTCGGCAACGCCGCTACTGGTGACAGCCTGCCAGTAGCCACCCCCCACATGGAGGACTATTCCCCCGTTAAGCATCCAAAAAATGAGGTCAAAGGCCTTTTTGTTGGGCTGCCCCCGCCCCATAAACACCGGGATGGTGCGCAGAGTCATCCCCAGGATTACCATGACCGCAAAACCCCACAAGCCCAGGTGCAAGTAGGGAGCATTTAGGGTCTCTGGCGTCGACTCTAGGCCCCGCTGTACATTGTACGCTGTGAGCACCAATGTGTTGGCGGCGAAGGCCCAGAGCCATACGATGCTGGCCACGATGTATTTTTCATAAAAGGTGAAGGGCTGAGGGCTGGCGGCCAGGGTTGCCAAAGCGACGTAAGCGAAGAGGGACACCGCCGCCAGGACTAGCCCGGTGGAAAGTAGCGTGCTAAATCCTTGCACCTGAGAGGGCAAGACCACTGAGGCTACCCGCAGCACGAGACCCGCCACCATAAAGAAAAAAGAGCTTCTGGCCAACCCTTGGCTATGGAGGGGTGCTCCTTTCAAACGGGGGATAACGTGATAGACAATTCCCATGACGAACAGCCCCACCCAGCCAAAGATCTGGGCAAAACCGTGAGCCTGGGTCAATCCTTTCCATGCCGATGCCGCGGTACCGCTCCAGGCCATTCCCGCTAGCGTGGCTGCCCCTAGGCTGACCCCGGCAGTGAGGGCGACCACTATGGCTGCTTTGAGGAAGGTAGGGTAAAGGTCCTTTGTCACCCTTTCATCCGAAACCTCGGGGACAGCGCCATTTCCCCTGGCGACGAACTCGTTAAGCTCTCTGAGGAGGGCTTCCGGTTCTACGTGGTGTACCGTGGCGAAAAAGGCGATGGGTTCCAGTGGCCCCTTGGGGCCGCCACAACCGGTGAGGCCGTATCTATTGAAAATGGTCACCGTGCCCGGGTAGCGCACCATGACCTCTCGCAGGGTCATGGTGCGGGTTATCTCTTTATTCATAATGGCCGTTTTATCATGCTGCCCATACATCATGTCAACCACCCTCCTGTACCAGATTGTTGGCGATGGGAAAAGGCTGTTTATAAACAGTCTATCTCAAAGAGATAGTGAGGGCAGTGACTTTTGTTGCGGAATGGCCTATTTGAAGGCGCCGCTAACAACCTCTTGCAGGCGCTCTCGGTCAACGATGGTGATGATGCCGGCGTCCCGGCGCAAGGCACCACTTTCCTCCAAACGTCGCAGCTCGCGCGCCACCACCTCTCGGGCGGTACCCACCAGAGCCGCCAGATCTTGTTGTGTGAGACGAAGCCCCACTACACCCCCCTGAGGGGCGACCCCTTCAGCATAGGTCAGGAGGAACTTGGCGATGCGTCCCTCCACGCTCAGGAGGGCAAGATCAGAAACCAGGGTGACCAAAGAACGCAGCCGGGCGGCCAGGATGCCGAGCATTCCATTGGCTACCTGGGGATAGCGCATTATAAGCTGCCGTAATTCGGCGGTAGACAGGAGGACCACGGTGGTAGGCTCCAGGGCCACTACGTTGGCCGGAGTGGGCCCGCCATCAAATACAGGGACGTCGTTAAAGGTCTCGCCAGGCCCCATGGTGGCCACTACCTGCTCCCTGCCCTCGGGAGACATCCGGAAGACCTTCACCAACCCGGAGACCACAATATAAAGGCCGTAGCACGGCTCTCCCTCACCCTGTATGGGCTCCCCCCGCCCCACGGAGATGACCCGAAAGCGCTGCTGAACGTCCCGGAGAGCCGCTTCATCCAGGTCGCGGAAGTAGGGAACAAGGCGGAAAAATTTCCAATCCATGGGCCAAATCTCCAGTACATTTTACGGCTTTGAGCCACCTTGTCAACGGCTCTCGGGCCGAGGTCTATTTATATCACTATTCCTTTCGCCCACCATGGCAATAGAGACCTCATAGGGTCAGGGAGGATTCCGACTGAGATTATGCTTCGTCTCGAGGGCGTTGGGCGATAAGGCCCTCCCGGAGGGCGAAAGTGGCTGCCTGAACCCGGTTGTTTAGCTGGAGCTTCTCCAGGATGTTGTGGAGATGATTCTTCACGGTGCGGAGGCTGATGTGCAGTTGGGCGGCGATCTCTTTGTCCGCATTGCCTTCGCTGACCAGGGTCAATACCTCTGTTTCGCGGCGGGTCAACTCGGCGCGAGTGCCCGGAGGACGGTCCTGGCGGCGGGTGAGCTGGGCGAACTCCCTGAGGAGCTTACGGGCCATGGTGGGGGATATGGGGGCTTCGCCTCTAAAGACACCCTGAAGATGCTCGAAGAGCTCAGTGGCCTTCAGGGTCTTCAGGAGGTAGCCTTCAGCGCCGTTCTTAACGGCTTCGAAGAGGTCTCGGTCATCCTCAGATACAGTCAGCATGACGATGCGGGTATGCGGTATCTCCTCTTTGATAAGGCGGGTGGCCTCTAGACCGTTGCAACGGGGCATTTTTATGTCCATGAGAATGAGATCGGGGAGGAGTTCTCGGGCTTTTTCCAGGGCCTCCAAGCCATCGGAAGCCTCCCCCACCACCTGGATGCCCTCCTGGGAGGAGAGGAGACTGGCCAGACCGTGTCGAAAGAGGGTATGGTCATCCACCAGCAGGACCGTCGTTTCTTCCCTCTCGCCCATCGCATTCCCTTTCTAACAGCTCCAGGATTACCCGGGTGCCTTTGCCGGACGCTGCATCTACTATGAGTGTGGCCCCGATTTCCTGGGCCCGCTCCTTCATGGTGGCGAGGCCAAAGGTGTGTCTTTGTTCCTGCGTCACACGCTCTACATCGAAGCCAGCGCCGTTATCTTCAACTGTTATTTTAACCTTTTTGGGGCTAGTTTCAAGCCTCAGCCAGACCTTGGTGGCACGGGCGTGCTTGCGCACATTGGTGAGAGCCTCCTGCACGATACGTAGGATTTGAACTTCCGCCAGGGGGGAGAGTGAGGGCAAGGTCTGCCGCTCCTTAGGGAGCTCTACCTTCAACCCGGCCCGATCGCCAAAGTCCATGGCGTATTCCTCCAGGGTGGCCGCGAGCCCTCCCTCCGGGGAGACGCTCTGACGAAGGCTGAGGATAGACTCCCGAACGTCGAAGGAGGCGTCCTGGATGGCCTCCTCCATTTGATGGAGGCCGTCCACCACCTGGTTCCAGCGCTGACCGGCAATGAGCTGCCTCAGTTCCACCGTTTTTATGCCCAGGAAGCCCAGGGTCTGGCCCAAGCTGTCGTGCATCTCGCGGGCGATGCGATCACGCTCCCCCAGAATGGTGAGCTCCCGATTGCGCTCCTCGATCTCCCTGGTTCTTTCGGCGATCCTTTGCTCCAGGTCCAGAGTCCACTGCTCCAACTGCTGCCGGGCAGCCACCTGCGCCTCCAAGAGCTGGCGTTGAGCCGTCAGACGCTCATCGTTGGCCCGGTTCAGTTGCCGTTGCCGCTCCATCTCGAAGATTCTCAGGATGCGCAGGATGAAGAAAGCGATGCCGAAGGCAGCCAGGGTGCGAAACACCTGGGGCGGCAAGCGGAAGAGGTTGAAGAAGGTGGCGTAGTTGACTACGGAGGCGGGAAAATAAAGCCCGGGAGCGACCACCAGTCCGGCGATGACGGCGTTGAAGGCGAAGGCGGCCGCCGCCAGGGTACTATCGTGCACCAGGCGGGAAGAGCCAAAGGCACGGAAGAAGCGCCGCTGACTGAGCATGGCCAGAGCAGCCAGGATGGAACCAGGGAAATAGAGGAGGTAGCGGGCGCCGTTATCAGCGCCGGCGAGCCACTCGCTGCTGAAGACCAGGTAATTGCCCGCTTGGGCACCGTGACACTGAACGCAGGAACCGGTGCCCATTACCGTCTGTTCCCGAGCAATCCACTCCATGTGGGGAAGGACAAAGCTGAGGAGCCAGGTGCCGGGAAGCACTAAAAGAACGGCGTAGAGCCAGCGGTGCTTCTGGGTGGAGTTGACGATGAGGTTGACCCCGAAAAACAAGAGACACAGGCTGGAGGTAACCAGAAGGGCAGTTTTCGCCTGGCGGAAGGGGAGAAGGGTTTCTTCCGGAGCCTGAACCTGAAGAAGGATGAGCATATCCAACCATTCCACAAAGCTATGGCTGAGGCCGAAAGCGGCCAAATACTTGAGACTGGGGTACAGGGGCAGGACACTGGAACGGCGTGCCTCCAGGGCGACAGCTAGACCCATGGCGAAAAAGGAAAGGCCGTAGAAGAGAAAAATAAAGGGGAGGAAAGGGATGGTGATAGGCATGATGCTTCTTCCTGGCCTTACGTGAACTCAGGTGGCCACTCTGTTCTTGCGCTCCGTTCTTGCTTTGGTTCCTTTATAGTCCAGCAAAGTGACCTGGGTCTGGCGGGGCAGGGTGGCGGGAGACAGGGCGATGTGAACCTCCTGCGGGACGTCACTGAGGCCCATCTCCTTTAGGAATCGCTCCACCGGCGCCAGGCCACCATCGTATTCCTCCGTGCGGTAGTGCATAGGGATGACCAGCTTAGGGTCCAAAAGGCTGATGGTCTCCGCCGCAGCCGGAACGTCCAGGGTGCCCATGCCGCCCACAGGGATGAAAAGAACGTCCACGGGGGTCATCTCCTGAATCTGGGAGGTGGAGGGAAGATGCCCCAGGTCTCCCAAGTGACAGAGGGTCAGTTCCTCCATATGAATGAGGTAAACGGTGTTTTTGCCCCTACTTTTGCCTCTCTCAGCGTCGTGGTGGGTAGCAATGCCGGTGATAAACACACCGGTGACGCCATACTCATACTCGTACTCTCCGGGGCCATCCACGATGTGGGGGCGGCCCTCCACGGCGACCAGGTAGCTATGGTTGGGGTGGCCGTGGCTTACAGTAACGATGTCGGCGGAGAGCCGACCCAAAGGATAGCCCAGATTGGGGGGAAAGGGGTCGCTGACGATGGTCACATCACGACCCCGAATACGAAAACAGGAGTGTCCCAGCCAGGTTATATCCATAGACTTCCTAGAGGTTAGGCTTGATTCTTCGGACGAGCATCCAGGCGGAGGGCAGGATGGCGGCGGCGAGGAGTATCTTGGTGAGGTCGCCGGGAATGTAGGGGAGCACGCCAGCTTTAAACACCAGCCCGCCGGGGAGGTAGTCCAGCCAGGGCCACTGCTTCAGGGCGCTGGCGTAGATACGCTCGATGATGGTAGCAAACTGGGCCAATCGAGGGAGGCCAAGAAGGTAGATGGTGTAGTTTCCCAGAAGCATAGCCAGGACAGCCGTCCAATAACGGCGGTCCCAGCCCCGCTCTGCCAGAAAGCCGACGACGAAGGCGCCGGGGACGAAGCCGATGATGTAGCCGCCGGTAGGGCCCATGAGGCCGGGAAGTCCAGGAGGGGTGGTAGCGGAGAACCAGAAGGGCATGCCGGCCGCCCCAACAACGACGTAGGTGAGCATACTCAGGGCACCAGCTTTGCTTCCCAGCACCGCTCCGGCCAGAAGGACGGCGAAGGTCTGTCCCGTTATAGGCACCGGCGACCAGGGCACAGGAACGGTGATGCGAGCGAAGAGGGCCGTGATGATGGCAAAACTAACCACCAGCACGGCATCGGATATGACGCCGGTGCGGGGCCAGATGGCCTGCCTCAGTGTTGCTACACGAGTGGGTACCTGCATTTATCCTCCTTTTGAAGCTAAATAATAGTTGCTAATTTCGTCCCCCCGCCCAGTGCAGGGCTACTGCCCCCCAGCTCAGGCCGCCACCGAAGCCCACTAGAACCAAGTGGTCGCCTTTTTTCAGCCGTCCTTGGTCGATGGCCTCGCAAAGGGCCATGGGGATAGAGGCGGCGGAGGTGTTGCCGTAGCGCTCCAGATTCATGAATACCCGTTCCGAGGGGATCTCCAGAGCCCGGGCGGCGGCGGTAATGATGCGATAGTTGGCCTGGTGAGGAATGAGAATATCTACCTGGGATATGTCCAGTTGGGCAGCGGCCAGGGCTTGCTGGGTGGCCGCCACAGTAGCGGCAATGGCGAATTTGAATACCTCGGCGCCGACCATGGTTAGATAGTGGTGGCCATCTTGGTTGAAGGGGCCGGCGGCACCGCAGAGGCCGGGGACATAAAGTAGGTCCGCCCCAGCGCCGTCGCTACCTAAGACGAAGCTAAGAGCATCAGTGGGAGGAGGGCCAGCTTCCACCACCACGGCCCCCGCCCCATCCCCAAAAAGCACGCAAGTGCTCCGGTCTTGCCAGTTGAGGATGCGGGAGTAGACCTCGGTGCCCACCACGAGGACCCGCCGACAGGTGCCGCTGAGGACGAACTGGTAGGCGGTGACCAAAGCGTAGATGAAGCCGCTACAGGCAGCGTTGACATCGAAAGCGGCGGCCCGAGATGCTCCCAAGGCGTGTTGAAGCTGGGAGGCGCAAGCCGGGAAGATGCGCTCTGAGGTTACGGTGGCGACTATGATGAGGTCCAGGTCCTGGGGGGATAAGGCAGCCACCTCCAAAGCGCGCCGCCCCGCAGCCACCCCCATAGTGACCGCCGTATCTTGGCTACCGGCGATGCGCCGCTCTCCAATGCCGGTGCGGCGACGGATCCAGGCGTCAGAGGTGTCTACCATGGCCTCTAACTCCTGGTTGGTCATCACCCGTTCCGGCACCCACATTCCCCACCCAGTGAGGCGGGCGTAAGGCGCCACTTGATCTCCTTGATCCTTGTTCCTAGAGTCACGATGAGTATAACATCCGGCTATTGCCTATGCAAGGGTACACTGTTAGCGAGCTACACCTTCCGCCGGCTCCGGAGAAGGGACACGCCCAGAGGAACCCCTAGGATCCTGGTCGTACGGCTGGATACCCTGGGAGATGTCCTTCTCAGCGAGCCGGCCATCGCCGCCCTGAGACACTGCTTTCCTCAGGCAACCCTAGATATGGTGGTGAGCTCCGGCGGCCGCTCTCTCCTAGCCGGCAATCCCAACGTGGACTCCTTTATCGTCTATGATGCTCCCTGGCACTCCGCCTGGCGCGGGAAAAGGGTAAACTGGCTGGCAGAGATAAAACGAGGCTGGTCGGTGCTGAGAACGCTGCGGCGGGCATCCTACGACGTGGGCCTGGAGCTGCGCGGGGACTTTCGGGATATTCTCTTCCTGGCAGCGACGGAGGCGAAGATGACGATGGGCAACGGCGGGCGGGGAGGAGGCTCCTTCCTGGATCGGGACGTGGCTGTGAAAAAAGATGCCCACGCCGTGGAACGGGCCCTGGAAATAGCCGCCCAGGTAGAAGCTCTCCCCGTGCATCTAAGCCCACGCCTCTACCTGACCCCCAGCCATCGGGGGCTGGCCGCCCAGCACCTGCCACCGGGCGGGGAATACCTGGCATTTCACTTGGGGGCGGGCTTCCCCAGCAAATGCCTACCCGTGCCCTACTTTTGCGCCGTGGCCCAAAGGCTGTGTGCCCAAGGAGGCAGGCTTCGAGCGGTGCTGGTGGGAGGAGAGGAGGAAAGACCCCTGGTCAAGAAGTTCCTTGCCAGCTATGGGATGCCCGCCATAGACCTGGTCGGCCAGTTAGAGCTTCTGGAAACGGCCGCCGTCCTGGAGAGGTGCACCCTCTTCATAGGCAACGACAGCGCTCCCATGCACATGGCAGCGGCGGTGGGAACGCCGGTGGTCACCTTCTTCGGCCCCTCGGAGCCCACTAAGTACCACCCCTGGGGAGTGGTATACCGACTCCTGGAGGTTGACTTGCCTTGCCGTCCCTGCGACCACGTTCATTGCGTCCATCCTGAATACCGCTGCATGACTGGCATCTCGGTAGACGACATCGTGGCCGCCGCAGAAGAGCTTCTTACCCCTGTTTCGCTAGCAGCCAACAGATTTTGAGTCCGCTATTCAGAAAGGGGGTGATAGGTCATGTGGCGAAGATGGGGTCGAAAGCATGGTTTTGGGCCTTTCTCTTTTCACGTGCCGCCCTTTGGCTTCATGTTCTACGGAGGTCGTCCCTTCCCCCGCCGTGAGGCTTATCAGCGCATGTTGGAGGAATATCGGGATGAACTCCAAGAGGAGCTTAAGGAGGTAGAAAAGGAGCTTGAGGAACTAAAAGTGGAGAAAGAGTAGAGGCTTGGATCGCTCTCGCATCGTAGACGAGCTAAAGGAAAGCGCCCGCCTCCAAGAGTGGCTGGCCGAACACCTGGCCCCAGATATTGCCCGGGCGGCGGAGGCTTTGGTGGACGCTTACCGCAGAGGGGGCAAGGTGCTTTTGTGCGGCAACGGCGGTAGCGCCGCTGAGAGCCAGCACCTGGCAGCAGAGCTGATGGGACGCTTCCGCCGCGAGCGTCGTCCCCTGGCGGCAGTGGCCCTGACCACCGATACCTCCGTTCTCACCGCCCTGGGCAACGACTTCGGCTTCGAAGAGGTCTTCCTTCGCCAGGTGGAGGCCCTGGTGCAGCCTGGAGACGTCCTGGTGGCCCTCAGCACCAGCGGCCGTAGCCAAAACGTGAACCGAGCCGTTCGTCGCGCCGGGGAGCTAGGAGCCACCTCCATCGGCCTGCTGGGAGGCAGCGGGGGGGAGCTGGCGGGGTTGGTGGACATCCCTTTGCTTGTCCCATCAGATGTCTCAGCCCGAGTACAAGAGTGTCACCTGACCATAAGCCACATCCTGTGTGCTCTGGTAGAGGAGCAGGTCACCTAAGAAACGTAAGGTTAGAGAACGTCATTGGGCTATCAACCTCTGGATTTCCGCCGGATAAAGACGGTGCCCCTGGCCTCAAGAGAAAGCAAAGTCGACATCGAGCATTTCGCTCAGGTAGGGAGGCCCGGGGAATCCTTCTCTCGCTTCCTACAGCGCCTTCCCCGCATCCTAGCGGCAGAGGACCTTAACCGGGTGGTGGCGGCGGTGTTGGCGGCCTGCAAAAGGAAAAAACCCGTCATCTGGGGCCTGGGGGCCCACGTCATCAAGTGTGGCCTCAGCCCCCTGATAATCCAGCTTATGGAGCAGGGGGCCGTCACCGCCGTGGCCATGAACGGGGCCGGAGCCATCCACGACGTGGAGATAGCCCTGGCCGGCAAAACCTCGGAGGACGTGGCCGCCGGGCTGGAGGAGGGCCTCTTTGGCACCGCAGAAGAAACGGGGCGCTTCATCAGCGAGGCCGTGGCCGGAGGCCAAGAAGGTAATGGGATGGGGAAGGCCTTAGGGCAAAGACTGGTTCAAATAGAAGCCCCCTACCGCCATCTGAGCATACTGGCCCGGGGAGCCGAGCTGGAGATTCCCATCACCGTTCACGTGGCCATCGGCACCGACATCACCCATATCCACCCCACCGCCCAGGGCGAGCCACTGGGGGCAGCTTCTTTTTACGACTTTCGCCTTCTGGCAGGAATAGTGGCCCACTTGGGCCAGGGAGGGGTCTATCTTAACGTAGGCTCGGCCGTTCTCCTGCCCGAGGTCTTTCTCAAGGCACTATCGGCAGCCCGTAACCTGGGCCATCGAGTATCCCACTTCTCCACCGTCAATATGGACATGATTCAACACTACCGGCCTCGGGAGAACGTGGTTCGCCGCCCTACCCAGGGCAGCGGCCACGGGTACGCCATCACCGGCCACCACGAAATAATGATCCCCCTCCTGGCCCAAGCCATTCTGGAGGAGCTGTCATCATGACCATTGAGACACATCGCCCCTTAGGGAAGATTATCCATGACTTTCGGGGCAACCGAGTGGTGGTCATTGGCGACGTTATGCTGGACGAGTACATCGTTGGGACGGTGGCCCGTGTCTCCCCCGAGGCGCCCATTCCGGTGGTAAATGTGGAGAAAGTGACCTACACCCCTGGCGGCGCCGCCAATGTGGCGGCCAATGTGGCCGCTTTGGGGGGAGAGGTGGTGCTATGCGGGGTGGTGGGTGACGATGACGTCGCCGTCCGGCTGAGGCAGGAGATGGAGAAACGGGGCGTGGAGACTCGGTTCGCAGTGGACGCCTCCCGCACCACCACCTTGAAGAGCCGGGTGGTGGCCCACAGCCAACAGGTTGTGCGATTGGATCGAGAAACCCGAAGTGGGATTTCCCAGGAAGTGGCCACCCATCTCTTGGAACTAGTAGAGAAGAGCCTGAACGGAGTAAGGGCAGTGGCCATCTCCGACTATGGCAAGGGACTCACCGAACCATGGCTCATGGCTCGGTTGATCCCTTTGGCGGGGAAGGGGAGGCCCCTTTTGGTAGACCCCAAGGGGAAGGACTACCAAAAGTATCGGGGAAGCACCATCATCACCCCTAATGAGGCCGAGGCCTTTGAGGCGACCGGTGGTCGGCTGGACGCACCTCTGTCTCAAGTGATGAAGACCATACTACGGCGGGTGAGTTGCCAGGCCGTCCTGGTAACCCAGGGAGCTAAAGGGATGTCCTTGATGGAGGCCGGAGGAAGCACAACCCATTTCCCCGCCTTGGCCCGAGAGGTGTACGATGTGACCGGCGCCGGTGACACAGTGGTCGGCACCCTAGCTCTAGCCTTGACTACGGGTGCCAGCCTGGTGGAGGGAGTGCGCCTTGCCAACCATGCCGCCGGCATCGTTGTCGGTCGGGTGGGAACCGTTGCCGTCACTGTAGGCGAGCTTAGCGAGGCTGTGGGGGATGGCTAGCAGCACCACCTCCCGTCTGGGAGGAATGATTTCCCTGGCTATGGTGGCCGGAGATCTCATCATGATCAATGCCGCCTTTGTACTTGCCTATTACCTACGCTACACCCTGGGGGTGGGTGGAGAGGTAGAGGAGGAATTCTTCGTTACTATCAACGCCTATTTCCCTATTCAGGCGGCGCTGACTGCCATATTAGGGCTGGTGTACGCCGTGTCTGGCCTCTACCGCCCTCGGCCCCGATTACCTTTGCTGAAGACGATGATGACCGTGCTGGCAGCAACCAGCGTTGGCATGATGCTGGTACTAGCCATCGTCTTTTTATATCAAGGCTACGCCTACTCTCGATGGCTCTTTTTCTTTACATGGGCTCTCACGGTGCTTCTTTTATGGCTAATCCGCGGAGGGAGGATAGCCCTGTTGGCAAGTCTGAGACGGCGCGGCTTAGGGGTACGCCGAGCACTGGTGGTGGGCTCCGACAATCTGAGTAAGATGGTAATGCATGTCTTGGCTACCGAGGCAAACCTGGGTTATCAGTTGATCGGCTTTGTGGGCAACGACGATGATAACGATATGGGACGGTTCAAGTACCTGGGGGGAATGGAAGAGCTGGCCACCTTGGTTAGAGAGAAAGATATCCACGAGGTGATTATCGCCCTCCCCGCCTCTTCCCACCACCAGATCCTGGAGGTGACAGAGCACTGCCGCCGCGAGAAGGTGCGCTTCAAGATGGTTCCCGACTTGTTCGAAATGAGCCTGGGAAAGACGGACATCGACGATCTGAGAGGCATACCCCTCATCGGCATCGAGGAAGCCGGCATACAGGGCATGGGCCTTTTTTTCAAACGCACTTTCGATCTCTTTTTCACCATCATCATTCTTGTTATTTTTGCTCCTTTCTGGGGCATCATTGCCCTGCTCATAAAGCTGGACTCCCCAGGGCCTATCCTTTTTAAGCAGACCCGCGTCGGCAAGGGGGGAAGGCTCTTTGAGGCCTACAAGTTTCGTTCTATGAAGATAGATGCGGAGAAGCAGATGGAAAGCCTAGCGGGCCAGAACGAGGCGACCTGGCCCCTCTTCAAGATTAAAGATGATCCCCGCATTACCCGGGTGGGACGCTTCCTCCGCCGCACCAGCCTGGATGAGATACCTCAGCTCCTAAACGTCCTCCAGGGGGAAATGAGCCTCATCGGCCCGCGGCCCCCGCTGCCGGCAGAGGTGGAGCAGTACCAGGAGTGGCACAAGAGGCGCTTGGAGATCACCCCGGGCATCACCGGACTATGGCAGGTAAGCGGGCGCAGCGACCTTCCCTTCGATGAGATGGTGATGCTGGACATATATTACATCAACAACTGGTCCCTGGCCCTGGATTTCCTCACCCTCATCCGCACCATCCCCGCCGTGATAACGGGCAGGGGCGCCTATTAGTGAGGGCATTTAGCAATACCCAGTGCTTAGGGTGTTGAACAATGCTCTCTTCATTTTGGGGTGGTTGGAAACGTCTTCCTAGCCCTGCCCTGAAGGACAGGGCTATAAGCTCTTCCTTAGGCTCGCCCTTCAGGGCGGCGACATTAATCAACACCCTCAGTGCTGAAGCATGGGGCATCAAGCCCTCGGCTTATGGTGATTGCTAAATGACGCGACATCTATCCCCACCCCGTAGTCGGGGTCGTCTCGACCCCGACGGAGTCATGTAATCGGGGTCAGGGACGACCCCGATTACATGGGCTCCACTAGTCGCCCCTGTTCAAAAAGCCCCAGACCTGGAAGGTTAGCCATCACCCGACGATTTTGGCTGCTTGCAGCTCCCTGATCTGCTCCGGGCGGTAGCCTAGCTCCGCCAGCACCTCCTCCGTATGCTGCCCAGGGTAGGGCGCTAAGCTCCGAATCTGGCCCGGGGTCTCTGTCAGCTTGATGGGGATGCCCACCTGTTGCACCTTGCCCCACGTGGGGTGATGGATTTCAGCCACCATGCGTCGCTGCTGGATCTGGGGGTCGGCAAATACCTCGTCCAGGGTATAAACTGGAGTGACACAGGTATCTTTGTCTCCCAGGAGGGAAAACCATTCGTCCCTAGTCTTGGTGCGGAAGACCTGGGTGAGAAAAGCGAAGATTTCCTTGTATTTATCGGTGTTGTTCTGGTATGGGATGAGGTCTTCCCGCTCCAGGGCGCGGCACAGGTTTTCCCAGAACCAGGGCTCCAGGGCGCCCAGGGCGATGTACCTGCCATCCCGGGTCTCATAAACATTGTAGTGGGGCAGGCCTCCGGTAAGAGGGCCTTCTCTCGGCTGCGGCAGCTCTCCATGGGAAAAGTAGCGGGCGACCACGTTGGCCAGAAGGTAAATCACGCCATCGGTCATAGCGATATCCACCATCTGCCCGCGCCCCGTTTTATGGCGCGCCATCAAAGCTGCCAGAATACCGATGGCGGCCTGCATCCCCCCACCAGCCAGGTCAGCGAGGAGGTTGGCTGGAACAACGGGGCGGCCCTCACCATCGGTGATGAGGCTCAAAGCGCCGCTCATAGCGACATAGTTGATGTCGTGCCCCGGCGTCTTTCGGTAGGGACCCTTTTGCCCATAGCCGGAGATGGAACAGTATACGATCCTGGGATTCACCCGACTCACCGTATCGTAGTCCACCCCTAGCCGCCTCACCACCCCTGGCCGAAAGCCCTCCACCACTACATCGGCCCTTTTCGCCAATTGGTAAAAGATGTCCCTCGCTCCGTCCATCTTCAGGTTAAGAATGATGCTGCGCTTGTTGCGACGAGTGGGGCTGAAAGCCAGACTCCGTTTCTCATCCGCATTCGTGGCTAAGGGACGACCTCGTCGTTCGCCTTCCGGCTCCTCTATGCGCAAGACGTCCGCTCCTAGGTCCCCCAGAATCATGGTACAAAAGGAGCCCGGAGCCAGTCGGCACAGATCCAGAACCTTTATATCTTCCAAAGGTAGCGGCATTCTGTCCCCTTCCTTTTATCCGTCCAGAGTAATGATAACGTTTGCGACAGAATTTGCAAAGTGGCGGAGGGATGTCTTTTACCTTAACCTTCTCGACGTAGGCAGGGGGCAATAGTACAATTGGCTTTGTGTCAGAGGCTATGATTTACGATGTCATTGTGGTGGGGGCAGGGCACGCTGGATGTGAGGCGGCGCTGGCGGCGGCCAGAATGGGCTGCCGTACCCTCCTTCTATCCATGAACCTGGACAATGTGGCCCTTATGCCCTGCAATCCATCCATCGGCGGACCCGCCAAGGGCCACCTGGTGCGAGAAATCGACGCCCTGGGGGGAGAAATGGGACGCAACATCGACCGCACCCTGATTAATATCCGCATGCTCAACACCGGAAAAGGCCCCGCCGTACAGGCGCTGCGGGCACAGGCAGATAAAAAGCTATACAGCCTGGCCATGAAAAAGACGCTGGAGCGCCAGCCTGGTCTCGACCTGAAGCAGGGAACGGTGGAAGAGCTGACAACAGCCAACGGCTCTCTGGAGGTCAGGACCCAGTTAGGGTGGGTCTACCGGGGGCTGACGGCGGTATTGACCACGGGCACCTCCCTGGCCGGGCGGGTCATCGTGGGAGAGGTGGCCTACGAGGCGGGGCGGGCGGGGGAATTCGCCGCCCGGGGCCTATCCCAGAGCTTGCGACGGCTGGGCTTCACCCTGGGCCGCCTTAAAACAGGGACGCCGCCCCGTATCGACGCTCGCACCATAGACTTCTCTAAAACCATCCTCCAGCCAGGGAGTCCAGAGCCACTACGCTTTAGCCTCTGGCCGGAGGAAGTGTCCCCCTCCCCTCCCACCACCAACCCAGTTTATCCCTCCGGTCCAGACACCCCCTGGCGGCGCCAGCTACCGTGCTATCTGGTGCACACAAACCCTCAGACCCACCACGTGATACGGGCCAATCTGCATCGGGCACCCCTCTTTACTGGCCTCATTCAAGGAGTGGGGCCCCGCTACTGCCCATCTATCGAGGACAAGGTAGTTCGCTTCCCAGACCGGGAAGACCACGGCCTCTTTCTGGAGCCGGAGGGGTGGGAGACCAACGAGGTCTACGTGCAGGGAGCCAACACCAGCCTCCCCGAGGACGTTCAGTTGGCCATGCTGCGCACCATCCCCGCTCTGGAAAGGGTGGAAATGATGCGCGTTGGCTATGCCATCGAATACGATTACGTGCCACCCCACCAGACCCAGGCGACCCTGGAGACCAAGCTGGTGTCGGGGCTATTTCTGGCGGGGCAGATCAACGGCACCTCGGGCTATGAGGAGGCGGCGGGGCAAGGCATCGTGGCCGGCATCAATGCCGCCCGCAAAGTCCAGGGCGAGCCTTTGATACCCATTGGCCGCCACCAGGGTTACATCGGCGTCATGATCGACGACCTGGTAACAGGAGAGATCCGGGAGCCCTATCGCCTCTTTACCTCTCGAGCGGAGCACCGCCTCCTACTGCGCCAGGACAACGCCGACCTGCGGCTAGCTCCTTTGGGCTACCAGGCAGGGCTCCTCTCCCGGGAGCAATATGATGTGGTGGAGGCCAGACGGCGGGCCGTAGAGGAAGAAATCTCCCGCCTGTCCCAGCACTACTTCCCATTCACGGACAATATGGCCCGCCGTCTGGCCCAATATAGCCTTCCCGATATAAGCCGCAGTCTCAGCGCCCTGGAGTTCCTGCGGCGACCTCAGGTAAGCTACGCCGACCTGATTTCCCTAGAGATGGGCAATCCCCTTCTGGATGAGCGGGTGGTAGAGCAGGTGACCCTGGAGACCAAGTACCAGGGGTACATTGAGAAACAGGAGCAGGAAATAGAGCGGGTGAGACGCTTGGAGGAGCGTCCCATCCCCACCTCCCTGGACTATGATGGTCTTTGGGGACTTAAAACCGAGGCCCGGGAGAAGCTGAAGCGGTTCCGCCCCCTCACCCTGGGTCAAGCATCCCGTATCAGCGGCGTCACCGCCGCCGACATAGCCGTTCTCATGGTGCACCTGATGCGAAAGAGGACACCTCACCAAGATCCTTGAGCAGATAGTTTCTGGCCTCCACCAGAGCCGGGTGGAGAAAGGCATTTCTTTCCAAAAAACGCGAGACCTGCCACCGATAGAACTCCAGTATGGCCCTATCCAGGTCTTCTTGGGCCAACCTTTCCACCTCTTTCAACGGCGGATGAGAGGCCAGCTTGTGGGGCTCGATCTTATCCGCCAGGAAAAGCACCTTTCCCAGGAGGTCCATCCCTCCTCTCCCCGTAGTGTGCCAGGCAACCGCTTCCAAAAGGGGGGCATCGGTGACCGAAAAGTCCCTCTTCAGTATCTCGGCCCCCACACGGCCGTGGAGAAGGAGCGGCATCTCCTGTTCCACAGGGTCCAAGGGTAAGGAATAGACTCCTGCCAGCGTCCGGAGCTCCTCTGGAGGCATAGGCCGCGCCAGATCATGAATCAGGGCAGCCCAGGCGACACGCTCTCTATCGGCACCGTGTCTTCGGGCCAGATCCACCGCCACCTGGCTCACCCGCTGGCAATGGGCAGCTATCTCAGGAGATAAGTCTACCAGCCGCTGTCGGGCCAGCTTCAGTTCTGCTATCTTCACCCCGACCCATGTTACCCACCCAAGGCCACCCCGTCAATGTGTGCAGATTAGAGTGTCACCACAGTAGATTGACATCCCACAATCTTGGTGTACCCCTAGGACAGCAATCGACGTCTTCCCGACCCTGGCTACGCAGTCGGCGCTAGTCTTCGGAAAAGACACGCCGCGGAAAGATGCCCGCCCCAAACCAATAGCGACTCTTCCGAGAGACCCCTAAAAAGGAGTAAAGTCATCCTTAAGCTGGGGAATGTTCTCCTCAGGAAACTCGGGACGCCTCTGATGTACAAAAATACCCAAATGCTGGGGCAAAGGAGTGTTGGTGTGCCTTAAGTATAAGGATGGCTCATCACCCAGGGTATTATGCCGATGCCAAAAGAGGAGAGGAACACAAACCATATCTCCCGCCTCCCAGTAAACACGCTCCTCGTTGACGGTGGTGTAGCCCCTCCCCTCAAAGATGTAGATGATGGCTTCGTTCCAGTGGCGATGCAGGGCGCTGAAACGCCCCGGAAGCAACTTGGTCACCCCGTAGCCCCCACCAAAGTGATGGGGGATGCCTGCGTCTGGAGCATACGTTGCGTGATGACCCTCTGTGTACACCTTTTCTCCTCCAGAGGGCTCCCAGTGGCTGCGGGGCACTAGGCGCACCTCGCCCAGGGGTTGTTCGTGCCGCCTGTCGTCGTGCCTACCTTCTGGGGGAGGCTCCAGCCTTTCCTCGCGATAGATTCCCATATACTTAAAGAAGGGAACGGTGCCATGGCGAATGTAGCGCACCGGGACGTTGCCGGGGTTGACATGCTGGTGCCACATAAAGATGGGTATCTGCAGGACATCTCCAGGCCCCCAGACATATTTTTGCCCGTTGGCAATGGTGTAGCCTGAGCCACTAAGGATGAGCATAGAGGACTCGTTGAGCTGGCGATGCCAGGTGCTCTTGCCTCCAGGCTTGAGTTCGGCGATGGCCATAGATAACACCCGTTGGCCGAAGGGATCCCAATAAACGCTCACATCGGGGTTCCATGGCTCAGGCTGGAGGCGCATTTCTCTCCCCTTGGCCAGACGTACCTTTGGGTTGGTCTGCTGGACCCAGTAGGACAGCGGCCGGTCATCTTCGCGAGGTTCCAGGTGTAGGGCTCCCATTTTTCCTCCTTCTGATTTGATATCTTTTCTCTTGAGAAAATCTGATGGCCTAGGCCTTGGCCAACCACGCTTTGCGCAGCCTGATATCGGTATAGTTTCCCGCCAACTCGGTGCCATGTACCTCCTTGCGGTGGGCGTAGATGTTCACCGGATAGGCTACGGTATACATGCCCAAGACATCTTCGGTGATGAGCTTAGCCATGTCCCAAACGAGAGGCCGCTGCGCCTCTGGCTCATAGATGACCTTGGCCTTTTCCAGAAGAGAATCCAGTTGAGGGTTCTTGGCCTTGACCATGGCAACCTTCGCCCTGGGGGAGTAGTACTCCTCTATGAGATACGAAGGAATACTGGCCTCTCCTGAGCTGGCGGCAAAGAGGTCGTAAGTCTTGTCATCGGTGTTCCGGATGCTGGTCCACTTGGCCTTCTCGACAACATCAACATCGAGGCGGATGCCGATCTTGGCCAGTTGCTGCTGAGCCACCTCGGCCAACTGGGTCTCGTCAGGTGCGCCACCACTCAATATCTTGCCTTGGAAACCGTTGGGGTAGCCCCCTTCAACCAATTTTTCTTTGGCCTTGGCCAGATCGAAGGGGTAGCCCTTCAAGTTAGGATCGTAGGCCCAGGTACTGGGAGGAAAGGGCCCGGCCCCTACCTGGTACAGATCACCCCAGATGGCCTTGGTCACCGTCTCCCGATCGATGGCATATGCCAGAGCCTGGCGAACGGCCTTGTTCTTGAAGGGCGAGTTTAGCATATTCATGACCAGGTTCTTTCGCTTTGTACCAGGAACTATCCTTACCACGATGTTGGGGTCATTCTTAAGGAGCGGCAAATCTTTGGTCTGTACCTCCAGGTTTAGGTGGGCTTCTCCTGCTCTGAGCATGGTTAGCTGGACATCGAAAGAGGGGATCATTCTCCATACGACGGCGTCCAGATAGGGGATTCCCTTCTCCCAGTAGCCGGAAAACTTCTTCACCGAGGCCCGCTCGTCCATTAGCCACTCGTTGGCCATGAAGGGGCCGGTGCCGATGCCGCCGGTCTTCAGCACATCGTTTCTCTTCTTGGCATCCGCCGGGTTGGAAATCATACCCGATCCCCCGGTGGTCGTGCACTGCGGCAGGAAGCTGGCAGCGGGCTCTTTAATGGTCATCTTGTAGGTATACTCGTCGACGGCCTGGGCGGACTTAAAGCTCTTCTTCAACTCGACAGCCTGAGGCCCTGCGTACTCTTTGTCCGCCAGGCGCTCGTAGTGGGCCTTCACCACCTGAGCATTGAAGTCGGTGCCATCGTGGAACTTCACCCCCCGCCTGAGTTTGAAGACAAAAGTGGTAGGGTCAGGTATCTCCCAGGACTCGGCCAGCTCCGGCGCCAGAGTGCCATCGACCTTGTCCAACAAGAGGCTGTTGTAGACCATGTCATAGAGGGCCTCGTCAAAGGAGCCGGAGAGGTGAAAGCCCGGGTCGAAGGCAGGCATGAAGCCCATGATGCCGATAAGGGTGCCGCCGTAGGTGGGACCAGGAGTGGCAGTGGGGGCGGGACTAGAGACGGGAGTCGCAGCAGGAGCGGCGGCGCAGCCCAAAATGGATAGACCAGCCATGCCGACCCCCGCCCTGGCGGCGCCCCCGATGATCTGCCTGCGGGTCAGGCGCCGCTGCCAAAAGTGGGGCCCAATAGAACTCCGCATGATCTTCCCTCCTTGGATTTCAACTACGTTCCTCCCGTGCCGTACCCGGAGGACTCAGGGTGTGGCCTTGCCTGGTACGAATCCTTTGGCCTCCTCTGTGGGACCGGGAGGCATTTCCACTAGGGTGCCAACGCCACCAATCTTCATATGGGCGTAGGTGGGTTTAGGGTTGATGACCAACACCTTGCAAATCGTGTCTTTATGTGCGTTGAAATGCTGGTGAACGCAGCCAGTGTGGACTAAGGCCACGCACCCTGGCTTCCAGTCATAGAGTTTCCCATCATGAATTTCCTGCCCCTCGCCCTCGATGATATAAAAGATCGCCTCATTCATATGGCCATGTTTCTTGCCGTAGCCGCCTGGAGCGAAGACACCGAACCAAGAGGCAAGGCTGGTCACGGGCAGGTCCGACGTGTTGGGCCCACCCAATATCCATTTTCGAAAATACATCCCGCCGCCGGTATCTTCCCAGGGCTGGCTTTCTATTTGCTCCGCTGTCAACACCCGGGGCAGTTTGCGTAGCCGCTCAAACTTGGCCTTCTGGGTATCTTCAGTCTTTTCCTGCCACTTGACTATTTCCTGCTCAGACAATTCCTTTTTCTCCTTTCCCATTTTTTATCGCGAGCTTTCCGAACAATGTCAGTTATCGCTCGTGGTATTCAGGGGCATCCTCCAGTTGCTCCAGATCATTTCCCCACATCACCTCATATAGGCGACTGACGGCAGAGATGAACCGGGCAGGCTTATCCGGGTCAGCATTGAAGTGCTGGTGCACCGTGTTCACGGGGATAAGAATGGCATCCCCCTTTTTCCACTCCCAGCGGGATGGCTCTTCCTGTAGTTTCCACCCGAAGTGGTCAGTTACCTCCATGTCCACGTCCCAGTGGAGGTCGTATCCCTTGCCTTCAAGAACGTAAACATATTCCTCGCCCATATGGCGATGCTTCCCAGAGCGGCTACTGGGGGGGATCTCCTGCATGTAGACGTCCACCGTCTTAATACGAGTGTCCATCTTCGAGTTCACTATGTGTTTGATCTTGCCCTGGGGAGACATCTCCCAGGGCATATCCTCGGGAAACAGTATCTTCTTCAGCCCCTCCTCCCGTTCTTTTTGCTCCTGGGCCTCCTCCAGATGTTCGCGATAGTAGCGGGCCGTCCGCTCGCCTTTGTTCCAGTGCTCAGATTCGTGGAGCCCCATTTTTTCATCCTTTCTCGTTCAAGCATCCTGCTTATACATAATTGACCAGTGGACTCTACACAGCCATCCCGGGGTCCAAAATTCTAAACTGAGGCGACCTCCGCGCAGGGACGTACCATCTCGTTTTTATAAGCATTACCTGGAAATGTCAAGGCCTGAAGTGGTACGATTATGCGAGAAACCTAGCGCTTCGCTGAGCAATTGAGAGGATTGTGCCTTTTATCTCGTATCGTTGCCTTTCGTTAGCCTTATGTTTCTTACTACCTAGAATTACACCCTATCAAGTCAACCAGCTCAGTGCAAAATGCTGAAGGGCTATGCTATAATGTGGCCGTTGCAACCTGCGCAGAGGTCGCTTCTATTGTGAGCCATAGCAGACACAGCCAGATGACCGGAAGCCCCAAGGAATTAGCGGCCGTACTCTTCCTCTTCTTTATCTTGGCAACCACCTACGTCTGGACCATGCCTCCCTTCGAGTCATCGGACGAGCTCAGCCACTTAGAGTTCGTCAAGCGATTGCTCCTGGAGGGACGACTGCCCATAGTCACCAAGATGGAGTACTTTGCCGCCGAGGAGCATCAGCCACCCACCTACTACGTACTAGCTGCCTTGGTGGGGCGAGCCCTCATATCCACTCCTCTCAGGGATGACTTTGGCCAAATGACCCTCATTTTTTATGGGGCTCGGGGTCTCTCGGTACTTTTTGGCCTGGCGGCGGTGGCAGGAACCTATCTATTGGCAAGCCATGTCTTCGGGCCCCGCCCGCTGTTGCGCCTCGCCACCACCGCCCTGGTGGCCTTCAATCCCAGCTTCATTTCTATCATGGCCGCCGTCACCAATGACAGCCTGGCGGCGGCGGTGGGAGCCTTTATCCTGCTGGCCACCGTTAAGATAGCCGCGGCTCGCCCTATTTCCCTGAAATGGCTAATAGCTACTGGGCTTTTAGTGGGGATAGGGGCGATAAGCAAAGAGAACCTGCTTTATTTGTTCCTTCCCCTAGCGGTCGCCCTGACGGTGATGGCCCGGCGAACTGCCCAATACCCTTTGCGGGTACTCGTGGCGGTAGGGCTGCCCGCCGTAGCCGTGGGAGCCTGGTGGTATGTACGCAACTGGGCCCTGTATGGGGACCCCCTGGCTTGGAACATCAACGCCTTGCTGAGCCCAGGCAACATACACAGGGAAACGCCCGATGTACACAGCTACCTCTCGATGATAAATGACTCCGCTCAAACCTTCTGGGTCGGCTTAGGACAGTCCCATGGGATACGGGCTGCAATGCCAATATACGCCGTCTTATGGATGGGGGGGGCTATCGCCCTTCTCGGCCTGTACCAGCTCTTTCGTGTCAAGAAACGGCTAGTTCCATGGTCTTCCGGCCTTAGCCTGGGTCTTGGCCTCCTCGCCATAGATGTGGCCCTGACATTTCTGGCTGTCCTTCGTTATCACTGGTCTTTCATCGGGGCGGGTTCGGGCCGCTTCTTCTTCCCCGTGGCCGGAGCCATCGCCGTCCTGCTGATACTGGGGCTTGCCCACGCCCTCCCAACTCGAATCCCTTGGCTCCCTATAGGCTTCTCATCCCTACTCCTCACCCTGAGCGTCGTCTCCCCTTTCGTCTATCTGCTGCCCCTTCGCGTCAGTCCCCTTGTAGTCACCACCGCCGAGCTGGCATCCCAGGCCCAGCCCGTAGACGCCACCTTCGATGGCAGTCTCCAACTGGTGGGCTACCGGATCCCCAATCCCCGGGTGAGGCCCGGGGAAAGTCTCCCGGTGTCCTTGTACTGGAAGGCCATGTCCGACACCACCGTTAATTGGACGAACTACATTCACATCGTGGATGGCCAGAATGGAAACACTATGGTGGGCCAGTACGATTCCATCCCTCTTAGGGGAAGCTATCCCACCTACTTCTGGCGCAAGGGTCAGATATGGCGCGAGGACTACCAGGTTCCCCTTCGCCCCGATGCCCTTGACGGCTATTACCAACTGGAGGTAGGCTTCTACGATTTGCGAACCGGCCGGGGAGCACCGGTCAGCGCCCAAGGCAAGGAATGGATGGGAGGACTTCGCTTGGGCCAGTTAAGGGTATTAGCACCTCAGGTATCAGCAAAGCCAAAGAATCCCCTGGAGGCTGACTTTCAGGAATCCATCCGGCTGGTGGGTTGGGACTGGGAAAGGAACACGGTGACCCTTTATTGGCAGCCCACGAACACCATTACCAGATCGCTCACCGTTTTCGCCCATTTTTTGGACTCTGAATCCCGAATGATAGCTCAGCATGATGGCTGGCCCGCCCGGGGCAGGTTGCCCACCTTTGTCTGGGAGCCCGGGGAAATAATCAGGGACGAACACCCCGTGGCAGCCCCGCCCGGCACCTATTCTCTGGAGGTGGGGCTCTACGATTCCCTTACTCAGCAGCGAGTGCCTTTGACGACGGGCAGTAGCAGCCTTTTCCTGGGGACAGTAGATGTTCCATAATGTAGTAGAATATAGAGAAGGACTAGATTTGGTGGCAGAAATTGATACGTGAAGAAATAGAGCAAGCCCTCAAGGGTCACGACGCCGACTATGTGGAACTGCGCCTGGAAGAGGGAGAGACAACCCGCCTCTCCTATCGGGGCCGCGAGCTGGAGGACATCGGCCGAAATGCCAGCCGGGGCGGCAACGCCCGAGCTCTGATGAAGGGGGGGTGGGGGTTCGTCTCCTTCAACGACCTCTCCAACCTTAGAGACAAGGTGGCCCTGGCGGTGAGCCACGCCCGCCGGGTAGGGAAGGAGGAAAGTCGCCTCGCTCAGATCGCACCGACGGTAGAAACAGTGCCCGCAGAAGTGAAGAAGGACCCCCTGCTCATCCCTCTCGCAGAAAAGAAGCGCCTCCTGGATGAGTACAACGAAATTCTATGGTCTAGCCCCCGGCTCCAAACCTCGTCCATTAGCTACTCCGATGGCCGCCGTCGAACTGTCTTCGCCAACTCCGAGGGAGCCTACATAGAGCAGAGCCGGGTGGATGTAGTGGCCCGCCTAGCGGCAGTGGCCCGAGACGGCGACGTTGTGGAACAGGCCGGGCTAAGCCTGGGCAGCCAGGGGGATTACGCCGTCATCGAGGGCCTTCATCAGCAGGTTAAGGAGTTGGGCCAACAGGCGGTAACCCTCCTCTCCGCGCCCCAGGTAAAGAGAGGCGAGTACACCGTCATTCTGGACCCCGTGCTGGCGGGGGTTTTCATCCACGAGGCCTTCGGTCACCTATCAGAGGCCGATTTCCTTTACGAGAATCCCAAGCTGCAGGAGGTACTGGTTCTTGGTCGCACCTTTGGCCAGCCCCACCTGAACGTTGTGGATGGCGCCGCCGTGCCCGGTCTGCGGGGCAGCTACCATTACGACGACGAGGGGGTGCCTGCCACCAGAACCTATCTCATCCGAGAAGGCGTCCTGGTGGGACGGCTGCATTCCCGGGAGACAGCCGCCAAAATGGAAGAACCCCCCACCGGCAACGCCCGGGCCGTGGACTATCGCTTCCCTCCCATTGTCCGCATGACCAACACCTTCATCGAGACGGGAACGGCGACGCTACAGGACATGATGGCCGAGATACCAGAAGGACTTTATGTCAAGAACTGGTTCGGCGGCACCACCAGCATCGAAATGTTCACCTTTTCCGCCGGGGAGGCCTACATGATTCGCAACGGGAAAATAGCCGAACCCCTACGCGGGGTGGTTCTTACCGGCAATGTTTTCACCACCCTGGCCAACATCGACGCCATCGGCAATGACCTGGACATGAACCAAGGGGGTGGCTGCGGGAAGGGGGGGCAGGCGCCCCTTCCCGTCTCCAACGGAAGTCCCCACATCCGAATTCGAAACTGCCTGGTGGGAGGACGGTAGTGGAAGAAGAGATACTTAGGCAGGCGATGCAGGTGGCCGAAGCAGCCGAGGTCTACTGGGTATCTTTCCAGGAGACGCCGGTCTCTTTTGAAGCCAACCGTTTGAAATATCTCACCACCCGACAGAGCAGCGGCGTGGCTTTACGAGTCATCGTCAACGGCCGTATCGGCCACTCGGCCACCAACCACCGGGAAGACATGGCGGCACTGGTATCCCGGGCGGTGGAGGTAGCCCAGTTCGGCCCGGAGGCCCACTTTGAGCTGCCTGGCCCTCAGACCTACCCCTCAGTAGAGGCCTACGACCCCCAGACAGAGGCCTTTCCCGTAGACGCCATGGTGGAGTTGGGCCAGGGTCTCATTGACGGTGTACGGGCTCACGCTCCGGATTTGCAGTGCGAGGCTGGGGTAGCCAAGGAGACGCTGACTCTGCACATCATCAACTCCCGAGGCAGCCAGGCGGAGTATCACAAAAGCGTCTTCAGTGCCAGCTTGTGGGGCACTCTGGTTCAGGATACGGATATGCTCTTCGTGGGCGACGGCGAGACCCTATGCCAGCCGATGACCGACGGCCTGGTGATCATCGAAAGAGTGCTGCGTCAACTGGAGCTGGCACAAAGAACGGCCACCGTATCCTCAGGCGCGCTGCCCGTCATTTTCACCCCTCGGGGGGTTCGCAGCGCCTTGGTAGCGCCCCTTTACGCCGCCTTCAGCGGGCGAGTGGTCTTGCAAGGTGCCTCCCCCTTAGGGGGACGCCTGGGCGAGACGGTGTTCAGCCCCCACTTGACCCTGTGGGACGACCCCACCCTTCCCCTCTCCCCCGGTGGCCGCCCTTTTGATGACGAGGGTATTCCCACCCAACGAACCCCCTTAGTGGCAGCGGGGGCAGTAGCCAACTTTCTCTACGACCTACAAACAGCCGGTCTGGCGGGAACCCGAAGCACCGGCAGCGCCCGTCGCTCTTTGGGAGGGCTGCCCTCCCCCTCTGTAAGCACCCTCATCGTGGATGAGGGAGAGGCCACCTTCCCGGACATGGTGGCTGATATGAAGGAAGGGCTGGTCATAGAGGATCTCATGGGCGCCAGCCAGGGAAACGTCCTGGGGGGCGACTTCGGCGGCAACGTTCTCCTGGGCTACAAAGTGGAGGCAGGAACTATAGTGGGACGAGTTAAGGATACTATGGTCGCCGGCAACGTGTACAAAGTCCTCAGCTCCCTCCGGGGAATTGGACAAGAAGCCCGATGGGTGGGGGGCCATCTGAGAACACCGGCACTTTATGGCGACAGTATTAGCGTATCCACCAAAAGCTGATGGGGACACCACAGCATGGAAGAGCTTCTGGCGAAGTTGAGAGATGGCGACCCGGTAGCGCCTTCTCAGCTCATGCTCCTCTCTGAGCTATCGGAAGAGGGATGCCGTCTCTGGCAGCAAGAGTGGCCCTACCTGCCCCAAGAGCGCCGGCAACAGCTGGTCAGAACCCTCGCCCAATTGGGCGAGGACTGTATCGAATCGGATTTTGGCCGCGCCTTTCACATCATCCTGGAAGACGAGGACGAAACAGTGGTCTTATGGGCTATCAAGGGCCTTTCCTATTGCGAAGACCGGTGGCTCATTGGAGCCCTGGTGAAGCTGCTCCACAATGACGCTCGCCCGTCGGTGCGTGCGGCAGCGACCGCCGCCATGGAGCGCTTCGCCCTTCTGGCGGCGCTGGGCAAGCTCTCTCCGGAAGATGAGACAAGCGTGGCAGTAGCACTGATTTCCACCACCCAGAATCAGAAAGAGACCGAAGAGGTCAGGTGCCAGGCCCTTCGAGGAGCCGGAGCCTTGGAATTGTCCCGAGTTAAAGAGATTATCCACCAAGCATATCAAAGCTCGTCCCTGCTCCTTCGGCTGAGCGCAGTGTACGCCATGGGCATGAACTGCAACCCCTATTGGCTGCCTACCCTCATCGCAGAGCTGGATAGCCCCCACCAGGAGATGCGCCAAGAGGCCGCCCGAGCCCTGGGGGAATTGGAGGATGAACGGGCCGTACCCCACCTGGCCCTCCTTCTCCAGGATCCCTACTCCCAGGCCAGGGAAGCGGCCTTTCAAGCCTTGAGCAACATCGGCGGCGAAGAGGCCAAACAGCTCCTGCTTCTCTGCCTCAAGGACCCATCCCCTCAAATTCGTGCCGCCGCACGCCGAGCCCTTCGGCAGCTCAACACCAGGGACAACCTTTCATCACTCTTTAGCTGATCACTTCCGGAGAGGCCGGGCACGCTTTATCTTTGACCATGCAGGTGGAAAGCATCAAGCCGTTTTCCCCTCCTGTCTGAGGTGCTCCAGAATCCACATTCTAACCAGAGTGGTAGGGCCGATGCCTTGCTCGTGGGCCTTTGCCCGTAACATCGCTAACGTCTCTTTGTCCAGTCTAATATTGAGTCCCTCCGACAGATTCTTGGCAAAGCGGGCTCGCACCGTTTTGAACTCATCCTGATAATCGGCCATATCGTGGGTATCAAACCACTCGGCTTCTTCTTCCCGGCTTTTAAACTCCGGGATTCTGCTTTTTGTTTCCTGTTCTTTCTTGCTCATTCGGTTTCACCCCCCCGTTCATTGGCATAGATCGCTCGCTCACGTCGGCTGCTCGGTCTGGCAGTCACCGGATAATACACTCCTCCCGGTGAAGATTCGGCGTCCAAGACAACAGTGAGTATCCTTCCGGATAGGGTTGGCCCGAAAACGAGCGAGCGTCCCTTTTTGCCGACTTGAACCACCGGCTCCCCGTGGCAGACCTCCTCCACCTCTTCTGGGGTCACTCCATGTCGAGCAATATGGGCCACATTGCAAGGATCCCAGATGAGACGGTGAATCACCAGCATGGCTTAATTGTATCACAATGCGACACAATATCAATCCCTAAAACAGAGACCTAGAAAAAGAACAGGGCCTACGGGCAACTGAGGTTCAACATCTAGCTCAGACGCACTTAGAATCCCCCCGACGTACTATCTTGATTACTGCCTCACGCGGCCTCCTTTTGCCTGTCGACATGGCGCATGTCCGATTTGACAACGGCGTAACGCTGTGCTAACATATGCTTACCATGAATGTTGGTACAACTTGTATTAGGAGTATTACCATGAAAGAACTTGAAACAACCCTGACGCGAAAAGGACAGGTTACCATCCCCCAGGAAGTGCGCCGAGCTTTGGGCCTGAAGCCCCGCGACAAAGTGCTCTTCGAGATTGAAGGAGAGGCCGCCAAGATAAGGCCGGCCGTGTCTAAGCTCCTTGCTGGCTACGGGGCTGTAGTACCCAGGAAGAGACCTGAGGACTTCCGCAAGCTACGTGAGGAGTTTGAGGAGGGAGTTGCAGAAGAGGTAGTCTCGGAGACTTAAGGTACCATGCCGCTACGGTTTCTTGATACCAATGTCCTGATACGCTACTTCACTCGGGACGATGAAGAAAAGGCCCGGCAAGCCCTGGCCTTGTTGGCCCGGGTTGAGCGCGGCGATGAGAAGGTCATCACGTCACCCATGGTCATCTTTGAGACCGTTTTCACTTTGCAGAAGGGCTATCAAGTTCCCCGGAGCGATATTCGGCGCCTCGTCTCGGCCATAATCGCCCTCAGGGGCCTGCAACTGCAGCGCAAAAATCTCTACTATCGAGCTTTCGACCTCTACGTAGACCACAACATTTCTTTTGCCGATGCCTACAACGCTGCCTATATGGAAGAGCGTGGAGCCACTGACATCTACACCTGGGACACCGACTTTGACAAGCTCGAAGGCGTCGCCCACCTTGAGCCCCAGGAGGAGAGGCTTTCATCTGCAGGCAATTGAGGCTGCCTATGTGAACCTTTTCTGTCCTCCCTAATGTCTACAAAATGCCTAATTCGATATGATGTGCATTTAACAGTATAATGCGCTTATAAGGGAGGTACTATGTCAGCACGAAGAATGTCCGCGCGGGAAGCCAGAGCCAACTTTGGCGACCTGTTGGGTCTAGTTTACTACACTAAGGAGGCTGTGATCATCGAGAAAAAGGGGCGACCCTTTGCCGTCGTTGTCAGCCCACAGGACTACGAAGCTCTCCAAAAGGAGCAAGAACGCGCCTGGTCGGTTGTCGATCAAGTTCGAGAGCGCAATGCTGATAAAGACCCCGACGAGGTGCTCACCGACGTGACAACGGAGGTCGAAACCGTCCGTCAAAAGCTGTATGAAGAAAAGCAGGCTCCTAAGCGCCGTCGTTGACACCAATCTGTTTGTCAGTGGCTTAATCCTGAAGCGCGGCTCTCCATACGAAATCGTCGAGGCATTACGCCGCGGCGATTTTACGTTGGTTATCTCAGAACCGATCTACACGGAATACACCCAAGTCCTGTCCCGCCCAAGGTTCGCTGAGCAATACGCCCTGACCCAAGAAGAAGTTGCTGACTTCTAATTCCTAATAGATACCATTGCTCTTAAGGTGACCCCCAGACGCCGACTCCCGGTCAGGGTGAGACACCAGAAAGATGAAGTGATTCTGGCGACTGCTCTGGGTAGGGCAAACTATCTCGTGACTGGGGATGACGACTTACTCTCCGTACGCGATCATGCAAAGCTAGGGCAACTGAAGATCGTCACGGCAAGGGAATTCCTGGACCTCCTGAGAGAGGAACACACCGGAAACTGATCCTCAAGTGGTACGAGTTTCAGATAGTGACTGCTTTCCTACTGGTCGCGGCAACAATATGCACCTGGACGGCTACCAACCACACGCCCAAATGGTGGGTGGAGGAGGCCTGTTGACACGGTATTATGCTGGCAGTAGGATTTGGTCACCAACTAGCATCGGTCTCCGGACGAACAATGAATGGTCACCAGAGTCGGGAAAAACTGGAGCAGGGGTTACATGGCCAATCATATAAATGTCTTCTACGCCTACCCTTCTAAGCCAGAATCGTTGGATGAAACCATCACCAAAGCCCTTGATGAACTCAAAAAAGAGGTTCAAATTCGAGAAGCTGGCATTCGCTTCAAGCAGTGGAATAATTTGTCCATTACGGGCAAGAAAATAGTCGGGGAGATAGTTCAAGCAATTGACCGTTCTGACATCTTCGCGTGCGATCTGACACATCGGAATTTGAACGTGGCCTTCGAACTTGGCTATGCTGTCGGTAAATTCAGGCGAGTATTCCTCTCCTTGGACACAACAATTCAAGACGCCTCTAAGGAGTACAAGCGGCTCTACACAGTAATCGTGGGCGTTGGCTATGCTGAATACCAAAATCATCGTGATCTTGCGTACGCTTTCCTGAACGATCATCCATGGACAACCCTCGATGAGCACTTACTTGGCGACATCTTTAGACGGCCGGTTCCGCGCCCTGAGCTACCAACCCTGCTATACGTGAAGCCCCCGCTGGAAACCGATGCAGTTATCGCAACGGCAGAAGGCCTACAGGGATCAATGTTCTCTGACTCCCTATTCATCGATGACCCAAGGGAGAACCCATCCCCGACGCTAGACTGGCACGCTAAAAAAATCCGTTTGGCCGACGCAGTTCTTGTTCATCTCCTGGCCGATAACCAGGAGCACGCACCCAGTCACAACGTCAAATCATCCTTTGTTGCAGGATTGGCTCACGGCCTTGGGAAGCCCGTTCTGATGTTGGCTCACACGCCATTTGATTGCCCGATTGACTACCAAGACCTCCTGAAGTCTCACCAAACAGCACAAAATTGCTGGAATCATGTCGATAAGTGGCTCAGTCAGTTGAACCTACCCCGACGAAGATCGAGGCGAACGGCTCCAGAGGAGGCACGCACAAAACCGGGAGATCTTGAACTTCGAAACCTGTCAATTGGTGAGCCGGTAGCAGAACATGAGCACCTGCGCCTCGATGAGTACTTCGTAGAAACAAGCGCCTATTATGAAGCTCTACAGGCCCAGACGACGATCTTCGTAGGACGGCGGGGCACTGGCAAAACGGCAAACCTCATTGCTTTGCAGACGTCACTAGGAGAAGATAAGCGGAACCATGTTTGTACTGTCAAACCCGTTGGATATGAGGTTGATGGCTTCATCCGTGTGTTGCAGCAGAATTTGCACCGGGCCGAACGAGGGTACTTGGTAGAAAGCCTATGGAAGTTTCTCATTTACAGCGAACTGGCCTCCAGCGTGTTTAATGAGACTTCGGCTCGCCCTGCTTATCAAACCCGAACCCCCGACGAGACGAAGCTTGTTGAATATGTGGAAACCCACAGTGAGACACTTCGCCCTCCTTTTTCTCAGAGACTAGACCGGGCTGTTCGATCACTTATCGGCGTAGGGAGTTTAGCAGACGCAGAACAGCAGCGGGCGCGAATCAGTGAATTGTTGCACTCGTCAGAACTGCGCGATCTTCGCGACTTACTTGGGCGAGTTCTTGCCAGTCGCTCTAAGGTGGCAATCCTAATTGACAATCTGGATGAGCCGTGGCGACCTGGACATGAAATTGAATACCTTTCTGACTTGTTACTTGGACTACTGAAAGTAGGCCAGGACATAACTGACGATTTTGAACGCCAGGATTATTGGCGCAAACGCGTTAATGTGTCGGTCACCATGTTCATACGGAGCGACATATTTGTCTACGTTAAGATGCTAGCGCCTGAGCAAGACAAACTGCCAATTCAGCGTATCGTATGGCATGACGAGTATCTCCTTTTGAAAGTCTTAGACGAGCGCCTGAAACACGCAGTGCCAAAGAGGTTTGATGCGCGCGATATTTGGCAACAGTTGTTTCCAGAAGAGGTGGTAGGTCTACCAACACGAGAGTTCATCGTGCGCAACACTTTGCACCGCCCGAGAGACGTAATTTACCTGGTTAGAGAGGCTATGGCAAGAGCGGTCAACCAAGGGCGTCAGGTGGTCACTCCTGAGGATTTCCTCAACGCCCGACAAAAATACTCGCAGTACGTGTTTAACTCGATTCTGGCAGAGGATGACCCACGTAGAGGCAAACTTGAGGCGGTTCTATACGAATTTGCCGGTGCCCCTAGAGAAATGTCTCGAAGCCAGGTTGCATCCCGCATTAAAAGATCAGGAGTCGACGAATCGGATGTCGATTTCTATTTGAACCTTTTGTGTGATGTGAACTTCCTCGGTATTCAGACAACTAGTGGGTTCAGCTTTGCATCGGACGAGGATGATCGTCGCACGTTGCGGTCAGTGGCCGGAACGCTTGCGGTCGAAAAAGGCTGGGGGGAGGAGTCATACAGCGTCAATGCCGCGTTCCACCAGGTGCTTCAAATCGACTAGCCATGCAAAGTCGTCATTGTTGTATGCAGCCTGGGAATGGATCGGGGGCCTAGAATCATCAGATGCCTTATGAATCATTTCACGGCTTGACCTAACTGGCGCCTGTGATATAATAAGAACGGGCCAAGCCCAAGCCTATGGCTTGCACAAAGCAACAAGACATTAACAGCCCTTCGCTAGACTTACTCCCGTGGTTCCAACTCCTGCCTCTGGATTACCTCATTCGACTTGCCTTCACGTCTTTCCAAGCCCTTTCGGTAACCTTGTCCCACCTGTGGCAATCTACTGGCTTGTACGAGGTTATGGACTACGATGTCACGTTGGACCTCCGCGACAAGGATGGGACACGGGCCTATTACATCAAAAGGAAAAAGGTGCGGCTTCTCCAAGACCACGTCAGAGCCATCGACGACCACGCTTGGGGCGACGGCAATCCTGTGGCCCGCTATCGCGAGACACTACCTTAACCTTCAAAGAGGCCCTAGAGAGCTTTTTGCGAGCTCTAGAGGGCAAGAAGAGGAGTCCGTTAACCCGACGGACCTACGAGACCGACGCCGGCCAGTTAATCGAGTGGCTGGAGCAGAACACCTACGCCACCACTCCCGCCAGCGTGGAGAGGGCTGACATCACCGAATACCTGGCCTATCTAGGGCAACAGGGTATCACAGGAGTCTCCCGGGCCCGCAAGCTTGCGGCCATCCGGGAGTTGTTCCGCTTCCTTGAGGTCCACGACTACATCGCCAAGAGTCCAGCCGAGGGGGTGGAAACCCCCAAAAAAGAGAGGGATGGCAGGGCCTACCTTCGGCCCGAGGAGTATTGGGCGATGCTGGCCCAGGCCAGCGCCCACCCCAGGGACTACGCTATCCTCCAGGTCTTTTTGCAGACAGGGGTAAGGGTCTCGGAGCTTTGCGATCTCAGGCTTTCCGATATTGACGCTGAGGGCCGCAGCCTAAAGGTGCGGGGCAAGGGCCAGGTTCAGCGGGAGATCGAGATGGAGAAAAAGGGCCTGGAGGCCCTCAAGAACTACCTGAACGCCCGACCCCAGACGCCGGACGAACATCTCTTCCTGAACAAAGACTGCGAGCCCATCTCAGAGAGGATGGTTCGCAAGATCGTAGCCAAATACAAGACCAGGGCTGGAATTACCTAGAAGGTCAGCTGTCATTCCCTAAGACATACCTTCGGCACTTATAAAGCGGAGAAAGGCGTCTCACCCTTCCAACTCCAACAGTGACTTGGCCATGCAAATCTGAACACCACCCAGATCTACGTCCACCTGGGGAGGCAGAACGCTCAAAAGGTCATGGAGGCTACCAGCCTGTGAGGAGAGAGAGGGTTTTTCAAAAGTCACGGAGAGGGCGGCCCCGCCAGGCAAGTCCGGCTGAGTTCGATGCTGGCGTGCTACGCTTGCTGGCATGGGTTCAGGACCATGCGAAGAGCAACCCCGTCGCCTAGCCTAATGGTTTGTATCCGCGTGGTATAATACTGAGCGGGCACCAAGACTGCCTATAATCACTATTGAGAGGAGGTGGGGATGATGCCAAGAGAGCAACATATGAAAACTATCGATATCAGTAACGTCCCTGAACTGTTGCGCCTTGTCGAAGAGGTGCGCTCTACCAACGAGCCTCGCATTCTGCGTCAGGAGAACCAGGACGTAGCGATTGTGCGACCGCTGAAACGGCCAAGCCGCCCACGGATTCTACGGGGCAAGCCATTTACCAAGGACGACCCGATCTGGAACTTACAGAGAATTGGAAGCTCGGGACTGACCGACGTTTCCGAGAACACCGACAAGTACCTCGCCGAGGCGTATCTTGACACACACGACCAGAAACGATGAAATCTCGCGCCCCAACTCGTCAAAAGAGAAGGGTTCTGATTGACACCGGCGCGTTTTATGCCTTTGCGGATGCAATCGATGCGCACCACCGGGAATCGGTCGCCATCTTCACTGACCTTCGGGACAAAGGGGATTACCTGCTCACCACCAGCTTCATCGTTGCCGAAACCCATGCCCTTCTTCTGAATCGCCTCCATCGTCAGGCGGCAATCCAGTTCTTAAAAGACATGAAGGAAGGAAGCTATATCGCAGTAATCTGGGCCACACCCAACGATGTCAAGCAAGCGGGACAGACCATCTACCGCTACGAGGATAAAAAGTTTACTCTGACCGATGCTACCAGCTTCGCAGTTATGGAGCGGCTGGGAATCCAATACGCATTCACTTTTGACCGAAACTTCGCGCAGCACGGCTTAAACGTCCTTGCTGCCACCTAGCACGAGCATCCTCTCAAGCCTTTCCAGTTCTGGGATTACTATGTCACCGAAAAGATGAGGAGAAAGGCCCCAGGAGACAATGGCCACTCTTATATAAGCCGTTGGTCAAGGTAACCACCGTCGCAGCCTAGCGGTTTGCTTCACCTGCAGAAAGATTCCCCAGGCGAGTACCACAATAACGGACCTTGATTGAAATCACATTAGAGGCCAGACGAATCTTTCACTGCATGCGGCCATTGTCTCTCAGGCGTTTTGTCACCCTGCCACATCCACTTCCCCTGGACACGCTTGTAGCTACTCTCAAATGGGCGCTTGAAAAGGTCATCGTACGCTATAATCAGGATATCGTTTTCTTGAAGGTCTATATCACGCGCCACCATCGACTGGCCTACATCTGCACCCCATTGGACAGCGTACTCTTCATCACCAGCGGCAAGATGTCGGACGCTGCTACGAGATGGATCGACGAGTAGCTCGGGCTTGTTTTCCCCTTGGTCTGGTCTTGACCTGTTCAGCCGCAGGTAGATGTTAAGGGCTGGCCCGACTCCAACGTTTCGAACCTTTAAGTAAGGGTAATCTTCTTGCCTCTCATCAAGGACAGATTTGCGGACAGTGTATTTGTTCTGGATGCATTTTCCCCAATTCGCTGGAATAACAATAGGGCGATGACCATCCATGCGGGTCTGTTCAGTCACATTGGCCAGATCGTACGCATACTTGGCGTACAGTATAGCTGCCACTGCGGCTGCCAACAGCGCTGACACCTGAACGGCCGCCCAGTCGATTCGGTTCCCCCCGTCGCGAGTGATGACCCATTCTGTCACCAGTCCCAACACAAAAACGACGGAGGGATAGACCAGGACAGCCCATGACCCTAATCGTGCGTGTAACGCTCTCATTTAAGTGGATATTCCTCTTTTTTATCGCTCGTCTGATATAATAACCGTGGGACGGCACCTTAGCAAATGCCAACTTTATGTCCGAGAAAGAACTACCTGAACATCACGAACAACCACCAGACCGCGAAGAAGAAACCCCCGGTTACTGGCAGGCCGCTCAAGCAACTTGGCACTCATAGCCTGAATGTGCTGGGGGCCAAGTTTTCTCAGGCGTGTTGATCCTAAAGACGGAATCAAGTACAAGCGTACATACCCCTCGTAGCCTAGAAAAGTGCGGCGTTTAACACGGGGCTTGACCACATTATTTAGCCAGTGCCTGAGGTATTGCTCAGTAGTCCAGCTAGAGATGCCCAAGGTAATCCCAACCTGTAACTCATGCTGGGCCTGCACCAACTGCTCCTGAACTTCCCGGCGAGTTTTAGCGTAAAAATAGCGGAACTTCTTCTTGCGTCCTCATATCCCAAAAACAGCCGAGCCTCCCACCGCCCGTCAGGTTCCCTCTTACGAATGGTGCCGTCGCCATTGCCTCTTCTGCCCACAGACTCCCGCCCCCTAAACGTTTGCACCTATTGTACACTGAAGCCCGATTGTGGTCACAAAAGTGGTCACCGGTGAGATTCAACCCCATAAAGAGCCTGTTGCAGCCGAAATTAGGTTTGAAATTTGAAAACTGGTACCCCTGGGGTGACTCGAACACCCGACACGCGGTTTAGGAAACCGCTGCTCTATCCACTGAGCTACAGGGGCATAAAAGAATCTCGTTACCCGTAGTATAGCCCCCGGCTGCCTCAGCCGCAACCTTTGGCCCCATTGACATCAGGAGGCCCTTCCGATAGTCTTCTACGAAGATAGGGATTGCCTGGATAATACCTTTGTCGAGGAAAAGATCGTGGTCTGCCCCCATGAGATCTAGAAAGGAGTGACCCGTGAGAGCTACGCCCCCTAAAGACGCTGCCACCGTCCGCCAGGCGGAGTACGGCTCCGATATTATCGTTGACCTAATTCGGGCCCTGGACATACCATACGTGGCCTTCAACCCCGGTTCCACCTTCCGCTGGATCCACGACTCCCTGGTCAACTATGGGAACAACCATAAACCAGAGATCATCCAATGCTGCCACGAGGAGACATCGGTAGCCATCGCCCACGGCTACGCCAAGGCCACGGGCCATCCTATAGTAGCCATGGTTCATAACGTTGTGGGTCTCCAGCACGCCGCCATGGCTATCTACAATGCCTGGTGTGATCGGGCACCAGTAATAGTCATGGGGGGCACCGGACCCCTGGACGTCACCAAGCGTCGCCCTGGAATCGATTGGGTCCACACCGCCTCAGACCAGGGTCATCTGGTCCGCGACTTTGTAAAATGGGACGACCAACCCCACAGCCTGACCAGCGTCCCTGAATCCTTCCTTCGCGCTTACCAGGCAGCCGTTACCCCACCCCAAGGACCCGTCTATCTTTGCTACGACGCCGAACTTCAGGCCTCCCCTATCCCTCCGGAATTCTCCTTCCCCGACGTCGCTAACTACTCCCTTCCGGCATCCATCGCCCCCCACGGCCCCCTCCTCTCCCAGGCCGCCAAACTCCTGATTGAGGCGCAAAACCCCGTCATCGTCGCCGATGGTGTGGGAAGAAATCCGTCAGCAGTGGCGGATTTGGTGAGCCTGGCCGATCTCCTGGCCATCCCCGTTATCGACGGCGGCAGCCGCTTCAACTTCCCCTCCTCCCACCCCTTAGACATGACGGGAGCCAGCGGCGATATCCTGCCCCAAGCCGACGTCATCCTCGCCTTGGAGGTGGAAAACCTCTTCGGGGCCCTGAGCGGCCCCACCGCTTCGGGCGAGCACCAAAATATCATCGCACCCCAAACCAAGGTAATCCACATCTGCTTGGGACATCTCCTCAGCCGCGGTTGGGCTGCCGATTGCCAGCGCCTCCAGCCGACTCATCTCACCATCACCGCCGATACCGCCCTTGCCCTCCCTCAACTGATAGACATATGCCGGGAAATGCTGAAATACGACGATAAAATCCGCCAGGGCTACACCCTCAGACGCTCTCGTCTCAGCCAGCAACACCAGGAACTAAGGAGCCGGTGGGAGCGGGAGGCCGAAGGAAGGGGGGAGGAAATGCCCATTTCGCCACCCCGCCTCGCCAGCGAGGTCTATAAAATCATTAAAGACAGAGACTGGGTACTGGTCAACGGTGGACTGACCGGCTGGGCCAGGAGACTATGGGACTTCTCCCAGCCCAACCAGTTCCTTGGTGGCAGCGGAGGGCAGGGGCTAGGCGATGGCATCGGCGCCGCCATAGGAGCCGCCTTGGCTTTAGCCCATGACGGCAAGCTTTGCATAAACCTGCAAGCCGACGGGGATCTCCTCTACTGTGCCACCGGCCTGTGGACAGCGGCCCACCACAGCATTCCCCTCCTAAATATAATGTTCAACAACCGTAGCTACTACAACTCCGAAAACCATGCCCTGGTTACCGCCCGCAGTCGGAATCGTCCCGAGGCTAACCGGGGTGTGGGCACCCGCCTTGAGGAACCCTTCGTGGACTTCGCCCAGCTGGCCCGCTCCTTGGGAGTGTACAGCGAAGGCCCCATAGAGGAGCCCGAGGCTATTGCCCCAGCCCTGAAAAGAGCCCTGCGTGTATTAGAGGTAGACAAGAAGCCAGCCCTGGTGGACGTGGTGACCCAGTCTCGATAAAATGTAAAGGGCCGTGGGCGTTCCCCCCCTCGCCCACGGCCCAGTCTAGTCCCGGGTTCCCCCGGGATCCGTCAACACATGGTAAAGCAGAGCGTCCTAGTGGTGAGCCGCCGGAACCCCCCGTCTCAAGAAGGGCGGGATGTCCAGGTCATCGTCGCTGTCCAGGGCGGGCATCTTGAACTGCCGCCCCTTGCCATCCCCCACCAGGGAGTCGCGCTTGCCAAATCCGGTGGCGATGACTGTTATCTTTACCTCATCCTCCATCTTAGAGTCGATGACCACCCCAAAGATGATGTTGGCATCCGGAGCCGCTGCTTTGGCTATAATCTCCGCCGCCTCGTTGACCTCCAGCAGGGAAAGGTCGTTGCCGCCGGTGACGTTGAACAAGACCCCCTTGGCCCCCTCTATGGACACGTCCAAAAGAGGGCTGGCGATGGCAGCCCGGGCGGCGTCGGCCGCCCTAGCCTCCCCATTTCCCCGCCCAATGGCCATAAGGGCCGGTCCCGCCTCACTCATGATAGACTTCACATCGTTGAAGTCCAGGTTGATCTCCCCAGGAACAGTGATGAGCTCTGAAATACCTTGAATCCCCTGGCGTAGCACATCGTCGGCCATGCGAAAAGCGGCTGCCACCGAGACCTGCTTGTCACAAAGGGCCAAGAGGCGGTCATTGGGAATGACGATGAGGGTATCCACCTTTTCCTTGAGGCGAGCCACCCCCTCTTCCGCCACCATGCGCCTCTTGGTGCCTTCGAAGGAGAAGGGCTTAGTTACCACTCCAATGGTGAGAGCTCCCGTCTCTTTAGCCAGCTCGGCGACCACTGGACTGGCACCGGTGCCAGTACCGCCTCCCATACCACAGGTAATGAACACCATATCGGCGCCCCCCAGAGCTTCCACCAGTTCCTCTCGGCTCTCCTGGGCCGTCTTCATTCCCAGGACAGGATCTCCCCCCACCCCCAGTCCCCGAGTCAGCTTATCCCCAATACGCATTCTCAGCGATGCCTCGGAGCGAACCAGCGCCTGGGCATCAGTGTTCACCGAGATAAACTGCACTCCCCGGATCTTTTCCTGGATCATGCGGTCCACGGCATTGCAACCCCCACCACCTACCCCCACCACCTTGATCTGGGCATAGTTCTCTGTCTCCGTTATCGTAGTCATAGACGCCTCCTTTCTCACTCTTTCTTATCTCAGTGGCAGTAACCGCCAAAGATGAAAATGCCCTCCCCCAGCGCCGAAATCAATGGCTCAAGAGGGAAAGAGCTCCTTTAGCCATCCCAATAGGCCATATCCCACAGATCTCAGATGATGGCCGTTGCTCCGCACCCGGCTCCCATAGCCCCCATGCTTCATGCCCCACAAGAGAAGGCCGATGCCGGTGGCATAAGCGGGATCGTTTACCCCCTCCATAAGCCCCGGAAGACGCCGCGGCACGCCCACCCGCACCGGTAGCCCTAACGCCTCTCGCCCCAGATCTTCCATGCCCTTTAGGTTGGCCGTGCCACCTGCAATTACCAGCCCAGCGGGCAGCATGGCATCGTATCCGGAGCGTTTCGTCTCCAGTTGAACCATATCAAAAACTTCCTCCATACGGGCACGAATTATCTCGTTCAGGCGAGAGCGAGGCACAGCATAAGAGCCGTCGCCCCCAAACCCAGCCACCTGAATACCCTCTTCGCCACCCCCCGCGTCATATAGGGCATGGCCGTGCTTGATCTTTATCTCCTCAGCGGTGGCGAAGGGGGTGCGCAGCCCAATGGCGATATCGTTGGTCAAGTTGTTCCCCCCCACGGGCAAAATAGCAGTATGATAGATGCTACCATCTATAAAAATACTTACATCGCAGGTGCCGCCACCCATGTCCATGAGCACAACCCCCATATCCCTTTCTTCCTCCAAAACCACCGCCTCGCCGCTGGCCAGAGGCTGCGATACCAAATCCTCTATCTCCACCCCTATCCCATTGACGCACTTGGTAAGGTTCTGAATGGAGGTCACCGCCGCCGTTATGATATGCACCTCAGCCTCGAGGCGATAGCCATACATCCCCACCGGATTCCTGATACCATCTTGCCCATCCAGAATATAGCTGCGAGGAATGACGTGCAGCACCTCTCGATTGCCGGGCATACTGATGGTGGCAGCGGAATCCAGCACTCGACTGACATCCTCCGCTACCACCAGGTGGTCACTGCGGGTAATGGCCACGATGCCTCTATTGTTCTGGCAGTTTATATGGCTGCCCGCAATGCCCACAAAGGCTGATACCAGCCGCACCCCGCAATTGCGCTCCGCTTTCTCCACGGAGGCACGGATAGAATCCATGGTCTCATCCATGTTGACTACCATACCCTTGCGCATCCCTCGCGCCGGCGCAACACCCATACCTATAATTTGAAGGTTGTCTACGTCACTGCCTTTGGCCAGGATAGTGCAAACCTTGGTGGTGCCCACATCGATGGAAGCCACTATGCTCTCTTTTGCCATGATACCCTCCTGCCGCCCATGAACACGATATGAAAAGTACGCCTTCCCCAGCATCCAGTAAGCCCATTGCCACCGTAAAACCCATTAGCTCCATCGCAGGAAAGGACGATAGCCGAACCTCAGATCCACATGTCCCGCCTGGATACCCTTGTCCTTGGCTGCCCGAAGCACCGCCTTCCACACTGCCAGCTTAAATTCCAAATCCTTGCTATCGCCAAAGCGGGCCTGTCCCTTATCAGTAACTACCAGCAGCCCCCCCGCTTTAAGGTATTCAAAGCTCAATACCCGCCCCCCCATCTCCCCAGGTACCACCGTTGCCAAAAGTTGGGCCAGCCGTAGCACTTCCCCATCTACCCAAGCACCTGGAGCCAGCAATGACCCATCCTTGTCGATAATGGTGGGCCCCGGGCTCGGAGTCGAAGCAACCTCCAGGACTACCCCCTCTTCGTCTACCACGTAGTTGGTATTGCCAGCCCGCCATACCCCCCAGGGGCGCCGCTCCTCCACCTGAATGGTCACCCCAGTGGGCCAGCTTCTATCCACTGCGGCCCGCTTAACCCCGGGCAGGCCCTCCACCCGACGTCTCGCCGCATCCAGGTCTACCGTCAACACATGACTACCTAATATTCCCGCCGCCTCCACCACTCTTTTCCCTTCCACCTTCTGTTGTCCCGCCACCTTGACTTCAGCGATGCGCAGCCAAGGCGTCGTGTTTATCCAAAGGGCCAAGGCAACCATACTTCCCCCCACTAGAACAACTAAAACCAAACCCAAAAGCCGACCCCGCCACTTAAGCCACGTCCTTCGCCAGGAAGAAAACCACCCCTTCCCCAGCCACTGCCCATTCCCTACCGAGGCTCTCGGCAGCATACCGTCACGCCTCCTTGAGTGAACGATACCCAGGGGCACCATCTCGCCTCGCCGCCCAAACCCTCTCCAAGCTGCGTTCCATAGCCAGGGTCACCAGACGATGGATCAATGATGAAAAGACAATGCCGCTGGCCTCCCACAAACGAGGATACATACTTACAGAAGTAAACCCGGGTATAGTATTAATCTCATTGATGAAAACCCTACCATCATTAGCAAGAAAGAAATCCACTCGGGCCATACCGGAACCCCCGATGGACTGGAAGGCAGCCACCGACAGTCCTCTTATTTGATTCTCCACCCCCCCCGGGAGAGAGGCGGGAACGATGAGCTGGGTCCCGCTGTCGTTGTACTTCGCCTCGTAGTCGTAGAACTCCCGGGCCGGACGCACCTCCCCCACCACCGAGGCCGTAGGCTCCTGGTTGCCCAAAATAGCACACTCTACCTCCCTGCCCACCACCGCCTCCTCCACGATAATCTTATTGTCCCAACGGGCAGCCATCTCCACAGCCCGAAACAGATCGCTGGAAGAAGCCACCTTGGAGACGCCCACACTGCTGCCCAAACAAGCCGGTTTGACAAAGCAAGGAAATGAAATACCCTCCTCTATGGCAGCGATCACCTCTCCCCGTTTTTGCTGCCATTCCTGACGCCCCAAAACCAGGTAGGGCACCACGGGCAGACCGCGATGTTGAAACAAGGCCTTCATCAAGGCTTTATCCATCCCCAGGACACTGGCCGCAACGCCGCAGCCCACGTACGGCATGTTCACCGCCTCCAGAAGCCCCTGCAACGTCCCGTCCTCACCATAAGGGCCATGTACCAGAGGGAAAGCGACGTCGACACCGGCCAGGTTATCCCCCGGGCCGGCCAGAACAGGATAACGGCTGTCCCGCCCCGGCCACTTCAGGGCACCCCCCTTGCTGGCCACCTGCCGCAACGCCTGAGCTGTCTGTCGGGGCGAGAGCCAGTACCCTTCCTTGGTTATACCTATAGCCACCACTTCATAGCGCTCCCTGTCCATAGCCTCCATGACGGACAGAGCGGAGGCGATGGATACCTCATGCTCCGGAGACGGGCCTCCAAATATCACACCGACCCAAAGCCGCCTCATTCCCCTACCTCCCCCCGGCCTAAGAACCGAATCTCGGGCTCCAGAGCGACGCCGAAATTCTCCAGTACCCGTTCCTGAGCCAGGGCCATTAGCGCCTTCACCTGAACCGCCGTAGCCTGCCCGAGGTTGACGATGAAATTTGCATGAAGAGGTGAAAACTGAGCGTCCCCTATGCGGTAGCCCTTCAGCCCTACCTCTTGGATGAGCCAACCGGCGGCATATCCCAGCGGATTCTTAAACACAGAGCCAGCGCTGGCCTGATGAGGCTGGGTGCGCCGACGGTAGGCTTCATACTCCTCCAGCCTCTGGTGCAAACTCTCCCGAGACGCCCGACGTAAGCGAAAGCTCGCTTCCAGAATGATGGCACTACCGGCGACGCCGTCCCCCTTTGACAGCCGACTTCTTCGATAGGCAAGCCCCAACTCTTCCGCCCGCCACTCCTCGACTCTTCCCTGAGGCATAAGAACCCTTACTCTATCCAGCACCTGGGCCACGGAGCAGCCGTGGGCTCCTGCATTGAAGACGATGCCACCACCCACCGTCCCTGGTATTCCTACCGCCCACTCCACCCCCTCCCAACCTGCCTGGGCCGTTTCTCGGGCCAGACGGGCCAGAGACATCCCCGATTCCACCCAAAGTTCCTCATCTCTTCCCTGGACGCCAATAGCTAGAGGGCGGCCCCCTGCGCCTTTGTTGTTAATGACCAGCCCCCCTATCCCCTCGTCTCCTACCAAGACATTGCTCCCCGCCCCCAGAACCAGGTAGGGCACAACCCACTCTTGAGCCAGTGTCACAGCTATCCTCAGTTCCTTGGCGTCGCGAGCAACGGTGTAAAGCTCCGCCGGTCCGCCGATGCGAAAGGTGGTATGACGAGCCATAGGCTCGTCGTTTAGAAGCACAACCGCGTCGGCTAGCTTCTCCTTAAAATCAGCCATCGCCATCACCGCGACAACTCCTCTAAGATACGATAGCTCACCTTCTGGATGTCCCCCGCTCCCATAACCAGGATCACATCCCCCGCCCGAGCGCTGCCCACTATCCCTTCAGCGGCCTGATGCATATCGGCAACGTATCTGGCGCAAGGATGGCTCATCACCGCCACAACGTCGCCGGAAGAAACTCCCCAGGTATTGTCTTCCCGAGCGGCGTATATGTCCGTAATCACCACCTCCTCGGCATCCTGGAAGGAAGTGGCGAACTCGGTCAACAGAAGCTTGGTGCGGCTGTAGGTGTGGGGCTGAAAAAGGCAACGTATCCTTCGTCCCGGAAAGCGCGTCCGGGCCGCCCCCAAAGTAGCCCTGATCTCCGTGGGGTGATGGGCATAGTCTTCCACTACGGTGATCCCCTTCACCTCCCCCATGACCTCAAAGCGACGTCGTACCCCCTGGAAAGAGCCCAGAGCCGCCCTTATCTTTTCCTTACCCAGCCCCAAGAGAGAACCTACAGCGGCCGCCGCCAGGCTGTTGACCACGTTATGCCTACCGTTAAGGGCTAGAGTGGCCGACATCACCACCCGCCCCCAATGATAGATGTTGAAACGGGCACCCCCTTGGGCGTCCAAATAGATTTCCCCAGCCTGCCAGTCCAACCCCTCCCCCAGACCATAGGTCACCAGGTGCCGTTCGATAAATCGGGGCAGCAACCCCCTCACCCCGGCATCATCCCCACAGACCACCAGGTAGCCTTCGTCCCTGGTAGAGGCCATAAAACGGTAAAAGGCCTCCTGCACCGCCTGGTAATTGCCGTAGTAGTCCAGGTGCTCGGCATCGATATTGGTGACCACGGCGATGGTGGGGGTCAAGTGCAGGAACGAGCCATCGAACTCATCGGCCTCGGCCACCAGATAATCACCCTGCCCTAGCTTGGCATTGGTGCCCAGGTCCACCATCTCACCCCCCACAAGGATTGTAGGGTCCAGGCCCCCTTGCTCCAATAGATAAGCGATAAGAGCGGTAGTAGTGGTCTTGCCGTGGCTACCCGCCACGGCAATGCCCCGACTTCCCGCCATCAGTTGCCCCAACATCTCGCCTCGCTTGAATACGGGGAGGCCCCTCTCCCGGGCCGCGGTAATCTCCAGATTGTCTTTAGGGATGGCCGAGGACACCACCAATCGCTCCACGTTCACCAGATGGCTGGGGTTATGGCCCCGAAACACCTTTGCCCCTTGGGCCGCTAATCTATCCAGCGCCGCCGATGGATGCTGGTCGCATCCGGATACAGGATAGCCCGCCTCCAGCATCACCCGGGCCAGACCGCTCATTCCAATGCCGCCCAGGCCCATAAAGTGCAGCTCACCCCGCTTTCCATTGCCCCCCGTTACATAGCTGTTACGGGATATCAGGCTCAGGGAAGAAACCCAGTAGTTCACGCGCCCCTCCCCACACGCAGGGAAACGGCCACCAGAATCCCGATAGCCAGGAAAGCAACCACAAATACCCAAGGAGCGTGAACCAAAAGGTTGCTGCTCTCAGGCGTGGTAGGCGAAAGGAAAGCCGGTGGTTGCAGCCTCACTGGAGGCAAATTAGGGTGCAGACTGAAATAGGTGCGCAGAAACCCACTCATAGTGGTGCCGACGACAAAACCGTTCAAAGCCCCCAAAATGCCGCCTCCCAGCCGATGCACCAAATCTACCGCCCCACCCCCTAGTATGGAACCGGCGAAATAAAAGAGAATAACCCCAACCAGGAAAAAGGCCACCGCAAAGAGAAGTTTATCGTCCGGTGCCTTCAAAAGACGGCCCGCCCCGGCCGCCGCAACGCTTCCCTCTCGCCCTATTAGCACTTCCAAAGCCGGCGGTACCCGGTTGATAGCCGCTATTATGCCTTCTCTCATGGCTTCAGAGGTGAACACCACAGCGCTCCCCAAAACCCCAGCCAGTGTAACCCCCTCCGCCCTGACCCCCCGGCTAAAACCCAGAACCCCCAGAGCGAAGACAATCAGGAGACCCATGAACCCAGCGTCCAGATTGAGAGTGCTAGGCATGAACGTTTATCCCCTCGCCCACAGCCTTAAGAAGGCCTGCTAAAGACTCGGCCGCCTCAGGTCGAAAAAGTCGCCGAGCACAGCGGGACATGTTGTCCAGACCAGCCTCGTCCCTCAGCAATTGCTCTACCTGGGGCAAAAGGCCATGCAAAGCCCCGTCATCCAACCTCACCGCCGCCCCCGCCTTCACTATAAAATCGGCATTCCGCCCCTGGTGCTTCCCAGCGTAAGGATAGGGCACCAGAATGCTAGGCAGGCCCACCGCGGGAAACTCCCCTAGCACTGAAGCGCCCGCTCGGGACACGGCCAGGTCGGCGGCAACCAGGGCGTCAGCCATGCCCTCATGGAGATAGCTATAGATGTGGTAGCGAGCCCGTAGCCCTTCTTCCAGAGCTTGGCGCTGACCCGAAAGCCAGCCCTCGTCCGTCACCCCACATAGGTGAACCACTTGGCATATAGAGAGTAACTGGGGCAGCGCCTGGGCAACCGCCTCATTGATGCTGTGGGAGCCACGGCTTCCCCCTAGAACGAGAAGGGTCTTCAGGCTGGGATCCAGCCCCAGCCTTTCCCTGGCCGATGCCTTGTCCACCAGCAACAGTTCCCGTCGCACCGGATAACCTGTCTCTACCACCTTATCGGGGGGAAGGAGTCCGCCATAGACGGGCCGGGGGGAAGAAACGGCCACCCGCCGTGCAAAACGAGCCAACAAACGCACCGCCAACCCCGGCTCGACATCTGGAAGATAGACCATACTGGGTATGCCTCTAACCCAACCCGCCAACACTACGGGCACAGAGACGTAGCCTCCGGTGGCCATGATAGCCTGGGGCCGAAACCGTCCCAGAATGAAAAAGGCCTGAATCATACCGCCCACTATTTTCCCTATGTTCAAAAACAGACTTCCGAGAGAGCCATCTCTTAAGCCACCCGCCCAAATGCCCATAAAGGCCAAACCCCCTCGGGAAACCAACTCCGCATCCATACCCTTTTGGCCCCCGATGAAGAGAACTTCCCCCAACCCACGGTGAGCGTTCTCCAGCACCTGGGCCACCGCCAGCCCGGGGTAGACATGGCCACCAGTACCACCACCGGTTATCACCAAGCGCACCAGCCCCTCTCCTCACCGTGATCGGTCAAAGCTACCGCGCAACCCTTTGGCCGTATAGCGGGAGACGCTAAGCAAAATCCCCACCGCCCCCAAAGAGGCCGCCAGGGCCGAGCCTCCATAGCTCAAGAAAGGCAGTGGAATGCCCGTAAGAGGGAGAGAACGAGTTATCCCTCCGATATTAATCAGCGTTTGATACCCTATCCAGCAAACGACCCCCGCCGCCAAAAGAGCGCCAAAGTCATCGGGAGCCTCCAGAACCACCTTGAAACTCCGGTAAGCCAGGGCCACAAAAAGAGCCAGCACCAGCATGCTGCCAATGAACCCCACCTCCTCCCCCAGGATGGCGAAGATACCATCAGTATGAGAACCAGGGACATAGAAGAACTTCTGGCGGCTCTCTCCGATGCCCCGCCCCATGATTCCCCCGCTACCCATGGCAATCAAAAGCTGGATGATGTGAAACCCTTTGCCCTGCGGGTCTAGCTCCGGATGAAGAAAGGACTCCATGCGAATCAGGCGGTAGGGGGCAAGGGAAATGAGAAGGCTTCCCGCCCCCGCTCCTGCCAGACCCAGAGCAGTGAGATGCAGCAAATTGGCCCCCGCCAGAAAGAATAGCGTCGCCGTGGTCAAAACCATGACCACGGTGGTGCCCGTGTCCGGCTGCAACATCACCAATCCCCCCACCAGACTGAGGATCAAAACGAAGGGCAGTATACCACCAGCCACGGCCTTTAGCCTCTCGCCCCTCCCCGCCAGCCAGGCCGACACGTAAATGATCAAAGTCAGCTTGGCGACCTCGCTGGGCTGCACACTTAAAAAAGGAAGGTTCAGCCACCGGGTGGCACCATAAGTGGTCACCCCCAGTCCCGGCACCAGCACCACCAGCAGGGCCCCCAAGGTGGCTAGCATCATCCACGGACTCAACGCCTTCCAACGGTGGTAGTCTATCCTCATCAGGACAAAGAGCAGTACCAACCCAATAGCCGTCCACATCCCCTGGCGAACCAGGAAGTAGTTGGCATCACCGTACTCCTGAAGACCCAGCCCGAAACTGGCGCTGTAAACTCCCTGCAACCCTACGGTCACCAGGGCCCCTACGATGGCCAAGAGCATATAGTCCGGGCTATGAGATTCCACCCCTCGGGACGACGCCATCCCTGCTTTAAGCCTTCCTTTTCATCATTACATCCCGGGACGCTTGCACCCGGGTCTGAAGCTCCATCACTAGCCCTTTGAACTTCCGACCCCTGGCCTCAAAATCGGGAAACATGTCGAAGCTGCTGCACGCTGGAGACAGAAGCACCACCCCTCCCCGGAGGGCGAGGCGAAAGGCTTCCTCCACCGCCTGGGCGAAAGAGTCAGCATACAAAAGGGGGAAGCGGCCCTTCGCGGCCACAGCTTGTCGCTCTATGGCCCCTCCCAGGCGAAGGGCCGCTTCCCCATAGAGAACCACCCCCTGACACCTCTCCACCACGGCCGCGCTGAAGGCTTCCAGAGGGAGGTGTTTATCTCGTCCTCCGGCGATGAGAACCACCGGACGCTCAAAGGCTCGAATACCAGCCATCGCCCGCTCTGGAGTGGTAGCAATACTATCGTTGTAGAACTCTACCCCCTCTACCTCTGCCACCCTCTCCAAACGATGCTCCACACCAGTAAAGGCAGATACTGCCTCTGCCATTGCTTGCGACGGAAGATAGCACGCCCCAGCCGCCGCACAGGCGGCCAGAACGTTCTCTCGATTATGGGCACCAAGAAGCAAGATACTGCTCACCGGAAGAAGAGCCTCCTCTCGCCCCTGTCGTCGAAAGACCACCCACCCATCTTGGATGAAGGTGCCTGCTTCCACCGGACCCTGGCTGCTGAAGAGAAGAACCTCGCCCTGACATTGGGAAGAAAGACCTCTGGTCACCGGATTATCATAATTGATGACAGCTATGTCCTCCGCCCTCTGGTAGTTGAGTATGTTGGCTTTGGCCGCTATATACTCCTGCAAGGAGGCATGCATATCCAGATGGTTGGGCGTTACATTGGTGATGACTGCTACGTGAGGGCTAGCCTCGGCCAACTCCAGCTGGAAGCTGCTCAGCTCTAGAACCACCCAATTCTCCGCCGTCAAATGCCCCAGCTCGTCCAGCAACGGACGGCCGATGTTCCCCCCCACCACCACCGGTCGGCCGGCGCAACGAAACATCTCCCCCACCAGAGCAGTGGTGGTGGTTTTGCCGCTGGTGCCGGTGATACCCACCACGGGGGCAGGACACAGCTGGAAGAAAAGTTGCGTAAGCGAGCTAAAAGGTATGCGCGCCACCCGGGCTGCCTCCAGAGCGGGAAGGTTCAGAGGAACGCCGGGGCTGACAAAAACCACTTCAGCGGCCACCGTATCTTCGACACGATTGCCCCCCAATGACAGCCTCACCGGCAGCCCCTGTATCTGGTTCAGGCTTCCCGCTAGATCCGAAGCTGGCTTGGCATCGCTCACAGTGACCAAGGCTCCAGCTTGACTGAGGAAGCGGGTCAACGCCACCCCCTCCCGCCCCAGGCCTACCACAGTCACCTTTTTACCTTTGAAATCCATGGCTCTATTCTCTACCAAAGGGCCAGGGCGACGCCTACCATGGCCGCCATCATCCCAACCAACCAAAATCGCATAGTTACCTGGGGCTCGGACCAGCCCACCAGCTCAAAGTGATGATGTAAGGGCGCCATGCGTAAGATACGGTTTCCCCCACTCAACTTGAAGTAGCCCACCTGAAGGATGTCTGACAGGGCCTCGGCCACAAATACGGTGCCCACCACCGGCAAAAGGAGCCAATGGCCGGTCATCAGAGCCACCGTGGCCAGAGTGGCGCCCAGGGCAAGAGAGCCGGTATCCCCCATAAAAAGCTGAGCCGGGTGAGAGTTGTACCACAAAAAGCCCAAGGTCGCCCCCACCACAGTGAAGGAAAAGGTAACCACGTACGCCTGTTCCTGAAGGAAGGCGATAATCCCGTAAGCGGCGAAGGCCACCGCCACCGTGCCTCCGGCCAGGGTATCCAGGCCATCCGTCAGATTCACTGCATTGGCAGTGCCCACCACGGCCAGGGTGGCTACCGGGAGATACCACAAACCGATGTCTAGCTTCCCCAAGGAGGGAATGTAGATGCTTCTCGCCTGGAAAAAGTAGTGCAGAACCAGAGCCACCGCCAGCCCTACAGACAAAAGACCAGCCATCTTGAGCCGAGGGCTTAGCCCCACTCCAAAACCACCCTTCAGGGTTCTAAGATCGTCTGTCACCCCTATAAGCCCTACGCCCACCATCACCCCCAAAGGGAGAAGCATAGACAATCTTCCCACCAAATTAGCCACCACCGTGACCATCACCACCGAACCTATGATAAGGATACCACCCATGGTAGGCGTCCCCATTTTTGTCAAGTGAGACTCCGGCCCATCGACACGTACCCCTTTGAGAACGCCCCAGCGGTGAAATAGTGCTATAAGGGGTCGCCCAGCCACCAAAGCCACCCCAAAGGTCACCACCCCCACTAACAGAGAGTAAATCATGGCCCCGCCCTAATCCCTTCCACAATGGCCTCCATAGCCATGCCCCGGGACCCTTTGACCAATACGCAATCCCCCGGAGCCAGAATTTCCTTTACGTATTGGGTCGCTTCTTCGCAAGAGGCCACCGATACGACCTCTCTCAGGCCCTGATACCGGGCTTCTTCACCTATCCTTCGGGCCCCCTCGCCTACAGTGATCAAAAGGCCCACGGCTTGGGCTGCCGCGCGCCCTACCAGGCGGTATCCCTCCTCCTCATAAGAGCCCAACTCCAGCATATCCCCCAGAACCGCCACTCGCCTACCCTCCATGGATGCCAGAAGGTCTAAAGCCGCCAAAACCGAGGCGGGGCTGGCGTTGTAGGTATCGTCGATGATGGTGCTCTCTCTGATTCCGGGCACCACCTTCAAACGAAGCCGACTATCCACTGCTTTCAACCCCGCCACCACCTCGGGCCAAGAGAGCCCGCTGATAAAACCCACGGCAGCGGCGGCCAAGGCAGTGTAAACACTGTGGCGTCCTATCATGTTGACATCCACCGGAGCGCTTTGCCCCGCCCAATTAAGGGTAAAGCTCAATCCCTTAAGGCCGTGACTCTCCACATTGGTGGCCCTCAAGTGACAGTCCTCACCAAGACCGTAGTACAGAACCTGCGCCTTCGTCAGCCGGCCCATGGCCTTCACCCGAGGATCGTCGCCATTAAGCACCGCCACCCCATCCGAGGGTAGGCTCTCCACCAGCTCTCCCTTGGCCTGGGCAATGCGCTCTAGACTTCCCAGTCGGCCAAAATGGCTGTGGCCCACGTTGGTCACCACCCCCACCCGGGGGCGGACGAGACGACACAGCATACGAATCTCATCCAGGGCATACATCCCCATCTCCACCACACCCCGACTATGCTCACCCCGAAGACCAAGTAGGGTGAGGGGCACCCCGATCTCGTTGTTTAGGTTCCCCTCGCTTTTGAGCACCTGATACCTACTGGCCAATAAAGAGGCCACCGCCTCTTTGGTGGTAGTCTTGCCCACGCTGCCTGTAATGGCGATCATCTCCACAGAGTGCTTGTCGCGCCAATAGCAGGCCATCTCCTGTAGGGCCGCCAGGCTATCTCTCACCACGAAGAAATGGGCCGCCCCTTCCCCACCCACGGGCACATCCTGAGCCAAAACCCCCGTCGCCCCCCGGTTCAATGCATCAGGTATGTAGCCATGGCCGTCCTCCCGCTCTCCCCTCAAGGCCACGAATAAATCCCCCTCCATCACCTCCCGAGAGTCAATGACAACACGACCAAAGGATGGCCCCTTTGGGCACGGAACATAGCGTACCAGGTGTTGTCCCAGGCCGGCCACCACATCAGGCACAGTAAGGGTCTTCCTCACCACAACCCTTGCCCTCTTCGTTATCCCCTCTGCCATCACCAGCCTGGATCTTCCCCGAGGAGCGGAGAATCTGGCTACCGCCAGCAATGGATCCCGCATTACCCAGAGAAAGGACATCGCTATCTCGTCCCCTGAGCAGCAACCATCGCCGTAGGAGGAATGCGAAAGTAAGTCAGCAAATCTCTGGTTATCGCACTGAACACCGGCGACGCCACCAGGCTGCCCCAGGGCTCATCCTGGGGCTCATCGATCTTCACCAACACCAAAATTTCAGGATCGTTGTAAGGGGCAAAGCCCACAAATGAGGCGATGGTACTCTGCTGAGTGTAGCCGCCTTCCCCAGAAATGGAGGCCGTCCCCGTTTTCCCAGCTATGTGATAGTCCGGCACTATGGCCAGCTTGCTCTCTCCATCCTCGGCGGCGGCTCTCATCATCTCAGTTAGCTGTTTAGCCGCCTCCGGAGAGATGACTCGGCGCACCACCACCGGCTCAAAGGTACGCACCCCCACCTCGCCCCTCACCGCCTTCACCAGGTGAGGGCGCATAAGCAAACCGCCATTGGCCACCGCGCTGACGGCGGTAGCCAACTGTAGTGGGGTAATAGCGATGCCTTGACCGAAGCTGTTAGTGGCCAAATCTATGGGCCTCCAGCCAGGGTCCACATCCGTGCGCACCACCCCCGGAGATTCCCCACTCAACTCCACATAAGTGGGCTGTCCCAAACCGAACCTTTTCATATACTTGTAAAAACGCTCTGGCCCCAGAAGGTCACTGATCCACACCGCTCCCACATTGCAGCTATTCTGAAGCACCTGAGTCATGGTCTCCCGGCCATGATGTCGGCCATTCCAGGTATCGATGGTCCAGCCATACTTTACCACCGGCCCATTGTCCATAAAAGCAGTATTGGGGGTAATGAGTTTCTCGTCCAAGGCCCCCGCCATAGTGAGAATCTTTAGCACCGACCCCGGCTCGTACATGTCGGTGGTGGCGCGATTACGATAGAGCTCAGACTGGGCATTGTCGGCCAGGTTCAGGCGGGCAAGATCAAAGGTGGGACGGCTGGCCATAGCCAGGATAGCCCCCGTCTTAGGATTCATAACGATGATGGTACCCCCTTTGGCCCGGTGTTTGGCCACCGCCTTATCCAGTTGGCTCTCCACCAGCCGCTGGACGTAGCGGTCTATGGTCAGGATTACATCGACCCCCCCCTTGGGGGGCTGCACCTGGCGAAAAGCGATGGGAATAGGACGATGCAAGCTATCTCCTTCGTATACCGCCATTCCGGCCACGCCTCCCAACTCCAGGTTGAGGTCTTTTTCCAACCCGGTAAGGCCCACATTATCCCGCCCTACAAAACCTAGTACGGAGGCGGCCAGGCTGTCCTCCGGGTAGACCCGCTCCATTTTCTCCCTCACCTCCACCCCCACAATAGCCTGCTCCTTTATCCGCACTCCCCTTTGGTAAGACACGGAGGCCGCCACAAGGCGCTCCTTCTCCCCCCGCTCCAGCTTGCGGGACATTATAGTCTCCGGCGACATCTCCAGAAGCCTGCCCAGGGCCTCAGCTCGCTGTCGGCTCTGGAAAAAGTCACCGTTAACAAAGACATCGAAGGTGCTCACCGCTATCGCCAAGGGATGGCCGTTGGCATCCCTTATCGTGCCGCGGTCGGGAACGATGGGCACTTTAACCCAGTGCTCCCTCTCGGCCTGCTTTTGGTATTTCTCATGCTCCACCAGTTGCAGCCTGGCCATCTGCCACATCAAAGCCAGTGTGCCACCACCCAAGAGAAGCACGACCAGAATAAGACGCCACCGGGCCAGGCCTGAGGTCTGCTGCGTCACAGCCTATCCCCCAAATCCTGAGACACCCCAGCACTCCATTGCCTTACATCCTCCCAGAAACGACCCCACCAGGACCAAGTCTCCTTCTGCTCCCGGGGATACCGGTTGGGCACTGTCTCCCTGTCATTTCCCGAGGACAAGCGAGGCGTTCCCCCCACCACATACAGATACTGAGTGGCGGGCACCATTTTTAAGCGCTGCGTCGCCTCGTTCTGAATGCGTTCCAGGGACTGGAGCCGGCCTATCTCCGCCTCCAGTTGATAGTTGCGTCGCTGCCAATCCCTTTTTTCTGCTTCCAGCCTTTGTACCTCGTATCCCGTTGAGGTCAGGTGGCTGGTCTGAAAAAGAAGCAGCAAAATGCCACCACCCAGAAGCCCCCAAACAGCCCACAGGGAGTTCCCCATACCGGACCCCTCCCGGGAAGTTTCCTTCTCTAGGCGACTTAAGACGGCCATTTGTCGACCCTAACTTGCAAACTGGGGAGGATTCTCCCCCTATAGCCGCTCCACCACCCTCATCCGAGCGCTCCGACTGCGGGGATTGCCGCTGCGCTCCGCCTCCGCTGGTGTGACAATCCCCTTAAATACGAGCCTCAGGGTCGGCTCATGCCCGCAGAGACAGACAGGAGTTCCGGGCGGGCACAGGCAACCCTTGACCTCGCGGCGAATGAACTCCTTAACTATGCGATCCTCAAGACTATGATAGCTGACAACCACCAGCCTGCCTTCGGGCGAGAGGAGAGAGAGGCTCTGCTCCAGGGCCCGAGACAAGTTCTCCAGCTCCCCGTTTACCGCGATACGCAAGGCCTGGAAAGTCCGCGTGGCAGGATGGATCCTCTGGCGACCGAAAAACCCAGCCTGGCTCACTAGCTTTGCCAACTGGCCTGTGGTGGTGACGGGACGATGGGCCACCACCAGCCGTGCTATTCGCCGACTTTGCCTCTCCTCACCGTACCGCCTCAGAAGAGCGGCCAGCCTCTCCTCGGGGTACTCATTGACGATGTGAGCCGCCGTAAGACCTTGAGACGGGTCGAAGCGCATGTCCAGAGGCTCATCGTCTTGAAAGCTGAAACCCCGCCGTCCCTCCTCCAGTTGCAGAGAGGACATCCCCAGGTCAAACAAAACGCCATCTACAGGGCGAAACCCATACTGAAGACAGATCTCCTCTATACGGGCGAAGTTGTCCCGAACCAGGTTCAGACATGACCCGTAGGGTCGGAGTCGCTCCCCCGCCACACATAGGGCATGAGGGTCCAGATCGATACCCAGCACCGTTCCACTGGGGAAGCACCCCTCCAGAATGGCCTGAGTATGGCCTCCCGTGCCTACGGTAGCATCTACATAGCGTCCCCCTGGGCTCACCTTCAGAGCCTCCACCACCTCCGCTAGCATCACTGGCGTGTGATAAATCAGCGGCGCCATGGCCATTATCACCCCCGCACCTCCACCATCTCGGCTATCTGCCCCAATTGCTCGTCCACCAAGGCCTTCTCGGGAAGCCAGAGCTCTCGGCTCCATATCTCCAAGTAATTGTGACCCCCCACAATGACCACTTCGTTATCTATCTCGGCATGCTCCCGCAGAGGGAGAGGCAGGCCCACCCGTCCCTGGCGGTCCAACTCCATAGGAAAGGCATTGCCAAAGATGCCCCGGTTGAGCCTTCGATTGTTGCTGCGGGTAAAAGGTAGGGCGGTCAGCTTTTCCGCCAGCTTCTGCCACTCGTGTAGAGGATAGACTATGATACACTTGTCGAAACCGCGGCTGAGGACGATACCCGCCTCGAATTCCTGACGTAGGCGGGGAGGTATGGCAACCCGCCCCTTCTTATCAATGACATATCCATACTCGCCGAGGAACATAAGAGCGCTCTTCTCCCCCACCTATCCCCACTTCTCCCCACAACTGGACACATGTTAACACCTAAATGCCATCTGTCAATAGATTTTGAGGGGATTTTCTGACAAATTTTATAAATTTCGTGGCTTAAAAGAGTCCAGGGGTAGAAAAGAGAGTCGTCTGATGAAAAAGATGTCTCAAGACCTCATAGGGCTTCCTTCCCCCCACATACCCTTAACACTAGACACGCAACTTATCCGCTTGGGGCGTCGCCTTGCTCCCTCTTTTGAGCCTTCATGGCCAGCATGGGTCCCGGCACCACGTTGAAGTGGAAACGCCGCATCTCTTGTCCTTCTAGGCGGGCCACAACTACCTTGGTGCCTGGGGTTTCCATCTTAAGATTCATGGCGAAGGCTAATTGGAAGCGCTGTTCCTGCCCAAGCGGAATACCAGGTGGCCGACCAACTTCAAAGTAGCCTCCTTCTTTCACCAAGCTTTTAGGCTCTTCAGTGCCCGGGGACTCCTCCAGCACCTCGATCTCAAAGGTGTGCTTTTGGTTTGTCTCGTTCCAGGGAATCCTTGCTGACAGAGCGATAGCGCAGTGCTGTTCCACAGGGAAGCCGGTGTTCACGGTGAGCAAGTCCCAGCCACCCCCCAAAAGATACAGCTTGTTGCCGACCACTTCGGCTGCGTCGGCAAGTACGAGCCATTCAACATCCACTTGACATCCCTCCTCGTGTAAACTACAATTACACTACAAGTGTAGGAGAAATGTAGGGTAGTGTCAAGCCCTCACATAGAAGCCTTCTTAATCGATGATGAAAATGAGGAGAGGATCGTCGCCCATGGCCTGTCCGTCCGTCGGGTCTTGCAGATACTCGATAACGTCCACGTGGTTCTCAGGAATCGGAAGCGGCGCCGCGGCCTTTACCTAATCGTAGGAAGGGACAATGGTGGAATGTGCATCGCCATACCTGTAGAACCTACGCACGAGGCCGCACTTTGGCGACCGATCACGGCTTGGCCTTGTAAGCCCCAGGAACGAACGCTACTTGAAAGGAGTAGGAATTAGAATGAGCAAGGAACGTGAGCGCGAGCTGGAGAAAGCTGAAACTTGGGACTTTGAACAACCAGAAGTCAGAGAACCGGTCAAAGCACCGCGAGTCGTCGTGTCCGTTGCGTTCCGACGCGAGGATTTCGCTCAAGTCTCAGAATATGCCGAACGTGTAGGCAAGAGAATCTCGCAGTTCATCCGGGAGGTGGCGATTGAGAAAGCAACGGGACGTGACGTGGGAATATCGGTGCATACGCCCAGTAGTAGTACCACTGGAAAACTATGGTGGATCGCGCCCCAGACCATTACTCGTGTATCCGGACGCACTGCTGAGCTCCCTGAAAAAGCAGCGGCCACCACGTACTAATAGCCTATGACATATCCTAAAAAGAGAATCGCCATGACGCGACGAAATGGGGGCATATTTCAAGACCTCAGGGGCCTTCCCCCTCCAGGGACATTCCCCGTGCCCTACGATAGAACAGAGCTTCCAACAAAGGCGGCGAGAGAAGAGTGGTGACAATGACGGTGAACAAGACCACCCCATAAAGGGTACTGTCAATAAGGTCCAGCCTCAGACCCAGCAACGCCACAATGATGCCTACCTCCCCCCGGGGCACCATCCCCACTCCCACAATAGTTGCCGAAAGGCGGCCCAGGGAGTAGCCCCCCAGGACACCTCCCAAGAGCTTGCCCAAAATGGCCACCGTCGTAATGAGCAAGGCCAGCCCTAGAATCTCTCCCCTCATAAAAAGGGACACGTCCACCATCGTCCCCATCACCACAAAGAAAAAGGGAACCAAAAAGTCGTGCAGAGGCTCCACCTGGTGCTCCAATGGATAGCGATCCCTGGTTTCGGCGAACATCATCCCCGCCAGGAAAGCACCGATAATAGCCGCCAGTCCGATGAAGGCGCTCAAAGCAGACAGACCCAGGAGGACGATGATGGCCACCGTCAGGGGGGCGTTGCTGATGCGCAGGTGCTCCAGCAAGGAACCGTACCGCCTGACGACCCGCGTCGCTACCAAAGATACGAATAGGGTAAAGCTCACCGCCTCCACTACCAGAAGAAGGACGTACCACCACTGCCCGTCACCCAGCCCGCTGACCCCCGCCAAGAGGACCATCCCCAAGACATCGTCGATAACCGCTGCCCCCAGGATGACCCTGGCCTCTGTGGCACTCAACACGCCTAGATCTTTCAGCACCCGGGCGGTGATGCCGACGCTGGTAGCCACCAGAGCGGTGCCCACGAAGACTGCCACCGGTGTGGTATAACCCAGAAGGGCCATGACGCCGTAGCCCAGCCCCAGGGGCAGAGCCACCCCCAACACCGCCACCCTGGCCGCCGTAGCGCCCACCCGAAAGATGTCGCTGGCCCGCATCTCCAGCCCCACATAGAAGAGGAGGACGATAGCCCCGATCTCGGCGATGGCTTCATAAACTGGGGAATGGACAGGAAAAGCCACCACCCCCAGCCCTATGCCTACCAACAGCTCCCCCACCACCGCCGGTTGCTTCAGCCGATGGAAGACCTCCCCCATAAGCCGGGCCCCGGCGTACATAATGAACAAATTGAGGAGTATCTGCGCTGTCTCCGCCATATCATCTTTCCTGGCGATGCGTTCCTTTTTTCAATGTCTGTAGTCACTAAAAAGGGGCAACTATGCCGCCCCTTTTCCTTCAGGGAACCAGACCGACCTAATCGGCAGTGCCGCTACTCCAGAATTCCTTTGCCAAACTTGGCGATAAGCTTGTCCCTTAGCTCCGGGCTGGTCTCCGTCACCGGAGGGAAATCGTGCAGCCACTCATAGGGTCGGCAGGCATTGATGAGGGCTCGAGAGTTGTGATAGGACTCGGCAGGCTTGCGCACCAGGGGATCGATTTTGCTTCCCCAGGTATCCCGGAGAATGTCGATATCTCTCTCTGGATCCACTCGAGTAGTCATGGCCCACAAGACATCATAAGTGTTGGAGGGATCGATGTCCTCATCCACTACCATTACGTAACGGCCCAGGTACGCCCCGGCATGGCATTGGGCGGCGATGGTCGCCGCTTGTTTAGCGTGGCCCTGGTAGCGCTGCTTGATGGCAACGATAGTGAGGAGCCGAGAGCCTCCCGCCTCGTGGCACCACACTCCCCGCACATCGGGTACGCCCACCTTCTCCAGCTCGTCCCAGATGAGGGCAGAGCGGATTACGGCCCGGTGGAAGGAGTGCTCGTGGCGGGGACGGGCGGGCTGGGAGCAGGTCATAATAGGGTTGCTGCGATACATAACCCTCTTCACCCGGATGATGGGTTCCGGCCTGGCCGTTGAGGCATAGTACCCCGGCCATTCGCCGAAGGGCCCCTCGTCCCGGGTCTCATGGGGAAGAACCTCCCCCTCCACGATAATTTCCGCCTGGGCGGGGATAGGAAGGCCGGTCAGTTTGCCCTCCACCACCTCCATAGGTCGCCCCTTCAAAGCCCCCGCGTAATCGTACTCGGACATCCCCAGGGGAATCTCCATGCTCCCCACCAGCCATAAAATGGGGTCGCAGCCAATGGCCACCGCCACCGGGCAGGGCTGGCCGCGGTCGAAGTATTTCTGGCGGTGAATGGTACCGTGCTTGCCGGGAGAGCTATAAAAGCCCAGGGTATTCTTGTCATGGAGTTGGAGTCGGTAGGCTCCCAGGTTCACCCAGCCCTCGTCCGGATCTCGGGTAATGACCACATGCCCCGTGCCAAAGTACCGCCCGCCGTCCAACTCGTGGTGGATGGGAGCCGGAAAGCGATACAGGTCCACCGCCTCCCCCTCTTGCAGGTTTTCCTCGGCCACGGTCTTCCCCACCACTCGCGGTGGTATGGGGTCAAGGACACGGATCTTCTCCCGGTAGGCCCGTATGAAGTCCATCATTGAGTCATATTCCAGGGGCATATCCAGGGTGAGGGCGAGGCGGCGCGGCGAGCTGATCTGCCCAAAGAGGGCCCGATACCCCTTGGGGTATTCCACTATCTCATCGAAGAGAATGGCCGGGGGCGTGCCCGGGTGCTCCCGATAGATGACGTCCGCCAGCCCTCCCATCTCCAGCCGCCAGTGGGCACCATTAATACGCTTTATCTCTCCAAACTCATCTACAATGGCGAGCCACTCTCGCAGATCACGATACCCCATAACCCAAACCTCCTAACTCCTCAGCAGCCTCCCGTAACCGGGAACCCTATCTTGAATATGCAACATCCGTAGACTGTTCCACAAAGTAGCATGGTTGCTGGTAGTCACCGGAACCCCCAACTCTGTCTCCAACCGCTTCACCATATCTATGCTGCGAAAGCCACCACAAGAGATAAGAACCCCCTCCGCTCCTGGGTTATCGGCGAAGACCTTCTTGGCCAGATTGTAGGCCACGGTGGCCGGGTGGGCATTATAGGAGTCCACATCAGCGCGCGAGGCGTCCACACTCTCTATATGGAGGACCAGAAAACCGGCCGCCTCCAGAAAGGCCCTCAGCCGCCCATTGAGCTCGTCAATATAAGGAGTCACCGCCACCACCCTGGCCACCCCCAGGTGCCTGAGGGCCTCCACCACCGAAGAGGCCATGGTGGTTGCAGGAAGGCCAGTGGCCCTCTCCAGCCGAGCAATAATCTCCCTGTTGAAAGCATCTCCTTTGAAGAAGCCAAGGGGAGTGCCGCACTGAACAATAAGGCTGACCCCTAGGGCAGCAAACTCACGGGCAGCATCCTCCATAAGGGGTGGCGTGGCGATGGCCTCCAGTCTCTGGGGCGTCGCCTCTCCGATGCTCAGGCCCCGCACCAGGAACTCCACACCGAGGGGCGACGCCAGGGGAAACTCCTCCTCCATCACCCGACCATGGTGGGGCGCGATGAGGCCGACCTTCACTGAAGTGTCTTTCAAAGTGAGACTACCCGCCCTTCAGCCGGCGCCAAGCGCCCCGAAAATGAGCAATGGGATAGTTCCTTCCCGTCTGAGGGTCGTCGGTATGCCAGCAATTCCAGCCATCGCAGGGATAGTCGCGCACCACTTGGATGGCGTCCATAGGGCTGGGGTAAGCGGTTCCCTTGTAATCGATGGTGCCATCGGCCTTGAGGAGGGCAAAAACATCCTGCCCCCGAAGTTTGCAAGAGACAGTAGCGCCTTCCTTCAGTATTCCCTCATCTAGTATGTCTTTCAGAGTGACCACCCTCTGGCCCTTGACCAGAGGTATGCCACAATGTCCACAGTAGCGGTTTTCCTGGGGATTGTCTTGGCCGCAGCCAGAGCATAGCATCGGTTTCCTCCTCTCCAATCCCTGGGTTGGGAATCCAGGCTAAAGCTGAAAGTTGGCCTGGGTAACCTTTCCTTCCTTACGAGGATAGCGAGTCATGCACATAGGGCAGTACATGAGAAAATCCTGCCCCTTGTCATAGACCATCTTGTGAACATTGTATTCATGGCCACACTTGGGGCATTTTATGTAAAATTCAGGAGCCATAGTGCCTCACCTCCGCAATATGTTTTTCCCACCGATTTCCGACGTTTCTTCTTACTTAGCGCCCAGTTCCTTAGAGTGCCAGCTTATGATGAGCTTGCCGGCGCCCAACTGCTCTATCTTTCGGCGGTCAATATAGTCCTCCGCCCTGATGCGCTCCAGCACCTCCCGCTCCGGCTTGCCGATGGGCGGGAAGGGTTGACCGAAGGGCTTGGTAGCATCAATGATGAATCCCCCTACCGTGCTCACCGGATGCCCTACGCTACTGAAAGGGGCCGGATCGTGGCGGTTAGCATCCAGGCCGTGGACGATCTCCATCTGGTTGCGATCGGTGTCCACACGAGTGCTCACCGCCCACCACACGTCGTAGAGGTCAAAGGGGTCAATGTCCTCATCCACCACAATGACCTGCTTCACGAAATCGCCCCCCACCACCAGGGCGTAGTGGGCCAGCCTCCTGGCCTCGCCAGGGTGGTCGGGCTTGAACTGCAGAATAGCCGTGAAGGGAGCGCAGTAGTAGGCCACGTTAAGGCGAGGATAGCGGTTCTTCAACTGGCTAGTCAGGGTGATGCCCACCGAGACGTCCTGATATAGCTCGTGGCCGATCCACACCTCCTCGAAGATGGGGTTGTCCTGAAAGTTGAAGGCCGTGGGACGGAACACGGGCTCCAGGGTCTGAGGAGAATAGTAGCGCATGTAATCCGTCCAGGGGCCGTTAAAATCCCGGTCTGTAGTGTGGAGGTATCCCTCCACCACCACCTCGGCATCGGCGGGGATGAGGAAATCCTCTCCCAACGTCTCCGATGGAACCAGGCGCAGCCCCTCCCCCATCACTCCTCCTATACCTTCGTATTCGTCTATATCGTAGGGGAAGCGGGTGGCCCCGGCCACCATGAAAAGAAGGTGGTGTCCGAATACCCAGGCCACGGGCATCTCCTCGTAGCCAAGCTGCTTATAGAGGTTGAGATACTCCCAGAGGTGGCGGTACTGGAGGCGGGCGGCGGAGCGGGTGGAACCGTGCACCGTGTGGCGGTGCCAGGAGAGGTTGTAGCGGCCCGTCTCCGGATGCTTGCCGATGGCGAGGCCACAGATCTGGCCTGGCCGGGCGTCGTCGCTATCCTTGCGGTACATGGGCAGATCATAGAGGTTAAGGTCCTTGCCCGTAACCACAGTATGCTTCACCGGCGCCTCAGCCCGGGAGATTACGGTGGGCTTCATAGGGTTGGCCGCCCGCTTGGCCAGCTCCTGAAAAATGTTCGCCTGGGTCCACTTATCCGAGGGCATGTCGCAAGCGATGGCGAACTTGGAGAAAGTGGAGTCCTGCTGAAACTGCACCATCCCTGGCCACGGCTTGCCGCTATAGGTGACGCAGTTCTCGAATAGAGCCATGGGCCATTTGCCCATCTTCTCCAACTGGTACAGAATGGAGGTACATTCGTTCTCATGGGGCTTCAGAGGCCCTTTGGAGATACGAACTATCTCCTCAGAATACTCCTCCTCCAGTTGCCTTATGAAAGACTTCATGCTCTTGGGGGCTCTCGTCTCCGTAGGCTTGGCCATAAAAACCTCCTATCACTCCCTGACGGTGGACAGATACGGGGAGATATTACCACCCTAGCCTCGGGTATGTCAACGAGTCAGGTATTGACATGTCCAGAAAAAGGAATAAAATGAGGCATTATCTTGGAGTGAGCTCGCCCCCACATTAAACTCCGAGCAACGAACTCACCCAGGCGTTAGCTAGGTGTTTACTCAAGGTATAGAAGGAGAGACAGGTGGAAAAAGAAGGCAACTACTGGACCCAAATCTTCTATCGGCCCTACACCCGTCGCCAGGTGCTCACTGGAGCCGCCAGGGCGGGGCTGGGAGTGGCGGGGCTTTCCCTCCTCGGCTGCGCGCCGGGAGGGGCACCAGGAGCCAAAAAGAGGGTGGAGGAGGTTACTATCAGCTATGCCACCGACATCGTGAACATGGACACCCACCTGGATTCCGGCATCACCGGCGTTGGGGTGCACATAGCCCTCTACGATGGCCTTACTGACCGGGACCGGGAGCTGAAGCTGGTGGCGAAACTGGCAGAAAGCTGGAAGGCGGCGGGCGAACAGGTGTGGGAGTTTAAGCTCAGAAAAGGAGTCAAGTTCACCAACGGCGAGCCCTTCAACGCCGACGTGGTGAAATTTAATATAGAGCGGCAGCAGGACGTGGAGTTCAAACCCCGCTACATCAGCGACTTTAAGGACATCAAGGTGGAGATTGTGGATCCGTACACGGTGCGCATGAATACGCCGGCGGCGGATGCCATTCTTCCCGCCAAGTTTGCCCAAGCACTGACGGTGCCCATGGACTATGTCAAAAAGAATGGCAACGCCATCCTGGGCAAATCTCCCGTGGGCTCCGGCCCCTTCAAGTTTGTGGAGTGGGCAAAGGACGAGAAGCTGGTTTTAGAGGCCAATCCTGACTACTGGGGCGGGGCCCCGGCCATAAAGAAGGTGACCTGGAAGCCCATCCCTCTGGCAGAGGCCCGAGTGGGTGCCCTGAAAACGGGGGGCGTGGACTGGATCTATCAGGTGCCTGAGGACCGTGTTAAGGAGCTGGAAGCCGATCGTAGTCTAGGGGTCAAATGGGTAGGCAGCGCCGGTACCGGCGAGCTAGTAGTGGGTTATGACTACGACACACCCCTCAAAGACAAGCGGGTGCGCCAGGCACTGCGTTATGCCATAGACGGTCAGAGCATCGTAAAGAATATACTGGGGGGCGTGGGCACCGTGGTGGCCACGGTGCTAGCACCCTCCTACTTCGGCTACGATGAGACCCTAAAGCCCTACCCCTATGACCCAAAGAAGGCCAAGGAGCTTTTGGCCGCCGCCGGCTACGCCAGTGGCCTGGACATCGCCCTGGACCAGCCCTGGGTGATGTACCCCAAGGACAACGAGATCATCGATGCCATCGTGGGCTTCCTCCGGGAGGTGGGGGTGAGAGTGAAACTGACGAGGACAGCTAACAAGAGCACGGCTCTCATCAGGGATGACTATAAGTCCAAAGCAGGCAAGGGCTACCCCGGCCTTTTCTACGGCGCTCGGGGCCACGCCTCTCTGGACGCCGATGCCATCATGTATCAGAGCCTCCACACCAAGGGCACTATCAACTACGGCAACTATAGCAACCCCGATCTGGATAAGCTTCTGGACAAAGCCAGGGCCACCGTGGATCCGGAAAGTCGCAAAAAGATTTACAAAGATGCCCAGAAGCTCGTTTACGATGACCTGCCCTGGATATTTACTATCGATTTCGCCGCTATTCACGCCTTCAACAAAAAGAAGCTGAGCGGCATCCATCCCCGCATGTGGCTGCCCTATGTACACGACGTCGAGCCTGCTTAAGTAGTCATGTGAGTTAAGTCTGGGAATAAAGGAGGGGGAAAATGGTTGACGTACGAAAGCCAGAGACTGATGTAGCGGATAGATTGAAAAAAATACCGGGCTATCAGCCAGGCATGCCGGCCCATCGCATGGACGAAGTGACCTTCATGGACGAGTTAGAGCTGATGTGGGGACGGAAGTGGGGAGCCCAATCCAGCATCGGCGAGTTGAGAACCGTCCTGGTTCACCGTCCCCGGCAGGAGGGCCTCAGGGATGAAGACCTGGCCGACCCCAACTTCTTTGTCAATTTCGGACGGCCGGGAGACATCCCCAAGTGGGACAAACGTCTAAAGCAGCACGACGATATGGTGGCGGCCCTAAGAAGTGAAGGGGTCGAGGTCATTCATACCGACTATACCCCCGAAAAAAGGAAGGGCATCTACGCCTCAGAGGCGGGGGGGCTGGGTCTGGAGCCCATAATTATCCGGGGAGGCGCTATCATCCATCGGGCTGCCATCGCCAGCAAGCGAGGGGCAGAGCGGTGGATAACGGAGTTCCTGGCCAAACTGGGCTGCCCCATCCTCTTCACTGTCCACGGCAAGGCCATCCACGAGGTGCGGGGCAATATCCTCTTTCTCGACCCCGAGCACTGCATCCAGGCCACCAGCGTCCGCAGTAACATGGAGGGGGTACGCCAGGTGGAGCCGGTGCTCAGGGAGGCGGGGGTTAAAGAGATACATGTGGCTCACTCGCCCAGCTACCTGAACTCTATGCACCGCTTCGGGGCCGCCATGGGCTTCCACATCGTGAACGTATTGAACATGGTGGACGAAAAGTTGGCCGTATGTTATCCCGGGGCATTGCCCTACGATACCCTGGCCTACCTGAGAAGACTGGGCCTCCGCCTCATTGAGATACCGGAAGAGGAGGCGGTAAATCAGGCGGGCAACACCTTCTGCATCCGACCGGGAGTTACGCTCATGGCGGCGGGCAATCCCGTCACCACGGCAGCCCTACGTCGGGAGGGAGTGCGGGTGATCGAGATCGACCTGAGCGAGTCGGCACCCTTTGGCAGCGGCCCCTTATGTCAGATCGGGCCTTTGGTTCGGGACGACGGCCCCTATCTGAACAGTTAGGCATCACGATGAACTTGTGCCGAGGAAGGCTATGTGAGCATCTTCCTCGGCACAAGCATTGGTAAGAGGCTATAGGGTTGTCCATCAAGGGGGAGGTATCGTGGCAGAGAATATACAAGCTCGTTTAAAGGCGACTATACCTGGCTATCAACCGGGTATGCCCGCCCATCGCATGGACGAAGTGACCTTCATGGACGAGTTGGAGCTGATGTGGGGACGGAAGTGGGGAGCCCAATCGGACATGGGCGAATTGAAGCTGGCCATCGTCCATGGGCCGGGACCCGAGTCCGTGGACGACGAAGTCCTCGCTGACCCGGTTCCCTTTTTCGCCTTCGGTGAAGTGGGAGAGTCTTACGACCTGGAAAGGCATCAACAGCAGCATGATGAACTGGTAGCCGCCCTGCGAAGCGAGGGGGTGGAAGTCATCTACGCTAACTTCCCTTCGGACATCCACGGTGTATACACCAAGTCCTTAAGGGGAATAATGGCCCTGGAGGCCTCGGTCATCAACGGGGGTGCGGTCATCCCCCGCTGCGGTGTCCCGTGGAAGAAGGGCTGCGAGAAGGCGTGGACACAGAAGCTGGCAGAGTTGGGCTGCCCTATCCTGTTCACCGTCCATGGCCGAGGCATCCATGATGTGCGGGCCAACACGGTATGGTTGGACCCAGAGCACTGCGTCGTGGGATGCTCCCTCCGCACCAATCTGGAAGGAATCCGCCAGGTGGAGCCGATTTTCCGGTACGCCGGAGTTAAGGATTTGCATATTGCCTACCTCCCGGGCCCCCTTTACACCCGCAAGCGAGCCGGCTTCTGCGCCGCCTACCATCTGGATATGGTTTTCGGCATGGTGGCGGAAAGGTTGGCCATTATCTATCCCGGTGGCATCGACTACGACACCATCGCCTATCTGCGCCACAAGGGGATAAAGTTAATTGAGGTGCCCGAGGAAGAGGCAGTAAACGCGGCGGCCAACGCCTTAGCGGTGCGGCCGGGAGTGGTCATTATACCGGCGGGGAACCCGGTCACGATCGCCGCTCTACGTCGAGAAGGGTGTCGCGTTGTTGAGGTTGACCTCAGCGAGTTCTCAACACGAGGCATCGGGCCGGTGTGCTTAACTGGCCCCCTCATTCGGAAGCCGGGCCCCTACCTGGGTGCCTGAAAACAATAGGAAGTCCCAACAAGGCTTATGATTTTGGAGAGCTCGAACCACAAGCTATTAGAGCGAAGGAGTAAGGATGGCTGATGTAGCGCAAAGATTGAAGCAGATTCCCGGCTACCAACCGGGTATGCCCGCCCATCGCATGGATGAAGTGACCTTCATGGACGAGCTAGAGCTCATGTGGGGGCGCAAGTGGGGAGCCCAGTCGGATTTGGGGGAGTTGAAGCTGGCCATTGTCCATCGGCCAGGGGAGGAGGAGTTGGCGGAGGATATCCTGGCGGAGCCCTCCTTGTTCTTCCCCTTTGGAACCGAAGTGGCACCATTGGATTTACCCAAAAAGCAGAGACAGCACGACGAGTTTGTGGCCGCCTTGCGCAGCGAAGGGGTGGAGGTCACCTATGCTAACTTTTCCCCCACCTCCCGGGGCATCTATACTGGCATTCGGGCCCTTTTTGCCCCCGAGCCTCAGGTCATCAACGGAGGTGCCATCATTCCCCGCCACGGTGTAGCGGTAAAGAAGGGTATGGAGCGAATATGGACGGAGAAGCTGGTGGAAGTGGGCTGTCCTATCCTTTACACTATCCATGGCAGCGGCATCCACGATGTGCGAGCCAACACTGTTTGGCTGGATTCCAAGACCTGTGTCGTCGCCTGTAGCCCACGCTCCAACCTGGAAGGGATAAGACAGGTAGAGCCCATCTACCGCAACGCGGGGGTGAAGGAGATCCACATCGCCTACCTGGTGGGCTACCTCTACACCCGCAAGCGAAGCGGAGCCTACTGCGGCTACCACCTGGATATGTCCTTGAGCATGGTAGCGGAAAGGCTGGCGGTAGTTTATCCAGGTGTCTTAGACTACGATACCATCGCCTACCTCCGAAGCAAGAAGATAAAGCTCATCGAGGTGCCGGAGGAGGAAGTTCTCAATGCCGCTGGCAACTGTCTTGCCGTTAGACCAGGCGTAATAGTTATGGCCGCCGGCAATCCCGTGACCACCGCCGCCCTGCGGCGGGAAGGGGTGAGAGTCATCGAGCTGAACCTGAGCGAGATGGCTCCCAAGGGTGCGGGACCGGTTTGTATCACGGGACCACTGATACGTGATCCCGGGCCCGACCTAGATGATTGAGCCTTAATTGGAGGATTGCCTTAGAAAGGAGCGCGAATGAACCGAGAAGTTAGTTACTGGCAAGACATTCTTGGGAAACGGCTGACGAGGCGACGGGCGCTGGGTACGGCAGCCAGGATGGGAATCGGCCTGGCTGGGGCCTCTTTGCTCGCCTGTGCACCAGCGGCCAAAAAGGTTGAACTGGAGAGCATTACCTACGGCTATATCAAGGAAGGGGTCACCCTTGATGGCCACATCGACTTCCAGATTGGCAGTATGTCCATGGGTGAGGCTATTTACGATGGTCTCACCTACCTTAACACGAAGAAGGAGCTGGAGCCGGCCCTGGCAGAGAGCTGGAAGACCATCGATGACAAGACCTGGGAGTTCAAGCTCCGCAAGGGGGTAAAGTTCCATAACGGCGAGCCTTTCAATGCCCAGGCGGTCAAGTGGAATGTGACACGCATCCAAAACCCCAAGCACACCGGCCGGCTGCGAGCGGTGCTGGACACTATTCAAGGGGTGGAGGCGGTGGACGAGGCTACTGTTCGCATCACCACCAAGCAGCCCGATCCCCTCATTCCGGTGAAGTTCTTCCAGACCAAGATGGTGCCCCCCAAATACCTCCAGGACAAGGGAGACGAAATCTTAGCCTCTCAGCCCATAGGCACCGGACCCTATAAGTTCGTGGAGTGGCCTAAGGATGTCCATATTCTCATGCAGCGGAACGATGAATACTGGGGCCCCAAGCCAGCGGCAAAAAAGATATATCTTAAGGCCATACCCACCCAGTCGGCCCGGGTGGCGGCCCTAAAGACAGGTGCCGTCGATATTGCCTATTCCATGACCAAAGAAGACATTGATGAACTGACCAAAGACAAAAACCTGGATCTTTACAAAGCCGGGGCACCCAGCTCCACTACCATGCGTATGAGCTTTGGCTCGGCAACGGCCAAGCCCCTCCTGGACAAACGGGTGAGGCAGGCTATTCTTTACGCTGTAGACTGGGATGCCATTGCCAAAAACATCTACGGTGGCCTGGCGACGCGCACCGCCAGCTTGCCCCCCTTCGGCTACCTTGGCTACGACTCTTCTCTCAAGCCCTACCCCTACGATCCCAAAAAAGCTAAGGAGTTGCTGGCTGCCGCTGGATTAAGCAACGGATTCGAGGTTGCGGTGGATGACTATCAGCCGGGTACCCTGGCGAGGCAGGGAGACATGGTGCAGGCCATTGTCAACTATCTCTCGGCGGTGGGTATCAAGCCCAAATTCAAAATGTGGGAGTACAGCGCCTGGCGCACCCATCGTTCCAAGGCCTTGGCGGATAAAACGGGGTTTGAGGGCATATTCTACACCAGTTGGGCCGATGAGACTTTCGACGGCGACGGCTACGTATACAATCTGTACCATACCAAGGGCACTTTCAACTTTGCCGTTCACTCCAACCCCAAAGTAGACGAGCTTCTGGACAAGGGCCGCACCACCATCAGCCCAGAGGGGCGGAAGAAGGTCTACGCTGACCTGAGCAAACTCCTTTACGACGAGGCGGTAGAGTTGATGGGCCTCATGGTGGAAGATACATATGCCTACAACAAAACCAAGATTCGGAAGATGGCCGCCTCCGGCTGGATGACAAAGATTCGAGAGATGGCTTTCGTCTAAAGAGCGGTAACTGGCCTTAGGGAGCAAGAGAAGAGAGGAGATAAAGTGGCTGGGGTAATGGATAGATTAAAGAAGATACCTGGTTATCAGCCAGGTATGCCCGCCCACCGCATGGACGACGTGACATTCATGGACGAGTTGGAGCTCATGTGGGGGCGGCAGTGGGGAGCCCAATCCAGCATTGGGGAGTTGAGGCTGGTATTGCTCCATCGTCCTCAGCCGGGGACCGTCCCCGTGGAGGCCCTGACCGACGCCTACTCTTTCGTTAGTTTAGGCGAGCGAGAACTTAACGTCGACTGGGACAAGAGAATGAAGCAGCACGATGATCTGGCGGCCGCTCTGAGGAGTGAGGGGGTGGAGGCTATCTACACCGACTATCCCCCAGAAAAGAGGAGGGGCATCTATGTCTCAGAGGCAGCAGGGCTGGGCCTGGAACCGATAATTATCAACGGCGGGGCTATCATCCACCGCGCCGCCATCCCACGTAAGAAAGGGGCGGAGCGGTGGATATCGGAGTTTCTGGCCAAGTTGGGGTGCCCCATCCTCTTCACCGTCCATGGGAGCGCCATCCACGAGGTGCGGGGGAATATCGCCTTCTTGGACCCCAAGACCGCCATTCAGGCCACTAGTGTCAGGAGCAACATGGAGGGGGTTCGTCAGGTGGAGCCTATCTTGAGAATAGCCGGAGTGGAGGAGCAACACGTAGCTCATTCTACTAGTTACCTGTACTCTCCCCGCCGCTGCGGCGCCGCCGCGGGCTTCCACCTGGTGAACGTCTTGAATATGGTGGCGGAAAGATTGGCTGTGTGCTACCCCGGCGCCATAGACTACGATACCATAGCCTACCTCCGGAGCAAAAGGATAAAGCTTATCGAGGTTACAGAGGAGGAAGTGATCAAGGCTGCTGGCAACTGCCTAGCTATCCGACCCGGGGTGGTGGTTATGGCCGCGGGCAACCCAGAGACCTCTTCTGCCCTACGCCGGGAGGGAGTGCGGATCATTGAGGTGGATCTAAGCGCCCTATCCTCTGGCGGAGGCGTAGGCGGCATGGCGGGGCCGGTATGCCTCGTCGGGCCATTGATTCGGGATCCGGGGCCCTATCTCACGGACTGAAGGAGGCCAAGAATGTCCAATAAAGAGGATTTAGAAAAGAAAGTTCTGGACAAGATCGACCAACTAGAGCCAGAGATGGTCAAGGTCGCCTTGGACCTGGCGGATACGGACAGCTTCCAGCCGAACGAAAAAGTAGCCGGTGACTACCTTTATGCTTGGTGCCAGGAGAACGGCTTTGGGCCCCAAAAGATAGGGGCTCCCCACCGGTTTAACGTCCTCGCCAAATACAAGGGAACTGGTAAGGGGCACAGCCTTCTCTTTTGTAGCCATCTCGACGGTCCCGACGGCGGGACGGGGCCCGGGAGAGAGCTAGCCAAATGGAGATATAGATACCCCGATGCACCCTTTAGAACCCATGCCTGGAGAGAGGGGGATGCCATCATCGGTGGGTCGATAAACAACTGTAAAGGTCCCATGGCCTGCTGGCTCATCGCCACTAAAGCCATCAATGACCTAGGGATCAAGTTGCTGGGGGACATCGTCCTTACGGCCGTCGTCGGCGAAACGGGTGGGGCGCCGGTGGATGAGTTCGAAGCCCCAGAATGGGACTCCCACGAAGTGGGGGCAAGATATATCGCTTCCCACGGCGGCATCGCCGACTTTGCCCTGGTCGCCGAGTGGACCGACTTCACCCTAGTCCCCATGGAGAACGGTTTTGCCTATTTCAAGATCACCACATACGCCGGACCCGCCACCTATACCCCATCCCTCTCCCGCCCCGAGCCGTCCCGGGAAAAGAGTGTAAACGCCATCGTCCGTATGGCCAAATTCATAGAGAGATTCGAACAGTATGCTGATGAATATACCAAAGAAAATACCTACTCCTTCGACGGCAGCACGGTGGTTCCCAACGCCAGCATTGGAGCGATAAGGGGCGGGATACCCCCCAATCCCATCCACTCCCCGGAGGTGTGTAGTATTTACTGCGACTTCCGGATCCCACCCGGGAAAAATCCCCTGGATATCCAGCGCCACCTTAAGGGGATTCTGGAGGAGATGGAGATGGATAGCCAGGTGGAGATGTATAAGTACCTACCGGGATACCAGGCGTGGCACAACAATGGTTTCGATGTCCTCAAAAATGCCGTGGTCGAAGCGCACACCAGGCTTTTCAACAAGCCTCCCCAAGTTGCGTCTCGAACTTTGGTTAGCATGTGGCGGGACGTTAACGCCTTCAATGAGCTTGGAGTACCGGCCATTTCTTACGGTTTCATAAGAGGGCGTACCCCCGAGGGTGCTGGATACATCAAAATCGCCGATATGATAACGGCGGCTAAGGTTTATGCCTTGACAGCTCTGGACATTTGCAATCGGCCATACAATGGTAGCTGAAAATAAGTGGGAGTGATGCCCAAAGGAAATCCCAGTGTGGTTAAGAGTGGCTTAATGCCACAGACTCAGAAAGGAAGTTTGTCATGAAAGGGGAGAGGAATTACTGGATGGGGGTTTGGGGACAGCGCCTGTCTCGGCGCCAGGCGCTTCGGTCGGCGGCCCGGGCCAGTATTGGCTTGGCCGGGCTGTCCCTACTCTCCTGCGCCCCTACGGCGAGACAGGCGCCGGCGGTGAAGGCGGTGCCGGAGACAGTGGTCTTCGCTTTCCAGGAGAACCCCGCGAGCCTTGATCCCCACCTGGACTTGGGTCGTGGGGCAGTTGCCCTCCACATCCACATGTATGATGGTCTATACCGCTATGACAATGAGTATAATGTGTGGCCTGGATTGGCTCAGAGCTTCAAGCTCCTCAATGACCTGACCTGGGAGTTCAAGCTTCGTGCAGGAATCAAGTTCCACAATGGTGAGGACTTTAACGCCGAAGTGGTCCGTTTCAACGTAGAACGCCACCAAGATGCTGCCTCCAAATCGCGAATGATCGCCGACTTCAACGACATAACTAAAGTAGAGGTGATAGATCCGTCCACGGTTCGTATTGTCACTAAAGCCCCCAACCCCATCGTACATCACAAGTTCCTCCAAGGCCTCATTGTCCCCATGCAGTATGTGAAGGAGAAGGGCCAGGGGGCTCTAACCACTCAGCCGGTGGGCACCGGTGCCTACAAGTTCATCAGATGGGTCAAGGACGAGATCATCGAGTTGGAAGCCAATGAAAACTACTGGGGGTGGCAAAAAGGAGGCCCTTTCGAGAAGTCAGGGCATATCAAAAAGCTGGTCTACCGACCCATCCCGGAACAGGGGAGCCGCATCGCCGCTCTGAAGACGGGGGAGATCGACCTTTTTCACAACATCTCGGCCGATTTCTACAAGGCGGTGCGGGAGAACCCGGATCTGGACATATTGGAGTCCCCGGCGGCCACCCAGCCGATGATTGTCATAAGCCAACTCAAGGAGGGGCCACTTCGAGACAAGCGGGTGCGCCAGGCCCTGAACTACGCCGTGGATGTAGGTACCATTATCAAGAACATTATGGGGGGCGTCCCCCTTCGCAACGCCAGTTTCACCGGCCCGTCTACAAAGCTGAGCTACGACCCTAACCTAAAACCCTACCCATACGACCCCAAGAAGGCCAAGGATCTAATGGCCGCTGCCGGTTATCCGAACGGCTTCGAGGTGGTCTTCGATAACCCTGAGCTGGGCCATGATAAGCAGAATGAGATCGTGCAGGCGGTGGCTGAGTACCTGGGGCAGGTCGGGGTCAAAACCCGCATCGTGCCCCATTCTAGGGCCGAGAATTACCGAGCCAAAGCCAAAACGGACGGTAGTGGGCCCGTGGGCATCATGTACGACACTAGCTATACGCCCACAGGCGACCCCGACTTCACCCTATGGCAAAAGGTCCACTCCAAAGGGGTCGCCAACTTCGGTTACTATGACAGGGCTGTCGCCGACAAGCTCATTGAAGATGCCCGTAGCACCATGGATCCAGAGAAGAGGAAGAAGGCGTATCTGGAGGTGACGCGTCTTTTTTACGATGATCCACCCTGCATCTTCCTTTGGGAGCCAAAGTACACCTTTGCCTACAACAAGAAGAAGCTGCCCGCCTTGCGCGTCATCCAGTGGATGCCTGCTTTCTATGACTACTCGGTATGAGGAAGAAAATTAGGAGGTGGCTATATAGCAGAGATGAGCAAAGGGAATGGTCGACGTCGAGAGTAGGTTTAGCACCATGACGAGGCGGTAGAGTTGATGGGCCTCATGGTGGAAGATACATATGCCTATAACAAAACCAAGATTCGGAAGATGGCCGCCTCCGGCTGGATGACAAAGATTCGAGAGATGGCTTTCGCGTAAAAAGTGGTGATTGGTCTTCCAAAGAAGACTAGAAAAGGAGCGCAAAATGGCTGAGGTAACGGATAGATTAAAGAAGATACCTGGTTATCAGCCAGGTATGCCGGCCCATCGCATGGACGACGTGACCTTCATGGACGAGCTGGAGCTCATGTGGGGGCGCAAGTGGGGGGCCCAGTCGGAGCTAGGGGAGTTGAAGCTGGCCATCGTACACCGGCCGGGAGAGGAGGAGTTGGCCGAGGAAGTGGATGCCGCCCCCGCCTTTTTCTGGAACTATGGCAGTGCCATTACTCCCTTCGATCTGGAGAAAAAGCAGAGGCAGCACGATCAGTTTGCGGCCGCCCTGCGCAGCGAGGGGGTGGAGCTAATCTATGCCAACTTCCCCCCCACTGTTCGGGGAATCTACAGTGGCATTCGAGGATTGGCGGCTCCCGATCCCCAGATAATCAATGGCGGCGCCATAATTCCTCGTTGTGCCATCGCTGGCAAGCGGGGGATGGAGATTTTATGGACCAAGAAACTGGCCGAGCTAGGCTGCCCTATCCTCCTTACCATCCATGGCAGCGGCATCCACGAGGTGAGGGCAAACACGGTGTGGCTGGACCCCAAGCATGTGGCAATCGGATGCTCGGTCCGCTCCAACCTGGAGGGCATAAGACAGGTGGAGCCCGTCTACCGCGACGCTGGCGTAGAGGAGATCCATATCGCCTACTTGCCTGGTTTTCTCTACACCAAGGGGCGAAAGACTAATGCCGGCGCCTTCCATTTAGATAACGTTCTGGGTATGGTGAATGAGAAGCTGGCCGTCGTCGTCCCCGCTGGTCTGGACTATGACACCATCGCCTACCTGCGGGAGAAAAAGATTCGCCTCATCGAGGTGCCTGAAGAGGAAGCTGTAAACGAGGCCGGCAACTGCCTGGCCATAAGACCAGGAGTCGTGGTCATGGCCGCCGGTAGTCCGGTGACCTGCGCCGCTCTCCGGAAAGAGGGATGTCGCGTCATTGAAGTGGATATGAGCGAGATGTCCACCCGGGGCGGCGGGCCAGTTTGTTATACCGGTCCTGCCATCCGTGAGCCCGGCCCTTACTTGGACGACTAAGTAGAGAGTTGGCAGAAAGGTCAGGGAGCCGCCCCTTTGGGGCGGCTCCCTGCCTCTCATCTACAGTCTCAATGGATGAGGAGAGGCAGCGCTTAGGCGGCGAGCCATATGTTCATGAGCCGCGGTCCGAAGTCCGGATGGGGGACAAAGCCCATAACATTCTTGCTTATGGCATAAATGCCCGCCTCCCACACCAGGGGGAGCCAGCAGTAGACCTGCTCCCGAGCCAGCTTGTCTATCTGCCGAACGTATTGATTTATCTGCTCTGGGTTGGCTGTAGCCGCCGCCTTGGCCAGAAGGCCTTCGATCTCCGAGCCCCGGGGTGGGTCACACAGCTTGCTGCCCATTTCCTCAGCTGGCAGCATCCACCGCACTGCCATTCGGGGATCGAAGGTGATGGTGCCGCCGCCGGCAATATAGAGCTGGTGTTTTCCATCTCGGCTATAGGCCGAGGCAGCCGCTGTCTCCAGAGGGTGCAAGCGGACCCGAATGCCGATCTTGCTGAGCATGTCCTGAAGAACTTCCCCTAGCTGGGCCTCGTCGGGGCGCCCGGTACGGAGCGTCATCTCCATCTCGAACCCGTCGGGATACCCTGCCTCCACCATCTTCTGCTTGGCCTTGGCTAGGTCGAACTCAGTCCCCTTCAAACTGGGGTCATACGCGCCGCCATGCTGGGAGGAGACATAGCCATAATTGACCGGAAACAGACCCTTAAACAAAGCGTCGGAGATCTTTTGTCGGTCAACAGCGTAGGTGATAGCCTGGCGCACCGCCAGCTTGGACAGGATCTTATCCTTCATGTTGAATCTCAGGATGCGCTGGTTGAAGGAAAGGCCTTGCACAACCTTGATGTTGGGGTCCCCTTGAACCTCGGGCAAGCGGGCCGGCTCCACCTCCTCCACAAAATCCGTCTGGCCCGATTTGAGCATTACTATCTTTACCGACCGGTCAGGCACCAGCTTCCAAGTGATGCCATCCAGGTAGATCTTGTCCTTTTCCCAGTATTCGGGGAACCGGGTAACCTCCAGGCGGTCATCAATAGCGTGGGACTTAAGACGGAAGGGGCCGGTGCCGACAGAATAACGGGGGAAGTCATCCCCGTACTTGGCGGCGGCGGTTGGAGAGGTGATAGCGCCCTCCTGCGTTATGATGAGCTGATCGATGAACTGGCCATAGGGGTATTTGAGGTTGAACTTTAGGGTGTAGTCATCCACCACATCCATGGATTTTACGTACTGCTTGTAGCGAGAGCTAAAGCCGGTAACCAGGCCCGCCGCCCGTTCGAAATGGGCCTTGGCTGCCTGGGCACTGAAGTCGGTGCCGTCGTGGAACTTGACGCCGCGCCTCAGCTTGAAGATATAAGTGCTCAGATCCGGGGCCTCCCACGATGTGGCCAAACGAAGTATCATGTTGCCTTTGCTGTCCCACTCCAGAAGATTGTCGTACAGATGCCGGACCCAGGACCAGCCGAAGCCGCCATCTTTGTTATCGGCGGGGTCAAGTTTGGTACCCAGGTAGCTGTAAGCAGCCCGAAGGGTGCCTCCCGCTCGCGGGACAACGGCAGTCGGGGTCGGCTTTGCCGCCGTAGTAGCTACGGGGGCCGGCGATGGAGCAGCGCAGCCGAGCAGGGTAGCTCCGGCCAGACCCATACCTGCCTGATAGCCCAATCTCAACCATTCACGTCGAGATAACCGCCGTCCGAGCGTTTTCTGCCAATACCCCTTCTCGTCCATAGTGGAACCTCCTCGAGGCTTTTACGGAGCCTCCAACCTACTTCTCTCCCGAGTGCCTCTAATCCGACTTACGAACCTCCGCGGTGTTCTTAGGGTGTGGCTTTTCCCGGTACGTATCCCTTAGCCTCCTCCGTGGGACCGGGCGGCATCTCCACCAGGGTGGGGGTACCTCCAATATTCATGTGGCGGTAAATGCCGCCAGGGTAGATGGCCAGCACCTTGCAAATCTTGTCTTTGTTGGCGTTAAAATGCTGGTGAACGCAGCCGGTGTGGACGATAGCCACGCACCCTGGCTTCCAATCGTAGCGCTTGCCATCGTGGATTTCGTGCCCCTCTCCCTCGATGATATAGAAAATAGCCTCACCGAAGTGGCCATGCTTCTTACCATAGCCCCCGGGCGCGTAGACGCCAAACCAGGAGGTGAAGCTGGTTTGCGGCATTTCGGGAGTATTGGGCCCCTGCAGTACCCACTTACGGAAGTACATGCCGCCGCCCGTATCCTCCCAGGGTTGGCTATCTATCTCCTCCGCCGTCAACACGCGCGGCAGTTTCCGCAGCCGCGCCAGGCGCGCCTTATCGGTGTCTTCAGGCTTCTCTTTCCACTTGACTATTTCTTGCATTTCCTCTCACCTCCCTAACCTCTCTGCTAGAAGCGTCTTTTCGCGGCCTTTGCAGAGGTCTTACGGCGTGGCCTTGCCCGGTATGAACCCTTTAGCTTCCTCCGTGGGACCAGGGGGAATCTCGATCTGGGTAGGGGAGCCGCCGATGTTCATTTGCCGGTAGATGCTGCTAGGGACGATGGTCAGAACCTTGCATATCTTGTCTTTGTTGGCATTGAAGTGCTGGTGGACGCACCCCACATGGACGAGAGCGACGCACCCCGGCTTCCAGTCGTAGCGCTTGCCATCGTGGATCTCGTGGCCCTCCCCTTCGATGATGTAGAAAACGGCCTCAAAGAGGTGGCCGTGTTTCTTGCCATAGCCCCCGGGAGCGTACACTCCGAACCAAGAGGCGAAGCTGGTCTGTGGAAGCTCAGGGGTGTTGGGCCCACCCAGTACCCACTTCCGGAAGTACATGCCGCCACCTGTATCCTCCCAGGGTTGGCTATCTAATTGCTCCGCCGTTAACACGCGTGGCAGTTTACGCAGCTGCGCCAAACGGGCCTTCTCGGTATCTTCGGGCTTCTCTTGCCACTTTACTATTTCTTGTTCTGCCATCTCACCTGCTCCTTCTCCATCCTCATTACCTGAGATAACGCCAGTTCTAAACCTAGGCTTTACTCTCTGTCACCGCTCATGATATTCGGGGGCCTCTTCCAGCTGCTCCAGATCGTTCCCCCAGACGGCGTCGTAAAGGCGGCTGACAGCGGAAATAAACCGGGCAGGCTTCTCCTGGTCAGCATTGAAGTGTTGATGTATCGTGTTCACGGGGATGATAACAGCATCCCCCTTTTTCCATTCCCAACGGGAAGGTGCCTCCTGGGGCTTCCACACATAGCGGTTGGTTACCTCCATATCTACGTCCCAGTGCAGGTCGTACCCCCGTCCATCGAGGACGTATATATACTCTTCGGCCATATGGCGGTGCTTTCCAGAGCGGCTACCGGGGGGAATCTCTTGCATATAAACGTCTACCGTTTTGATACGAGTGTCCAATTTGGAGTTCACCAGGTGTTTGATCTTGCCTTGGGGGCATATCTCCCAGGGCATCTCACCAGGGTTTAACAGCTTCTTAAGCTCTTCATCCCGTTCTTTCTGCTCCTGGGCATCCTCCAGCCTTTCCGTATAGAAGTGCGCCGTCCGATCGCCCTTATCCCAGTGCTCAGATTCGTGAAGTGTCATTTGTTCTTCCCCTTATTAGCAACGACTCTTAACTACCCGCCGTCTCTTAGCCTTTGTACTCCGGCACGTTTTCAAGTTGCTCCAGTTCGTAGTATACACCCAAACAGCCTCTTTAGCGGTCTCTGCACCCCTCGAACTTGGGATCAGTGCTCTCCTCCCAATGACCCTTTTCTAACATGGTTTTGCAAGAATGTCAAATGCTGAGGGCGCTTAACAAGGGGGTTTCAAGGGGGCTTCTGCCCCCTTGACGGTCCTTCCTTGGAAGGATGGGGGCGGCCCCCTCCCCACCTCTGGCGGGGACAAATTCCCAGGGCGGGTGGGTGGGCTGAAGAGATATTAAACACCCTCAAATGCTGAAGTTTTGTTTTGCGGGGAAAAGGTGATTTTTTGAGAGATTTGCTGAAGAAGGTTCTTTATTTGCTTGGACATATCCTATATTATGAAAGAACTAACATTATCGGTTTATCAAATAGACTGGAGGAGGAAGGACATGCAAGGCAGAGCGCCTGTATCTGGCCCGAGGACGATTTACGAGCAATGGATGGAAAAAGAAGGGATACCAAACTACCAAGCCGAAGCTGGCGTCGAAGACGTCACCAAGCTGCCGCGGGGACCGTGGGCTCGTCTGGGAGGCTTGGGAACCTTTATCGAGCTGGAGGGGACGAAGCAGGCGAGAAAGCTTCTCTATGTGGCGGAGATACCTGCGGGTGGGGCTTTGGAGCCAGAGAAGCATCTGTACGATGAGCTTATCTGCGTCTTGCAGGGTCGGGGTTTAGCGGAGGTGTGGCATGAAGGGCAGGGTAAGGTTGCCTTTGAGTGGGGTAAGGGAAGCCTGTTTGCCATACCATTGAATGCCTGGCACCGCTTTGTAAACGGAAGTCGGGAGCCCGTGCTTTTGTTTGCGGTGACAAGTGCTCCCCTGGTGATGAACACCTTACGCAACCTAGAGTTCATCTTCAACTGTGACTACAAGTTCACCGACCGTTTCACAGGAAAGGCCGATTATTTCGTTGTTGGTGAAAAACAGTATAAGGATTGGTCGGGACACAACGAGCGGGATACGAACTTCGTGCCCGATTTGCTCTCCGTCTCGATGCGTCCCCAGCCCGAGAAGGCTGAGGACCAGGTCTCTGACGGTTTTAATATGGCTTCCTGGCGTGGTACAGCCGCCGGGGAGTGGCCGGCGGGGAAGTATCACAAGGCCCACTATCACGGACCGGGAGCCATACTTCTGGGGCTGAGGTCTGAGGGCTATGCCATACTTTGGCCCCGGCAGTTCGGGATACACCCTTACCAGGACGGACACGGAGACAAGGTAATAACGGTGAACTGGAAGGTTCATGGTATCTATTCCCCGCAGACCGAGTGGTTCCATCAACACTTCAACATCGGGACGGAGCCGGCGCGGCACTTGCGGGTGACGGGTGGTGGGATCGGGATCGAGCTTCCCACGCTCAGTAAGGAAGTACCAACCACGCTCAGGGATGGGGTACCCGTAGCCACCTATGCCAGCATCCGGGACGGTGGCAGGGTCATCGAATACGAGGACGAGGACCCTGCGATAAGGCGGGGGTTTGAGGAGATACTGCGGCAAAAAGGCCTTAAGTCCGCTATGAAGCCAGTGGTTTATCGTACCGATCCGTTCCGGGAACCCCGTTAGCGCGAAGCCAAGGGAAAGAGGCCCCTTGCCGCCAACGACGCTGAAGAAGTAAGACTGGTTACGTGGCTGGTCCCTTAAGGGAGCGCAAAGTAGGTAGAGTGCCTACCCTTACCTATTTAGGAGGTTAACATGCACGATGATCTCGAAGAGTACGCTGACCGCCAGGAAGAAGAAGGAGCGGTTCCTCATAAGCACTCAGACTTGATGGAGCTGGTCAGCGTAGGCATCGACATCGGTTCCTCCACATCCCACCTGATGTTCTCGCGCCTCTTACTGGAGCGGCGCGGCCGCGAGTTCTCCAGCCGTTTTGAGGTAGTCGAGCGAGAGTCCCTCTTTCGCTCTCCCATCCTACTAACCCCCTATCGGGATAGGGACACCATTGATACCGAGGCACTGGCCCAATTTATCAACCGCTCTTACGCTGAGGCCGGGGTGGAATCCTCCCAGGTCGATACTGGTGCCGTTATCTGCACTGGGGAGGCGGTGAAGAAGAGGAACGCGGAGGCCATCGTCCGCCTTTTCGCCGACCAGGGGGGCAAGTTCGTCTGTGCTACGGCTGGGCCTAATTTGGAGACTGTTCTGGCCGCCCATGGCTCCGGTGCTGTTGCCCACTCCCGTGACAGCACCATAATGAACGTAGACATAGGAGGTGGCACCTGCAAACTAGCTATTGTAAAGAATGGAGCTATCCTGGAGACGGCCTGCATTAATGTGGGCTCCCGCCTAGTAGCCTGGGATACCCAGGGGCAGGTCAACCGTATCGAGGAAGCAGGGGCCAATATAGCCTCTTGGGCCGGGATACCTTTGGAACTGGGAAAGCCGCTGAGCCAGCAGAACAAGGTGGCTCTGGCTGAGGCTATGGCGCAGCTCCTGTTCGAGTTTCTTGAGGGCAAAGGTCTCTCCCCTCTGGCAGAGGAACTCCTCATCACGCCATTCTCTAGATATGTCAGGGATGGTGCCCGACTTTATTTCTCCGGGGGCGTGTCGGAATACATCTATGGTCGAGAGGTTCAGGACTATGGAGACCTGGGACGTCTCCTTGCCGAGTCAATCCAGAAGCGAGTCCCCGTCCTCGGCCTGAAAGTGGGAGAGCCAGATGAGGGGCTGCGGGCTACCGTCATTGGAGCCTCTCAATACACTATCCAGGTCAGCAGCAGCACTATATATCTCTCTCGGAAAGACCTTTTGCCCATCCGGGACCTCTTGGTGGTGGCACCCTTGTTGGAGGGGGTGGAGCCTAGTGCCGATGGGGTGGCCAATGCCATCGAGAGAGTCTTCATGCGCTTCGACCTGATGGAGCACCCGAGGCCGGTGGCCCTTTCCCTGCGGTGTCCTTGGGAGAACTCTTATACCACCCTGAAAAACCTTGGGCTGGGCGTGCTTCAGGCTAAGGCTTTATGGGGGCATCAGAATCCTTTTGTCCTGGTTTTCGATGCCGACATCGGGAGACTGGTGGGAGCGCTCTTAAAAGAGGAGCTCGCTCTGGAGCAAGAAGTGGTAGCGATAGACGAAATCACAGTGGGGGACCTGGATTTCATCGACATCGGGGAGGAACTGGGCTATTCTCAGGCAGTACCCGTGGTAGTGAAATCCCTGGTGTTCAGGTAGTACGTCAGAGCCTCTATAGCGGCAAAAATCCCCGGCTAGTTCAGTTCTTCCACCAATCGACCGTGGTCCAGGCGCACCACTCGATCGGCCAGCCTGGCCACATCGGGGTCGTGGGTCACCATGATGATGGTGTGGCCATCTTCATGCATTTTTCGGAAGAGGGCCAGCACCAGGTCTTCGTTGGCTTTGTCCAGATTGCCCGTAGGCTCGTCAGCCAGCATTATCTTCGGCTGGTTGATAAGAGCGCGGGCGATGCATACCCTCTGTTGCTCGCCTCCTGAGAGCTGAGAGGGCAGATGGTGCCACCGGGCCCCCAGTCCTATGGTCTCCAGAGCCTGTCGCGCCTCCTCCTCATCCGCCATGCTGTGAAAGTATTGGGCCAGCATCACGTTTTCCAGAGCTGTGAGGTAGGGCACCAGATGGAATTGCTGAAAAACAAGGCCAACGGTCTCTCTACGAAACCGAGTCAATTGGGCGGGGGTAAACCTCTCCACATCGTTGCCATCGATAATCAAGGCACCGCTGGTTTGCCTATCCAGGCAACTGATGATGTTCAGCAAGGTGGTTTTGCCGGAGCCAGACGGCCCCATTATGCACAGCCATTCTCCCGGCGGGACACCTATGGTGACGTGGTCCAGGGCACATGTCTTGCCATTGTAAAGCTTGGTAAGCTCCCTCGCCCGAACAATTTGCGCCACGGCATTCATACCCCTTTCGGTAGTCACTCGCCCCTCAAAGTGATAGCCGGGTCGACATTCACCGCCCGCCTCACGGGAATCACGCTGGCCGACAGCGCCACCACCAGGGCCACTGCCAGGCTGAGGGGGAAGACAAGAGGACTCAGGGAAACGGTGCTGCCAAATACTGTTAGGCCGATTACCTGGGCAATAAAAAACCCCAGGACACAACCCAGGATGCCCCCAGAGACGCCGATGGTGGCCGCCTCCGCCATAAAGAGCTGAGCGATGCGTCCTCTGCCAGCGCCCAATGCCCTCAAAAGGCCGATCTCCTTCGTCCTTTCCAAGACGGTAGTGGTCATGGTGCTAACCATGGTCAGGGCCGAGGTAAGTAATACCAGGAGGGTTACTATGGCCAAGAGAAGTTCCACCTTGCCCAATACCGCCGCCTCCGCCTGGGCGATCTGGCCGATGACCTTGGCCTGAACCTGCGGCATCCTCTTCTCGATTTGGGAGGCGGTAGCCGCCACCGGCTGCTTATCCGTCAGGGCACTCACCTGGACAATACTTACCGACCCCTCTTTCCCCAACAACTCCTGAGCTCTAACCAGGGCCACCAAAACCTGGCTATCTTCCTCGGCTCCGGTATCCACGATACCGGCCACAGTCAGGTTCTGAACTCGGTTGTTGTAGCTGATGGGGAGGGAGCTACCCGGCTTAATCTGGAGCTTCTGGGCGACCTCGCTGCCCACCAGCGCCTCCGGAGCCTGTTCTGATGGCCACCTTCCCGTAACCTGCCACCAGGGGCTCACCCCCCGCACCTGGCCGAAGCTCGTCCCCGCTAGAACCACCTTCTGCTGGGCCACCTGGACGACACCGTAAAGATAAGGCACGTAACCCGCCATGTGGGGCGCTATATCATCGGACAGCGCCGCCAGTTGGCTCTCTTGGATGAGCTCCCCCATGGAACCAACTTCCAGCTTTCCCGCTCCCAACGGCAGAGAGTCAGATCGGGGCACCAGTAGTATGTTGGCACCATAGGACCTAAGCGCCTTGCCCGCCTTTCCCCGGGCATCCAGGGATACCGAGGCCAGGGCAGAAACTAAAGATGCTCCCAGCAGCACCGCCAGCACCGCGATAGCGATGCGCGTTCGCCGGTTCTTGAGGGATTTAGCTAGAATCCTCAAAAACATGGTCCCTTTTCTTGCTCTGATTGCCCGGAGCATCGTCAGACACCCCTCATCAGGCTGACAGGTTCTATCTTCATCGCCGTTCTAACCGGCAAGGCACTGCCCAGCAAGGCGACGCCCATAGCCAGCATGATGGCTACCGGTAGCACCAGGGGGTTTACGGTCACAGAGGCGTTGAATACCGTCGCTCCCACGTAGGCCGCCAGTCCCATACCCCCCACATAACCCAAGGCTCCCCCCACCAGGCCTATTAACGCCGCTTCGCTGAGAAAAATGATAGCCACCTGCCCGTTCTCGGCACCGATAGCCTTCATGATCCCGATCTCGCCACGACGTTCCAGGACGGTGGTGGTCATGGTGGTCAGCACGCCCAAACCTGAGGCCAACAAGGCTACCCCAGTGACCAGATAGATGAGGATCTGGGTTTTCACAGCAAAGGAGCCTTCCGCCTCCGATATCTGGCGGATAGGCTTGGCCTCCACGCCTGGAATCACCTCCTTGATCTGGGTCACTACCGCCTCGATAATGGGCGAGCAGTACCACTTTTCGTATTCCTCAGGCGTCATATCTTCCAAGCGCTTGTTTCGGATGTCCGGAGCTAGCTTTTCTTTGGGCAAAGTTAGGGCGCTCACCAGAACCTCGCTGGTGCCATGAGAAAGCCCCAGAAGGCGCTGGGCCGTGGGTAAGGGGGTAAAAATCTGGTTGTCTTCAAAGCTGCCGGTGCTGACGATGCCCACCACATCCAGGCTTATGGATTTGTCCCGGTAGGCTGCCGTTAACGAATCGCCCGGACTGAGGTTTAGGCGTCGGGCCACGGCCGCGCCCACCATGGCTTCTTGCGATGTCTGGTCACTGGCCCAGCGGCCCTGCACCTTCCACCAGGGGGACATGGTTCTGACGCCGGTCCTTACGAGAGTAGCCTCGCCGAGGGCGGTTTGTTCGGCGAGCCCAGAGGTCACGGCCGTTCCCGCTGGTATCTTCAACTCCTGGTCAAACCAGGTGCCGGTAAGCGCCACCGGGACACCATTGGCATCGGTCACCACAACGCTGAGATAGGGAACAAAACCCAGGATGTTGTTCCGCCAGAAGATGGTCTTCAGCTTGACCAGGTCATGCTCGTCGATGTAGCGCTGGCTCCCCACCGGCTGGAGATTTACTCCCCCCACCTGGAGACGCAGCTCGTCGGACTGAGGTACCACCAGGATATTGGCACCGTAGGACCGCAACTCCCGGCTCATCTTCTCCATAATGTCGCTGGAGACGCTAAGGAGGGCCGTAGCCAGGGCGGAGCCAATGAATATCGCCATGATGGCCAGGGCGACGCGCCTCTTGCGGCGGAGGAAGGTCTCTCTGAGTATTCTAAAAAGCACCTCCGGCTTCCCCCTTTGTATGCTACTTGCTAAAGCGGGGCTGGGCCGTCTCCAGATCCTTCAGGGCTATCATCAAGGCAGTTCCATCGGTGGTGGATTTCAAAGGGAAGGGGTTGCAGCCTCCCCCCAAACCCATAGTGCGCATGGGAATGGGGGCATTGCAGTTCTTGCAGATGGCGTTCTCGCCTTCCTGAGCATAACCAACAGCGCCGCATATGGAGCAAGCGTCCACAGCGGTGACCAAAGAGCCGTCCTCCAGCTTCACCGCCAGTAGCCTCACGCCCACATCGGCAATCTGAGCTACGAACTTGTGCAAACGGCCCTCCTCCAGGCTTGCCACAGGGATACGTACCTCTTCTCCAGAGGCAGCCACCGGTTGCGGCACGGGATCGACGAAGTTAGAACCGGCCAGGACGGTGGTGCCCATAGCAAAAATAGTGACCAGGGCGGCGGCGACGCCGGCCAGACGCCACGCTCTCTCTCGACCCGCGGCGGCCAGCCTCTTCCGGCGCTCCGCTGAGGGAAGCCCCTCAAGGGTAGATTCTGAAGCCCCAGGCTTCCCCTGCATCCCCCAGATAAGAAGCACTGCCGGCACCGCCAGCAAGGCCATGAGGATGATTGTAGAAGAGTCATCGCGCACAAAGTACCCCAGAAAGGCCATGATCTCTTTGTTCATGGGTATGACCTGAACCTCAGCAAATTCATGCACGCTGCCGGCGACCAGCTTGATGGCCAAAAGGAGGAGGACGATGCTGGTTACCGTGAAAAAGCGAGAAAGGTTGATACGAACACTGCCTCTGACGAAGAAGACGGCGAAGAGAGCCGCTAGCCCCAGGCCGAATATGCCGCCAATAAAGCTCAAGACGTTCATCTCGCCCAGAGTGGCCGCGGCCAAGAAAAGAACCATCTCTACGCCCTCTCGGAAAACCATCAGGAAGGTGAAAACGAGCAGCCCAACACCCTGTCCCATAGAGGCGGCGTCGCTAACCACCAGGGAGGCGAGCCTATCCTCTAGCTGCTGTTTGATGTTGCGGGCGGTGCGCCACATCCAGAGGACCATGCTGGCCACGAAGACCCCGGCCACCCCCAGGAGGGTGCCCTCCATAAACTCGTTCTCAGGGTCGATATCGAGGATCTGAAACATAGCCGCCACGCCTAAGCTGGCGATGGCCGCCAAAACAAGGCCTATGTATACGAAGCGGCTAAGGGAGTCTCTTCCTGTCTTGCGCAGGTAAGCCAGAATGATGCCCACCACCAGCGCCGCCTCGATGCCCTCGCGAAGGGCGATGACCAGGGATTCAATCACGATAGACTCCTTTCTCGCTACTGCGAACTATCCGCAATAAAGAACATAAAAAAACTCAATGCCTCTGAATATGGTAAAAGCCAACGAAAATCAGTTGCAATTATAGTCACAATTTTGCCTTTTGTCAATACTTTTTGGGCTCCCCACATTTTAACATAGAGCCCTACACTTGTTGACGGTGTGCCGACGCCCCACTATACTGGTGCTGTACTTCATGTTTACATGTTTATAGGAGGTTGATGCCAGTGAACCAGCAAGGAACGCACAGCCGAGAGGAGATCATGGAGCTGCTGGATGGTCTGGAGGTGGCCGCCATCTCCACCGCTGCCGGCGACCGCCTACGCACCCGCATGATGCACTACGGGGTGGACAAGGATTTCAATTTCTACCTGGCCAGCATGAAGGGCGACCCCAAAACCCTTCAGATAACCCACCACCCCTCCGTGTCCATCCTCGCCTTCAAGCAGGAGGAGAACATCAACGACAGCCGAGAGGTGGAGGTCATCGGCAAGGCGGTGATGGTCAGAGACGACGCCGAGCGTCAACGTGCCCTGGAAGCCACCGCCCGCAAGTCGCCCGTGGTCAAGTATATGATGGAGACGGGCAACCAGGGACTCTTGGACTGCATCAAGGTAGTCCCGGAGACCGTCAAGTTCCGGGTGTTCCGGGAGATCGTTCAGGGGATGCCCCCCACCGTTATGGAGTTCCCCCAGCATCGGGTGGTAGTGAACGACTGGTCTCTCCTGAATCTAAAGCTAAGAAACTGGGTCACTGAGGTGCGAGTTCCCTTCTTGAGCGCCAGCGTTGTCCCCATCCTCCTGGGGTCGGCCATCGCTGGGATGGCCAGCGGCACCTTTCACTGGGGCTTTTTCCTCCTCACCCTGTTGGGCGGCGTTCTCCTTCAGGCGGGCACCAACGTCATGAACGACTACGCCGACCACCGCAGCGGCAACGACGACATAAACCAGGAATTCGTTCGTCCCTTCAGCGGCGGCAGCCGCATCATACAGCTGGGACTGTTGTCACCCCTGGAGGTGCTTTCCGGCGCCCTTCTTTTCTTCACCCTGGGCAGCCTCATCGGCCTTTACCTGGTATGGGCCCGGGGCTGGCCTGTCCTGGCCCTGGGTGTGGTGGGGGTGGCCTCTGGTTTCTTCTACAGCCTGAAGCCCGTGGACTGGGGAAGCCGCGGCGTCGGGGAAACGGCGGTGGGACTGAATTTCGGCATTCTCATGGCCCTGGGAGCCTACTATGTGCAGACCCTGTCCTTTAGCTGGGTGCCCGTGGTGGCCGCCCTGCCTGTTTCCCTTCTCATTGCCGCTGTCCTCTACATCAACGAGTTCCCCGACTATCATGCCGATAAGGCGGTAGGTAAGAATACCCTGGTAGTGCGCCTGGGGCGGCATCGGGCGGTGGTGGGCTACCTGGCCCTCATGGCCACTACTTATATTAGCATCATAGTTGGTGTGGCCTGGGGCATCCTGCCTTGGTTCACCCTTCTAGCTTTGGTCACCCTGCCCCTGGCGGTGAAGGGTGTCCTCAACGCCCGAAAACACTATGCCAGCTCCTACGATCTCATTCCCGCCAACGCCGCCACCATCCTGGTGCATCTGGCCGTAGGTCTCATCCTCACCCTGGCCTTCCTGTGGGAGGCTTTTCAAGTCCAGGGATTGCTATATGTGGCGGTCGCCGGAACGGTCTTCCTTCTCTACGTTCTCTACGAATATCGCCATATTGAGCAGCAGAAGAACGCCTTCCTGGGCCTGAAGCGAAGCGTGGGTTAAAGGGATCTTTCCAGAGCTGAGGTTGTTTAACAATGTCATTCTGAGGATTCTCCGCCTCTGGCGGATCAGAATGACAGGACATTTTTTCTAAACACCCTCCAGATCTGGGGATTGAATAAAACGGATGGGGGTCGCCTAATGGTCACTATCACCAAGCCGGCGGAAAAAATCGAGTTGGACGTAGTGGGCAAACCCGTTCCCCGGGTGGACGCCCGAGAGAAGGTTCAGGGGAAGACCGTCTTCGGCTACGATCTTAAGTTCCCCCACATGCTCCACGGCAAGGTTCTACGCAGCCAGTATGCCCACGCCCACATCGTAAGTATCGACGTCAGCCGAGCCAAAGCCCTTCCCGGGGTCAAGGCGGTGGTGACGGGCAAAGACATCCCGGCCATTCACGGCCCCCAGGTGCGCGACCAGCCCTTTATGCCCATTGACAAGGTGCGCTATCGGGGAGAGGGGGTGGCCGCCGTGGCGGCGGTGACGGAGGAAATCGCTGAGGCCGCCCTGGCCCTCATCGACGTGGAGTACGAGGAACTGCCGTCAGTCTTCGACGCCGTGGAGGCCATGAAACCCAATGCGCCTCAGGTTCACCCCGGCCAGGAGAAATATCACCGAGAGGGAGCGGTGAACACCCCCATCCCCGGCACCAACTGCTGCTACCACTTCAAGCTGCGCCGGGGGGATGTGGAGGCGGGCTTCGCCCAGGCAGACTACGTCTTCGAAGACACCTTCACCACCCAGATGGTGCAGCACTGCGCCATGGAACCCCACGCCTCCATCGCCCAGGTAGACGGTGCAGGCAAGGTAACTATCTGGACACACAACGATTCTCCCTATCGCTGCCGCCAGTCCCTATCCGAGGCCCTGGGGATGCCCATGAGCAAGATACGGGTCATCGCCCCCTATCAGGGGGGTGGCTTTGGGGGCAAGGGAGGGCTCAACACCGAGTCCTACGCCGTCGCTCTGGCCCTCAGGACCAAAAACATCCCAGTGAGGGTCGCCTTCAGCCGAGAGGAGGTCTTCACCTCCGCCCTGGTGCGGCACCCCTCGGTGGTGCACATCAAGAGTGGCATCAAGAAGGACGGCTCCCTGGTGGCCCGCAAGGTGACCATCTACTGGAACACCGGGGCCTACGCCGAGAAGGGGCCTACTGTTTGCCGTCAGGCCAGCTACCCGTCCGCCGGCCCCTACGACATCCCCAACGTGTGGATAGACGGCTACTGTGTGTACACCAACAGCACCATCGCTGGCGCCTTTCGGGGCTACGGCGCTCCCCAGGTATGTTGGGCCTACGAGTCCCACACCGACATCATTAGTCGTAAGATGGAGTGGGACCCCCTATGGTTCCGCCTCAGAAACGCCTTCCAGAAGGGAAGCCTATCGGCCACCGGCGAGACGCTCACCAGCATCGCCCTTAAAGAGACCATCCAGCGGGCGGCGGAGGCCGTGGGCTGGGGGCGGGGCCGAGCCCCCAACCGGGGGCGGGGCATCGCCTGTATGCACCGCAACACCAATAGCCCCTCCAGCTCCAACGCCTTTATCAAGATAAACGAGGACGGCACCGTGGATGTTCTCACCAGCACCCTGGAGATCGGCCAGGGGGCCTACACCGTTCTATCCCAGATGGTGGCCGAGACGCTGGGCGTGCCCATAGAAAACGTGGTCATGGTCACCCCCGATAGCGACATCACCCCCTACGACATGTCCACCACCGCCAGCCGCTCCACCTTCCACATGGGCAACGCCGTGCTCCAGGCGGCCGCCGATGCCAAGGGTCAGCTCCTGGAGCTAGCGTCCCGCGCCCTCAAAGTGCCTATGGCCCGACTGAAGATGCAGGACGGACGCATTTTCGTCTCCGACGAACCGGATAAAGGTATGACTATCCCTCAGGTTATTGTCAGCCGCTACGGCAGCCGGGGGGGGAACATCATCGGGAAGGGCCAATACTTCCCTGAAGACATCACCAGCCTGGACCGGGAGACGGGCCAGGGGGCCAAGCCCACCTCCTTCTGGATGTACGCCACCCAGGCGGCGGAGGTGGAGGTAGACCCGGAGACGGGACGCGTCCACGTGCTCAAGCTGGTGGCCGCCCATGACCTGGGGAAGACCATCAACCCCGTCACCTCCGTGCAGCAGATAGAGGGGGGCATCATCACCGGCCTGGGCTCCACCCTCTTCGAGGAGCTGCTTTTTGACGGCGCGGGTGTCACCCTCAACCCCGACTTTGCCAACTACAAGATCCCCACCGCCATGGACGTTCCCCCCATCCAACCCATTCTGGTGGAGGACGCCCCTCACCCCGACGGCCCCTTCGGGGCCAAAGGGTTGGGGGAGCCCGTGCTGGCCCCCACCGCCGCCGCCATCGCCAACGCCATCTTCGACGCCGTGGGGGTGCGCATCAAAGACCTGCCCATCAGCGCCGAGAAGGTGCGCCGCGCCCTCAAAGCCGCCCCCTGAGGAAAGGCGCACTGCCGAGGGGCCTCTTCGGGCGCTGAAGACAGAGATTGGCAAACGCGCCGCCGGTTCGAGTCCGGCCCGGGGAGCCAGGCTAACGGCGGAGAACGTGACTTTACAATCACAGTGCTGCTGACCAACACTCACAACGTTGCCCAGTTTTGTCCCACTGATGTATCATAGGGCAGATATGTGTGATGGATAATTGCCGAATTTGCCAAGACTCGATGCCTCAATACCAGACTTTTTGCTCTCGTTGTGGTGCTCGTCAGACCTCCGTTCCTGCTTTAGGTAGTGCCAGAGGGAATTTTCTCACACGCTTGAAAGACTATTTCAGGGAAGTTTTTCGTAGTGATACAGAAAAACGGTTTGACGCTGCCTGTGAACTCGCACGCTATGGTTTTGATGCAGCAATCCCTAGCCTTGAAGAGATTATTAGTCTGGAACCACAAAATCCTAGATTCAGGGGTATACTCGCAGTATTCTACGCAGGGGCAGGCGATGAACGGTTATCTCATCCCATGGGGTTTCCCGGGGGACCAGTAGAAGAGCTTAGACCAAAGTATTCATTTTTTAGTGGGGAAATTAGACCTAACAAAAAAGCTGAGGAAATCTTGTCTTGCGTTACTGAAGTCAGACAATCTCAAGGAAAGCAATTCCATCAATATGGTTATGAAGAGCTAGATAAGGCACTCAATGGGTCGCTGGCAATGTTTGACAAGTCTCTCGATATGAACCCTAATGACCCACATGGATATTCTGGGCGAGCTAGTGCTTACGAACAAGTGGCTGAAGGTATACTCATGGCATACGGGATATTTCCTGTCCGTTTCTGGACACGTTCAGACAATGAATCTGAATGGGAACTGGTTAAGTACGGTAACGCACAGCTTGGAATGTGTATAAAGCGACTAATGCCTAACCTTGAATTCCTTACAGAAATCATATGGCTCTACGAGCAAGCAGAGGAAGAGTATAAGAAGGCATTAAGGCTAGACCCTACAGATACACGGGCTTGTGTAAAATTGTCGCATGTGTTGCGTCAACTAGGCAAGAACAATGAAGCCACAGATTATGTTGACAAGGTACTTGCCATTCTAAATAAGGCAATCCTAGCAGACAATGAAGATAAGCAAAGCTACTCTGAAAGGGCAGAGATTTTTCAGGAGTTGGGTAAAGTAGAACTGGCAATCGCAGACCTTGAACGATTGCTCACTCTTTCCACACGTCAATTTGAAATAGACAGCACAAGACGGAAAATAGAAGAATTGCGAAAAGGCAAAGTGACGTAAACTGAATGTTATATGCTTTTCTCGGTCTGCGTTCATCATTTTAGTGTTGTAACAGGCTACCATGAATTTCAGATTGTCGCTAATGAAGATGCTTGTCTGGGCTATTGTCGGGCTCATCATTTTGGGCACGGTAGTCTTTGGTGTGTCAGTAGCGGTGGGTAGTGAGGATGCACGCTATATTGCGACCACGATTACTGCCATAATGGCCACTGTACTGGCAGGTGCTAGCCTTTTCGTTGCGATTTTTCAAATCCAGGCACATGTTAGACCCTTCGTCACAGTAGCCAGAATACAAGAAGTTGCATCTCTTGGCCCATCGGGTGAAGCAGCGACTATACCCTATGAGCTAGACGCGTGTTATATCGAAGTACAGAATACAGGTTCAGTTCCCGCTGAAGAAATCAAACTACATATTTCTTTGCTTGCCCTTGCAAGCAAAGAAATTACAACAGAAGTCCGCACAGAGTTGCCGTTTTTGCCACCTAATGGGCAAGAAACAGTGGAGTTTCCCAATATACCACGCGAAATACAAACGAATATATGTGCCGGACAGATGAAAATTGAGGTAGCCATAAACTACAAAGGCTTGGGCAAGAGGCACGATACGGAGCAGTCGTTCAATATAGAGCGAGCCGAAGTACGACAAGTAGTCGGGGCACGTAGCACCTTCGTATTCAAACACACGAATCCTTCACGTTTGAGGTAGGTTATTCTCCTTAGAGGATTGCTTGCAGGATTAGGCACGCTGGCAAGCGAGCACCACATGGTTTTTCAAACCTTTGGCGAGTCTCAGCTTAAGCCTGTCCCACAGCAGGGTTCGCTGCGCCGTTAGCCGGCAGCATACTGTCTATTAGTCCCTTAGTCGTAGGGTTGGGTGAAGTGAAACGAAACCCACCACAAAGATTCCTTCATCCCTTCCTCCACCAGCCCACTGGGCGCCGAGAAAATATGGACAGGCCCGTGGTCCTCTGAGATAATTAGGATATCCTAAATCCAACATCCTAATTCTTACAATAAAGATTCCTTCATCCTTTCCTCCACCAGCCCGCTGGGCACCGGCAAAATATTGACAGACCCGTGGTCCTCTGAGACAATTAGGATGTCCTAAATCCAACATCCTAATTCTTACAAAGGGGGGTAAAGAAGCATGGCAGAGAAAAAGCTAATAATAGATGTGGTGCTGCGTTCAAAGCGCCAGATTACCCTCCCTAAAGAGGTCTGTGAACGGCTAAGAATCGGGCCGGGCGATATGTTGGAACTGACCCTAGAAGACTCTACCCTGGTGGCGAGGCCTAAGAAGGTGGCTGCTTTGGAGGCGTTGCGGGAGATCCGCGAGGCTTTCAAGCATTCGGGGATTACCGAAGGGGAACTTCAGGATGCCGGCAGCCGAGGGAGGCAAGAAGTCATCAGGAAGCGTTATGCGGCCAAGTCCTAAACTGCGTGTCTTCCTGGATAGCAACGTCATACTCTCAGGGCTGCACTCCTCCGCAGGGGCGCCAGGCATCATACTGGAGCGTTTTATCGAAGGTGAGTTGATGGTGGTTATATCGCAGCAGGTGCTGGAGGAGGTGGTGCGTACCATCAATGAGAAACTTCCGGGAGCTCTTCCAACGTTGAAGAGGCTATTGGTGAGCATCATCCCAGAAATCGTGAAGGACCCCTCTCCCCAAGAGGTCACCCCATGGGCCGAGATTATCCATCCTGATGACGCTGGCATCTTGACCGCGGCAGTAGCTGCCCAACCCGATTACCTAATCACTGGAGATAAGCACTTTTTTGAGAATCCGAGCATCGCGGGGAAGTCAGGGCTACACATCGTTACACCGGCTCAGTTCCTAGAGTGTCTCAAGAGCACTGAGCTACCTAATAGGTCTGTCCCCGCCAGAGGCGGGGAGAAAGGAGCCTCTCTTGACTGAGGAGCTAATGGAGCTTAAGCAGAAGATGGCCCTGGCCTGCCGCGTCATCGCCACTCCCGCCTCATGGTGATTGATTTCGAGGACTCTAAAAAGTTCGCATCGAGATGACCGAGGAAATCATCATCATGCGCAATGTGAATGTGGGGGAGCATTATTAAGGTGTTGAAAAGACCGTGATTTATGGGAAAGCCCGTTAGCCAGCATGGCGAAAATCGGCCCGCCAGGGGGGAAGAACCGTTATGAGGCAGAACTTCCCCCAGCCACGCTGGAACCTACTATTCCTCCAGACCGAGCTACGGCCATGTCTACGGGCGCACATCCACCACAATAAAGCGCAGCGGGGTCGTGCCCTCATTGCTCTCGATGTGTTTCACATTCATCGGGATAATAGAGACTTTACCCGCTTCCGTGCTAATCACGCTATCGCCTACCAGCATGGTAAGCGTTCCTTCTTCCACATATACGAAATTAGGCCCCACCGTAACGCTTTCCAGCGTCCGGACGCCTGGGGAAAGGGTAAATTCCCGCAAAAGTAGCCTGTAATTCAACCCTGCGGTGACCTCTACTGGCGCATCAGAGATTAAGATCTGTCGCCCCCGGTGAACGGCACCCGGCGGGTCGTCAGCAGCACGGAGGTCAAAAGCGACAATTCGACTTTGGGGGAGATGGCGATGGGTATGTTCTTGCCTCGCCGGCACTAAAACTCCCTCGCCGCGGGAAAGCACCCTCTTTCCATCGACGGTTGAAAGCTCGCTAGCGCCCTGAGCCACAAAGAACATCCAATTGAAGCCGTGATCCTGAGGGCCATCAATTACCTCTTCGGTATCCGCCGTTATCTCCCCCACCTTCCATTTCCAGCCCATTGCGGGGGGAGTTCCCACGCTCAAATCCAGCACCGGGGAAGGAGTCTGAATACTCACCGCCTTTGAGACCGCACTTCCAGGCACTGTGCCGGCCCAGCTAATCCAGGCCCATACAAGAGATGAAGGGTCGGAGGACTGGGCGGCGCCGGCATCAAAGATGTAGACGAAGGGGCCCTGCCGGCTCCCCGCCTTCACCCCAGGGTTGACCCAACTCACGTCACTGCCATCGAACTTCCCGGCATTGAAGCCGCGACCAGAACCGGCCCAAGAGTCCACGTACTTGGCTCCCTTGGGGGCCCGGACCTTGACGTTTAAAAGGTCAGCATCAAAGTGCCCCTCATTCTTTATCCAGACAATTGCAGTATAGACGCTCCCCTCCTGCTGGACGCTCAGGTCCACCTTTACGGGTGGCCAAGGCCCTTCGTGGGATGCCAGCGAAACACCCCCGTAGGTCGTTATTAAAGCCACGACCATCCCAAGGACTACCACAAGCCAAGCCTTCTTCATGGATTACCTCCTTTAAGAATAACATTCCTTTCCCTCGGCGAGCCCGACCGCAAGGGTGAGTCAAGAACTACCTCTTACTCCAAAACAGTTATTTAATCACAAAATACTACCACGTTAGTATAATCACAAAACTAGGGAAGTCAACATGCTTTCATACATAGATATATCCTTGATATATCCTTACTGCAAGGCTTAGCATCCCGGGAAAAGGTCGGCGGATAACTTCGGGGGAGCTAAACTAAAGGGTAAAAAGAGGGCAACCTACCACCACTCCTCATCAGCGGGCACGAAACAGAAGAGGGGAGCGGCGTAGCCTGCTGGAGCAGGCTACGCCGCTCCTGTATTGTCACTTACGCTCTGGCTCCCTCGGATACGGCGGCTTGTAGGGATTGGAGATATTGTGCATTTTGTCGGGCGAAAAATCCTTGCCGGCTCCGTGGCAGACGGTGCAGGTTTCTACCTTATCGGCACTCCAGGGGTCCGCCGGGTTGGGGTAGACGGTCATTACCTTGGCATGACCGTTGGCGATACCGTATCTTTGAGCGTTACGGTGACTTCCGCCTGCTCGCCTTTCACTAAGTAAGTCCCGTTAGATGGTTTGGATAGACTAACGGTCACATTCAGCGGCCCTTGTCCCTCTAACCGGGAGGAACCGTATGCCATAATTAGTACTGTTATCAGTGCTAGACCCATAACACCCAAGGAAACCTGGAGCAATCTTCTAATTCTCATATGTATTCCTCTCAACGTGCCTGGTCTTAGCCTTATGTGGATTATGGTGGCGGAAGGGTACTTTGTCTATATATCGTTCGTCACATTTTATACTGCACACAAACAATCTATGTCCTTCGGCTCAGCGATACGCCATCATAGATTTGGTGCATCAAGCTCAATTGTTCCCTCTTTACGTTTTCCTGTCAGTATCCGCATCGGCGTCCTATCTGCGCCTGCCTTTGTAAAAGCGTTGTCTTTTTGCCTCCTTCTGTGCTAAACTGAAACGATGGCATCGAAGGGAAGGAATAGTACTGCGGTCAAGGAAGGCAAAGGCCGCTGAGCGGGTGTCATATTTCTCAGTGCTTACAAATGTGGGGGGTAGGTTCGCTTTGAGAAGGAGGAATAACCGAGTTTGGCGAGCGTGATCGTGATGAAAGCTCTACTGGAAGCGGGGGTGCACTTCGGTCACCAGACGCGAAGGTGGCATCCGCGAATGAAGAAGTATATTTTTACCCAACGTAACGGTATCCACATCATAGATCTCCAGCAGACAGTAATTAAACTAGAAGAGGCCTACGCTTTTATCCGGGACCTGGTAGCCAAAGGTCAAGATGTTCTCTTCGTAGGCACCAAGAAGCAAGCCCAAGAGGCCATTGAACAAGAAGCACAGCGATGCCACATGCCCTATGTCAATCTACGTTGGCTGGGGGGTACCTTGACCAACTTCATGACCATCCAATCTCGCATCGACTATCTGGTTCGCCTGGAGGATAGTCGGGTTAAAGGAGAGTTTGACAACCTTCCCAAAAAGGAGGTGGCGAAGCTGGACGAGGAAATAGCCCGCCTTAACCGGAGGGTGGCGGGCCTGAAAGAAATGACCCGCTTGCCCGGGGCCCTTTTCGTTGTCGATCCCCACGAGGAAAAGATCTCCGTAATGGAGGCACGTCGGTTAGGCCTCCCTGTCTTGGCCATAGTGGACACCAACTGCGACCCAGACCTGGTGGACTATCCCATACCAGCTAACGACGATGCCATTCGGGCAGTCAGGCTCTTATGCTCCAAGATAGCGGATGCCGTTCTAGAGGGAGCGGCAGATCGGGGGTGGGTAGGAGAGGGAGAGGAGAAGCCTATCCTGGAGGAGGGAGCCATTTTTGAGCCCACAGAGTTCGTAACCTTTTCTGGAGACGAGCCCGGCAACGAAGGGGGAACGGGGTAGTGGCCGTTTCAGTAACAGCAATAAAGGAGCTCAGGGAAGCCACGGGAGCCGGAGTGATAGCCTGCAAACAGGCCCTGGAAGAGGCGGGAGGGGACTTGGAAAAGGCCAAGGAATTCCTTCGCCGCCGCGGCTTGACGGCGGCCCAAAAGTTGGCCCAACGGGAAACCAAGAACGGCCTCATAGAGGTTTATGTTCACTGGGGGGCACGCATTGGGGCCATGGTAGAGCTGGACTGCGAGACAGATTTTGTGGCGCGCACCGACGAGTTTAAGGAGCTGGCCCACAATGTGGCCATGCAGGTGGCGGCCACCAACCCCCGCTATCTTGAACCCCGGGAAATGTCACCGGGTGACGATACCTCCGAGGCCTGTCTCGTCGCTCAGCCTTTCATCAAAGACCCTCAGGTTACGGTTCAGGAATTGGTGGATGCGGTGGCGGCCAAGGTGAGAGAACGGGTGGTAGTAAAGAGATTTGTTCGCTTCGAGGTGGGAACCGATTAAGAAACAGGCCTGGGGGTGGCCTTTCTTTAAGTATGATTCTCACGAAAATACGCTGCCGGCTCAGAATGACATTTTTCAGCCTCCGGTGGTCCGCCTGAGGCGGATGATGAACTGATACGTAAAAGGAGAAGGGATAGTGGCCATTCGATATCGCCGAATCCTGCTCAAGCTTAGTGGTGAGGCGTTGGCCGGGGAAAGGACCTTTGGCATTGACGTAGAGACGGTGAGGAAGGTGGCCGCTCAGATAGTCCAGGTACGAAGGATGGGCGTGGAGACCACCATCGTGGTGGGGGGAGGCAACATCTGGCGGGGGGTGGAGGCCAGCGCCAACGGCATGGAGCGGGCCACCGCTGACTACGCCGGAATGGTCGCCACCATCATCAATGCCTTGGCCCTTCAAGACGCTGTAGAACGAGAAGGTGTGATGTGTCGCACCATGAGCGCCATATCCATCCAGCAAGTAGCTGAGCCCTACATTAGACGACGGGCTATCCGTCACCTGGAGAAGGGAAGGGTAGTCATCTTCGCCGCCGGCACGGGGAACCCTTATATGACTACCGATACTGCCGCCGCCCTGCGGGCGGTGGAGATAGGGGCGGAGGTGCTTCTCATGGGCAAGAATCGGGTAGACGGCGTCTACGACTCCGATCCCCACAAAAACCCGACAGCTAAACGGCTCGACGAGTTGACCTATATGGAGGCTATCAATCGGCGCCTGGAGGTCATGGATGGCACCGCCCTTGCCCTGTGTATGGAGAACAAAATCCCCATCATCGTCTTCGACCTTATGTCGCCGCGCAGCATACAGCGGGTAGTGGAAGGGGAACCCTTAGGTAGCGTCGTTCACAGCGTTTAGCCCCTTCGGGTGAAGAACCCCGAGAAAGGAGAAAAAATGGAGCGCCCCAGGCATCAGCAATCGTGGGAGGATTGGCAGAGAACTGATTTTCCCACTTTTATACCTCAGGTAAACGCCTACCGACAGTTGATTATCCAAAGCCGACCTCTACTGGATGGGCCCGTGAGCCCCATAGCCATTTCCCTGGGAAGTGAGGAGGCTCACAGCCAACACGTAAAAGAGTACGCCCGCTTCATAGGCGCTGATCTGGTGGGGGTGGCTGAGGTAGATGAGAGTTGTATCTACGAGAGTGTTTCTATCCCCCATCGTTACGCCATCTCTCTGGCCATGGCCATGGACTACGCAAAACTGAAAACGGCTCCCAGCATAGCCTCCTCCATCGAAGGCTTGCGGGTGGCCTGGGCACTGGGAGAGGTGGCGATAAGGGTGGCCGCCCATATCCGCGAGTTGGGCCATTGCGCTCAGGCAGAGCCTCCCTATCCCCAGGGTAGCCCCGACCGGAGGCGGCGCATCCTTCACATTCCCCACGCCATCGCCGCCGGGCTGGGAGAGCTGGGCAAGAACGGTTTGCTCCTTACCCATGAATTTGGCCCCCGGGTGCTTATCGCCACCGTGACCACAGACTTCCCCCTCCCCATAGATGGGGCGCAAGATATGGGCCTCGCCCTTCGGTGTCAGGATTGCTCCCTCTGTTTCCTCGCCTGCCGGGGAGGAGCTATCTGTGAGGACAAGCAAGAGATTAGAGGAGTATACAAGTGGGCCATAGATCCCAAGAAGCATATCGCCTACAGCAATCAGCTTCGGGAGGCCCACCACTCCCAAGGATGTGGCATCTGCTTAAAAGTGTGCCCTATTGGCCGGCCTCAGACTCCAGAAAGGAGTCTGGCTGCCACCACCGGAACATAGCCTGAGGGAGGAACAAAGGTGGCTGACGCTGTACCGGACGTCCTGGGCGACGCCGAGGACAGAATGACCAAGGCAATAGAAGCCTTAAAGAAAGAGTTGACTACTATACGCACCGGCCGTGCCCACCCTGCTTTGCTGGAACAGGTGAAGGTGGATTACTATGGCGCTGCTACTCCCATCAACCAGCTAGCCACTATCTCGGTGCCCGAAGCTCGCCTTCTGGTAATCCAGCCCTGGGACCGCCACCTTATGGGAGCCATAGAGAAAGCTATTCTCAAGTCCGAGCTGGGGCTCACACCCATCAACGACGGCAACGTTATTCGCCTCGCCATTCCTTCCCTGACCGAAGAGCGGCGCCGGGAGCTTGTCAAGATGGTTCACAAGCGGGCCGAAGAAGGCCGGGTGGAAGTGCGCAACATACGCCGCGACGCCATGGATGAGATGAGGCGGCGGGAGAAAAGCAAAGAGCTATCGGAAGATGACTTGAAGCGGTCTTCAGAGCACTTGCAGCGCCTCACCGATAGCTTTATTGTCCTGGTAGAAGAGACAGCCCAGCAAAAAGAGGCGGAGCTGCTCCAGGTTTAGACCACCGTGGCGATAGATACAGCTACATCTCAGGCCTCACCTCCTTACCTATCGCGCCTTCCCCGCCACGTGGCCATCATCATGGATGGCAACGGCCGGTGGGCCGCCCAGCGCGGTTTGCCCCGGGTGGCCGGCCACCGGGCGGGGACGGAAAACCTGCGCCGCGTCATTGAGAGCTTTGCCGACCACGGCATTAAGTACCTTACCCTTTACGCCTTCTCCACGGAGAACTGGCTGCGTCCCAAAGAGGAGGTGCGGGGCCTATTTCACCTCCTGGGGCAGGTCATAAAAAGGGAGGCCAGGACTCTCAAAGAGAAGGGAGTCAAGTTGCAGCACCTGGGGAAGATGGAAGGGATTTCTCTCCGTCTTCAAAAGGAAATACGCCAGGCCATCGAAATGACCCGTGACAACGACCTTATCATAGTTAGCGTGGCCCTCAACTACGGGGGGCGAGAGGAGATACTAAACGCTGTACGGCGCATCATCGTCGATGGCGTCCCCCCCGAGACCGTGGACGGGGCCCTGATGGAACGATACCTTTACACCGCCGGCCAACCCGACCCCGACCTCATCATTCGCACCGCCGGTGAGATGCGCCTGAGCAACTTCCTCATCTGGCAATCTGCCTACAGCGAGTACTATGCCACGCCTACCCTGTGGCCGGATTTTGGTGAAGAGGAGATACAAAACGCCCTTCTGGCCTATAGCCAACGTCAACGACGTTTCGGTGGCCTGCCCTCGGCATAGAAAGCGCATTCCCCCATCAGGGCGACGGTGACGCAGCCACGCATCCTGAGCGCCTTAGTGGCGTTGCCCCTGGTTTTGATCCTTACTTGGTTGGGCGAGCCGTGGTTCTCCGTCGCCATGGCCCTGGCGGCAGTGGTGGGGCTGTGGGAGTTTTGCACCATGGCCTCGGAGCTACCCAAAGGTTCTCTTTTTCTTCTGGGGGGCGCCGGCAGTATTTTGTTGGTTACCAGCCCTCATCTTCCCCAGCCTCAAGCCTTGCCCGCCATTCTAGTCGGGGTGGTGTTGGTCTCCTTGCTCCTCTCCTTGTCCCGCTTTCCCCACGGGCAGGCCGCCTGGAATTGGGCTTGGGTAGTGGCGGGCACTCTGTATCTTGGGCTAACCCTTCGCCATTTTGTGCTGCTGGAGGAGATAGCCAAGGGCTGGGTCTATTTCACTATTTTGGCCACCTTCGCCACCGATACCGGCGCCTTCCTGGTGGGCCGAGCCTGGGGGAAACGGCCCCTGGCCAGAGCGATCAGCCCCCACAAAACAGTAGAGGGAACGTTGGGCGGGCTGATATGCGGGGCGGCGGTCTCCCTCATTCTAGCCTACATCCTTAAACTCCCCCTGGACTGGCCCTCCGCCCTTGTCCTGGGGGTGCTGGCCTCTTCTTTCGCCCAATTGGGAGACCTGTCCGAATCGTGGCTGAAACGCTGCATGCAGGTCAAGGACGCCGGCTGGCTCGTTCCCGGCCACGGCGGCCTCCTGGATCGCCTGGACAGTCTCATCTTCTCAGGCGTAGTGGTATACTATTATGTTGCATGGATAGTGATGTAAAACACCTGGCTATTTTAGGCTCCACGGGCTCCATTGGCCGACAGACTCTGGAGGTGGTACGGGCCTTTCCCCACCGGCTGAAGGTGGTGGCCCTGGCGGCGGGCAGGAACAAGGCTCTTTTGGCGGAACAGGCCCGGGAGTTCAAGCCCAAGCTGGTTTTCCTCCAGGGCAAGGAAAGCCCCCTGGCTGACGAGGACTGGGATTATACCTTCTTGCCCATGCATGAGATGGTAACCCATCCCCAGGTGGACGTGGTGGTGGTGGCAACGGCGGGAAAGGCGGGCCTTTTACCCACCATGAGCGCCCTTCATGCGGGCAAAAGAGTGGCTCTGGCCAACAAGGAGGTGCTGGTCATGGCCGGGGAGTTGATCATCCAGGAAGCGAAGCGTCACGGCGGGCTTTTGCTGCCCGTTGACAGCGAGCACAGCGCTATATGGCAGTGCCTCCCCGAGGAGGGTGACCCGAGCACTATCTGTCGCATTCTCCTCACTGCCTCCGGCGGCCCCTTCTGGCATCTAAGCGCGGAAGAGGTGGAAAAAGTCACCGTGGCAGAAGCCCTTTCTCACCCAACCTGGCGCATGGGAAGGAAGGTCACCGTGGACTCGGCTACCCTGATGAACAAGGGGATGGAGGTGATAGAAGCTCACTGGCTTTTCCACGTGTCCTACAGCCAAATCCAGGTGGTTATCCACCGGGAGAGCATCGTCCATTCTATGGTGGAGTTCATTGACGGTTCCATAAAGGCTCAGATAAGCCCACCGGACATGCGTCTTCCTATCCAGTATGCTCTATCCTATCCCCAGCGGTGGAGCAACGACCAGTTGCCCCATCTTGACCTCTCATCTGGCATTTCCTTAACCTTTCAGGGGGTGGAGAGGGGGCGTTTTCCGTGCCTGGACCTGGCGCTGGAGGTGGCCAAGCGGGGAGGCACCTACCCCGCCGTCCTCAGCGCCGCCGATGAGGTAGCCGTGGAGCTCTTTTTGGCCGGAGAGATGGGATTTGGAGACATTCACCGCCGTGTGGAGTCCGTCGTGGAGAGACACCAAGGGGTGAGCCATCCGTCTCTGGAAGAGATATTGGCGGCCGATGCCTGGGCGCGAGAGGTGGCCCGCGGTGGACTTTAGCTTCGTGGTAACCGCCCTTGCTTTTTTCGTGGCCATTCTATTGCTTCTGGTGCTGAGCCACGAGCTGGGCCATTTTGTGGCCGCCCGGCTGTCTGGGGTTAAGATCCATGAGCTGGGCTTTGGCTACCCCCCCCGTCTCTTCTCCATCAAGAGGGGAGAGACGGAATATTCTCTGAACCTCCTTCCCCTGGGCGGCTTCGTTCGGCTGGTAGGTGAAGAAGACCCGAGAGAGCCCGGAAGCCTCGCCGGCAAAAGCATCCCCCTTCGGCTCCTGGTCCTAAGTGCCGGCTCCATTATGAACGCCCTGCTGCCCATCCTCCTTTTCTCCGCTAGCTTCGCCATTCCCAAAGAGATAGTGACGGGACAGGTGGCGGTAAACAAGGTTACCCCCGGCTCTCCGGCGGAGAAAGCGGGCATCCAGGCAAACGATATTATCCTCAAAATCAACGACCGCACCATCAAAAACGTCCGGGAGGTCAGCTACAACGTTCATCTAAACCTGGGATCGGAAATAAGGCTGGTGCTGCGCAGCGGGCGGTTTGCCCAACGGGAGGTGAGACTGGTGCCCCGATGGAACCCACCGCCCGGGGAGGGGCCCACCGGGGTGATGGTCAGCATGGCTAACGTCTACCTGTCCGAACAGGCCTATCCTATTTGGGAAGCGGTGCCCCTGGGTGTGCTTAGCACCATGGACAGCTTGACCCTGGCCAAAAATGAGATCATGACATGGTTTGTTCAAAGTACTGCCCCTCAATTGGCGGGGCCTATAGGCATCGCCCAGATGACGGGGCAGGTGGCCGAGTTGGGGGGGATAGCATCCCTCTTGGATTTCGCCGCCCTCTTGAGCATAAATCTGGCGGTGCTGAACATGCTGCCCATACCCATGCTGGATGGGGGCCGGCTCTTCTTCGTGGTGCTGGAGGGGTTACGGGGAGGCAAGCGCATCCCGCCGGATAAGGAAGGCTTTGTCCACATGGTGGGTTTCGCCCTCATTATGGCCCTGGTCATCATCATCAGCTACTACGACATCCTGCGCATCGTTCAAGGGAAGAGTCCCTTCCCGTGATCCCCCGCCGCATCTCCAAACCCCTCACTATCGGGGATGTCCCGGTGGGGGGCGGCCGCCCCGTGGTCGTTCAGTCCATGACCAACACCGACACCAGGGACGCCTTGGCTACGGTAAAGCAGATTCATGCCCTGGAGGAGGCGGGCTGCGAGATAGTTCGGGTGGCGGTGCCCGACATGGCGGCGGCAGAGGCCCTGCCCCGCATCAAGAGCCAGATCCATATCCCCCTCGTCGCCGACATCCACTTCGATTACCGTCTCGCCCTGGCCGCTCTAGCGGCCGGGGTCGATGGCCTGCGCCTCAACCCGGGCAATATTCGGGAGCGGGACAAGGTGGCCGCCGTGGTGCGCAGCGCCAGGGAGCGCCAGGTGCCCATCCGCATCGGCGTCAACGCCGGCAGCCTCCCCCCCCTCCCTCCCCTCGCCCCGGGCGAGCATCCCCCGCCCACCCCCCAGCGCATGGTGGACGTGGCCTTAGAGCAGGCTCGGTTCCTGGAGGCCCTGGACTTCCACCTCATCAAAATCTCCCTCAAGGCCTTCGATGTCCCCACCACCGTGGAGGCGTACCGCCTCATCGCCCCCCTGGTGCCCTACCCCCTCCACCTGGGCATTACCGAGGCGGGGACAGTGCGGGCGGGCTCCATCCGCAGCGCCGTGGGCCTGGGCATCCTCCTCTATGAGGGCATCGGCGATACCATCCGGGTCTCCCTCACCGGCGACCCGGTGCCCGAGGTGGAGACGGCGTACCACATCCTTAGCTCCCTGGGGCTGCGTCAGCGGGGACCGGTGCTGGTGAGCTGCCCCACCTGCGGTCGCTGCGAAACGGACCTGGTCTCCCTGGCCCAGGCAGTGGAAGAGCGCCTGGTGCGGCTGGGGAAGCCTCTGAAAGTGGCCGTCATGGGGTGCGTGGTAAACGGGCCGGGGGAGGCCCGGGAGGCCGACCTGGGCCTGGCGGCGGGGAAGGGGCGGGGGGTCATCTTCAAGAAGGGACAGGTGCTGCGGACGGTGGAGGAAAAGGACTTCCTCTCCGCCCTTTTAACGGAGATAGATGGGCTGTGAGGGGCCTTGTCGCCCTGATGGTTCGACAGGCTCACCATGAGCGGCAGGATAGGCTCACCATGAGCGGTAGCCGCTCACCCTGAGAGCTTGTGAGGAAATTGGTTTTGGGCACCTGTCCAAGGGGTCAAGCTAGATACAAAATCATGGTGTTCGAGGCGCTTCCCCGCAAAAAACTCACAGCCTCTGTGGCTTGCGATGACCGTTTTAGCCGTCATTCCGAGGCCTCGACCCGCAAACACAGTGAAGCGGAGGAGGCCGTGGGAATCCGTAACCCCAGGTGCGTTGTGACGGATTGCCACGCCCTTCTGCGGAAGGGCTCGCAATGACAGGTTCGGCGCAAAGGCAGTACTACTTTTACATCATGACAAACAGCACGAACGTTGCGGTCTACACTGGCATGACGAATGACCTCAAGAGGAGGGTATTCCAGCACAGGGAGAAGATGGTTGAGGGCTTCACCAAGAGGTACGATCAGGACATACTCTCTTGTCACCCTGAGCCGCCAGAGGCGGAGAAGGGTCTCCCCCGAATGACAGAAGGGGGGCAAAGGGCTGTGCAGATAGATAAAGGCGGTAGGTGAGGGCCTTGGCTGAGACGACGCCAGAGAAGAAACCCCTGACCCGAGACGACGTGCTCCGCCGGCGGGAGGAGTTCCTAGAGAGCTATTACCGCCAGGGCTGGCATGACTGCGACGATGCTCAGAAGTTTGATTCTGAAGCGCAATTCAAGTTCGACCTCTCCGGAGAGCATTTTGAAGAGCACATTGACCTAAGCCAAGAAAGATTCGTTGGATACCTAAAGCGGGACGCCAAAGTCATGCAATGGACAACGCGGCTTTGGGGAGCCCGTCTCCACAAGGCCTTCCTCTCAGGAGCCCAACTCCAGGGTGCATTTCTCTCCGGATCCCAGCTTCAGGGGGCATATCTTTCGGGAGCCCAACTTCAGGGGGCCTCCCTATCAGCCGCCCAACTCCAAGGAGCAGACTTGAGCAACGCCGACCTGCGGACTTATGAAAAATCTACTAACTTGGAGGGGGCACAGCTCCAAGGAGCCTATCTCATGGGAGCGCAGCTTCAGGGAGCTTGTCTCTTGGGAGCCCAGCTTCAGGGAGCGCACCTGCAGGAGACCGACCTCCAGGGGGCAGCCCTGCACGGCGCCGATCTCTCTCAAGCCAAAATTGAGGGTGTTCATTGGGGTGACTACAAGGTGGGGGAGGAGATAGGAGGATTGTTTGAGGATGCCGAGGCCGCCTACCGCCACCTGAAGCAGTGCCACACTCAGGCCGGCCTATATGACGTGGCAGGGGAGTTCCACTATAGGGAGTGGGAGTGCAAGCGCAAGGGGCTTCCCTGGCGAAAAAATCCACTCCACAAGCTGTGGTTATCATTCACCTGGCTGGCTACGGGCCACATGGAGAAGCCAGAGCGGGTTGTCCTCTTCGGGCTGTTCACGTGGCTGTCTTTCGCCGCCTTGTACCTCGCCCTGGGTCTCCTCTGGGGACTAGTGCCTATTGATGTGGGTCACGTCCTGTACGTGAGCGCCGTCTCATTCACGGCAGTGGGCTATGGACCGTGGCTTAGCGAAGAGCACTTGGTAGGAGGAGCCCAAGGAGTGGCGGCGTTTGAAGCTCTGGTCGGTGTCTTCTCCATCGCCTTATTTCTGACCGTCTTTGTGCGCAAGATGACTCGCTAGGGAGGAGATGCTATGGTATCTCTATCCACAATGTGGGGAGCGAAACGCTTCCCCCACATGGCAAACTTCGTGGCCACGGCCCAGAAGATGGGCTTCAGCCATGTGGAGCTGAACTACGACCTGTCTCCCCCCCTCCTGGCTCAGGTCCTGGAGAACGGCCAGCTTCCCGTCTCCAGCATCCACGCCCCCTGCCCCTCCCCACCGGTGCCCAGCGGCGTATCCGCCAGCCGCCTTCCCCTCAGCTCCCTGGAAGGGGAGGAACGGCGCTGGTCAATTGATTTGGCCAAGGCAACCATAGACCTGGCCGCCCGACTGGGGGCCGGCGCCATTGTCCTGCACATGGGCGCCGTGGGCTACTATCGGGAGGAGGAACGCTCCCTGAGACGGAAGATAAGGGAGGGGCAGCCAGAGGCAGCGGAGGAGCTGAGACGGTATCTGGTGGCAGAGCGGGCCCGGCTCCGCCTCCCCTTCTGGCAAGCAGCCCTGGCCAGTCTTGAGGAGCTGGTGTCTCACGCCCAGGAGAAGGGGGTGGTACTGGGCCTGGAGAATCGTCTCTACCAGTACGAAATCCCCAGTCTGGAGGAGCTGGAGGAGGGTTTTGGCCGCTTCGGGAGCGACTCCCTGGGCTACTGGCACGATGTGGGCCATGCCGAGATTCAAGCCCGTAGCGGCTTCCGGCCCCACCAGGATTGGCTTGCCCGCCTGGGCCACCGCATAGTGGGGATGCACCTCCACGACGTGGCGGGCTTCTCCGATCACCAGCCTCCGGGCCGGGGAACGGTGGACTGGGACATGATAGCCCGGCACCTCCCTTCTACGGCCCTGCGGGTGTGCGAGATCTCGTCGGGTGAGCCGGATCAGGTGGCAGCCGCCTTGCCATTTTTGAGACAAAAGGGTATCCTCTAGCAGGAAGTTCCCTTTTAATACCCTAAGGGGCGGGCCTACCCGCCCTTTTGTATAAGGAGGTTATTCATGCGCATGTCGCAGCTCTTCGGCCGGACGCTGCGCCAAGCCCCCGCCGAGGCGGAGACGGTAAGCCATCAGTTGCTCCTTCGGGCCGGCATGATCCACCAGGTGGCGGCCGGCGTGTACTCATGCCTCCCCTTGGCCTGGCGGGTCCTGCGCAAGATAGAGCAGATCGTCCGGGAGGAGATGGACGCCGCCGGAGGCCAGGAGTTGATGATGCCCGTCCTTCAGCCCCTGGAGATGTGGCAGGAAACGGGTCGGGACGTGGCTTTTGGCGAGAACCTTTTCACCCTGAAGGACCGCCGCCAGCGGCGGCTGTGCCTGGGCCCGACCCATGAGGAAGTCATCGTAGACTTGGTGCGACGGCACGTTCGCAGCTACCGAGACCTGCCCCTCCTCCTGTACCAGATCCAGACCAAGTTTCGCGACGAGCCCCGCCCCCGGGGGGGCCTCATCCGGGTGCGGGAGTTCACCATGAAAGACCTCTACAGCTTCGACGCCGACGAGGCGGGACTGGAGGTCAGCTACCAGAAGATGATGGCCGCCTACCGCCGTATCTTCCTTCGCTGCGGCCTGCCCACCCTGGCTGTGGAGGCCGATTCCGGCGCCATCGGAGGCAAAGACTCCCACGAGTTCATGGTCATCGCCGATAGCGGCGAGAACCAGGTCCTTCACTGTTCCCGTTGTGGCTACGCCGCCAACGCCGAGCGAGCCGAGAGCCTCAAGCCCTCGCCGCCGCCTCAAGACAGGCTTCTACCTCTCCAGGAGGTGGCCACCCCGAGCGTCAAGACCATAGCGCAGTTGGCCCATTTCTTGAACATGCCACCCAGCCGCACCCTTAAGGCTGTCTTCTACGTGGCCGATGGGGAGCTGGTCTTCGTGACCATTCGGGGAGACCTGGAGGTGAACGAGATAAAGCTGAAGCGGGCCCTGGGGGCGATGGATGTGCGCCTGGCCAACGAAGATGAGGTGAAGAGGGCGGGACTGGTGGCCGGCTCCGCCTCCCCAGTGGGGCTCTCTGACATCCGACGCGTGGCTGATCTCTCCATTAGCTCCGGGGCCAACTTCGCGGTGGGAGCCAACAAAGAGGGCTATCACCTGGTGAACGCCAACTACCCCCGAGACTTCCAGGTGGACCTCATGGCGGACATCGCCCTGGCCGAGGTGGGTCATGGCTGCCCTAAATGCCAAACCCCTCTCCAGGGTAGCCGCGGCATCGAGGTGGGCCACGTCTTTAAGCTGGGCACTTTCTTCAGCGAAAAGCTGGGGGCTACCTATCTGACGGCCGAGGGTGTTCAGAAACCCATCGTTATGGGCTGCTACGGCATCGGCATAGGACGGCTCCTGGCGGCGGCCATTGAGCAAAACCACGACAACCGGGGCATCATCTGGCCAGCGCCCATCGCTCCCTATCACTTCCACATCTGCGCCCTGGGAGCAGAAAATCCCCCGGTAGTGGCTTCGGCGGAGGAGCTATACCGACGTCTTCAGTCATCGGGTCTGGAGGTTCTCCTGGATGATCGGGATGAGTCGGCGGGGGTCAAGTTCAACGACGCCGATCTCCTGGGTATTCCCTACCGCCTGGTGGTCAGCCCCAAAACCGTGGCCAATGGTGTGGTGGAGATAAAGGAACGACGGGAAAAAGAGCCCACACTGGTGCCTCTAGAGCAGGCGGTAGATTATGTCAAGGCCTGTCTACAGTAGAGGCTCACTCTGCCTTTTGGCTTGAGGCGGCTCCCCGGCTCCGCCACGCCCGGGGCAGCATCACATCCATAGCGTCGCTGGCGGTGACGATGCCGTAGATGTGGTTTTCCTCATCCACCACGGGCACCGCCAGGAGGTTGTACTTGGTTAGCGTCCGTGCCACCTCTTCCTTAGGAGCGAGGAGGTTCACGGTGATGACATCGGGATGTGCGATGTCCGCTATTTGGGTTTCGGGCTGCGCCACCACCAGATCCCTGAGGGAGATGACACCCAGGAGACGATTCTGAAGGTCGGTGATGTAGATATAATAGGCCGTCTCGGGGTCAGGTGCCATCTGCCGGAGGTGTTCGATGACCTGTTCCGCGGTGAAACCCGGATTGACGGCTATGAAGTCGGGGGTCATGAGGCCACCGGCGGAGTCCTCGTCATAGGCCATCAGTTCCCGGATTTCCCTGGCCTCCTGGGGCCCCATAAGCTGGAGAAGGGCGTCAGACCGTTGAGCAGGGATGTCGCCCAAGACGTCGGCGGCATCATCGGGGGCCATCTCTCCCAGGATACGGACGGCCCGCTCATCCTCCATGACCTGAATGATCTTGGCCTGCTGTTCGTCCTCCACCTCGGCGATGGCTTGAGCCGCCACCTCATCTTCCAGGGACGCCAAGGTTTCTCGTCCCACGGTGGCGCTGAGCTGGCTCACCAGCTCGCCGATGTCAGCCGGGTGGAGGCGGGCGAGACGATGGTGAGGCACCTTCAGTTTCATGCCCGATACGTCCGGGAGGGGATCGATGTCCTCCCATTTAATGAGGCGCGGGGGACGGCGCAACCCCAGGGCATAAGCGACCCCCTCTAGCCCCAGACGGCGCAATAGGCCCCGGAAGCTGGCATCCACCGCTACCAGGTGGTATTGTCCCTCGACGAGGGCCAGTTGCAGATCGTTGACTCGAACCACCCTGATACCTTCAGTGTCGATGATCTGCTTGTCCAGGATATTCCGGGCCAACTCCAAGTCGCCCTCCCGGGGCTGATAGGGGACGATTTCTTCCTGGGTGCATTGCAGGAAAGCGCCACGAGTGCCCAGGGTGGCTACCTGTTCCCCAGCGACAATTACCCGCCGACCATCGCTTCCGGCTACCATCCCCCGTAACGAGGGGTAGGTTTCCCCTCCGGACACCACCAGGTCTTTCACTCTACCTATCTGGTGGCCTTCCTTGTCTATCACCGGTCGGCCCAAGAGCTGACTCAAAAAGGCCATTTAAAAACTCCTCCCTTAGAACCGTTTAGATGGTACTAAACAGTCCCCAGGAACGACTCCCCATCACCCTTTTTTCTCCCAAAGGGTGTGATAATGCTCTCCCACGATGGCCCTTGTCGTCTCTCGTTCCTCATGCTTGTGGAGCTCCGCCAAGCACTGATGGCACTGCTGAATCACCTCCCGGTAGCCCGCGTCTACCAGCCGCTTTACGATGTGTTCCCAGATACCCAGAGTCTCGAGACTGCTAACATATTTGGGCCAAGGAATGACGGTTATGCCCTCGGGACGGGAGAAGCGGGGCCGTAACCGCCTCAGGCTGCGATAGCGGTCTTCGATGGAGTTGACCATGGGTACCACCTGGATCAAGGGCCCCTCTTCGTTATCGCACCGGACATCTATGAGGAGGGCTTTTCTAAAGAGGGGAAAGTACATAGAAATTACTTCCGCCCTATCTATGCTACTCAAGACCTCTCTTATATCCAGGTGAAAGTTACCGTCCATGTTCGCCTCTCATACACTAACTTTGGAGCCGCTTCCCATCAGCAATTGTCTAACAAGTTGATGCGCAGGAAGCGCCGCTTCCCCGCCCGAATCACACTGCCACTCTTAACCACTGCCGCCGTATTCAAGACCCGCAAGCCGTCGATCTCCACCGCTCCCTGAGCCAGGAGACGCTTTCCCTCTCCCCGGCCTTTGGTAAGACCTACCGCCACCATCAGGTCGGGCATATCCGCCCACAAGCCGCCCTCGGGAGCGCGTTCCTCTTGCCCCTTCTGAGAGTGAAAAAACTGGTAAGGTATGCGGAGCTGCCAGGGGTACAGGTCAACGGTGGGGATTTCTTCGGGCAACTCCCGCCGCTGAAACACCCGGACGAAGTGAGCCTCCGCCTTTTGGGCGGCCTCCCAACTGTGAAACTGGGCGACAACCTCCCGCGCCAGACGCTGTTTGACTACCATAGGGTTGATGCTCTGGGCCGCTATCTGGCCTTGGTACTCCTGAATCTCCTCCAAAGGGACGTCGGTTACTAAACGGAGATAGTCCAGGATAAGCTCATCCGGTAGGGACATTACCTTGCCGTACATCCCGGCGGGCGGGTCTTCCACGGCGATGTAGTTGCCGTAGCTTTTACTCATTTTCAGATGGCCATCGGTGCCCACGAGAAGGGGCAGAAGCATAACCTGCTGAGAAGGCTGGCCCATCATAGCCTGGAGCTCCCGTCCCACCAGGCAGTTGAACTTTTGGTCTATGCCACCCAACTCTACATCTGCCTTGATAACCACGGAATCGTAGGCCTGAAGCAGGGGGTACAGCAACTCTGTGATGGCAATGGGACGATTGGAGGAGTAGCGTCGGGAGAAATCCTCCCGGGCCAGCATCTGGGCCACGGTAAAGCGGCTGCACAGATCGATGACCTCGGCCAAAGTGAACTTGTCGAACCACTCGCTCTGCCACAGAACCTGAGTTCGCTCTCGGTCCACCACCTTAAAGAACTGTCTCATGTAGCTTTCAGCATTGGCCTGCACCTCATCTCGAGAGAGCATGAGACGGGTGGTGGAAACTCCGCTGGGGTCGCCGATCTGAGCCGTCCAGTCCCCCACGATAAGGATAACTTCGTGCCCCAACTCTTGAAGCTGGCGTAGCTTGCGCAGCCCCACCACATGACCTAGATGAATGTCGGGGCGGCTGGGGTCAAATCCCTGTTTTAGACGGAGGGGTTTCCCTTGGCGGAGAAGGCGGTTGAAGTCTCCCTCCACCACAATCTCGGCCACCCCCCGGGTGAGCACCTCTTCCAGGTCCAGGGTTCTAGACACCCTTCTCGCCTCCCGAAATCATGAGCTCAAGGTTGCCCGGGCTTGAGCCACGTCCCGGGCGATCTGAGTTTTCAAGTCCTCCACAGAGGCAAAGCGGATTTCGTCCCGTACCCGCCGCACCAACTCCACAAAAAGCTCTTTGCTATAGAGGTCGCCCTGAAAGTCCAGGAGGTGGGTCTCCACCCCCCGCTGCCCACCGCCAAAGGTGGGCCGAACGCCAATGTTGGTCACCGCCTTGAATACGCTGTATTTGCCTTCCCATAGCCAGGCGCGGGCGATGTAGACACCATCGGCGGGCAGAGCCTGCTGGGGAGCGGGAACTATGTTGGCCGTGGCAAAGCCCAGGCTCACCCCCCGCTGTTCCCCACCCACCACCTGCCCGCGAAGGAGAAAGTTCCTTCCCAGAAGCTGGGCCACCCTCTCCACATCCCCCGCCGCCAGAGCCGCTCGCACTGCGCTGCTGCTGACGGTTACGCCTTTTACCTCCACCGGTGACTCCACAAAGACGGAAAAGCCCGTCTCCCGCCCCAACTCCTGCAAGTAGGCCAGGTCTCCTTCTCGACCACGACCCAGAGCGAAGTCAGGTCCCGTCACCAGAGCCCTCATCTTCAACCGCTCCACCAGAATGGATATGAACTGACGGGCGGTCAACTGACGCAGCTCAGGCGTAAAAGCAAGTACAATCAACTGCTTCACACCCATGCCGCGAAGCAGCCGGGCCCGCTCTTCCAAGGGGGTGAGACAGAGCAACTCCTTTCTCGGCGAGATGATACGTCGGGGGTGGGGATGAAAGGTCACTACGCCGCTGTCCCAGGAAGCTTTTTGCGCTTCCCGCTGCACCCGATGGATAAGCTTTTGGTGCCCCAGGTGCACCCCATCGAACACCCCCACAGTGAGCACCATCTCCCGCTCCGCTTGGAGCTGTGACAGATCCTGAATTATTTCTACGTTGCTTATCATCTCTCTGACGTTAGTGGCTTTTTAAATAGAGGACGCTTCAGGCCAGCGCAGGCAGGCTTCCCGAGCCGCCATGAGATTGGCCTCTGGGGTTTTGGGGGAGATAGAACATCCGGGAGCGAGAAGGAAGCGTCGTCCCCCCGTGGCTTCCAGAGCGGCGTACACCTCCGCCGCCACCGACTCAGGCCCCCCTTCAGCCAGGGTGGTTTTCTCACTCACACCGCCCATTACCGGCTTGTTCCCGCTGACCAAACATTCTTTGAGGGAGGGATTGCCGGGTAGGGTGGCGGCCCAGTTGACAACCGTCACGGGATAGTCAGCCAGAAGAAAAAGCATGTTGTTGTCTCGGCAAACGTGGAGGATGTTGAAGGGGGCCTCCTGAACTGCTGCCAGCACGGGCAGGTCGTACCTCCGCCCGAACTCCAGATACTGGCTTTCGGTAATGAGGTCCCGCGTCGCCCACGCTGTAGTGGCAAAGAAGATACCACTAGCGCCCCGCTCCAGGCAGGCACTGGCATATCCCACCAGAGTCTCCATTATCGCCGCTAGGGCGCCGTGCAATATCTTGGGGTCCCCCACCATGAGCTCTTTAATCATCTCGTGGCTCGCCATATAGCCGGCCACCGAAAGGGGAGAGAACACCGTCTGAATGAAAGGAGCACTCCCCGCCAGCCCCTGGTTAATAAGAGTAAGGGCTTGCAACTGTTCGGCCCACACCCCTTCTGTAGGCCGTTGCCGCTCCACCCGCTCCCAGTCCCGGGGGCTTTTCACCGCATAGTCCACCCGCTCTGGTTGGCTATAGGGGTCTCCTGAGGGCTTGAACTTCCCCCCCCAGGCCTCGGCGAAGTAGCTGGCCCGAGGGTTTACCTTCATAAAGTCCCAATCGTATTTTTGATGAAAGGCGAGCATCGCCTGGGCGAGACCCTCCGCTGACCACTCCCTCAAGTAGTCGTGGCCCCAAAAGCTCATGGGCACTCGGTCTACTGACTCACCCTGGAGGACTGCCCGGATGCGCTCCCACTTTCGCGAACTGGTCACTATAGCTCCCTTTAAGGGATGAGATAGACGAAAGGTACTACCAGCCTTAAAAGCTACTATCCCTACTGTGGTTTGATGATAGCATATGCCTTGCAGGGGCGTCAACCTACGGCCACGGAGGGTGCTGACAAAGGGGAGTCCGTCCGCCTATGGCGGATTGGCACGAGGATCGGGGGCTTGCCCGGGGCCAGTCGAAGGGATGTGCCCCCGAATAAATTTAACCCCGAAGGGGGTCCTTTGACTCCCTCGGGGAGGCCTTTCCTTGAATCATCCTTTGCCTGTGCTATACTTACACCGAGGAGGGGGCAATGAAGCGGGATCTCTTATCTATAGCCGATCTGAGCGCTGAGGACATTTGGCGCCTCATCCGCCGTGCGGTGACCCTCAAAAGTCGTCGTGTGAGCCAGGAGCTGTACGGGCGAAACATGGCATTGCTGTTCCAAAAGCCTTCTTTGCGCACCAACGTGAGCTTTCAGGTGGCCATGAATCAACTGGGGGGACACGCTATCTATCTTTCTCCATCCCAGGTGGGGTTGGGCAGTCGGGAACCGGCGGCGGATGTGGCAAGGGTGTTGAGCCGCTACGTGGATGTTGTAGTTGCCCGCACCTACTCTCAGGCCCTGGTGGAGGAGTTGGCGGAGAACGCCGACATCCCAGTAGTAAACGGCCTCTCCGACCAGGAGCATCCCTGCCAGGCCCTGGCCGACCTGCTCACCATTCATGAGAAGCGGGGCGAATTAGGCGGCATAATCGTGGCCTACGTGGGGGACGCCAACAACGTGGCCAATAGCCTCCTCCTAGCGGCGGCCACTGTAGGCATGGAATTTCGCCTGGCAACACCCCCCGGCTACCAACCCCAAAAGGACATCCTCCAGGAGGCAGAGGCCCGGGCCAAGGCAAGGGGCTCCCCAATCATCGTAACTCATGAGCCAGCAGTAGCTGTTTCGGGAGCCCACGTAGTTTACACCGATGTTTGGACCAGCATGGGAAGGGAGGCGGAGCAAGAGAGAAGACGGCAAGATTTCGCCGCTTTTCAGATTACTCCCCGCCTTTTCGCCCAGGCGCCCGGTGCCCTCCTTATGCATCCTATGCCCATACACTGGGGGGAGGAACTGGCAGAAGAACTGCGGGAAACCGCCCAATCTGTCATCCTGGATCAGGCCGAGAACAGGTTACACATTCAGAAGGCGGTGCTTCTGGACCTTTTAGGACTCTGAGCTATGCCTCCTCTGTCCGAAACTGTGGCCAATATCCTCGACCGGTTCGACCCGGTGCGTGGTACGCTGGATATTCTCATCATTGGCGCTATCTTTTACTGGCTGTTGCTTATCCTTCGGGGAACGACAGCTATGTCTCTGGTACGAGGCCTGGTTATCATTCTTCTGGTCGGCTTTCTGCTGAGCAACCTTCTCCAGCTCACCATGCTGGGCTGGCTGCTACGCAACTCCCTCACCGCCCTCCTCGTGGGCGTCCCCATTGTTTTTCAGCCCGAGCTTCGCCGCGCCCTGGAGAGGGTGGGGCGGGCCGGCTGGAAGGAGCTAATATCCCCTCAAGAATGGACGGCCACCATAGACACGGTGGCTCGAGCTTGCCAAACTCTTTCCGAGAAGCATTACGGGGGCCTTATGGTTCTGGAACGGGATACCGGTCTTCAGGACTACATCGATACCGGTATTCCTATGGATGCTATGCCCTCGCCAGAGCTGCTGGTGGGCATCTTCTATCCTAACGCCCCCCTCCACGATGGCGCCGCTGTTCTACGTTCCAATCGGGTGGTAGCTGCCGGCTGTGTTCTCCCGCTAAGTAATGATATAGCGGGAGGCACCCTCCTCGGGATGAGGCATCGGGCGGCGGTGGGCATTACCGAACAGACCGATGCCATCTCAGTGATCGTTTCTGAAGAGACGGGGACTATCTCCGTGGCCGTCAACGGTCGTCTCGTTCGCCACCTGGACGAGGCTCGGCTGAGACGATTGCTCACCAACCTTTTTCGCTCCCCTATTCTGCCTACCCCGGGGAGGAAACGAAAGGAAGGGGGGTAGGCAGTGGAGCAATCTATCGATAAGTTGGCTCGGGAGGCTGAGGGGGTTTTTCTCCTGGCGGCGGCTCGTTTCTGGAGTTCCCTTCGCCATAACCAGAGCTTGGCCATTCTGGCCTTGCTCCTGTCCATTGCCCTGTGGGCGCTGATTACCAATGAAGAAAACCCACCCAAAACAGACATCTTTCCCACTGGCATCCCCATCCAAAAGGTTAACGTGCCCAAGGACCTGGATGCCCCGGGGGAGATCGAGCCGGTTCACGTGCGTGTCACAGCCCCCTTAGGTTTTTGGCTAAAGCTTTCTGCCGACCACTTCGAGGCGACCGTAGACCTCCTGGGAATGACAGCCGGGCAGAATCAGGTGCCGGTAAAGGTCAAAGCCAGAGACTCGAGAATAAAGATACTGGAGGTCATCCCTCCCCAGGTGAGCGTATCCCTGGAGGCCCTGGAGACCCAACAGGTGCCGGTGAGGGCAAACCTCCAGGGCTCGGTGCCCTTTGGCTATAGCTTTGACATGCCGCGATTCTCCCCTAAGCAGGCTACCATTCGAGGGCCCAAATCCCTGGTGGCTCAGGTAGATGCCGTGGTGGCCGACGTGGATCTGGAGGGACGCAAGGAGAGCATCGACCAATCCTTTCGTCTTCTACCGCGCACCGCCCGAGGCTACGAGGTGCGAGGTGTAGATGTAGACCCCGCCACCCTAAAGGTAGCCGTACCTATCCAGCAACTAATAGGCTATTTGAGCTTCCCGGTCGTCCCTGAGCTGAAGGGGGAGGTGGCCCGCGGCTATTGGATAACGGGGATGAGAGTGCGGCCAGCAAACGTGACGGTGGTAGGGTCCCGGGACGTTCTAAGTGCCATAGACTATTTGAGCACCTTGCCGGTGGATGCCAGCCAAGCCACCACCGACGTGGTAAAGACAGTGGGGCTAAAGCTACCTAAGGGAGTGAACCTGGTGGGCATAGAGGCGGTTGCGGTGGAGGTAACCGTGGCCCCAGTGCCGGGCAGCCTGACCCTGTCCGTCACCGTCTCCCTGGAAGGGCCCTCCCAGTTTGTGACTTTAAGCCCCGATACCGTCCTCGCTACTGTGTCCGGGGAAACGCCAACTCTTAATCGCCTCTCTCCCACGGACATAAAGGCAGTAGCCAAGCTGGCTGGACTTGAGCCGGGCTTTCATCTGGTGAGGCTGCAGGTCTCCGCACCCCCGGGAATTAAGGTAGATACGGTGGAGCCCAACGTAGTCGGGGTGACCCTAAAGGCGCCCTAACAACAGTGGTGGTAATAGACATGAGCAGGGATGGCAGTCCGATAGTAGCCATTGTGGGACGACCCAATGTGGGCAAATCCACCCTGTTCAACCGACTGGTGGGCAGGCTGACCGCCATCGTGGCCCAGGTGCCGGGGACGACCCGAGACCGCCTCTACGCCCCGGTGTCCTGGGGTAGCCAGCAACTCACTCTGGTGGACACGGGAGGTTTGGAACCGGCCCCCTCCTCGGAAATCATCGACCAAGTCAAGTCTCAAGTGCAAAAGGCCCTGGCCGAGGCCGATGTCATTGTTTTTGTGGTGGATGGCCGGGATGGCGTCACCCCTACGGATGAGGACATCGCCCAGCTCCTTCGTCGCGCTGGTAAGCCCCTGATAGTGGCGGTGAACAAGGTGGACAACCCCCAGCGCCGTCTAGAGGCCATAGAGTTTCACCAGCTAGGCCTGGGGGTCCCGGTGCCCATAAGCGCCTATCACGGCACCGGCGTGGAGGACCTTATGGATGAGGTGACCTCACTCCTCCCTCCCCCAGCCCCCCCCACCACCCAGAAGACAGCCCTCCAGGTGGCCATTGTGGGCCGACCCAACGTGGGAAAATCCCTCCTTCTCAATGCCATCCTGGGCCAGGAACGGGCTATCGTGAGCCCGGTGCCAGGCACCACCCGGGACGCCGTGGACACCCTTTTTGAGTACGGTGACAAGCTGATACTCCTCATCGATACGGCGGGCATCCGGCGGTCGGGGCGAGTAGAGGTCGGCATAGAGCACTACAGTGTGCTGCGGGCAAAGCAAGCCATAAACCGGGCCGACGTCGTCCTCCTAGTAATGGATGCCACGGAAGGGATGACGGCCCAAGATGTGCATATCGCCGGTTTCGCCCAGGAAGCCTACACAGGGTTGATATTGGTGGCCAATAAGTGGGACTTGGTGGAGGATAAGGAAAAGAGCCGGGCGTCTTTAGAGGCCGAACTACCACGGCGCCTCAAGTTCGCTCCCAATTCGCCTCTGGCCCTCACCTCCGCTCTACTGGGTTGGGGCGTGGCCCAGGTGCTGACCGTGGCTCTGGATGTGGGAGAGGAGCGGGCCCGGAGCTCGCCCCCTCAAATGGTGGAGGACTTGGTGCGGCGGGCGGTGGCGGCTCATCCCCCTCCCTTCTCCGGCACCAGAAAGCTGCTGGTGGAAGGAGGGCGCCAGGTAGGGGTCAAACCCCCCACCTTCGTCTTTCAGGTCAACGAGCCCCGGTTGCTCCACTTCTCCTACCAAAGATACCTGGAGAACCGGTTGCGCCAGACCCTGGGCTTCCCCCGCGTTCCCCTGCGCCTGGTGTTCAAAAGAAAGGCAGGCTAGAGTGAGCTATGTCATTGTTGTTTTAGTGAGCTATCTCTTAGGTGCGGTGCCCTGGGGTCTGGTGGTGGGAAGGCTGCGGGGCGTGGACCTTCTGGGTCACGGCAGCGGCCGCATTGGCACTGCCAACACCTTGCGTACCCTGGGGCGGCGGGCGGCAGCAGTGGTTTTGGCCGCCGATGTGGCCAAGGGGGTAGCGGCGGTGCTCCTGGCTCGCTACATTATAGGCACCCCGTGGGGCGAGGTGACCGCGGCTCTGGCGGCAGTGGTGGGGCACAACTGGTCCCTGTACATCCGTTTTCGGGGCGGGCGGGGGGTAGCCACCAGCCTGGGGACGATGTTAGCCATCTCGCCGGGAGTGGCCCTTCTGTGTGCCGCCCTGGGGGTTGGCCTCATTGCTTGGTCTCGGTACGTTTCTTTGGGCTCAATAGTAGGCGCCATAGCGGCGCCCGCCCTTCTCGCGGCTAACTGGCTTTGGGGAGGTCATCCGCTGCCTTATCTCCTTTATGGCATTCTGGCCGGCGCCTTGGTAGTCTTTCAGCACCACGACAATATCCAGCGCCTCCTCTCCGGAACGGAGCGGCGCATCGGAGAGCCGTCCGCGGTGCAGCAGTGACCCAGGCCACTGTCATCGGCACCACCAGTTGGGGTACCACCCTGGCGGTAGTGCTGGCCCGCAACGGCGTCAGGGTTTGGCTCTGGGCGCGCGGAGAGGCGGAGGCAAAACAGCTAAGGGAGACAGGGGAGAATACCCGCCTCCTGCCCGGCGTTCCCTTCCCCACCCTTCTCACTGTGACCAACTCCCTGGAGGAGGCCCTGAACGGCTCGACAATGGTCATATTGGCGGTACCCTCCCAGACTATGCGGGAAAACGTTGGTCACCTTAGGGGGTTGCTGTCCCCAGGGAGCATAATCCTCAGCGCAACCAAAGGCCTGGAGGTAAATACCGCCCAGCGCATGTCTCAGGTCATCGCCGAGGGTTCTCATCCTGGGGTGAGCATAGCCGTACTGTCTGGCCCCAACCTGGGCCGTGAGATCGCCCGGGGGTTACCGGCCGCCACCGTAGTGGCGGCCACCGATGACCCAGTGGCGCGGGAGGTGCAGCGCTTGTTTATATCTCCCAACCTTCGGGTGTATACCAACAGCGATGTAATCGGGGTGGAGCTGGGGGGTGCCCTCAAGAACATCATCGCCATTGGGGCCGGCATGTGCGATGGATGGGGCTTCGGCGACAACGCCAAAGCGGCCCTTATAACCCGCGGCCTGGCCGAGATGACCCGTCTGGGGGTGGCGGCAGGGGCCAATCCCCTCACCTTTGCCGGCCTGGCCGGCATGGGCGACCTGGTAGCCACCTGTTCCAGCCCCCTTAGCCGCAACCACCAGGTGGGGGAACAGTTGGCCTGGGGACGCCCGCTGCCAGACATCATCGCCTCCCTGGGCCACGTAGCAGAGGGTATATCCACTACCCGGGCCGCCAGCCGCCTGGCCCAGGAGTTTAAGGTGGAGATGCCCATCATCAATCAAACATATCGTGTCCTCTTTCAGGGGCTTGACCCTCGCCAAGCGGCCGCGGAGTTGCTGGCTCGGGAACCCAAAGCAGAGTAACGGTGTCGGTCGATGAAGATCTCCATCATTATGCCGGTATATAATGAGGCAGTCACCATCTCCGAGATACTGAGGCGGGTCCGGGCCACTCCGTGGGAGAAAGAGATCATCTGTGTGGACGATGGCTCTAGCGATGGGTCAGAGGACATTCTAGTTCGGGAGGCAGCGCAGGGCAATATTCAGCTCGTCGGCCATCCGGGCAACCTGGGCAAAGGGGCAGCCGTGCGCACGGGTATCCGCCAGGTTACCGGCGACGTCGTCATCATCCAAGATGCCGACCTGGAATACGACCCCGAAGACTACCCCCTTCTTCTCAACCCTATCTTGAGGGGCAAAGCTCAGGTGGTCTACGGCTCCCGCTTCCTGGGGGAGCACCGGGCGATGTTTTTCTGGCACGCCATAGGCAACAATCTCATAACAATGCTGGCTAACATCCTCTTCGATACCACCCTTACCGATGTTGAGACGGGCTACAAGGTGCTCACGACGGACGTCCTGCGACGTCTGAAGCTGGAAAGTTCCCGTTGGGGGTTCGACCCAGAAATCACGGCTCGCATCCTCAAGGCAGGCCATCGAATCTATGAGGTGCCCATCTCCTACACCGGCCGAGAGTTCCATGAAGGCAAGAAGATACGCTGGTGGCACGCATTATTCATCCTCTTAACCCTCATGAAAGTACGCTTCTTTGATTGAGAGGGGAGAACATGGCGAATGAGATGACAATTACCTTTCCCTCCGGAGAGCTGACCCTGGAGGGGGTTCTGTCCCTCCCCCAGGGGCGAGGGCCTTTTCCGGGGGTGGTTATCTGTCACCCCCACCCCCTTATGGGGGGTACCATGGACAACAATGTAGTGACGGAAATAGCCTCAGCCCTGTCTCGTCGCAATATAGCGGTTCTGCGCTTTAACTTCCGTGGGGTGCGGGGAAGTCAGGGTAGTTTCGGGGAAGGGGTGGGAGAGACAGCGGATGCCTTGGCTGCGGTTTCATTCCTCAGCTCTCAAAGGGGCGTCAACCCCAATGCTCTGGCCATAGTGGGGTATTCCTTCGGCGCTGCAGTTGCCCTCTCCGCCGCTGCTAAAAGGGATTCTTTGCGGGGAGCCGCCGCCATCTCTCCCCCCATATCCTTTTTCCCCCTGGACTTCTTGAAGGACTACCATCGTCCGGTGCTTTTTCTTTGCGGTAGCCGAGATCATATTGTGCAAGCCGAAGACCTGCGGGAGCTAGTGAAGGGCCTGCCTGGCCCCCAGAAGCTGGCGGTCGTCCCGGGGGCGGATCATTTCTGGTGGGGACAGGAGGAGTCGATGGCTGGAGAGGTGGCTGATTTCTTAGTGGACATTTTGGTCACAGAAAGTGTCTGAAGTGCCTGTGAAGCCAGGGACAGCGCGCCCAGGGCGCGCCCCAGAATGGATTAAGGAATTTCTGGCCTTTTTTATTTTCCTGGCTCTGGTTCTTGCCTTTTACTGGAAGCAGGTCTTTGCGGGCCAGATTCTGGTTAGCTACGACCTTCTCACCTATGCCTATCCCCGTCTGGCCTATGCCGCCGATGCCCTGCGGCAAGGGCATCTGCCCCTATGGAACCCGTACCTTTTTATGGGGGTTCCCTTTCTGGCGGACATTCAAACGGGAGTCTTCTACCCCTTCAACCTATTGGGGCTTTTCCTGGACCCTCCCTATCTGGCCAACGTATCTATAGTTATCCACGTTTTCTTAGGGGGTGTGTTTACCTATGCCTTGGGGCGCATCTCCTTGGGGTTGGGGCGGCTGGGGGCAATGATGGCTGGTATTACCTTCATGCTCAGCGGCGGTCTCTTGGCCAAGACGGGCCACCTGGACCGCATAAATACCACCATCTGGCTGCCTCTGTTGCTGATGCTCTTTCACCTGGGTTTTGTCCAGCGTCGCCTCCTCTTCGCCCTCTTGGGTGGAGTGGTGGTGGGGCTACAGCTCCTGGCCAGCCATCCCCAGGAGGCTTTCATCAATCTTTTTGCCCTGGGCCTCTTCGCCACTTATCTGGTGGCCACTGAGGCTCTTGGCATTGCGCGATACCTCGTCCCCCTGCGCCTCTCAGTCTTGGGCCGGGGCATAGTCACCGCCGTAGGCAGGAGTTTTTGGGCGGGGGTGCTTCTCCTATTAATGACCCTTCTGGGGGCGGGGCTGACGGCGGTGCAGATGGTGCCCACCGCGGAACTTCTCCGCCAGTCCTTGCGCCTGACCGGGTGGAGCGAGTTCCTGGCCACCTCCTTCTCCCTACCTCCCAACTACTTTTTCATGGCCTTTCTCCCCCCCTTTGGGGATAGCCTCCATACCGAGTTTGTAGCCCATGTGGGCATCGTTCCCCTCATCCTGGCCTTCTGGGGGCTGTGGCGGGGCCGGGGGCACCGCTATGTCCCCTACTGCTTGTTTCTCATATCCCTGGCCCTTTTCCTCGCCCTGGGCAGCTACAACCCTCTAAACGAGTGGGTCTACCGTTTGCCAATCTTGGGCTCTTTTCGGGTACCCCCCCGTTGGCTCGCCCTTTATACTCTGGGCGTCTCACTTCTGGCCGGGGTAGGTATCCACTATCTAGTTCAAGATGGGCGACTGGCGCTGCGGCGTGTCTGGTGGAGAGGATTGCTGGCCTGGGTCCTGGGCACGGGAATAATATCGGGCGTCCTCGTAACAGCATGGCAGCTACAGCCCTTCTTCCCTCTCCAGCCCTTATGGGGCGTCCTCCTATGGGGAGGCCTGGGAACGGTGGCCGTAGCTATCGTGGCCGCTCCGGCATGGGGCGCCCCCTGTCGCCCCCTAGCCATAATCGCCCTGGTCATCAGCGGGGCTGAGCTTTTCTTTGGCGGCCAGTTCTTGGGCATCACTCCCGTTCCGCCCCAGGGATATACCTCCCTACGACCAGCTTTAGCCCAGGTGATGACCGACGACAGCCTTTTCCGCATCCTAAGCATAGCCTCCACAGAGTACACCCCAGGGGATATGAGAGATTTGCGTCTTATGCTTAAGAATTTAATACCCAAGGAGGCCCTGGACGAGCTGGTGGCTGCCTACAAATACAAAGAGACCTTTACCCCCAACACTCCCGCCCTCAATGGCATAGCCACCATCGATGGCTACAACGGTGGGTTACTGCCCCTGGGCAGCTACCTGGAGTTCAAGAAACTGCTCCTGGACAGCGGTGGGTTACGGGAGGGCCAGGGGTACCAGCCAGATACCACCCTGCGTACCCAGCTTGTGGATATACCCGATAGTCGCCTTCTTGGAGCCCTCAACGTCAAATATGTCATCATGGACAAACGAAGCGATGCCTGGTTAGACGGCACCTACTACGATCTCTCCCTAGAAAGGGTGGTGGCACCGGAGACATCCGTCTTTCTCAGAAGTGACAGCCCCTTCCAAGCCACCTCATTGGGGTTGATCACCTATCTCTCCCATACCGAGCCCTTTTCCCTCGGAGAGGTGGTGGCCAGGGTGGTGGTAAGGGGGGAAGGGGAGACGGTGGAGGCTGTCCTCCGTGCGGGGCAAGAGACGGCCCTGGGGAGCCGAGATGTGCTCACTGAGTGGGTTCTCACCGGAGCTAACCCTCGCCTTCCTTTTCGGGCGTTGATTCCTTTTCCCCGCCCTCTCTACGTCGATGAGGTGGAGGTTCAGTACCTGGCCCCCCAGGGCCGTCTTCACATTGTCGGCGCATCCCTCATAGACCAGAGAAACCTGGCCAGCCAGAGCTTGCCGGAGAGCGAGGACTTCCGCATCGTCCACGATGGCGATACAAAGGTTTATCTTAATCTAAATTGGCTCCCCCGGGCCTACCTGGTGCACCAGGCACAGGTGGTACCCGAAAACACCCTGGACGCTATAAAGGAGGACATTCAGGGAAGAATAATCCTGTCAGAGGGGATACCTCTAAGCTACTCTCTTTCCGGAGCGGGACAACCCCTGCCCGGCGAGGAGGTGACAATCCAGCACTATCATCCAGAGTGGGTTCAGGTGGCCGCCACTCTGGAGGCCCCCGGCTTCCTCATCCTCTCGGATACATTCTATCCCGGGTGGCGGGCGTGGGTGGATGGTACGGAGGTAGCCATCCTTCGTGCCAACCATCTCTTTCGCGGTACATACCTTTCTCCTGGCCGCCACCTGGTGGAGTTTCGCTACCAGCCATACAGCCTGACCCTGGGTATGCGCCTCACTCAGTGGAGCCTGGGAACGTTGTCAGTGGGACTTTTGTTCGTCCTCCTGGCATGGGTGATAAGGCGAAGCAGGGGTTAAAAGACTTCGTCGCATCAATACCTTGCTTTTCGTCCTCGGTAGTCTTTTGCTATAATCATAGCCACAATCAGGATGTGAGTGGAATGGCGGCTATGACTGAAGGCCAGTTCAAAGAGACGGTGGGCGGGGAGGGGAATTCTCCCCTCTACCATCGTATCGTGGTCAAGGTGGGGACCAACGTCCTTACCGCAGGAACGGACCGTCTGGACCTGGAGGTTATGGCCAGCCTGGTAGGCCAGATGGCCCGCTTGCATGAGGCGGGAATGGAGACCATCGTCGTTTCTTCGGGAGCGGTGGCCGCCGGCCGTCACCGACTGGGCCTGGCCAAGGACCGGAGAGGGATACCCTTCCGCCAGGTACTGGCGGCGGTGGGCCAGAGCCGTCTCATGGATGCCTACGACCAGCTATTCGGTTGGCATGGCATCATCGTGGCCCAGACCCTCCTTACCAAGGCAGACCTCTCGGACCGGGGAGGCTATCTCAATGCCCGAAACACCCTTCTCGCCCTAATGGAGTTGGGGGTGATCCCCATCGTCAATGAAAACGATGTGGTGGCGGTAGACGAGCTTAAAGGGGCAAAGTTCGGGGACAACGATAACCTTTCGGCCATGGTGGCGAACCTGGTGGATGCCGACCTCCTTATCCTGTTTACGGACACCCAGGGTTTACACACCGCCGATCCCCATCGGGACCCCACTGCCCGCTTGATAAGTCGGGTGGAGCATATTGACGGAGAAACGGAGCGCCTGGCCAAAGGTCGGTATCGGGGGGTTGGGGGGATGGCAACCAAGATCCAGGCCGCCCGGTTGGCCACCGCCTCCGGGGTGGCCGTGATTATCGCCTACGGGCGGGAACGAGACGTTTTGACACGTCTCGTGGCCGGCGAGTCCCTGGGCACCTTCTTCTCCCCCACCACCTCCAAGCTGGAGAGCCGGAAACGCTGGCTCCTCAGTGGGCTATCCTCTCGAGGCAGCCTGGTGGTAGACGAAGGCGCCTCCCGGGCGGTCCGGGAGCTGAATCGCAGTCTCCTGGCGGCCGGAGTAAAAAGCATAGAAGGGGATTTCCAGCGGGGCGACGTAGTGGCCATCGTGGACGATGGGGGACGGTCCATCGCCTGCGGCATCGTCAATTACAGTGCCACCGATATCGATGCCATCAAAGGCTACCCCTCCCAACGCATCCAGGCCCTTTTGGGCTATCAGTACGGGGCAGAGGTGGTTCACAGAAACAATCTGGTGGTGCTGTGAAACGGCGGTTAAATGAACCGCTACCCTCCCAGATTCTCCCCTACTGGATGGCGTAAACCTTACCGTCGTGGGACCCTACGTACAGAGTGTCACCGGCAATGGCGGGGGAGCTGGTGATTTTGCCCGCGGTAGCAAAGGCCCAGCGCTTCTGGCCGGTGGCGGTATCCAGGGCGTAAAGGTAACCGTCATCGGAGCCTATGAAGACCAACCCTCCGGCTACGGCGGGAGAGGACTGCACCGACCCGGCGGTGGCAAAGTCCCACCTTTTTTGGCGAGTATTCAGATCTATAGCGTAGACCCGGCCATCGTCGGAGCCTACATAAGCTGAATCTTCATCAATGGCCGGGGAGGAGGCCACCGGCCCTTTGGCTTTGAAGTCCCAAAGCCAGCCGCTTTGAGGTGGGGGTGGTGGCACCTGGTATCCCCAGCGATAGATCCAGCTCCACACCGTTCTTACCACGCCCTCCCAAGCCGGACCCTGGGCCATGGCCTCCAGGACTCGCATTTTGCCATCTTCAGCCCCAAAGAAGACCTTGCCCTGAGCTACCGCAGGCGATGAGTTAATGAGGCTGAAGGTGCGATACTGCCACCTTTCCACCCCGGTGGCCGCATTAAGAAAATAGAAGGTGCCATTGGTGGCACCGATATAGAGGATGCCTTGGGCTACGGCGGGTGAGGAGCCAACGTAGCTATCGGTGTCGAACTGCCATTTCTGGGCTCCGGTGGCCGCATCCACAGCGTAGACCCGTCCGTCGTCGGAGCCGATGAAGACGAGGCCACCGGCCACGGCAGGAGACGAGGTTACGGCGTAAACAGCTTTAAACTCCCAGAGCTTCTCCCCAGACGCCGCCCTCAGGGCATAGAGGCGGCCATCGTTGGAGCCCACATAGACTACCCCCCCTACCACCGCTGGGGAGGAATCTACCCAGCTTTCGGTCTGAAAGCGCCACTTCAAGCGGCCCGTGGCGACCTCCAGGGCGTAAAGGTAGCCATCCCGGGAGCCTACATAAAGGGTATCCCCAGCCACCGCTGGGGAGGAATGAATAGGCCCCCCGGTAGCAAACTCCCATATCTTGATTCCCCGCCCGGGCCCTTGGCCTTCGGGTAAGGTACGGGAGTGGCTCAGGTCCCGACCCCACACCACCCAATCC